>NZ_CADFEO010000001.1:0-709179 GCF_902833075.1 Burkholderia sp. BCC0405
AGCCGGCAAGCTTACCGAGGTCCAAACGCGACATTTCTAAATGGCTAGAACACGACATTTCTAAAAAGCTACTACAACACAAGCTATCGATAATTCACGTTATGTAAAATAAAAATTGCACGCAAACCGAGTTGCGACGATCATTGACCCGGCGGTCGACTGCCGCGACGATTTCAGGCCGGCTCCTGCCACACATCTTCGTATCCTTGATCGTCGATGATGAAATGTGTGCCCGGCACGCGCTTCAGCGGCCCCCATGCAAGCATCGTCTTCGCGGGTCGACACGAAAGGCGCCGGCAACCGGCTGTGGGGGCTTCTCCAGGATCGTCTCGCGCCGCGCGGCAAGGCGGCGGACGCCAGCGCACGACCAGGCGGCCCCGCACGGGCGGACGCAACCCAGCCGGCGAATCGCGCAGCGCAGACCGTACCGCCCGCACCATCGCAGCGCGACCTCAACCAGTTGTCGATCGATCCGCTCGACCTGTTCGCGCAATCATCGGGCGATATCGGCACAACGGGCGTCGCGCCGCAGGTCGATCGCGGCAATGCGGATCGCGAAGCACCGTCCACGACACAGGCCGACCATGCGCCCGAGTGGACGCACCACGTGCGTGTTCAGCCAGCTGCCGCGCGCGCGCCGATGCCCGATGAACTGCTGAGCGCGTTCTTCGAAGGCGCGGGGCTGGATACGGCCGCCGAGTCGCATCAGTGGTCGGCCGAACAACTGTTCATCGCGGGCCAGTTGCTGGCGCTGTTCGCGAACGGCACGGTCGAGCTGCTGTCGTCGCGCAGCATCCTGAAGCGCGAGGTGAAGGCGCACATGACGATGCTGCTCGATCGCGAGAACAACCCGCTGAAGCTGCTGCCGGACGGCGGCGCCATGCTGCGGCAGATGTTCGGGTTGCCGCTGCCGGGCTTCATGTCGCCGCAGAGCGCGGTCAGCGACGCGTTCCAGGATCTGCATGCACACCAGATCGGCATGGTTGCCGGCATGCGCGCCGCGTTGATGGACCTGCTGACGCGCTTTTCGCCGCAACGCCTGCGCGAGCGTGACGACGCGATGCGCTGGTACGAGAAGCGCGTGCCCGTGCTGTACAAGGCGAGGATGTGGGATCGCTACGCGGCGACCCATCGCGACACGGTGTTCGCGATCGAGGACGATTTCGCGTCGGTGTTCGGCAAGGCGTTTCTGGCGGCGTACGACGCGGAAGTGGAAAGCTATCGCGGCAGCGGCCGGCATTGAGCGTCGAACGGCACGCCCGCCATCGGCAATGGGCGATGCGTGCCGGCGGTGGTCTCAGGTGCCCGTTTCATGCGAGGCAACCTTGTTTCGCCCCGTTTCCTTCGCGTGATACAACGCCTCGTCGGCCGCCTTGATCACCGACTCGACCTCCCCTTCCTGCTCGGGGGCCCAGCTTGCCACGCCGATACTCGCGGTGACGCGCCCGAATTCGCTTTCCGCATGTTCGATCGCAAGCCCGTCGATGGCCGCACGAATCCGCTCGGCGATCTCCGTAGCGCCCGTGGCCGGCGTATCGGGCAGGATCACGACGAATTCCTCGCCGCCATAGCGGGCCGCGGTGTCCGCGGGTCGCCGGATGTTGTCGCCGATGCACCGTGCCACCGCCGCCAGCGCGTCGTCGCCGGCCTGGTGACCATACGTGTCGTTGTAGGCCTTGAAGCGGTCGACGTCGACGAACAGCAGCGAAAACACCGAGCGGGCACGGCGTGCGCGACGCCATTCGAGGTCCAGCACTTCCCCGAACGAGCGCCGATTGTTGAGCCCGGTGAGGCCGTCGGTGCGTGCGAGCATGACCAGCTCGGATTCGGCCCGCATCCTGCGCCGCAGCTGGACGCCCAGCATGCAGGACAGCACGATGAACGCCGCGCCGAAGGTCGCCACCAGCACCCCGATCATGATCGCCCGGCGCCGCCATGCGGCGTAGATGTCCTGCTCCGCTTCGGCGACCATGATGATCAGCGGCAGATGCGGCAGCGTCTTGAAGTAGTAGAGGCGGCGCACTTTGTCGATCGTCGAGGTGTCGAGGAACGAGCCTTCCGGCGCGCTCAGGAAGTGGCGAAACGTCGCCGCCTTGCTGAGGTCGCGGCCGACGGTGTGCACGTCGTACGGCTGGCGCATGAACATGATGCCGTCCGTACCGATCAGCGAAATCGCGCCGTGCGAGCCGAGCGCGAGGCCGGCGAACAGCGTGTGGAAATACTCGAGATTGACCGCGATCATCACGATGCCGCCGAATGAGCCGTCCGGATTCGATACGCGGCGCGTCAGCGCCACGCTGAGCGAGCCGCCGCGCAGGCGGGACGCATAGGGATCGCTGATGTAAAGCCCGACGTCCGGATTGTCCCGGTGAACCGTAAAGTACTTGCGGTCGCCGAAATTGCCCTGTCGCGGTATGTCGTTCGCCGAATCCAGGACGATGTTGCCGGCCGCGTCCAGCACGAGCATCGAGCCGAGAAATTTCGCCGTCATCGCGTGATCGAACAGGACGCCGCGCCGCAATGCCGGCGAGGCCGCCATGACGTCCGGCTGCTGCAAGCCCTGAATCACCGCGTCCAGCGACAGGCCGTACAGCTCGATATTGCGTTCGATGTCGCGCTCGGCGACGAGCGCCAGGTTCCGCGACGTATCGCGTGCGCGATCGAGCGCGTCGTGACGGCTTTGAAACAACTGCAACACGCAGAGGCCCATCAGCGCGCACGCTATCAAGATCCCCGCCAGCACAACGTAGTACGGCGCTGCCGACCGCGGATGCATCCGTTTCCTCTCAGGTTGGGCCGACGCTGACGCACCGGTTGTTATGGTTTCTTCTGGATAACCTATACCAAAAAGCGTGGCACTCGGGTACGAGGTGCAGTCCGTACTTGCCAGGTGGCTGACGACTTGACCTGAGCGGTGTCGAGCGGATCGGGTTCCGATCGGGCAGGCACCGGGTGCCGGTGCCATTCACCGAGGGGCGTGGTGTCGCGTATGTCGTGGCTGGTGACTGAATCGAAACAATCGACCCGCAGTGACGCGCGTATTGAAATACCAGGGTGGTTGCCGTTCGAATGCGGCTGGCAGGAGAACTGACGAAAGCCGGGCGTACCGCCCGACCTGCGCCGATCGCGTGCGCAACGCCGACAGCGCCGCGCACGCGATCGATTGACGACCGTCAGACGGCCATCACTGTCACCGATTTCGTGACGAGATACGGCTCCAGCGCTTCCGGCCCGCCTTCCGACCCGTAGCCGGAGTCCTTCACGCCGCCGAACGGCATTTCCGGCCACGGCGTTGCCGGCTGGTTGATCCACAGCATGCCGACTTCGAGGCGCTGCGTGAGCAGGTGCACGTTCGCGAACGAACGCGTGAACGCGTAGCCGGCGAGACCGAACGGCAGGCGGTTCGCTTCCGCGATCGCGTCCTCGAGCTTGTCGAAACCGCGGATCGCCGCGACCGGGCCGAACGGCTCGTTGTTGAACACGTCCGCTTCGAGCGGCACGTTCGCGATCACGGTCGGCGCGAAGAAGTTGCCTTCCGAGCCGATCCGTTCACCGCCGGTTTCGATGCTCGCGCCGACCTTGCGCGCGTTGTCGACGACCGACGCCATCGCGGTGAGCCGTCGCGGGTTCGCGAGCGCGCCGAGCGTCGTGCCCTCCTCGAGGCCGTTGCCGACCTTCAGCCCTTCGGCATGCTTGACCAGCGCGCGTGTGAATTCGTCGCGAATGCTGTTGTGCACGAGAAAGCGCGTCGGCGAAATGCAGACCTGCCCCGCGTTGCGGAATTTCGCGCCGCCGGCGGCTTTCACCGCCAGCGCGACGTCGGCGTCCTCGGCGACGATCACCGGCGCGTGGCCGCCCAGCTCCATCGTCGCGCGCTTCATGTGCAGGCCCGCCATCGCGGCGAGTTGCTTGCCGACCGGCGTCGAACCTGTGAACGTCACCTTGCGGATCACCGGGTGCGGGATCAGGTACGACGAGATTTCAGCCGGATCGCCGTACACGAGGCCGATCACGCCGGCCGGCACACCCGCGTCGACGAATGCGCGCAGCAGCGCGGCCGGCGAGGCGGGGGTTTCTTCCGGCGCTTTCACGAGGAACGAGCAGCCGGTTGCCAGTGCGGCGCTCAGCTTGCGCACGACCTGGTTGACCGGGAAATTCCACGGCGTGAAAGCGGCGACCGGGCCGACCGGCTCCTTCACGACGGTCTGCTGTGCGGCAAGGTTGCGCGGCGGCACGATCCGGCCGTACACGCGGCGGCCTTCGTCCGCGAACCATTCGATGATGTCCGCTGCCGACAGCACTTCGACGCGCGCTTCGGTGAGCGGCTTGCCCTGCTCCTGCGTCATCAACTGCGCGATCGCGTCGGCGCGTTCACGCACCAGCGCGGCCGCCTTGCGCATCGTCGCCGCGCGCTCGTGCGCGGGCACCTTGCGCCATGCCTCGAAGCCGCGTTGCGCGGCGGCGAGCGCACGGTCGAGATCGGCGATGCCCGCGTGAGCCACCTTGCCGATCGGCTTGCCGGTCGCCGGGTTCACGACGTCGATCGTCTTGCCGCTCGCGGCGTCAACCCACTCGCCGTCGATCAGCAGTTGCGTATCCGTATAAGTCACGTTAGCCATCCAGACACCCCTACATTGCGTCGATAAACGCGCGCTGCCGCGAACGGCCACGCGCCGGTTGACAGGAAAAGACAGAAAAAAGCCACGCCGCCGGGGCAGGCACGCACCCGGCGGCAGTGACGGCAGGCACACCGGCCCGCCATCGTTCCGCATGGGGCCGCGCTCAGCGCGCGGCCGCCGTCGCCTTGCGAAGTTTCGCGACGTCCGCCGCCTGCACGGCCGGCGCGCCGTTGTTCCAGCCGGCGCGCATGAACGTCAGCACGTCGGCGATCTGCCGGTCGTTCAACTGGTTCGAGAACGCCGGCATCGGATACGCGGACGGCACACCATCGATCACGAGCGTGTCGCTGCCGTTCAGCGTCACGTTGATCAGCGACGCGGCATCGGCTTCGAGCACGTTCGGATTGCCGGCGAGCGGCGCGAGCAGCGGCGCGTAGCCGCGCCCGTCCGCGCCGTGGCAATGCAGGCAGTAAGCGTTATACACCTTCGCGCCCGGATCGGCTGCCGGCCGGCCCAGTGCTGCCTGCGTCGCTTTCGGATCGTAGCTGTACGGCGGCGCGCCCGTACCGCCCGCCGCCGGCAGCGATTTCAGGTAACGCGAAATCGCCGCCAGATCGTCGTCGGAGAGCGCCTGCGTGCTGTGGTTGATCACGCTGACCATCGAGCCGAACGCGGTCGCATGACGGTTCGCGCCGGTCTTCAGGAATTGCGCGACCTCGGCCTCGTTCCAGCGGCCCAGCCCCGTGTTCGGCTCGCCGGTCAGGTTCGACGCGAACCAGTTGTCGATCGGCGCGCCCGACAGGAACGCCGCGCCGCCTTCGTCGAGCGCCTTCTCCTGGAAGCCGACGCCGCGCGGCGTGTGGCACGACCCGCAGTGCCCGAGCCCCTGCACCAGATACGCGCCGCGGTTCCACATCGCGTCCTTGGCCGGCTTGTCGGCATAGGGCGTCGTGTCGAGGAACGCCATGTTCCACAACGCGAGCGGCCAGCGCATGTTGAGCGGCCACGGGATGTCCGACGGCCGGTTCGCCTGCTTCACCGGCTCGACGCCGTGCATGAAATACGCGTACAGCGCCGTCACGTCGTCGTCCTTCAGCTTCGCGTACGACGGGTACGGCATCGCCGGATACAGGTGATGGCCGTCCTTCGCGACGCCCGCGCGGAGCGCACTCGCGAACTCGGCTTCCGTATAGCCGCCGATGCCCGTTTCCGGATCGGGCGTGATGTTGGTCGTGTAGATCGCGCCCATCGGCGTGACCATTTTCAGGCCGCCGGCGAACGGCGTGCCGCGCGGCGCGGTGTGGCACGCGACGCAGTCGCCCGCTTTCGCGAGATACGCGCCGCGGGCGACGAGCGCGCTGTCGGCCGGTGCCGTCTGAGCGGCATGGGCGGCCGTGCCGGCCAGCAGCGCAGACACGGCAAACAACGACGCGCCGAGCATCTTCAGGGTGAGGTTTCGCATGGTCGTCGCCTCCCCTTACGCCGTCTTCAACTGGTCGCCGACCGGCAGCTTGCGCAGCCGCTTGCCGGTCGCCGCGAAGATCGCGTTCGACAGCGCCGCGGCCGTCGCGGCCGTGCCCGGCTCGCCGATCCCGCCCGGCGCTTCACCGCTTTTCACCAGATGCACGTCGATCGGCGGCGTCTCGTTGATCCGCAGCATCCGGTAGTCGGTGAAGTTGCTCTGCATGACGCGTCCGTCCTCGATCGTGATCTCGCCGTACAGCGCGCCCGTGATCCCGAAGACGATGCCGCCCTGCACCTGCGCCTCGATCGTGTTCGGGTTGACGACCATGCCGCAATCGACCGCGCACACGACACGCTTCACCTGCACCTCGCCGTTATCCACCGCGACATCGACGACGATCGAGAAGAAGCTGCCGAACGCGTGCATCACCGAGACGCCGCGCCCTTGCCCCGTCGGCAGCGCCGGGCCGCCCCAGCCGGCCGCCTTCGTCGCGACGTCGAGCACGTTGAGCGCGCGCGGCGTCTTGCCGAGCAGCGCGCGGCGGTATTGCACCGGGTCGGTCTTGGTCTGCGCGGCCAGTTCGTCGATGAAGCTCTCGACCACGAACGTGCCGCGCGTCGGGCCGACGCCGCGCCAGAACGCGGTCGGCACGTGGCGCGGCTCCTGGCGCACGTAGTCGACCAGCTGGTTCGGCAGGTCGTACGGCAACTCGGCCGCGACCTCGACCGCATCGGGATCGACACCGTGCTGGAACGCCGGCGGCGCGAAGCGCGCGATGATCGACGAGCCGACGATGCGGTGCTGCCACGCGACCGGCTTGCCGTTCGCGTCGAGGCCGGCCGAAATCCTGTCGTAGTAGCACGGCCGGTACATGTCGTGCTGCACGTCTTCCTCGCGCGTCCAGATCACCTTCACGGGCGCGTTGACTTGTTTGGCGATCTTCACCGCCTGACCGATCATGTCCGTTTCGAGCCGCCGGCCGAAACCGCCGCCGAGCAGGTGGTTGTGCACGACGATCTTCTCCGGCGGAAAGCTCGTGAGCTGCTGCACGGTGTCGACCGCGCGCGTCGGCACCTGCGTGCCGACCCAGATCTCGCAGCCGTCGCCGCGCACGTGCACCGTGCAGTTCACCGGTTCCATCGTCGCGTGCGCGAGCAACGGCTGTTCGTAGACGGCGTCGACGCGCGTCTTCGCATTCGCGAATGCCTTGTCGACGTCACCGTCCTTGCGTGCGACCGCGCCCTTGCCGTTCGCCGCCGCCCGCGCGAGATCCGCGAACAGATCCTTCGTCGAGACCTTCGCGCCCGCGCCCTCGTTCCACTTCACGACGAGCGCCGATGCGCCGCGCTTCGCGGCCCACGTGTGATCGCCGACCACCGCCACCGCGTTGTCGATGCGCACGACCTGGCGCACGCCGGGGATCTTCTTCGCTGCCGTGTCGTCGACGCTCGCCACCGTGCCGCCGAACACCGGGCTGTTCACGATCACCGCGTACAGCATGCCGGGCAGGCGCACGTCGAGCCCGAACTGGGCCGTGCCGTCGACTTTTTCCGGCGAATCGAGCCGCTTCGCGGGCGTGCCGATCAGCTTGAAATCGGCCGGTTTTTTCAGCGCGACGTCCTTCGGCACCGGCAGCTTCGCCGCCGCATCGGCGAGCTGGCCGTACGACGCGCGTCGGCCGCTCGGCGAATGCTGCACTTCGCCGTTCGCGGCGCGGCAGGATGCGGGATCGACGTTCCATTGCTTCGCGGCGGCCGAGACCAGCAGCGTACGGGCGGTCGCGCCAGCGCGGCGCAGCGGTTCCCATGCATAGCGCACCGACGTCGAGCCGCCGGTGAGCTGGCCGCCGAGCAGCGGATCGAGGAACAGCTTCTCGTTCGGCGGCGCATGGTCGAGCGTCACGCTCGACAGCGGCACTTCGAGTTCCTCGGCGATCAGCATCGGCAGCGCCGTATAGACGCCCTGCCCCATCTCGACCTTCGGCATCACCAGCGTGACCTTGCCGGCGCGGTCGATCTGCACGAACGCGTTCGGTGCGAACACGCCGGCGCGCGGGGTTTCGTCGCCGTCGCCGCCGATCACCGACCGGCGTGCATCGTCGCCCGCGGCCGGCAGGCTGAAGCCGAGCAACAGGCCGCCACCGGCCGCCGCGCCCAGCGACATGCCGAGCCTGAGGAACGAACGGCGCGATACGCCCGTACCGGCCCGGCCGGCTTCGATCAGTCCTCGCGACATGTCAGGCCTCCTTCGCGGCTTGCTTCACGGCCGCGCGAATCCGGTTGTACGTGCCGCAGCGGCAGATGTTGCCGGCCATCGCCGCGTCGATGTCGGCGTCGCTCGGGTTCGGGTTCGACGCGATCAGCGCGGTGGCGGCCATCACCTGCCCCGACTGACAGTAGCCGCACTGGACGACGTCGAGCTCGCGCCATGCCTGCTGGACCTTGTGGCCGGCCGGCGTTGCGCCGACGGCTTCGATCGTCGTGATCTTGCGGCCCGCGACGGCCGCAACCGGCAGCACGCACGAGCGCGCGGCGACGCCGTCGAGATGTACCGTGCACGCGCCGCATTGCGCGATCCCGCAGCCGAACTTCGTACCGGTGAGGCCGACGACGTCGCGCAACACCCAGAGCAAGGGCATGTCGTCGGGGGCGTCGACCGAGCGGGTTTCGCCGTTGATGTTGAGGGTGACCATTCAGCCTCCGGGGCCGGTGTATTGGGGAAGCAGCGCGCATGGCGCGCCGCGCTGTGTCGTCGTTGTCATCGCCGTCGCGCGGTGCGCGACGGGTGCCGCGCGGCCCGGGTGGGACGAGCCGCGGCGGTGATCCGACGTCGTTACTCGGCCACGTCGATGCCCGACAGCACATTGATGACCGGCGGTGCCGTGAACCAGTCGGCCGACTTCGTGCGGAATTCAACGAAATACGGGCTCGCGAGGTGCGCGTCGAACGCAGCCTGGTCGTCGTAGATCTCGTACAGATGCAGGTTCGGCGAGCCGTCCTGCTCGCGGAACAGGTCGTAGCGCCGGTTGCCCGGCTCGGTGCGCGTCTTCGCGACCATGCTGCGCAGGACGGCCTCGGCGGCCTCCGCGTGTTCGGGTTTCAGGAACAGCGAAGCAATCACGTGAAGCGCCATCTTGTCACTCCTATCGAAACGGAATCGAGCATGCCACAAGCCGGCGTCGCGCGACGCCAGCGTGCAACTGTGGTGTGTCGCCGTGCCGCGGCATCAGGCCAACTCGTCCGGGCCCACGCGCACGACGACCTTGCCGAAGTTCTTGCCGGCCAGCAGGCCGATCAGCGCTTGCGGCGCATCGGTGAGATCGGGGACGACGTCTTCCAGCGTCTTCACCTTGCCCTGCGCGACCCATTCGCTCATCTCCTTCAGGAACGGCGCATAACCGGTCGCATAGTGATCGAGGATGATGAAACCCTGCACGCGGATGCGCTTGCGCAGGATCGTACCCATCAGCGCCGGCACGCGATCACGGCCGGTCGACACCGCGGTGTCGTCGTATGCCGCGTCGTTGTAATGCGCAATGATTCCGCACACGGGCACGCGCGCATGCTCGTTGAGCAGCGGCCACACCGCGTCGAACACGGCCCCGCCGACGTTCTCGAAATAGACGTCGATGCCGTTCGGGCAAGCGTCCTTCAGCTTCGTGGCAAACGCCGGATCGCGATGGTCGACGCACGCGTCGAAGCCGAGCGTGTCGGTCACGTACGTGCACTTGTCGGCGCCGCCCGCGACGCCGACCACGCGGCAGCCCTTCAACTTGGCAATCTGGCCGACCACCGCGCCGACCGCCCCGCTTGCCGCCGCGACCACCACGGTTTCGCCGGCCTTCGGCTCGCCGATCTTCAGCAACCCGGTGTAGGCGGTGAAGCCCGGCATGCCGAGCACGCCGAGCGCGTATGACGGATGCGTGAGGTCGCGGCCGAGCGGAATCAGGTCGCGGCCGTCGGACAACGCATAGTCCTGCCAGCCGGCGCCCGCTACCACGAGGTCGCCTTCGCGGAACGCGGGCAGGTTCGACGAGACGACCTGGCTGACGGTGCCGCCGACCATCGGCTGGCCGAGTTCGGCCGGCGGCGCATAGGACGGTGCGTCGCTCATCCGGCCGCGCATGTACGGGTCGAGCGACAACCAGACCGTGCGCAGCAGCACCTGGCCGGCGCCGGGCGTCGGCACGTCAGCGGATTCGGTGCGGAAGTTGTCCGGCGTCGGCGCGCCGACCGGGCGCGAATTCAGGATGATCTGGCGGTTTGCGGTCTTGGTTTGCGGCATGTGAGTCTCCGTCAACAGGAATAAACGTGCTTCGTGGGCACGATCGGATCAGGGATGGGCCAGCAGAAAGCGCGCACGCGTGGCAGCGCCGACGGTCAGGCCGTCGCGGTCGCACGCGTGCGGTTGGAACAATCGGGACAGCGTAACGCGGAGCGATGCGTTCGTCATGCGTGCTTAAGTAGACCAGTCGTCTAGAATCAGGGCAAAAACAAGGCGCGCCAGTGCGCGCCCGGGTTACGACTGCGCTCCGCTCGGCTCGAGCGGCGGCAGGTTCAGCATGCGCCGCGTTTCGACCATCGCCCTTTCGAGCGGCTGGCGGTTGCGGTGAATCTTTTCCAGCAGCGTTGCGCCCAGCCACAGCTCGTAGAGGATCGCGGCCGTGTACGACGGATCGGCGACCCCGCTCAGCGAACCGTCGGCCAGCCCGGCCTCGATGCCGCCCGCGAGCCGCTCGATGATCTGGCTCGTGCCGTGCCGCAGCACCGTGCGCATCGCTTCCGACAGGTCGGACACTTCCGCGCCGAGCTTCACCGCGAGGCACTTGCCTTCCGGATCGTCCGCGCATTGCGTGTGCAGCCAGTTGTTCCAGTACGTCATCAGGCGCTCGGCGCCCGTGCCGGCCTGATGCTTGAACAGGTTGTCGAGATGCGCGAGATAGCCGTCGAAATACGATTCGAGCAGCGCTTCGCCGAATGCCTCTTTCGAGCCGAAGTAATGGTAGAACGAGCCCTTCGGGATGCCCGCCGCAGCGAGAATCTCGTTCAGACCGACCGCCGAAAACCCCTTGTGGAGCATGATCGGCTTGGCGATATTCAGGATGTGCTGGCGGACTTCCGCGCCTGAAGATGCATTCATGATGGCGTATATTAGCAACGATTAGACCGGTCGTCTAGCAACCTCGAACCGGCATGTTGAGCGGCACTTTACCCGATCCCCGCCGGGCGCCCAAACGTCGCGCCGGCATTCCTCGCTCCGTTTCCCCCTGCCGCGTGCGCGGCGTCACATGCACGACTCGGTTTCGTCGCGGGCGTTTCATCGATCTCCCGCATAAATACGCGCGGCGCATGTGCCGGCAATCGAGTCATTTCGACCGGCATTGCACACGTGTGCAATGCGCCGGATCGCCGTTGTCGCCTCCCGAACCCGTGACCAGGAACGCCCATGACCGCTTCGAAACCCGAACGTCCGTCCGCGCCGAACCGCCGGCGCTTCATCCAGCGCGGCGCCGCGCTGACCCTGTCGCCGCTCGTCGGCACGCTGGCTGCCTGCGGCGGCGACGGCAACCCGACGTCCGCGTCGTCGTTCGCCGCCACCGGCGCCGCGGATGCGTCCACCCGCCAGTACGGCATCGCCGACCGCTCGATCACGATCAACGTCGTCAATGCGATCCCGTCGACGACACTCGCGTACGGCAACGCGGCGAGCCAGAGCGGCTCGCTGCCGCAGGCGTCGCAAGCGCAGGTCGCAACCGGGCAATCGACCGCCGTCAGCGCGTCGAACAGCTGGGGCGACTGCACGGGATCGTTCAGCCTGGCCGGCGGGGACGCATCGTTTGCGATCTCGTACACGCATCCGTTCGGGTCGCAACCGACCACCGTCAGCGTCACACCGTCGGCCGGCTACGTGTCGGGCGCCGACGCCGCCACGTTTCCCGGTCACGACTCGGTCGCGAATCTCACGCTGTATCGCGGCGTCGCGACCGCGAACGGCGCGTGGGTCGTCCCGCTCGCGCAGCTCGCGACGCCGCCGGCCAACAACTGCCAGGATTTCGCGAACAGCATGTTCGGCAGCAACGTGCGCACGGCCGCGGCGATCCAGTCCGCGTACCAAAGTACCGGCCCGCTCGGCTACGTGCCGCCGGCCGACTTCACCGGCGGTCAGCTCGCGGGCTTCGTCGCGCAATGGGTGCAGCGCTGGCAGAACGGCGCAGCTTATGGCGCACTGCCCGCCGCCGATGCGCAACTGATCGACGCGTTGAAGCAGTACGTATCCACCGCATCGAACGCGGGCCCACTGACGATGTGGGTGCCGCAGATCGCGTGGCAAGCCGGCTCGGATCCGGCGGTGTTCGCGTTGACGGGCTATCGCGCGTTTCCGTTCGTCGATGCGCAGGGCAACTGGATCGCGGGCACGCTGTCCGCGTTCCTGACGCAGCTGGCGGCCGGCTCGCATATCGTCGCGATCAGCGCGACGAGCGACCTGCCGGCGGGTGTCACGATGCAGGCGTTCGACAGCTTCATGGGCGCGAGCGGGCTGACGACGTCGACGGATATCGGCAACTCGCACTACGCGTCGGTTTTGAACACGACGGGCCGCTATTACCTGAGCGTCGGCAGCGATTTCGCGCCGGCAGGCTGCGGGCTGATTCTGTCGTTCCTGTACGGGCGCACGGTGAACAACCTGCTCGCGGGCGCGGGCACGTACAACACGTTCGTCCAGCTCGAAGGCTGGCAGGCTGGCGGTTCGCGGCACAACGCCGACTATGCGACGTATCAGCAGACGCTGTGGAACATCTCGACGTACGGCGCGTCCGCGTATAGCGAAAAGCGCGCGACGTCGATTTTCCTCGCGCCCGCCGGGTGGACGCCGCAGGTCTATCAGACGACGCGGATGATGCCGTACGTCGGCGCCTATGCGCAGTCGAACGGCTCGCCGCAGGGCTGGCTGAATACGTCGCTCGTCACGATTCCGGCGGACGCGCCGGCGCTGCCGTCGCGGTACGTGTCGAGTTGATTGGTATCGGTAGATGGGCGGGCGATCGGGGGTTTAGGGGGCGCGGTCGCTTGCGTGCAGGCTTCAGGCTTCAGGCGTGCGCCGCCTTGGGCTGACACTAGCTTGCGGGCCCCGCCCGTTAGCGCGGCTGCGCGTCGGCTGCGCGCTTTCGTGTGCGCGCCCTCCGCTCGTCGCGTTGCGCGGCCGGTGCCGCCTTGGCGCCACGCAACGCTGACCGGCGCGAGAGCACTGTCATTTCGCGCCGCAGCGCGTCGAGTTCGTTGGCTCGCGCCGCATTGGTCGCCTGCGCGCCGTCGAGCTGCCCTTGAAGCACGCCGCATCGATGCAGCGCCTCGCCGAGTTGCGCCTGCAGCGCGGCCACCTCCTTGCGCTGCTGCGTATCGCGCTGCTCCGCGCGCAATGCCACAGCATCGAGTTCCTTCTGCAGCCGCGCGGCGGCGAGCCGCTCGCGATCGATCTCCTGCAGCGCTCGCTTCTCCGACGCGCGCAAGCGTTCCTCGGCCCGGCCGGCGTCGTCGCGCAGCCGGTCGAGTTGGGTGGTGAAATCCGCGCGTGCCTGCGCAAGTGCGCGGTCGCCTTCCGCGTTGTCGGCCGTGAGGCGTTCGATATCCGCTTGCAGCGCTTGTCGCGATGCGTCGTCCGCCGCCCTCGCCTGTTCCAGTTCCTGAATCCGCACCTGCGCGGCCAGGAGTGCCGCGGTGCGTTGTTCCAGCGCGGTTTCGGTACGGGCCAGTTCGGCCTGCAGTGCCGCGACTTCCGCCTTCGCCGCCATTCGTTCGGCTTCGACTTCCGCGCGCAGGGCGTCGAGCGCGGCGGCCGCGGCGGCGCTCGACCGATTCCACAGCGCTGCAACCAGTTCGCCGGCGGCCGCCTGCAGATCGGCGGGCAGATCGGGATGCTCGATACGGACGCGACTCTTTTCCCTCAGCTCCGCCCAGAACTCGCCGAGGACGGCCGTCGGCGTGCTCATGCTGCCCTTGCGCACGAGCTGGTACAGGCGGTTCGCGGTGGGCGTGATACCGAAGCGGAAGAACAGCAGCGCGCAGGCTTCGCGATACAACTCGCGGGTTTTCGGGAAGTCGGCCTTGAGGCGCTCGATTTCGGCGGTCAGGCGGGATTCGTCGGCGGCGAAATCGGACATGGTAGGGGTGGGCGGATGATTTCGTAAATAATATAACGTAAACCGTTAAATATCCAATCTATCGATCGTCTATATTTGACATTATTTCTATAATGTCGAGATGAGCGGATTCGGTATCGGGCCTATATCGAGTACAAAATCGCTGGGCACAATACGTCGCCCCGACTCCTCCCAACCCGCCCGCACACCAGAATGCCTCTTCAATCAGCGCAAAAGACCGTCAACATTGCGCGATTAAAGGCCGACCGCCCTGCTTCACGGCGCCGTCGGCATCCATCCGGTGCGTCAATGAAATGCGCGAGAACAAGGAGCCCGCACATTCCGGACCGGCTTTCGAGGCTTGTTCGCCAAGCGCGTGCCGACGTTCATCGTCGTGGGGTTCGTGGCGATGGCGCCGCGCTGCCACTGCTCGACCTCGGCCCGATCTGGCCCGCGCGGTCGTGCCCGACGCTCGCGGCTCGCTTCGCCGCGCTGCCGCCGTCGGCGGACGAGCAACGCTGACCGGCCGGGCCGCGCCTGGCGCCTGTCATGGCGCTGCCACCGTTGACCAGTAGCGTTCGGGTCTGACCCACGCTCTCGACAAACGAATCCGCCATGCAGCGCACGTCGCGCGCCACGCCCCATGTTTACGCGGCCACCTCCCGCGCCCTCGCCGCCAGCCTCGCGATCAACCTGCTGCTGCTCGCCGTCGAGACGGTCGCGGCGTGGTCCGCGCATTCGTCCGGGCTGCTCGCGGACGTCGCCCACGCGGCAATCGATCTTGCGGCCGATGCACTGATCCTCGTTGCGTGCCGGCTCGACGCGCGCTTGCCGCCGGAGCGGCGCCCGACGTACGAACCGCTCGCGCTCGCGGGCCTCGGCGCGTTGCTCTTTGCGACCGGCGTGCAAATGATCTGGCATGCGACGAACCGGTTCGCGACGCCGCCCGTCGTGCAGCCGGGCGCGATGACGCTCTCGCTCGTCGTCGTGACGCTCGCCGGCAAGGCCGTGCTGTCGCACTGGATGCTGCGCAAGGCGGGCGAGACGGGCTCCGCGCTGCTCGAGGCGAGCGGCTGGCATGTGCGGACCGATGCGCTGTCGTCGCTGCTGGCAGCGCTCGCGATGAGCGCGGCACTGGTCGGCTTCGGCCGTCTCGATGATCTGGCCGCCCTCGCGATCGGTGCGCTTGTGATCCGCACGGGTGCCGGTTTCATCCGGCGCGGCTGTGCGCAGTGGCCGGTGCTGTCGGCATGGGCCGATCGGTCGACGCGCGGCTCGTGAGCGCAGCGGGCATCGCCACGCATCGCGGGCGCCGGCCAGCCATGCGCGCCGTGACGGACGCGTGACGGGGATCGGCTCCCAGATCCTGCGCGAGCTTGGCGTACGGAGGCTGAACGTGCTGTCGAGCCCGTTCCGGCTGCCTGCGCTGTCGGAACACGACCTCGAGATCATGGCGTTCATTCCGCTCGGCGACGACGCTCCGGAAAGCGCACCGGGTGCGCACCCTCATCCGTTGCGAGCAGCGTAACGCGTTGACGCGGGATGACGGGGCGGCTCTTCGCTTGACAGGCTATCGTTTGTTGCGCGCGGCGATACGCTACTCCCCTGCGGCGAAGCGCCGGCAATGCTCCAGATACCCCGCTTCGTGGTTGCTCACGAGCTGGACGATGCTGTTCCACAGCCACATCGGCGCATCGATCGTCTTCGCGCGGTTGCGGCCGAGCTCCGTGCGCCACGCCGCGCGCGTCGGCTTGCCCATCTGGCGCGCGTGGGCTGCGCCGACCACCGCGCCGAGATAGCGCGCGACTTCGCACGCATCGTCCTCGGCAAGCAAATCGATGTCGAGCTTCAGGTCCTGCGGCAGCAGTTCGCGGATCACGACCGCGCGATCGAGCAGGCGCGCCGCCCGCATCCGCTCCCCGAGGGCCGGCGACAGATGCCGCGCGCCCTCCACGACGCGCTCGGCGTTGTCGCGCGGCATCGCGGCCGTTTCGTCGCGCGGTGCGGCGGCTGTCACGCCCTCCTTGATGTCCATCAGGCACAGGTCGTCGCCGTCGCTGACGTCCCCGTCAATGTCGAGCAGTACCGCGTAGCGCAGCCGTCCGAGCGAACTGCAGCCCTTCACCCAGTAAGCCGCGTCGAGCACGTCGACCTTGCCCGCGTCGTTGCGGCCCTTGAGGCTCGTGGCGAGCGCCGCGATCGCTTCGTCGCGGAACAGCTCGCCGATCGCACGCGATTCCTTCGCGCTCAGCGGCCAGAAGCGACGGCCGAGCGGAATCGTCGGCGCGAGCCCTTGGATCCGTTCGACGGCAAGTTGCCGCCATGAGCGGCGCACGGCCTGCTTCATCACGAGGTGGACCGGTTCGGGGCGCTCGGGCAGCTTCGCTTTGCGGTTGCCGAACGCCGATGCATAACCGGCCGTCATCGCCTCCATCATGTGCACGATCGTCAGGCCCGCCAGCGCCGACCCGCGCGCGGCCGTCGCCAGCGAAAGCCCGAGGCGGATCAGGTCATGAACGGGATTGCCGATGACCGTCTGGTCGAGATCCCGGATCTGCACGTCGACCTTTCCTTCGCGGTTTGCAACCGGGCCGAGATTGCCGGTATGACAATCGCCGCAGATCCAGATCGACGGGCCGTGCGGCAGTGCGCTGCCGTTGGTTTCGACGAGCCATTCGTAGAACCGGGCCGTGTTGCCGCGCACATACGCGTGCGGCGAGCGCGCCATCTTCCGGCGACGTTGCTCGGTCAGGATCGCCTGGCGCCCTGCAGGTTTCGGCAGGCGCTTATGCTTCTGCTGCGACTGGCTGCTCATGCGGTTCTCCTGATGTCGTTCGAGTCGTGCGCGGCATGCCGCTTCGTCACGGCGCCATTGAACGATGCCTGCCTGCAAACCAGCAACGGCGCCTGCACACGAATGGCACGGGCCGCCGTCGCGTGCAGGTACGGTGCGGGCTTCCCGCCCCGGTTGCCGGCAAGCTCCCGATCGATTCGGTTCCCGTACGCGACCGCAAGGAGCCCGGAGGTGAACGGATCGATCGGCGGGTCAAGATCTTCGCTCGTGGCCGCAGTGTGACATGGCGACGGACGTGATCGTCAAGGCCCGCGCCGCGCAGCCGGCGACATGCGTGGCGTGCGGGCCATCCACCTGGACGATGCGCGCCGGTGCGGGTTACGCACAATGACCGCCAAGCTCATTCCCGACTTCTGCCCGACATGGAACCCGCCGAACTGTCCACCGCGTTCAGCCCACTGCAGATCGGCCCGCTGACGCGCGCAACCGCCTGATCAAGTCCGCCACCAATGAGGGCATGACGCCGAACCGCGTGCCGGCCGCCGGCGCGTGAGGCTCGACGTGCAACGTGTGGCGCCCGAGGCGGGCGCCGGTGCCACCTAGCCGGCGTCGCGCGCGCGGGCGAGCGCCGAGAGATTCCCTTCCCCGAACCCGTGGTGCCCCTTGCGCTGCACGACCTCGAAGAAGATCTCGCCGGGCCGGCGCTTGACGAAGGTCTGGAAGAACAGGCGCGGCACGCCGTCGCTGCCGATCTCGCCGTCGACCAGCACCGCGCGACGGCGCAGCGCGTCGAGATCGACACCATGCCCCGGCAGCCGCACGTCGACATCGTCGTAATAGCGGGCCGGCGGCTCGATGAATTCGACGCCGTTCGTACGCAGCGCGTCGACGCAGGACAGGATGTCGTCGGTGGCCAGCGCGACGTGCTGCACGCCCTCGCCCGGATGGTCGGGCAGATACGCATGCATCAGCTCGGTGCGCCGCGTGCCTTCTTCATAGACCGGAATCCGCACCGCGCCGCACGGCGACACCATCACGCGCGATTCCTCCGACACATGCCAGTGCGCGTCGATTTCGTGGATCTCGCGAAAATGCAGCAGGTCGTGGTAGAAATCCAGCCACTCCTGCATGCGCCCCGCACCGATGGTCTGCGTGAAATGATCGACCTGCTGCAGCCCGACGCCCACGCAGTCGAGATCGGTATGCGCGGTTGCGATGTCGATCGGCCGGAAATCGATGTCGAAGATCGAGATGTCGCCGACGCCACCGCGCTGGCCGTCACGCCCGCGCCAGCGGTCGACGAAATAGAGGTGCGAATCGCCGATGCCCTGGATCGCCGGAATCTTCAACTCGCCGACCCCGACCTTCTCGCCCTCGAACGCCCACGCGCCGAGCTCGATCGCCCGCTCGAACGCGCGCCGGGCGCTGGCCACCCGCAGCCCGATCGCGCAGACGCCCATCCCGTACTCCTCCGCGTAGCGCGCGGCGAACGAATCGGGCTCGGCGTTGATCAGGAAATGCATCTGCCCTTGCCGGTACAGCGTGACGTTCTTGCTGACGTGCCGCGCGATCGCCTTGAACCCGAGTTGCTCGAAGCGTTGCGCGAGCGCTTCCGGCACGGGCGCCGCGAATTCGACGAATTCGAGGCCGGCCATCCCGAGCGGATTGGCAGCCGGATCGGTAACGGGCGGCGTATCGCTGGACAGGGGGTGGGAATTGCCGGGCATTCCAGTCTCCGGAGGCATGCGGTCGATGGGGATGGCGCCCGTCGCGTGCGGTATGCGCGGCCAGGGTGGCGGCCGCGCATCCGCCCCGAACGGGCAAATATTCAATGCTGCCAATTTTAACCAGATCGTTCACGGCGGCACACCCTGGCCAAACGGGATATCGTTACGTCGCTCAGTGCAAACCCGGAAATCGTTCGATAATCGCACGGATTTGAACGATAATCGCGCACATTGTCCGATTGGCCAATTGCCGCCATGCGGCGCGCGCCCTATTCTCCGTTCACCCATCGACTTCAATGCAGCATCGGACGCGGCGCCGCCACGATTCCACGATGCGCCGTGCCAGGAGACATCGCCATGACCCCAACCTTCGACACCCTCGACGCCGCCGCCAGCGCCCGCATACGCAGCCAGGCCCGCAAGGCCGCGATCGGCAGCTTCGTCGGCGCCGTTGTCGACTGGTACGACTTCCTGCTGTACGGGATCGTCGCCGCGCTGGTATTCAATTCCGAATTCTTCCCGAAAGTCAGCCCGACGATGGGCACGCTCGCGGCTTTCGCGACGTTCGGCGTCGGCTTCCTGTTCCGGCCGCTCGGCGGCGTCGTGTTCGGCCACTACGGCGACCGGCTCGGCCGCAAGCGGATGCTGGTGCTGACCGTGATGCTGATGGGGCTGTCGACGGTCGCGATCGGCCTGCTGCCGACTTTCGCGTCGATCGGCTGGTGGGCGCCGGTGCTGCTGGTGCTGATGCGCGCGATCCAGGGTTTCGCGGTCGGCGGCGAATGGGGCGGCGCGGCACTGATGGCCGTCGAGAGCGCGCCGAAGCAGAAGAAGGCGTTCTACAGCAGCGGCGTGCAGGTCGGCTACGGCGTCGGCCTCGTGCTCGCCACGGGCATCGTGTCGATCCTGAGCCACACGCTGGGCGAGGCCGCGTTCAAGTCGTGGGGCTGGCGCCTGCCCTTCGTGTTCAGCATCGTGCTCGTGCTGATCGGGCTGTGGGTGCGCAAGAACATGGACGAGTCGCAGGAGTTCGTCGAGAAGGTCGAACACGGCAACCGCAAGCTGCGCCTGCCGGTGCTGGAAGCGCTGACGCGCCATCCGAAGGCATTCCTGCTGATCATCGCGCTGCGGCTTGCCGAACTGTTCACGATGTATATCGTCACCGCGTTCGCGCTCAGCTATTCGACGACGAACCTCGGCATGTCGCGCGACCTGTTCCTGAACATCGGCTTGCTGGTGGGCGCGGTGAGCTGCGTGACGATCCCGTGTTTCGCGTGGCTGGCCGACCGCTACGGCCTGCGCCGCATCTACCTGATCGGCGCGCTGATCGGCCTTGCGTCCGCGGTGCCGTTCTTCGTCGCGCTGGAGGCACGGTCGATCGCGTGGATCGTGATCTTCTCGATCCTGCTGGCGAACGCCGCGCACGACATGGTCGTGAGCGTCCAGCAGCCGCTGTTCACCGAGTTGTTCGGCGCCGAATACCGCTATAGCGGCGCAGGCGTCGGCTACCAGTTCGCGAGCGTGGTCGGCGGCGGGTTCACGCCGTTCATCGCGGTCGGCCTCGTCAGCGTGGGCGGCGGCTCGTGGCACCTCGTCGCCGGTTACCTCGCGGCGGGTTGCCTGATCTCGCTGGTGGTCGCCGCGCGGATGCGGGCGGCGCAGTAACAACCTGACCGAATGGCCGGCCCGCCACATGGCCGGCCATCACGCAGCACTGCTCGACGTCGACCGGCAACGGCACCGCTGCCCCTTGTTCGTGCGCGCGACGTCAAACACTGTCAGTTGCCCGCCCCGATTCCCCTTTTTCGCCTCCGAACATTCCACGCCGCCTGCCGACCAATGGCATCATATGGGCCTACGTCAGTCACCGATACGCCCCCATATCATGTCGAATCTCATCGTCCACGGCGGCACTCCGCTGCGCGGGGACATCAAGCCGTCTGCAAACAAGAACGCCGTCCTGCCGATTCTGTGCGCCACCCTGTTGACCGATCAGCCGCTGCGCCTCGTCGGCGTGCCGGATATCACCGACGTGCGCAAGATCCTCGACATCTTCCGCACGCTCGGCAGCGACGTGTCGGTCGACTTCACGACGGGCCTGCTCGAACTCCACCATCGGAACACGACATTCGATCCGGCCGTCCATCGGCTGCCGGAAGCGATGCGCTCGTCGATCATGCTGATCCCGCCGCTGCTCGCGCGCTTCGGCGTCGCGCGCCTCGAGAACGACGTGAAAGGCTGCACGCTCGGCGTGCGCGAGATCGATCCGCACGTCGAGGTGTTCGAGCGCTTCGGCGCGCACATCGAGCGCACGCCCGATTCGCTGATCGTCCGCACGGAAGGCCCGCTGACGGCCAACGACCACTGGTTCGACTATGCGTCGGTAACGACCACCGAAAACTTCGCGCTATGCGCGACCGCCGCGAACGGCACGTCGACGCTGATGAACGCCGCGTCCGAGCCGCACGTGCAGGAGTTCTGCCAGTTCCTGGCGATGATCGGCGTCGCGATCGAGGGCATCGGCACGTCGCGGCTCTGCGTGACGGGCGGCCGCAAGCTCGGCGGCGGCGAATTCCGCTTCGCCGAGGATTTCCACGAGATCGCGACGTTCCTCGCGCTCGGCGCGATCACGGGCGGCGACATCACGGTGCGCAACTCGTCACCCGAGCATTTCCCGCTGATCGACCGCACCTTCGCGAAATTCGGCGTCAACGTCACGCACCGCGACGGCTGGTCGCGCGCGGAACGCGACGGCCCGCTGCGCGTGCGCCGGCCGTTCACGCAGAACATCCTCACCAAGGTCGAAGCCGCGCCTTGGCCGTACCTGCCGGTCGACCTGCTGCCGATCTTCATCGCGCTCGGCGTGCGCGCGGAAGGCAGCGCGATGTTCTGGAACAAGGTGTACGACGGCGCGCTCGGCTGGTCCGGCGAGCTGTCGAAGTTCGGCGCGCACGTGCTGCTGTCCGATCCGCATCGTCTGATCACGTTCGGCGGGCTGCAACTGACGCCGGCGCGCGTCGAGAGCCCGTACATCATCCGCGTCGCGATCGCGCTGCTGATGGTGGCCGCGAGCATCGAAGGCCGCTCGGAAATCATGAACGCGCTGCCGATCCGCCGCGCGCACCCGCATTTCGTCGAGAACCTGCGCTCGGTCGGCGCGAACGTCGAGTGGACGAGCAGCGAGTAAGACCCTGACGGTACGGCGCACGCCATCCGGGCGCCGTACCGCCTCCTCACCCGGTCGGTGGCTGCGCCGGCCGCCTCCTCGCGCGTTACTCGCCGCCCCCGCAATCGGCGTCGCCTGCGCCCATGTGGTCGAACCCGTAGAGCATCACGGCCGTCGTGCCGTGCGCGGGGTTGCTCGGGCGCTTCGC
Organism: Burkholderia sp. BCC0405; assembly: GCF_902833075.1. Classification (NCBI taxonomy): domain Bacteria; kingdom Pseudomonadati; phylum Pseudomonadota; class Betaproteobacteria; order Burkholderiales; family Burkholderiaceae; genus Burkholderia; species Burkholderia sp. BCC0405. The sequence goes on from NZ_CADFEO010000001.1 coordinate 22,117, forward strand.
CAGGCTCTCGTCGAGCGGGGCCGACGGATACTGGACACTCGTGTCCATCAGGTTGCCCGGCGCCGACCGCAACTCCGCTTCGGTCAGCTTGCTCCCTTCCGCGCGGGGCAGCCCGAACGCCTTGCGCACATCCGCTTCGTTCCACGTCCCCTTCAACGTGACGGTGACCATCTGCAGGTCGCCGTGCTCCCAGTCCAGCTCGACCTTCGTCGCGAGCGGATGCACGCTGGCCGCGAGCCGGTCGGGGAACGCCGGGCCTTCGTAGTAGGCCTTCGTGTTCTTGCACGCGTCACCGGCGTTCCTGTACTGCTTCAACGCGCAATTGAAGCGCTTGTCACGGTAGCCGAAGGCTGTTTCGACATAGCAGCCGAATTTCGGCGACGTTATGCGCGGCCACGCACGCACATCGACGGTCGGCTTCGGGAGGGGCGTGCCGGACGAAGGATTCGCCGCGGCAAGCAGCGGCACGGCCGCGACGAGCACGGCCAACACGGATTCGCGAATTTTCATTGTTCTGTTCCAGTCGAGGCGGCGATTCTAGCGCGGCTTCGCTGGCGAAATCCCCCTTGGAATGCTGCGCAACGGCGGCGAGGCTTTCCGCATGTCTGCCCCCGAGGTCGCGCACGCCAGGCCGATCCGGTAGTTCGGCGCGCCGCCGATTATCGTCGACGGTCATGTTCCGGGCTCGCGGCACGCATCCAGCGTCGAATCGGACCAGCCTCGGCGATGCATCCCGGCAGATCCGATCTGCGCGATAATCGCCCATTCGCGCGCGATTACCGCGCACGCAGACGCCACCTTCCGACGATGAAAAAGCCCGAACTCGACCGACGCGACTGGATTGCCGGCCTCGAAAAAGGCCTGGCGATCCTCGAGGCGTTCGACAGCCAGCATGCGCGCATGACGCCCACCCAGGCCGCCGCGCGCACCGGTCTTACGCGCACGGCCGCGCGGCGCTACCTGCTGACGCTCGAATCGCTCGGCTACGTGTACACCGACGGCAAGCTGTACGGCCTCACGCCGCGCGTGCTGCGGGTCGGCTGGTCGTACTTCGATTCGGCGCGCCTGCCGCGCACGGTTCAGCCCTATCTGCAGCAATTGAGCGCGTCGTTGAACGAGTCGGCCTACGTGAGCGTGCTCGACGGCTGGGAACTCGTGTTCATCGCGCGCAACGGCGTGTCGCGCGTGATGACGACCGGCTTCGTGCTCGGCGCGCGCGTGCCGGCGCCGCTCACGTCGCCGGGCGTCGTGCTGCTCGCCCATTATCCCGATCGCGAAGCCGTGCGCGCGTGGCTCGACGACACCGAACTGCCGCCGTTCACACCGCACACCATCACCAACAAGGCTCGCCTGCTCGAACAGGTCGACCACGCACGCGACGCCGGTTTCGCGGCGATCGAGCAGCAACTGCAGGTCGGCGTGCGCGGGATCGCGGTGCCGCTGAAGAACCGTCATGGGGAAGTGGTTGCCGCGTTGAGCACGAACATGCCGATCGGCGCGGAGACGACCGACGCGGCCGTGCGGCGCGTGCTGCCGCATCTGCAGGAAGCCGCGCTCGCGATGCTGAACGTGCTCTAGGGAAGTCCGCCGATTGCCCCGCCTCCCGTCTGCTCTTTTCGGCAAATCGCCGACGATCTCGATACCGTCATCGATCGGATAAGAAAACCACGCCGCTCGCGACGCGCCATGGCAAGCGCATCAAAACGCCGTCGCCGCTTCACCGCATTGCATCGCGCGAGCGCTTCGACCTTTTTAATCCACGAAGCGACTCGGGCGGAAACGCCCGTGATCGATCACGCGGAAGATGCGCGGCAACGGCCACCGGCAGGTTCGCTTACACGACGGTCAGGCGGCCCTTGCCTTACCCGATCCGCCACCACCGCGGCAGCAGGTCGCGCACTTCACGCCGACGGTAACGATCGTCGATCAGATGCACGACGCCCTCGTCGCGCTCGGTGCGGATCACGCGCCCGGCCGCCTGCACGACCTTCTGCAAGCCCGGGTACAGGTACATGTAGTCGTAGCCGTTACCGAAGCGCGCGTCCATCGCCTGCCGCATCTGTTCATTGACGTCGTTGACCTGCGGGAGCCCGAGCGTCGCGATGAACGCGCCGATCAGCCGCTCGCCGACCAGGTCCACGCCTTCCGAGAACGCGCCGCCCAGCACCGCGAAGCCGACGCCGCGCCCACCCGCGTCGAAGCGCGCAAGAAAAGCGTCGCGCTCGCTTTCGGCCATGCCCGGCGCCTGTGCCCAGACCGGCACGTCCGGATGCCGCGTCTGCATCAGCGCGACCACGCGCCCCAGGTAGTCGAAGCTGCTCAGGAACCCGAGGTAGTTGCCGGGCCGCGTCGCGTATTGCTCGGCGATCAGGTCGACGATCGGTTCGAGCGAACGGTCGCGGTCGCGCCAGCGCGTCGACACGTGGCTCGCGACGCGCACCGTCAGTTGCTCGGCGCGGAACGGCCCGTCGACGTCGAGCCAGCCCGTGTCGCCGGGCAACCCGAGTGTGTCGCGGTAGAAGTGAAACGGGCTCAACGTGCCCGAGAACAGCACGGTCGCGCATGCGGCTTCGTAGCGCGGCGCGAGAAAGCCGGCCGGGATCACGTTGCGCACGCACAGCGTCGACTGCACGCGGCGCCGGCGGCTCGCCGACGCAACGCCGTCGAGCGCCGGCTGGCGCGGCATCGGTTCGCCGTGCAGCGTCGCGTCGAAGATCGACGCACTGTCGAACGCTGCGGCAAGCACGCCGAACTGGATCGCCTCGAAATGAAACCGCAGCAGTGCGTCGCCGTTCGCGCGCGGCGCGTCGGCCACGTGCTCGCCGAGCGCCGCGACCAGATTCTGCACGGCCGACACGATCGGGCCCGGTATTTCCGGGTACGCGGCATAGCGCCCGGCCTGTGCGCGACTGACCGTGCCCCAGGCGCGGGCGAGCCGGTCGAACGCCTTGCGCAGCGCCGCGGGCGCAGCCTCGCGGGCCGCCGCGAATGCGAACGGATCGAGCGATGCGCTGTACATCTTGCGCGCGCGATCGAGCAGGTTATGCGCTTCGTCGACGAGCACGCCGACACGCCACTGGTTCTGCTGCGCGAGCGTGTACAGCATCGCGCTGCCGTCGTAGTAGTAGTTGTAGTCGCCGATCACCATGTCGGACCAGCGCGCGAGTTCCTGCGAGAGGTAGTACGGACAGACGTCGTGCGCGAGCGCGGCCGCGCGCACCGTGTCGCGGTCGAGCAGCCCGGCCTCGATTGCCGCATCGCGCGCGGCCGGCAGCCGGTCGTAGAAGCCTTTCGCGAGCGGACACGATTCGCCGTGGCATGCGCTGTCCGGATGCTCGCATGCCTTGTCGCGCGCGACGAGTTCAAGCACGCGCAGCGGCAGCGCCGGCGAGCCGGCGCCGAGCGTCGTCGCGGCCTCGAGCGCGAGCGCGCGGCCGGGCGTTTTCGCGGTCAGGAAGTAAACATGGTCGAGCTCGCCCTCACCACAGGCCTTCAGCAGCGGAAACACGGTGCCCAGCGTCTTGCCGATGCCGGTCGGCGCCTGCGCCATCAGGCAACGCTCGTCGCGTGCCGCGCGATAGACGGCCACCGCCAGCTCGCGCTGGCCGCTGCGGAACTGCCCGTGCGGAAACGCAAGCGCACGCAGCGCCGCATCACGCGCCGCGCGGTGTGCCGTCTCGCGCTCGGCCCAGCCGACGAAGCACGCGCACTGCTCGGCGAAGAACGTCGCGAGCTCGGCCGCCCCCAGCGTTTGCGTCAGCACCGTTTCGCGCTCGGACACGATGTCGAAATAGACGAGCGCGACGTCGATTTCCTGGAAACCGCGCGCGTCGCACATCAGGTGCGCGTAGACCTTCGCCTGCGCCCAGTGCAGCACGCGGTGGTTGGCCGGCATCGCATCGAGGCTGCCGCGATAGGTCTTGATCTCCTCGAGACGGTTTGCCACCGGGTCGTAGCCGTCCGCGCGGCCGCGCACGGTGAGCGTGCCCCACGTGCCCGCAAGCGCGATCTCGGTTTCGTAGCGGGCGCCGCGGTTCGACGTGACCGCACCGTGGCCGGCAATGCCTTCCAGCGCGGTCGGCGCGGGCGTGAAGCGCAGGTCGAGATCGCCGCGCCGCGCGGTGAACTCGCACATCGCCCGCACCGCGACGACGTAGCTCATGCCGACAGGGCCGCCGCTTCGGCGTGCGCGACGTCTTCGCCCACCCACTCGACGTCGATCACGCGCACCGGGATGCCGTGCGCGACGCAGTACGCGAGCCAGCGCGTCTGGTTGTCCTGAAGGCGGTCGCCGGGGCCTTTCACCTCGATCAGTTCGTAGCGGCGCTCGCCGGGCCAGAAGCGGACGAGATCGGGCAGCCCCGACCGGTTGCTGCGGATATCCGCGAGGAGGCGCGTGAACCACAGCCGCAAGTGCTCGGGCGGCAGGCACGCGAGCGCCGCGTCAAGCAGTTCGTCGCTCAGCACGCCCCAGAACACGAACGGCGATTGCAGCCCCGCCTTCGTCGTGAAATGCCGGCGGATCGTGTCGCGATAGGCGCCCGAATCGAGTTGCGCGAAGCACGTGGCAAATGCATCGGCGCGGCGCGCGACGAAATCGGGCGCGTGCAGGTCGGCCGGGCCGCGCTGGAACGGGTGAAAGAACGCACCGGGCACCGCGGCGAACACGGGCTCCCAGCACAGCAGCCCGAACAGCGAATTGATCAGCGTGTTTTCGACGTAGTGGACTGGCGAAGCGGGTTGCGCGAGATGATCGCGCACCGCAAATTCGACGCTGACGAACGCATCGGGGCGCGCAAGCACGAGCGTTTCGCGCGGCACGTCCGCCGCCGCGGCCGCCCGTTCGACGCGCTGCCCGAGCCGGCGCTGCAGACGCGGCAGCATGCGCTCGACGCGCTGCCGCTCCTCGTCGCTCTCGAAGCCGCCGCGCGCATCGAGCGCCAGCGCGAGCGCATCGTCGTCGCGCCCGCAGCGTTCGAGCACGCGGATGCGCCGATGGCGGCTGCCGGGCCATGCGCTGCGCGCATACGCATCGAGCGCGGCGGCCCAGTCGGCCCGGCGTTCGCAGGCCTGCCCGAGCGCGAACAGCAGCTTCGCGCGACGCGTCGCGAGCCACGGCTGCCCGCAGTCGACCGCGTCGATCGCGCGCATCAGGTCGTCGAACGGCAGATCGCCGGGCCACGCGTCGAGCGCATCGCGGCACACCTGCAGCGCGAGATACGCATCGACGTCGCCGCGCTGCTGGAGCGCACGCGACGACGGCGCGATCGGCACGCTTTCGTACTGGAACACGCCGAGATCGGCGAGCACGAACTCGCTCCAGTCCTGATGGAGATTGCCGAAGAACATCAGGCGCAGCCGGTCGCACAGCGCGCCGACCGTCACGCGCAGCACACGATCGCCGTCGTGTGCGCCCCATGCGTCGAGCGGTTGCGCGACGTCGTGCGCGGGCCGCAGCCGTTCGAGCCATTCGGGCTTGCGTTCGCCCGCATGCGCGGCGAGGGCCGGGAAGATGCGCAGCAGATCGGCCTTGGTCGACAGCGCGAACAGTTCGTCGAGCGTCAGCGCGGGCGCCGGGTCGACCCAGCCGAGTTCGACGAGCGGCGCGGCCGCGGCGAGTGCGCAGCCGATTTCGTCGTACACGAGCTTGCTTGCCCGGAAGTCGCACCCGTTGCGCATCAGCATCCGCACGAGCAGCGCGCGCGACGCCTGCGGCAGCGTCGCGAACCGGCGGACGAACGCGTGCTCGTGCGCGTCGAACAGGTCGTCGTAACGCTCGCCGAGCCAGGCCAGCGCGCGTTCGAAATTGGTCAGGTAGTAAAACGCCGGGGGCGTCGGCGATGCAGGCGTCACGGGATTGATCACTGTACATTCGTACAGGTCGGAATCATATCAAATGTGACGGCAGATGCCGCACGCCCCATCGGCCCGCTGCTGCCCGGCCCCGCTCAGAACTGGTAATTCACCGACATGTCGAATACGCCGTTGGTCGACTGCTGCGTGATCGGGCTGCGCGCGGCGCGGCCGACAAGTTGCTCGATCGCGCCGTCGATCGTGACGAACCAGTGCTTGTTCACGAACCAGGCCATCGTCACGCCCGCGCCGAACGACTTGAACCCGGCACCCGACGAATAGGCCGGCAACCCGGAACGCGCGGCGGCGCCCGGGTTCACGCCGAACCAGCTGTTCATGTAGCGCGAATCCGCGAACGACACGGTCGGCCCCGCGAACCAGAAGAAATGCTCGTTGCTGCCCGGCAGCGGCATGTACGCGGAGAAATCGCCGACCCAGCCATTCGAGCCGCCGATGCTGCGCCGGATATCCGTGCGCAGCACGAGCGGAAATTCCTTCGAGATCACGTAATCGGCCGCCAGTTTCATCACCGGGGCCGCGTTGATGTTGTCGAGGCCGTTCAGGTGCTGGATATCGTCGGCCGAGCGGCGCCCGAGGTCGTAACCGACGGACAGGCTCACGCGCCAGTTCGGCCCGCGCAGCACGTTCGCGCCGAGCCCCTCGCCCGTTGACAGGAAGAACAGGTCGCGATAGCGGATGTCGACATTCGGGCCGCCCATCACGCGATAGCGGTCCGAGCCCGCGTAGCGCGGCTGCAGCGTCATCGCGGCGCCCATGCTGATATCCCAGGTGGGGATGTTCGGGTCGTAGAGTTTTTCGAGCGGCACACCTGCCGAGTATTGCCACTCGCCGAGCGGCGAAGGCGTCTGGGCCGACGCATCGCGGGCGCCGGCCGCGGCGAGCGCCGCGCAGGCCGACACACCGGAAACGAACCGGCGTGCGCCGGGTGACAGCAAAGGGCGAGCAACAGTCATCACGGCGGTCCCTGGCAGTTGCGCGAAACGAACCTGAAGGAAAGCGCATTGCGCTTCTTCGGCTGCAGCGGCTGGCAGCCTGCGGCGCGAACGTAGCGTGCGCTGAATTAACGGACATCCTACGCGACGCGCGCGCCGACGCAAAGCGCCCGCTGCGGGCGGGCACTTTGCCATCCGCGGGGATCGTCCGGTGAAGCGTGGTGGAATCAGAATCGCTCGACGTGATAGCCGCCGGCCAGCGCGGCCGGACTGCGCGTCGACATCATCTGCGAGAAGCCGTCGGCGAGCCGTCCGAGCGCGAGCTGCTTCTGGCTCGCGTCCCAATGCGTATAGGCGTCGTACGCGGCATCGTCGAACGAGACAGTGACGGCGACCGGGCGGCCGCTGGCGCGAAAGCCGATCTGCAGCACGCCGCCCGGCAGTTCCTCGATGTGATAGCGCAACGAGCGCGATTCGAAATAGCGGCCCAGCACCTGGGCGATCGCGCGCTTGTCTGGCGATTGCACGTGAATGTCCATGAGGGTCCTCCCTTTTTCAGTGTTCGCGCGGACGCGTGTGATGCACCGCTTCCTCCCGGCATCCGCATCGGTGACGGGTGCGACGGCGGGTCACCCTGCGGCAGCCCGTCGGGCACGGGCGGATCGACAGGATCGTCGTGCCCGGGCGTCGGGTCCGGGTCGACGTCGGGCGTCGTCGGTTCGGGGCGGTGCAGCGTGAATGGCGTATTCATGTCTCTCCTGCGCGACGGCGCGCGCGTCTCGATGGCGCCGCAACCTTGCGCAAGCGGTGTGCCCGTTGCCGCGGCATGTGCTCCGGTTGGCCGCCCCGGTCGGACGCTGTCGCGTGCCCAGAGTCCTCATGGGCCGTCATCACGAACCACAACGTGCGCCCCTCGGCGGTCAGCCGTACCGCGAGCGCGAACCGGTCGGACGGCGCGCATGCCGCGACGAGCGCCTGCTGCGCGTGCTCGGGGCCGTCGTAGACGGTGTCGTTCAGATCGCGTGCCTCTCCCTTGCCGTCGAACGTGCGCCGCTCGGGCCTCGGGCCGATAGACCGGCGACTCGCGCTGCCACGTGTCGAAACGCTCGTGCACGTGGCAGAAATCGCGGCCGCAACCGTTCGCGACGTAACGTATCCTTTCAGTGGATGCCTTCATCACGATGTCCTCTCGTCCACGCCGACGGCGTGCGTGGCTGCGCCGCACCCCGTGCGGTTTCGCCGGCGCGCAAGCGTCGTGCCGTCGGTCCCGCGCAGGCATCGCGCTTGCGCCCCCCATCCATGACCCAGGAGGTACGACCATGACCGCTCACGCCCCCGGCCGCCACGACGCCGTGTCACCGGCTGCCGGACTGCTCTGGCTCGCCACGTCGCGCCCGCCGTCCAAAGACAAGACGGAGGAACGCATCGACGAGGGACTCGAGGAAACGTTTCCGGCCAGCGATCCGCCCGCCGTTGGCGGCGCGACCCGTATCGATCCTGCGAAGCCGTCCGGCGAGCGCGAACGCCGCGCGCCGCACGTTCCTTCCCCGCCCCCCGATCACGGCTGACGGCGGCAACCGGCTCGCGCTGCGCAGCGATGCGCCGGAGCAATCCGGAGTCGATCCGATGAAACGCCTTGAACGCAGATGGCATGAAATCAGCGGCGCCGCCGGCGTCGCAGCGCTGGCGGCGATCGAAAGCGCGGTAGTGCTCGCGATCGTCACGATGACGGGCATCGGGCACTGACGTCCCGCCCCGCCCGTTCGCGGCTGCCGCCGTGGAAGATGTACAAGCGGGCTGGCAAATTTCTCCGTCGCCTGGCCGTCGAGGCCCGGCGTGTGCGGCCCGCGCGCGGCACGCCATCTGCTCCTGGATCGTCTCGCTCACGAAGGAGGCATTCATGTTTCGCGTCACCGAGATCATGTCGCGCGACGTGGTGTGCGTCGCGCCGACCGACACGATTCGCCACGCGGCCGAACTGATGCGGCGCTTCGATATCGGCGTGCTGCCCGTTTGCGACGGCCCCGAACTCGTCGCGATCGTGACTGACCGCGACCTCGCGGTGCGCGGACTGTCGCACGGCCATTCGTCCGATACGCCCGTGCAGGCGGTCGCGTCCAGGCCCGTGCAGTGGTGCGTCGAGGACGACGGTATCGGCGACGTCCAGCAGCGGATGGCCGACGTGCAGTTGCATCGGTTGCCGGTGCTCGACCGCAACCGGCGGCTGGTCGGCATCGTGTCGCTCGGCGACATCGCGACCCGCGCGGGCGGCCCCGAGCGGGACGAGCTGGCCAATACGCTCGAGGACGTGTCGCTGCCGCGCCGGCGCTGACCGGCGCCCATTCATGCCGCGTGGCCCGCCCGGGCGCCGCTTCGACCAGGAGGTGTTCGATGACAACGGACAGACCGTCGCGCGACGACACGCGCATCGTCGGCGGCAAGCGCCGCACGGCCGGCGGCGGGCCGGGGCCCGACGTGATGGCCGCCCGCACGCTCGAAGGCGATCGCGTCCTGACGATGGACGGCGACGACGTCGGCCAGGTCGCCGACATCATGCTCGACGTGCGCTCCGGCCGGATCGCGTATGCGGTCGTGGCGTCGGGCGGCCTGCCCGGGATCGGCGAAAAGCTGCTCGCGGTGCCGTGGAACGTCCTCGTGCTCGACGTCGAGCGCCAATGCTTCGTGCTGCCCGTCGCCGTCGAACGCGTGCGCGAAGCCCCCGGCTTCGACAGGAACCGCTGGCCCGCAATGGCCGATCCGGAGTGGGCCGAGGCGCTGCATGCGTACTACGGCAGTTCGCCGTACTGGCTGATCGAGGAAGGTGAAACGGCGCTCGACTCGCCGCCGTACGAGGCGTCGCCGGGCGGCCCCGACGCCCCTGCAAGCCCCGAAGGCGACGAGCGGTAGCGCGATCGCCGCTCAGTGCGCGGCGGCCACCGCCTGCGCGAGTTGCCGGGCGGCGGCCAGGTGCGCGTTCAGCATCGGCAACGCGTTGGCCGCGAACGCGCGAAGCTGCGGATCGCGGCCGTTCCGCGCCTCGGCTTCGTAGAGCCGGATCGCCGCTTCATGCGCGCGCGGGCCCGCCAGCGCGACATAGGCCGTGTCGAACGCATGGCCCGCCTGGGTCCGCATCGCGGTCACGGCTGGATCAACGAGCATCCGCGACTGGACCGGTACGCCCTTGGCCACGCCAAGCTGCCGCAATTCGGCGGCGATCCGTTCGTGATCGTTGACCATCCGGCGCGCGAACGCCTTCACGTCCGGGTTTGACGAGCGGTCGAGCGCGAGCTTGCTGGCCTGCCGCTCTGCCTCGCCGATCATGCCTGCCTTGTCGACGAATTCAACATCGATACCGGTCGGCCGCTGCGTCATGCCGGCCTCGTCGGCCGTCGCGCCGGGGCGGATGACGCCCGGCGCGACTTGCGCCGACGCAGCGGGCGACGCCGGCCCCTGCGCGAACGCGACGTTCAATGCGCCGACGGTCGCGGCCAGCGCGAGCGCCGCCGGCCGGCCGGTTCGATGCGTTTTCATCCGGACCTCCGTATGTCGCGACGGCGCGGGCTGGCCGCGCGGGTTGCCGTTGCGTCCGTCGCGCCGCCTTTCCTCGCCGATGACCGGGCGGCCATCCGTCTACCGGCCGCGCCCTTTCCGATCGCGCGCAGCGTCCGGCGCGACATCGGCGATCACGCTCGCGAGCGTTGGCATGTCCACCGGCTTGCGCAGATACGCGTCGAAACCGGCCGCCATCACGCGGTGCCGGTCGGCGTTGCCGGCGTGCGCCGTGATCGCGACGACGGGCAGGCGCGCACTGCCGCCGGGCAAATGTCGGATACGGTCGAGCAGCCAGAAGCCGTCACCGTCCGGCATCGCGAGATCCGACAGCACGACGTTCGGCGCCTGCCGTTCCACCAAGTCGAGCGCGTCATGCCCCGATTGCGCGGTCGACACTTGCGCGCCCATCGTTTCGAGTGCCGCGGCGAGGCTCGCGCGCGATGTCGCATCGTCGTCGACGACGAGCACGCGCTGGCCGTCGAGGGTCGACGTATCCGGCGTGCCCGCCGTGTGCGGCAGATTTTCGGCGGGTTCGTCGACGTCCCAGCCGGCCGGCAGCGTGACCGTGACGGTCGTCCCGCGTCCGGTGCCGGCGCTCGTCGCGACGACTTCGCCGCCAAGCAGTTGGGTGAGGTTGCGCACGATCCACAGGCCGAGCCCGAGGCCGCGCTTCGGCGACGCAAAGGCGCGTTCGGGCCGGCTGAACGTCTCGAACAGATGCGGCAGGTATTCCGGCGCAATACCCTGCCCGGTATCGGCGACCGACAGCCGCACGCGCTCGCCCGCCGGCGCCAGCGACACGACGATACGGCCGCCCGGCGGCGTGAACTTGATCGCATTCGACAACAGGTTCGACAGGACCTGGCGCACGCGCTCGCGGTCCGCCGGAATCACGCAGGTGGGCATCTCGTAACGGGTCGACAGCTCGAGCCCGCTCGCCTGTGCGGTCGCATCGAGTTCACGCGTGGCATCGCGCACGACCCGCACGAGATCGACCGGCACACGCTCGAGGCGCAACCGGCCCGTCGCGAGCGACGATGCGTCGAGCAGGTCGGCAACCATGTGCGACAGCGACCGCGCGCTGCGATCGATCGCGTCGACCGCCTGTTGCGCGAGCCCTTGTCCGTCGACGTTGCGCAGTACCTCGACCCAGCCGTAGATCACGTTCAGCGGCGTGCGCAGTTCGTGCGACACGGTGGCCAGCAGTTCGTCCTTCAGCCGGTTCGACGTGTCCGCCTGCACGCGGGCGTCGCGCGCGCCGCGCAGCGAGCGCATGTTGCGCCGCTCGTCGCGGCGTCGTGCGTGCGCGTCGCGCAGCGTCATCGACAGACCCGTGCAGTTGCCCTGCGCGTCGACGATCGGCGACGCGGCGACGGTCGCGCGAAAACGGCCGCCGTCGCGTCGCACGCACAGCACGTCGAACGGACCGACCGGCGCAGGCAGATTCGCGAACGACGCAGGCAACGGATGGCGTCGCAGCCAGCGCGGCGCGATCATCGCGATGATGTCGCGGCCGGCGGCCTGCGTTGCGTCGAGGCCGAAGATCCTTCGCGCCGCCGGATTCCAGCTCGTGACCCGGCGTGCGGCATCGACCCCGACGATCGCGTCAGGCGACGCATCGACCACGCGGCGCAGCAGGCCGTCGTCCGGTGCGGCCATGCGCGGGCCGGGCGTCGGCTCGCGATGCGGCTCGTGCGCATCGGCGTCGCCGTCGTTATCGGGTTCGCGCAGACGATCGTTCGCGAGCAGCGGCTTCACCGCCCTCACGAGCACGCACTCGACGAAGCTGATCGCGGCGAATGCGCCGGCCTGCGCGAGCAGCGTGGCCAGCGACGCATCACGCCACCCGAGCGCACCGATCACGGCCACGCTGAACGCGGCGGCAACCAGGCCGCCGCCGAACGACGTCAGCCATGCGGCAGCCGCAACGCCTGCGTAAAAAGGCAGCGGCGCAAATGGCGCGTGCTCGCCGCCGACGCGAACCGCCCACGCCTGCAGCGCGGACGCCAGCCCGACGGCCAGCACGATCCATGCACCCTGCCGTAACAGCTCACGGGTCAGGGTTCTCATTGCATCCTTGCCTCGCGCCGGCTCCGGTCGCACGGCGTCACGCCGCGGGTCGACCATCCGGCCTGCCGTGCAGCGTGCCGGGCGAGCGTGGTGGGGTCAGCAAGCGGCATACCTGGGAGGGTGCGCCATGCTTGACTGCCTGGCTGCCTGGCAGCCCTGCGGGCCGGGCTGCAGCGGCCGGTGTCGCGGGCCGCGTCAGTGCACCATGGCCGCGACCGGTTTTTTCAGCGGAATGATGTAAAAAAGCACCGACCCGATACCGCGATTCGTGTCAGGAGCCGCGATGGCCTGATTCTTCCGTCCCCGCTGCGCACATTGGAAATTTCTATTTTGCGGCACCTTCACGGCCGTTTCGCAGTCGATGAAAATATTGCAATCACCGGAACGCGTGATGCCGATTTTCAAAACGGCCCGCGAAACGCACATGGGAGAAATCGCAAACCGTATGAAGCAGCGGGCCGACGGGCGCCGGTTGTCCGGCCGGTCCTCTGCGATGCGCACGCTGCTCGGTCGCATCGAGAAAATTGCCCCGACCCGCGCCAGCGTGATGATTGCCGGCGAAAGCGGGGTCGGGAAGGATATCGTCGCACGCCGGCTGCACGATCTCAGCGCCCGGCGGGACGGCCCGTTCGTCCCCGTGAACTGCGGCGCGATTCCGCCCGATATCGCGGAATCGCAATTGTTCGGGCACGAGAAAGGCAGCTTTACCGGCGCGATCGCGCAACGGGAAGGTTTCTTCGAAGCCGCGCGCGGCGGCACGCTGCTGCTCGACGAGATCGCCGAAATGCCCGCGCCGCTGCAGGTGAAGCTGCTGCGGGCGATCGAATCGAATGTGATTGTGCGGGTGGGCGGCACCGAGCCGATTCCGCTCGACGTGCGGATCGTGTCGGCCACGCGCCACAACCCGGCCGAAGCCGTGCGCGACGGCCGGTTGCGCGAGGATCTGTTCTACCGCCTCGCCGCGTTTGCGCTGTACGTCCCGCCGCTGCGCCAGCGCGACAGCGACATCGAGACGATCGCACTGGAGTTCGTCGAAGCCCTCAACGCACGCCATCATGCGCACAAGCGGCTGACCGGGGCGGCGGTCGCGGCGCTGCGCGCGTATTCGTGGCCCGGCAACGTCCGCGAGCTGCACAACACGATCGAGCGCGCGTACATCCTGGCGGACGAAGGCATCGACGTCACGCTGCCGAAGCCGGTGATACCGCCCGAACGCCTGTCGGAGAACACGATGGCGCTGCCGCTCGGCGCGACGTTGCATCATGCACAGCAGCGCTTCATCGCGGCGACGCTGCACCACTTCGACGGCAACAAGCCGCGCGCCGCGAAAGCGCTCGGGATCAGCCTGAAAACGCTCTACAACCGGCTCGCGCTGATGCGCGACAACGGCCGCTCCTGAGCGGCGCGGCCGTCTTTTCCACAACAAGCCGCGTCAAGCGACCTTGAAGCGCCCGACCGTGGTCGCCAGCGCGTTCGCCTGCGATTGCAGCGCGGTCGCGGCGGCGGTCGACTGTTCGACGAGTGCCGCGTTCTGCTGCACCATCTCGTCGAGCTGCGTGACCGCGCGATTCACTTCCTGGATGCCGCGGGTCTGCTCGTTCGCCGCGTGCGTGATCTCGGAGATGATCGTCGTCACGTTCGACACGTTGGACACGATCTCGCGCATCGTCTCGCCCGCCTGACGCACCTGCCCGGATCCGGCCGACACGCTCGCGACCGTCGATTCGACCAGCACCTTCACTTCGCGTGCGGCCTGCGCGCTGCGTTGCGCGAGGCTGCGCACTTCCTGCGCGACGACCGCGAAGCCGCGGCCCTGCTCGCCCGCGCGCGCCGCTTCGACGGCCGCGTTCAGCGCAAGGATGTTGGTCTGGAACGCGATCCCGTCGATCACGCCGATGATGTCGCCGATCCGGCCCGATGCTTCCTCGATCTTCTCCATCGTCGCGACGACGTCCGACACGACCACGCCGCCGTGCGACGCGATCCGCGACGCGGCCGCCGCGCGTTCGTCGGCCTGTCCGGCCGCCGCCGCCGACTGGCCGACGGTCGCGGTGATCTCTTCCATCGATGCGGCCGTTTCCTCGAGGCTTGCCGCCGCCGATTCGGTGCGCGACGACAGGTCCTGGTTGCCTGCCGCGATCTCGTTCGCGGCCGTGCGCACCGATTCGCTCGCATCGCGGATCTGGCGCATCACGTCGTTCAGCTTGTCGACGAAGCTGTTGAACGAGCGGGCGATGTCGGCCACTTCGTCACGGCCCTCGGCCGGCAGGCGCTGCGTCAGGTCGCCAGCACCCGAGCCGATCGCGGCCATCGCCTGGCGCACTTGCGACAGGCGGCGGAACGCGGTCGCGGTGATCGCGCCGATGATCAGCGAAGCCACACCGACGATCACGAGCAGCGTGATCAGCGAAGCGGTCAGCAGCGAGCGCATCCCGGCCGTCGCTTCGTTCTTGTCGAGCAGCACCAGCGCATACCAGTCGGTGCCCGGCACGGGGCGCGCGCGCACCAGCTTCGCGTCGCCGCCGACCGTCACCTCGACGGGCGCGGTCGCGGCCGCGATCGTCGCGCCGTTCGTCGCGCCGAGTTCGGGCGACACGTCGGCGACCGGCTTCAGCGTGAGCTTTGCGTCCGGGTGTGCAACCACGCGGCCGTTGCTGTCGATCAACATCCCGAAGCTCGCGGGCGTCGGGTGGATCGTCTTCACGTTCGCGATCACGGTGTCCATCGAGACGTCCGCTGCGACGACGCCCTTGAGCGCGCCGTCGCGCAGGATCGGCACCGCGAACGTGACGACGAGGTTGCCCGTACCGGCATCGACGTACGGCGGCGTGACGACCGGCTTGCCGGCCTGCGCGGCCTGCTTGTACCACGGGCGGCCGGTCGGATCGTAGTCGGGCGGAATGCCGGTCGGGTCGGAGAAATGGAACACCTTGTCGGCGTAGCCCGCGTAGACGTTCGTGAAACCGCCGGCCGCTGCCATCTGTTTGAACACCGGCAGCGGATCGGGCGTCAGCGCGGCATCCTGCAGCGACGAGATCATCCGGCTCCGGGTGGCGACCCAGTCGGCGATCCCGACCACGTGGCCGCTGGCGACGGAGGTCAGGTTGCGGTCGATCGCGTCGTCGTTGTACGAGCGCGCGATGAAGTAGTTGATGAGCGTGGTGGCGACGAGCGCGAACACGACGATGGCGACGCACGCGGCGAGAATGCGGGCGCGGATGGAGGAGAACATGGCAACGACTCGGTAAGGGAGCGCGAACGCCCGGTGGACGAATTCACCGGGTAAACGGCAATCGCGCCGCTTACTTGAGGCCGCCGTGACAATTCAGTGAAACATATGACAAAAGACCGTGCCGCCTGTCAGGAAATTGTCGGGAGATTGTCGGGATGACTGCGCCGGCCGGCGCATCGGCCGCACCGCCACCGGACGCGACGACAGCGCAACGGCGGCACCGGCGATCCTGGGCGCGGCGATCGAAGCGAGGTTTGAACAGGCCGGTTTGCTGTCGACGGATGCACGAATGTCGACCAGGATCCGGCCCTGGCCTTGCGACGGATCGTGTCACGTCCGCGGCGTCAGCCGCGGCGCTCGCCCGTCACAGGCGATGGCTCGGACGCGGAT
This sequence comes from Burkholderia sp. BCC0405, assembly GCF_902833075.1. Lineage (NCBI taxonomy): Bacteria > Pseudomonadati > Pseudomonadota > Betaproteobacteria > Burkholderiales > Burkholderiaceae > Burkholderia > Burkholderia sp. BCC0405. Next base: position 38,167 of record NZ_CADFEO010000001.1, read on the forward strand.
CGGCGTCCGCGGGCGGCGCATCGGCTCGCGTGTCGTCATCGAGATCGTCCTGCCGGCGCATCCGGTCGCGGAGGTGCCGGATCGCGAACACGTGAATGTAGTCGTGCACCCGCGCGTCGGACGACAGTATGCGTACTTCGTCGTCGAGCATCGCACGCAACTGATCCGAACCGATCGCGCGCCGTTTGGCGGCTTCCTTGAGTGAATCGAGCAAATTGTCCTTGGACATCGACGGACTCCTGACGGTCGAGGAACGAAAAGAAGGTACCGGAAGCTTAAAGATTGAACGGCAGCGCGGCGTGCGATGCGCCGGCGCGTGTTTGCGCGCGATCAACGACACGTTGCGTGCCGCCGTGCCGGTCCGTCCCCGAACCGGCCGCGCCATATCCGCGGCGCAAACTGCCCGCGAACGAGACTGGAAGCCCTGCCACGCCACCCCGGGGCGCGGCACCGGTCGACCTGGCAAACGATGGAACGCCGCTCGACGCCGATGCACCGGCGAACTTAGACCGGCCGAAAACATGCGTCAAGCGACGTCTGCCAGGCGCGGCCCATTCGTCGGAACGATCAGGCCGGATCGCCGCCGGGACGGCCGATCGGCCGCCCTGCGTGTCAGCGGATTCCGATAGGCGCCGCGCAATACCTGACAGCGACTTCAGCGCGCGCTGCTTGGCAGCGCACGGGCGCCACACGATACTGGTGACATGGACGAAACGTTCATACGGGTCATCGCTCAGCCGGCCGTCGAGCCGGCACGCGGGGCCTGGCGCAGGAGACCAGCCATGGGACATCGCAACTTACCGGGCCGGGACGGCCAGCGGCGCGCGTCGGGCAACGCGCGCGCCCTGCCCGCCAAGGCCGTGCCGGCCGGCAACCGTCCGTCCGACAATATCGACACCTTGCTTGCGCTCGCCCGCGAAGCCGGATTGCTCGTCACCCTCGACGGGCAGATCGGCCGCGAAAAGTACCAGAGCGTCGCGGGCTCGGTTCTCGCGTTGCAACGGTTCGCCGCGGCACTCTGCGCGCGGGCCGCACCCGACGCGCCGGCCATTGCGGAGCCACGCCGCAAGGCGCGCCCTGGCTGGCCGCACGCGAACCGCCTGCGCAACCGCACGTGCAGCGCATGCGCGCCGCTGCATGTCGCGCGCCAGCGCTCGCGGGTGTGCCGCGGCGCAGGCCGACGGCACGACCTGCGCTCGACGCTTCGCACCACCTGAGCGCCAGGCAGCCGTTGCATGGCACTGGGCACGTGCAACGGCAGTGCACCACGCAACGCCGGCAGCGCCTGCCACATGCGGTGCCTGTACGGCAGCGGCGCGCATGCCGCGATCATCGACGATCCGCATCGGCGCTGCCGCGCGCCGTCACGCATCATGACGCGCCGTTCCACACGGCCGCAACGACAACGATTCCTGCGGGGAAAGCAAACCAGACGGGGCCAACGACAATACGAACGAGGAAAGCGGACGGGGTGACTTGCACCCCGCCCGTCCTCCAAGGCAGCCATCGGCTGCCTACCCTCGTGCCAGAGAGTTCTCGGTCAGGTGACGCGCCGTGCATTGCACGTTGCGGCTCCGGAAATGGATGTCACGGCTGTGAATGCGCCGTCGATCGCAGCCTTTGACACTCGCATTGCTGCGGGGCCGCACGGACCATGCACGACAGACCGGCCGCGTTGCCGGTTGTTCCGTCAATCTCTCACGCGATGCGTGCGCCGTTTCTGATGCAGGTCAACCGAACCCTGCTTCGCTCTCGATATCGCACGATTTATTCGGCACCGCGCACGAGGAGCACGGGCACCTGGGCAAGATGCGCAACGCGGCGCGCGACGCTGCCGATCAGCCAGGCGGCGATACCGCGCCGGCCGTGCGTGCCGACCACCAGCAATTCCGCACGCCAGTACACGGCGTCGCGCATCAGCGCATGGGCCACGTCGTCGCTGGTCGGGCGGGTCTCGACGACACCGCGCTTGGTCGGGTTGCCGGTCGCATGGAACAGCGGGCCGACCTTTGCGAGCGCGTCCTCGCCCTCCGCGCGATAGGCATCCTCCAGCGCGCGCACCGGCACGATATCCGTGAGGCGAACCGCACGATCGATCACATAGACCGCGTACAGCAACGTCGTCGGCACCGCGAAGCCGAGCCCGACGCGCACCGCGTGCAGCGACGGCTCGCTGCCGTCGACCGCGAACATCAGCCGCTGCAGGCCGCCGTCCGACGGCCGCGCATAGGCGGCCGGCACGATCAGCAGCGCGCAGCGCGCGCGCGACGTCAGCGTATCCGACATCGCGCCTTCGACCAGCCGCAGCAGCCCGTGATGCGGATTCGCGCCGACCACCAGCACGTCCGCGCCCCATGCCGACGTGTCGCTCACCAGTGCATCGGCCACCGAGCCGCCCGTCACCGACGTATCGACGATCGCCTGCTCGACCTCGACGCCGCTATCGGCGAACAACGTCGCGATCCGTTCGTTGATGGCTTGCGCCTCGCGCATCAGGTCCTCGCGCGCGGACGTCAGCAGTGCGTCGATGCGCGGGATGTCGGGCAATACGAGGCGCGGGTTGTCGATCGCGCAGACGATGCGCAATCGCATGCCGGGACGCAGCAGCGTGCGCGCATAGCGCGCGGCGGACAGCGATTCGGGCGTCGGATCGACGGCCAGCGCGATTCGCGCAAGCGTCGGGATGGGCTGGGCAGGCTGCATGGCGAAGGCCTCCGTGCGTGCGCGTCGTCGCGGAACGACGACGGGAGCTTCGCGCTGAAGTGGCGCACGGCGGCCGGACGGCCACCGTGATCGCGACGGTTACTGGGATCGGCGGGTTGCCACGCGAAGCGCGGACAATCGATTTGTTCAGCATAGGTCGTCCGGCCCGCGCGTGCATGATCGCGATCAAGGGGCGCTCGGGCGCCTGCCCGTGCTGCTTACGACTTCGTCGGCGCCGATACCGCCGGACGGTTCGCGTAGAACAGTGCATACGCGATGCCGAGCAGCACGATCCATACCGGCCCGATCACGAGCGCGACGCGCGTGTCGGGCGTGAACGCCATCAGCACGACGACCAGCACGAGAAAGCCGAGCGCGACGAACGAACCGAGCGGATAGAACGGCACGCGGATCGGCAGGCGCGCGACCTTGTCAGCCGACAGCGTGCGGCGAAAGCGCATCTGCGCGATCAGGATCACGCACCACGTCCAGATCGCACCGAACGTCGACACCGACGTGAGCCACGTGAACACGTGCTGCGGCGCGAGATAGTTGAGCAGCACGCCGATCAGCAGCAGCGCGACCGACACGATCACGCCGTACACCGGCACGCCGTTGCGATTGACCTTGCCGAGCGTGCTCGGCGCCTGGCCCTGCTGCGCGAGGTTGTAGAGCATCCGCGCGGTGCTGAACAGGCCGCTGTTGCACGACGACAGCGCTGCGGTCAGCACGACGAAGTTGATGATGCCGGCAGCCGCCGGGATGCCGAGCCGCGAGAACGTCATCACGAACGGGCTGCCCTGCGTGCCGATCTGGTCCCACGGATACAGCGACATGATCACGAACAACGCGCCGATGTAGAAGATCAGCACGCGCCAGAACACCGAGTTCACCGCCTTCGTCAGCGACTTCTCCGGGTTGCGCGCCTCGCCGGCGGTGAGGCCGAGCATCTCGACGCCGAGATACGCGAACATCACGATCGGCAACGCGGCGATCACGCCGTTGAGGCCGTTCGGCATGAAACCGCCGTGCGCCCACAGGTTCGACAGGCCGATCGCGACACCGCCGTTGCCGATGCCGAACGCGATCATCAACCCGCCGCCGATGATCATCAGCACGATCGTGACGATCTTGATCAGCGCGAACCAGAATTCGAATTCACCGTACAGCCTGACCGCGATGAAGTTCACCGAGCCCATCGCCATGAGCGCCGCGAGCGCCCAGATCCAGTTCGGCACGCCGGGGACCCACATGTGCATGTAGACGCCGACCGCCGTGATTTCCGCCATGCAGGTGACGATCCACACGAACCAGTAGGTCCAGCCGGTCAGGTAGCCGGCCAGCGGGCCGAGGTAGTCGCGCGCGTAGCGGCTGAACGCGCCGGCGACGGGATTGGCGATCGCCATCTCGCCGAGTGCGCGCATGATCAGGAAAATCGCGATGCCGCCCAGCAGGTAGGTCAGCAGGATGGCCGGGCCGGCGACGCGGATCGCGGTGGCCGAGCCGAGGAACAGGCCGACGCCGATCGTCGCGCCGAGCGCCATCAGGTTGATGTGCCGCTCTTCCAGCCCGCGGTGTAACTGGTCTTCTGGTTGTTTCAAGTCCGTCTCCTGGCAGCCGCGAACGGGCCGCCGTCATTGTCGATATCAATGCGCGACCGTTCATGCCGAAAACGAAATAATCTCCGCCGTCGCTTCCTGAATAAGAAACGACACGGATGCTGCGTCAATCCGATTGGAATCGCCGCGGATTATCGATATTTTCCGGAACAATCCGGAAAACGGATCGGGACTTTCTCGGAATACGCCCGTGCGGCCGGTGCGACGCGGCTGTGCGCGTGACGGACGGCGACGGGATCAGTCGCTTTCAGCGCGAACGAACGCGCGTCGAGTGTGCGCGATCAGGCGCACGCAATAGGCAGGCGGGATTATAAGAATGATCAGACGTTTCGCGCCAGCCGATTTTCGTAAAAATCGCGGTGCGTGAAACCAGAGGTGGAATTCGGATGCGCGCGAGATAGCGGGCGCATTTACTTGGACAACGTCGCCCTCACCGTATATTCGCCTTCGAGCGCCCCGTGCTCAGGCCGCACGAAATACCGCGAGGCATCGAGATCGGCCGGCAGCGGCTCGACGGGATAGCCGTGCTTTTCCCATGAGTCGAGCCCGCCCTTCAGCGCGCGGATGTTGTGGATCATCTTCTTGCGCTGCATCTTCGCGATCAGGCGTTTCGCGGTGGCCTCGTTCGGGCACACGCAATAGACGACGATCGGCCGTTTCAGCATTTCCGGGTCGAGCAAGTCCGGCGAATCGAGATCGACCGGCACCGCGCCGGCGATCCGGTACGGTTCGCGCTCGCGGATCGCTTTCGGCCGCGCGTCGAAGATCAGCGGCGGCTCGTCCGACGTCATCATCTCGACGAGCTGCGGCGGCGAGATACGCACCTGCGCGAGATAGCGGCGGAACTGCACGCGACGCACCCAGCGGTACAGCAGGAACGTGATGAAGATCGCGAGGAACGCATCGAGGATCGTGCCGCCGCTCGCGCGCACCCACAGCACGAACTGGACGATCTGATCGTGAACGGCCGCGCCGCCGACCAGCCAGAACGCGGCCCACAGCGACGCGCCGGCCAGATCCCAGAACAGGAACACGCCGACGCCGATGGCGGTCGTGCCGAGCAGCGGCGCCGACACGAGGCCGAGGCCCGGCAGGAATTTGGACAGCACGAGCAGCGGTGCGCCGTATCTTTCGAATACGTTACGTGCGAAACGCAGCGTCGTGTCGAGCGACAGCGAGAAGCGCACGAGGCCGTTCAGCAGGCGACGGCCGCGCGTGCGGCCCATGAAGAACCACAGCGAATCGGCCAGCATCGTCGCGCCGATCGCCGCCGCGAACATGCTGACCCAGGACGCCTGCCCCATTGCCGCCATCGTACCACCGAGAATCAGCATCGGGACGGCCGGCACCGGCACGCCGAGCTGCGTGATCAGCACGCTCGCGAACACGGCCCATGGGCCGAGCGACGACGGAATTGCGATGGGAAAGTGCCACACGGCGGCGCTCCTGGAAGGCATGCAGCCGCGCGACGGTGGCCGCCGGTACGGCTGCGCAACGGGCGCCGCGGCACGCCCGCAGCCGACCTGATGCACCACGGCATTCTAAACGGGTTTGGCCGCGATCGCGCGGAACACCCGCCATCGGCACCGGCTTCGCGCCACGGGTTGCAGCGCCGTGACAGTCACCTATCCGTGCGCTGACGCTGAGCAAGCTGCACGACGTGTTCCGCGTAGTCGGGAAACGCGGCGGCCAGCGCGGTTGCGTCGGCCAGTTCGAATTCCGCGAACTCGAAGCCCGGCGCCACCGTGCAGCCGACGAGCGCGACGTGCTCCGGCGCCGCGCAGCGTGCGCCGAACCAGCGCCCGGCCGGCACGACCGCCTGAAACACGGTGCCCGGATGCGTGAGCGGATTGCCGAGCCGATGGATCGTCAGCCCGTCACGCTCGTCGAGCACCCACACTTCGATCGGGTCGCCCACGTAGAAATGCCAGACTTCGTCGGAACGGATCCGGTGCCACGACGAATACGCGCCGTCGCACAACAGGTAGTAGATCGCGGTCGACGCGGCACGTGGCGCGCCGTCGGCCGGACGCACGACCGAATCGGCCGCGCGGTAGGTTTCGCAGAAATAGCCGCCTTCGGGGTGCGGCTGCAGGTCGAACTGGCGAATCAGGTCGGTGGCGGAGATCGGCATGGCGGATGACGTCGGTAAGGTAAGGAGCCGGGCACCCGGCGCAACGGCCACGCTTCGCTCATCGCGAACGCGCGCCGCATGCCGCCGGATGCTGCTGCGTCGATCGCCGCGGCCATGCGCGCGGCGAACAAGCGGACACCGTCCGATGCTGCCAGAACTGCGTGCCGCGATGCAACCGCGGGCACGCGAAACGCGCCCGTCGGGTGCATCGGGCGTGCCGCCCTCGCCCGGCCGGTGTGACACACGCGACAGTCGTGCTCACGCGCCGCGCGCCGGGGGGCTGTTTCGTCAGGACGTCGTCCGGCGAATGTGCGAGACCGTCGCCGCCCGCGACCGCCCGTGCATCAGCGCCCTGCCACGCGCGTCACGCGGCCGCCGGCGCGCCAGGCTCGCTGTGCCGCACCAGCAGCACGGGCCGGTCGGCCGCGCGCAGCAGCGATTCGGCGACACTGCCGAGCAGCAGCCGGCGCAGGCCATGCCGCCCGCTCGTGCCCATCACGATCAGGTCGGCGTCGCCTTCGGCCGCCGTGCGCATCAGCACCGTGGCGACATCCTCGCCGTAGGCGTCGAGCGCGCGCACGGTGCCCGACACATGCTCCTGCGCGAGCGCCGCTTTCGCATCGTCGAGCACCGGTGTCGCGGCTTCGGTCGCGGCCGCATCGCCATCGCGCTCGGCCGCGAAGCCCGCATCGACGTCGACGAGCTGCGGCCGGTGCTCGACGACATACGCGCAGGTCACTTCGCCGCCGGACGCCGCCGCGATCCGGATCGCCTCGTTCAGCGCGAGACGCGCACTCGGGCTGCCGTCGAGCCCGACGAAAATCCGCTTGTACATGTTCCTTCCCTCCGACCGGGCACGCATCGCGCGTTGCGCGACGGCGGCCCGTTATCGCCACCCGGCCCGGTGCCCGGTGGCCTGCCGAACAGTCTGCCCCACGTGCCGACGCGCCCGTTGATGCGCGTCAAGCGCGGCAGGCGCGCCCGCCGCTTCACGCCGGTTGCCGCAAATTCCGGTGACCCCATTACAAAAAACATGTAAATCGCGCACAATTTCATCTTGAAAATAGACGTTCCGTGCGGCCGGTGCGAGTTTTGCCCGGTTCTGCTGCGCTGCCCTCGTGCCACGGGGCGGCCCCCGACAACTGAATGACCATCGAATGACCGCAAGTGGAACCCCGACGCGTGACGCCCGAGGGCCCACACGCCTCCAGATCATGTTACGCCAGCCGCTCGCGGCCGGTGTCGCTGCACTGTGCGCCGGCGCCGCGCTGTCGCTCGGCGTCGCGCTGCTCGTGCGCGAGCAGTGGCAAGGCGCCGTCCATACGCGTTTCGAACGCCGCACGACGCACGTGACGGCGATGCTTCGCCACGAGCTGCAATCCGGCGCGGCCGTGCTCGAAGGCGCGCGCGGTGCGTTCAGCCTCGTCCCGGGCATGACGCCCGAGCAATGGCGCCGGTATGCGGACACGCTCGACCTCGACAGCGGCCGCTCGCCGGTCCGCCAGATCGGCTATGCGCCGCTGCCGCCCACGACGCGCATCGCCCTCGCCGGCGCGAAGCCGATGCCGGCCGGCACGCTCGCGACCGCCGCGCTCAGCGCGCCGGCGTCGAATTCGCCCGTCGTGCGCTTCGGCGTGTCCGACGCCGCGCCGCTTGCGCACGCGCTGCAAACCGGCGACGTCGCGCTCGGCGTCCACCCTGCCGACGACGACGCGTCCCGCGACGCCCGCACCTTCACGCTGTTCCTGCCGGTTGCCGTGTCGCCGCATGCGGCCGCCACGCCGCCCGGCCTGCGCGAAACCGGCGCCGACGGCGTGCTGTTCGCGGCGTTGAGCCCGCAGCGCCTGGTCGAGCGCGCGCTCGACGCGGAGCGCGGGATCGACGTGTGGATCATCGCCGGCGGCGATCGGCGCGCGATCGCCAGCGTCGAAACGACGACCGACGAGGCCTCGGCATCGCCCGCCCTGATGCGTCGCACCGACGAGCTGAATTTCGGCGGCACCGTGCTGACGCTCGCGTATTCCGCGGACGGCCGCCCGAGCGCGACCGGCGCGCAACGCGCGGCCGGCACCGTGCTCGCGGCAGGGCTGATCGCGTCGATCGCGTTCGCGGTGCTCGTCCATGCGCTGCTGCGCGGCCGTTCCGGCGCCGCCGATTCCGGCGCGAGCAGCCGCGGCATCCTCAACGAGGCGAGGATGATGGGCATCATCCGTTCGTCGATGGAAGCGATCATCACGATCGACGAAAAGCAGACGGTCGTGATCTTCAATCCGATGGCCGAGCAGGTGTTCGGCGTGTCCGCGATGGAGGCGATCGGTGCGCCGCTGTCGCGCTTCATCCCCGAGCGGTTCCGCGCGGCACACGCGAAGCACGTCGACCAGTTCGGCGTGACGGGGGTGTCCGAGCGGCAGATGGGCCACCAGCGGGTGCTGTTCGGGCTGCGCGCCAACGGCGAGGAGTTTCCGATCGAGGCGTCGATCTCGCAGATCCGCGACGCGTCCGGCAAGCTCTATACGGTGATGCTGCGCGACATCACCGAGCGGCAGCGTGCCGACACGGCACTGAAGCAGTCGCGCGAGGAATTGCGCGAACTGTCGGCGAACCTGCAGAACGTGCGCGAAGAGGAAAAGACCCGCATTGCGCGCGAGCTGCACGACGACCTCGGCCAGCAGCTCACCGCGCTGAAGATGGATCTGTCGGTGGTCGAGCGGCAACTGCGCGTGCCCGGCCGCACGCAACCCGACGAAGGCTTGCAGTCGCACCTGCAGGGCATGCGGCGGCTGATCGACGCGACGGTCGCGTCGGTGCGGCGCATCGCGGCCGACCTGCGGCCCGTGATGCTCGACGATCTCGGCCTCGTGCCCGCGATCGAATGGCTCGCGAACGATTTCACGAACCGCTACGGGATCGATGTCGAACGGCACATCGAAACCGGCGGCCTCACGTTCACCAGCGCGGGCGCGACCACGTTGTTCCGGATCGTCCAGGAAGCGCTGACGAACGTCGCGCGCCACGCGGATGCGACGCGCGTCGCGCTGCGGCTCGACGTCGAGGACGGCTTCTGCGTATTGCGCGTCGCGGACAACGGCCGCGGCTCGGCGCCCGGCGGCCTGGCCCACGAAGACAAATCGTTCGGCCTGATCGGCATTCGCGAACGCGCCCACATGCTGGGCGGCACCGTGACGATCGACACCGCGCTCGCGCGCGGCTTCTCGATCACCGTCGCCTTCCCGCTCAGTACCGTACAACAGGACACGCTCATCACATGATCAAGGTGCTCATCGCCGACGACCATACGCTCGTACGCGACGGTCTTCGGCACATTCTCCAGAACGCCACCGGATTCGAGGTGGCCGGCGAAGCCTGCGACGGCCCGTCGACGATCGCGCTCGTGCGCGCCACGCCCGCGCAGGTGCTCGTGCTCGACCTGTCAATGCCGGGCCGCAACGGCGTCGAACTGATCAAGCAGATCAAGGACGAGAAGCCCGCGCTGCGCGTCCTCGTGCTGACCATGCACGCGGAGCAGCAATACGCGGTGCGCGCGTTCCGCGCCGGCGCGTCGGGGTATCTGACGAAGGAAAGCGCGAGCGCCGAGCTGGTCGGCGCGGTCACGAAGGTGGCGTCGGGCGGCGTCTACGTGAGCCTCGCGATGGCCGAGCAGTTCGCGCAGAGCCTGAACGAGCCGGCCGAGACGCTGCCGCACCAGCGGCTGTCCGACCGCGAATTCGACGTGTTCCGGCGGATCGCCGCCGGCCAGACGCTGACCGAGATCGCGAACGCGCTATGCGTGAGCGCGAAGACGGTCAGCACATACAAGACGCGGATTCTGGAAAAGATGCAGATGCCGCACGAAGCGGCGCTGGTGCGTTACGCGATGCGGCACAAGCTGCTCGACGAAACGGACGACGTGTAACGGACGACGTCCGGCAGCGGATCGCGTGTGTCGTCCGGCCGCGCGGCACGCGTTGGGCCGGGCGGCGCACGAGGCTTACCTGGCCGGCACGGGGCACGCGAGATCGCCTTCCTCGCACGACAGATAACCCTTCAGCGTTTCGGTGCGCGCTTTCGTCAGATCGTCCAGACAGGTCGACACGACCATCGGATACACACTGCCGCCCTCGGCGTTCGCGCTGGAGAAGTTACATTCCGCATCGCGGTACGCGATCCACGCGCGCTGCGCATTCACGAGTTTGTCGGCCAACGGCCGCGCATCGCGCAGGCGCGCGGTGACGGCCTGGTAGGTCCGGTTCAGTTCCCCGTCGGATTTCTTGTACGCGCGATCGGCGCATGCCGTCATCGCCGCCTGATCCGTCGCGTCGGCACAATTCGCCTGTGCATGGGCGACGTTCGCCGCCAGCGCCAGCGAGCACAGCAGACCGGTCAAGACACGCATGGATGCTCCTTGTTGTTCGTTGAAGTCGTGGAACCCGGTGCCGGGCCTGCCGCGCTGTCGCGCATCGGCCGCCGTCCCGCGGCGACACCGATCGCGATGCTAGCGCACGCGCGCCGGCTTGTCAGCCGGCGCCGCAGCATGCGACGGCTTGCATATCGGCCCTTCGCACCTACACTTGAAAGTCGATACGCCGCTTCAGGCCCGCGCTATCGCATCCATCCCGTCTTCGCTTCCGCGCATTCCTCAGCGCATTTCGCGTTCGCATCGCCGAGCGGGGTGACGATTCGTCTGTCGGCTTCCTCCCCCCAGCCCAACGTGCCATCGCCGTCGCTCCCTGGAGGGAATCATGAGCTATCACCTTGAAGGCCGTCTGCTCGAGGTCTGCAACTGTCGCGTACTCTGCCCGTGCTGGATCGGCGAGGATCCGGATTTCGGCGTCTGCGACACGATCGTCGCCTGGCATGTCGACAAGGGCACCGTCGACGGCCTCGATGTGGGCGGCAACACGATCGCCGCGGTGTGCCGCGTGCCGGGCAACATCCTGCAAGGCAACTGGACCGCTGCGATCTATCTCAGCGACACGGCGTCCGACGCGCAGGAGCAGGCGCTGCTCAAGGTCTACACGGGCCAGGCCGGCGGCCCGATCGCCGAGCTCGCGAAACTGATCGGCACGGTCGTGTCGATCGAACGCGCCCCGATCACGTTCAATGTCGAAGGGGCGCGCGGCACGCTGTCGATCGGCACCGACTACCGCGCGGAACTCGAGCCGTACCTCGGCCCGAGCGGCGCGCAGACGACCCTGACCGACACCGTGTTCTCGACGGTGCCCGGCGCACCGGTGTTCGTCGGCAAGGCGCCCGTCTACCGGTCGAAGAATGCGGCGATCGGGATCGACGTCGATCTGAAGAATCACAACGCGCTGCAGAGCACGTTCCTGTTCGACGCGTGAAGCGCGATCGCGCGCCAACGGTCATGGCTGCGTCGCTGCATCGGCGCGTGTTCCCGCTTGTGCTCGCGAGTCTCGTCGCGTTCGCCTGGCTCACTCTGTGGGCGTGGACGCGCAGCCCTTACGGGCGCTACCTCGACCACGGCGGCAGCGCGTTGGCCGAACCGTTCAGCGCGCTGTGCCGCGCGCTGCCCGGCGGCACGCTGTGGCTGCCGGCCGCGTTCGCCGCGGCCGGCTGGACGCTGATGATCCTCGCCATGATGCTGCCGACGACGCTGTCGCTGTTCGATGCGTTCGCCCGCGTCGTCGCAAGCCGCCCCGATCAGGCGCGCCTGCTGGCGCTCGTCGGCGTCGGCTACGTCGCCACGTGGAGCGGCTTTGGCCTCGTCGCGCATGGCCTGCACGGGCTGCTGCTGGCCGGTGTCGCGCGGGTGCCGGCGCTCGCGTGGCGCGGCTGGCTGATCGGCGCGGCCGTTTTCGCGCTCGCCGGCGCGTTCCAGTTCAGCGGACTGAAGACGCACTGCCTCGACCGTTGCCGCACGCCCTACAGTTTCGTGATCAGCCGCTGGCGCGGCCGCGCGCCGATGCGTCACGCGTTTGCGCTCGGCGTCAGCCATGGGCTCTTCTGCGTCGGCTGCTGCTGGGCGCTGATGTTGCTGATGTTCGTCGTCGGCGCCGGCAGTCTCGGCTGGATGCTGGCGCTCGCCGCGTTGATGGCCCTCGAGAAGAATGCGTCGTGGGGGCGGGCGCTCACCGCGCCGCTCGGCGCCGCGTTGTTCGGCGCGGCCGTGCTGATCGTCGCCAGCCACGCCTGAGGCCCGCGATGCGACCGCCCGCCTCCGCCTTCGCGCGGCATGTCCGGCCGGGCGTGCGCGTCGCCGCGCTGACGTCGATCGCGATGCTCGCCTTCGCGTCGAATTCGCTGCTGTGCCGGCTCGCGCTGCAGGCCGGACGGATCGACGCGGCCAGCTTCGGCAGTCTGCGCCTCGTATCCGGCGCGCTGCTGCTCGCGATCGTCGCGCGTGCGGGGGCACGACAGCCCGCCCCGCGAGCCGACTGGCCCGCCGCGGCGATGCTGTTCATCTACGTCACGTGCTTCTCGTTTGCGTATCTGACCGTCAGCGCGGCCACCGGCGCGCTGATCCTGTTCGGCGCGGTGCAGCTGACGATGTTCGCGGCGGGATGGCACGCCGGCGAACGGTTTGCCGCGACCGGATGGGCCGGGTTCGGCGCGGCGCTCGGCGGACTGGTGTATCTCGTGTCACCCGGGCTCGCCGCGCCGACGCCGCAAGGCGCCGCGCTGATGACGGCCGCCGGCATTGCATGGGGCATCTATTCGATACGTGGCCGTCGGCCCGTCGATCCGGTCGCGGCAACCGCCGGCAATTTCCTGCGTGCCGCGCCGCTGGCACTCGCGCTAAGCGTCGCGCTCGCCTCCCGCTTTCACGTCACGCTGGCCGGCGTCGCACTCGCCGCGCTTTCCGGCGCGATCACGTCGGGCCTTGGTTACGTGGTCTGGTATGCCGCGCTGCGGCACCTCACGGCGATGCGCGCCGCGGCGGTTCAGCTCTCCGTTCCGCCCGTCGCCGCTTGCGGCGCCGTGCTGTTCCTGTCGGAACAGCCGACATGGCGGCTCGCGCTCGCATCGGCCGCGATCCTCGGCGGCGTCGCGGCCGTGCTCGCGACGCGGGCACGGCAGGCGGGCAGCATGCGGTGATGCGCATCAAGTTGCAGTGCGCACGCGGCCCCACCCGTTCAGGCGGCAAAAATGCAAAACCCGTACACGGATACCGTGCACGGGTTTCAGATGAAACGGCAAACCGTGCGCCCTCGCGGACGCTGCCTGGCTTAGTGGCCGAAGAACACCGACGAACGGTCGGTTGCGGCCGGCACGACCACGCGCTGACCCGATTGCGACGTCGCGGCGGCGTTCGCACCGTAGCCCGTTGCATCAGCTTGCGCGCCCGTGTTTTGCGCGGCGGCGATCTTTGCCTGTGCGGCCTGGATGTTTTCCGGGTAGTTCATCCAGTCGTTCGGGTTGTAGCCGGCCTTTTCGAGCTGGACCAGCTCGGCGCGCACTTGCGCGCGCGTCAGCGGCTGCTGGCTCTGTGCAAACGAGACAACCGGTGCGGCCACCAGGGCGGCCAGTGCAACTGCCTTGATCAGCGATTTCATGATGCGTTACCTCCAGGATTGTTTTGTCAGGCGCTTCGGACTCGGGGTCGTTGCGCATGAGGTGAAGTTTAGGAGGTCACGCTATCAGGGTAAATACTTAAATCGCGAATTCACTGTTGACGGAAAAACATACAATCGCCACGGAATCGCTCAAACCATCAGACGATTGTCGGCATTCGCGCACCGAATACCCCGACACGGCGCCCGGCGCGCCTGGCCGCGCATCAGCGCCGCCGATCGGTATCCGACGACGCCATCAGCCGGTCGAACAGCAGCGCCTTGAGGCGGATCAGGTCGTCGGCGCCGGTCTCGCCGAACGCCGCGTGATGCAGCGTCAGCGCGAGCGCCGCCGGATCGGCATGGACGGCCCGCACCGTGCTGTCGAGCGCCAGCAGTTCGACCCGGCCGCCGGTCGCGTACGGAAGCTGCACGCGCAAGGGTTCGCCGATTGCGGCGATCGGCCGGTCGACGGCAATCGACAACCCGCTGACACTGATGTCGTGCACCATCCCGATGCCTTCCGCGCCCTCCGGCCCGCCCGCGCAACAGGCCGCGATCCGCACCGCCACGCGCGGCTCCGCGCGCGTACGCAGCCGGTCGACGAAGCCGGGCGGCGACAGCATCAGGAACCGCGCGGCACCCGCCGCATGCACCGACTCGACCGTCGCGCCGAAACGCGACACCGCGGCACGGCCGATCGCCACGGCCTCGATATCGTCGCCAGGCGTGAAGTCGATCGCGGTCGCCGGTTGCGGCTCGACGAACAGCGCGCCCGATGCGGCAATGCCGATCAGACGATAGCGCTGCAGCCCGCGTGTCGTGCCGACCCGGCGGCGGATGCCGATCGAAGCCCCCGCCGACAACCCCATCCGCGGCGCGTGAGGCACCGCGTCAGGCACGCGCGGCTCGGTTTCGGCTTCGGCGTCGTCGCGCCGCCGTACCGGCCGGAAATGATCGAACAGGAATGCATGCTGCGCGGCATCGCGCAGCGTCGTGCCGGCCGGCAGCAGCGCGGCGCCGTCGGCATCGTAGAGATCGAAGCCGAGCGGGACGCCGGCGGCGAGATCGTCGCACGTGAGCGCGACGTAGTCGGTAGATAGCCTCATCGGAGCGGCGCGGAACGACCGCGCGAGCTGTCATGACAACAGGATTACGGCAGCTTCGCGCGAAATCTGAACGGCTCCGTTACTGCGACGCGCCGGTCGCGTCGGGTGCGGCCGGCACGGGCGCTTGGGACGGTGCGGCCGAAGGGGCGGCAGCCGGTGCGGCGCCGAGGCCCGCGCTGCCTCCGCCCGCCGCGCTCGCCCCCGCTGGCGGCTGCGCGGGTTGCGGCTGCGATGCGCCCGCCGACAGCGCGGCGGCCGACGCGGCCACTTCGGACGCCGGCACCCATTCCTCGACGATGCCGCCCGATGCCGCATCGGGCGCCGAGGCCGCGCCGGTGTCAGCCTCGGGCGCACGCTCCACCCGCTGCGTCCTGACCGGCGCAGGCGCTTTCTTCGCCTCGGGCGGGAACCACGTGTCGAACAGGTCCGTCGCACGCTCGCGCAGCGACGCGAACCAGCCCGGCGACGGCTCGGTATCGAATTTCGCCTTCGTGTCGACGATCCGGGCGCGCTGCGCACGCTGGAAGAAATCGCCGACGATCGGCAGCGCACTGTGTGCGCCCTGCCCCCAGTAGTCGCTGCGCAGCGTCACGCGCCCGTCGTCGAAACCGACCCACGCACCGGCGACGAGGCCGGGCTGCATCAGGATGAACCAGCCGTCCGCGTTGTCCTGCGTCGTGCCCGTCTTGCCGGCCACGTCGCCGCGGATCCCGAAGCGCGTGCGGATGCTGCCGCCCGTGCCCCGCGTCACGACATCGCGCATCACGCTGAGCAACGTCTTGTCGGTTTCGGCGTCGAGCGCGCGCTCGGGCGGCGCCGGCGCGTATTCGGCGAGCACGTCGCCCTGGCGGTTCTCGATGCGCGTCACCATCTGCGGCTCGACATACAGCCCGCCGTTCGCGATCGTCGCGTAAGACGCGACCATCTCCTTCAACGTGACCGGGCTCGTGCCGAGCGCGAGCGACGGCACGCGTTCGAGCGGGCTTTCGCGCACGCCCATGTCGCGTGCGAGCCTGGCCACGGCAGCCGGCCCGACCTTCTCCATCACCTGCGCGGTGATCCGGTTGCGCGACAGCGCGAGCGCGTCGCGCAGCGTCATCGGCTTGCCGGTCGGCGGCACGTCGTCGTTCGGCCGCCAGATCTCGCCGCCCTTCAACGGGATCTCGACCGGCTGGTCGATGAAGGTGTCGTCCGGCTTCATCCCGCTCGCGAACGCGACGCCATAGACGAACGGCTTGAACGTCGAGCCCGGCTGGCGCCGCGCCTGCGCGACGTGGTCGAACGGCTCGCTGGCGAAGTCGCGGCTGCCGACCCACGCGCGGATCTGCCCGTTGCGCGGATCGATCGCGAGGAAGCCGGCCTGCACGTCGGTCTTCGTCTTGCACAGCGCGCGCATGAAGCCGCGGTCGGCCGCGAGCAGCTTCATCGCGGCCGCGTCGTCCTTGCCGGCGTCCTGCTCGGCCTTGTACTCGGGCGACTCGCGCATGAAGGTGCGGAACACCTCGTTGTCGGTGCCGCAGCCGTCGCGGCCGCTCCATGCGTTGTTCGCGATGCCCTGCAACTGGTTGCCCTGCAGCATGAGCGCCTGCGTCGCCATCTGCTGCAGCCGCGAGTCGATCGTCGTGCGCACGATCAGCCCGTCCGAGTAGATGTTGTAGTCGTTGCGGTCGGCCCATGCGATCAGCCATTTGCGCAACTGCTGCGCAAAATGCGGCGCCGGCCCCGGCGGCTCCTTCTGGCGCTCGAAGTCGACGCGCAGCGGCCGGCGCTGCAACTGCGCGAACTGCGCCGGGGACAGCTTGCCGTACTTCACCATCTGGCCGAGCACCGTATTGCGTCGCTGCAGCGCCCGCTCGGGATTCAGCACCGGGTTGTAGTAGCTGTTGCCCTTCAGCATCCCGACGAGCGTCGCGCTGTCGAGCACGTCGAGCTCGTCGGCCGACTTGTCGAAATAGGTACGCGCGGCCATCTCGACGCCGTACGCGTTGTACAGGAACGGCACCGTGTTCAGGTAGGTCTCGAGGATCTGGTCCTTGCTGTAGACGGCCTCGATCTTCAGCGCGGTGATCGCCTCCTTCACCTTGCGCGTGAGCGTCGGCGCGCGGCCGATCTCGTCCGGATACAGGTTGCGCGCAAGCTGCTGCGTGATCGTCGAGCCGCCCTGGCGGCTGCCCGAGAACGTATGGAGCGCGGCCGACGCGGTGCGCTTCCAGTCGAGGCCGTGGTGCTCGTAGAAGCGGTGGTCCTCGGTCGCGATCAGCGCGTCGACCATGTGCGGCGAGATCTGCTTGAGCGGCACCCACTCTCGGTTCGACGGCTTGAATTCGGCGAGCAGCTTGCCGTCGGCGGACAGCACCTGCGCGGGCTGGTCGACGCGCGCCTTGCGGATATCGCCGATGCCCGGCGTGAACGGGATCAGCACGACCACGTACAGCACGAACAGCGCCGGCACGGCGGCGGCCGCGAGCAGCACGCCGCGGCGCGTCGGATGACGCAGATGGTGCCACGCGGCGGCGGAGAGAGGCTTGACCCTCGCGGCGGCGGCGGTCGCGACGGGTTGGGCGCGCGCGACCCATCTGGCACAGAAGTCACGCACTGACGACACGTTTCGGCGATTCACGCGGGTGGAGCTCGGCTGAAAAGGCTGCATCGTACCAAAACTCGCGCGGACCGCCGGGCGGCAATGGCGTGGCGGCGGCCCATACGGAGCGGCTGCGCGGCGGTTCACATGCAAAAAAAGGCGCGCGCCCCGCAACGGGAACGACGCGCCAAGCCTGGTACTACAAACGGGCGGCCGCGCTAGGCGCGGCCAATCGGCGCGGCGCCTCAGCGCACGAGAAAACCGTAGGTCAGCGGATCGCGTTCGTCGACGATCCAGTTCGCGAACCCGCAGATATGCGCGCTGCCCTCCACTTCCGGAATCACGGCGGGGATGGCCCCGACCGTCGTCTCGCGCAGCACGCGGCCCTTGAAGACCGTGCCGACGATCGATTCGTTGACGAGCGTGTCGCCGGCCGCGAGCAGGCCGCGCTGGTAGAGCTGCGCGACCCGGCCGCCGGTGCCGGAGCCGGTCGGCGAGCGGTCGACCTCGCGATCCGCGAACACGCAGCAGTTCGCCTGCGTCGAGCCCGGGTGGCGCGGCGCGTTCGCGATGATCGTGCCGTAGATGTGGTTGATTTCCGGAATCTCCGGATGCACGACCGGGTACTTCGCGTTCGCGGCGGCCTTCACTTCCGCGCCGAAGCGGATCAGCCTTTCCACCGCCGCTTCGCGCACCGGCAGGTCGAACGGCGCGCCGTCGACGTAGAAATAGAACGCGCCGCCGTATGCGATGTCGCCCGTCACCGTGCCGAACGACGGCGTCTCGACCGACACGTCGCGTTGCCAGATGAACGACGGCACGTTGACGAAGCGCACCGGCCCCGCGTGCTCGCCGTCCCACCTGACGAACGCCTCGATGAAGCCGCACGGCGCGTCGATGCCGACCCGTGTTTCCGGCACCGTGCGCTGCACCCAGCCGAGCTCGACGGCCGCGGTCGACAGCGCGATCACGCCGTGCCCGCAATGGTCGCTGTAGCCTTCGTTGTGCAGGAAGATCACGCCGAAATCCGCGTTCGGCGACACGGGCTCGGTCAGGTAGCCGCCGTACATGTCGGCGTGGCCGCGCGGTTCGAACATCAGCGCGCGGCGGATCTCGTCGGCGTTCTCCTTGAGCCACGCGCGACGCTGGACGATCGTGTCGCCCGGCAGGCGCGGCAGCCCGCTGGTGACGATACGAAACGCTTCGCCGCCGGTATGGACTTCGACGGTGGAAAGGGATCGGGAAATTTTCATGGTCGATCGAATGCGTTGAAACGAAAGACGGCGGCCGCGCCGCCGTCCGATGGCAGGCTGGCCGGTTACTTCGCGTACGGTTCGGGCAAGCCGTTGCGGATCACGTAGACGGTGGTCGGCGCGCCCTTCAGGTCGCCGTTCGCGTCGAACGAATAGGTGCCCGCGACGCCCGCATAGTTCGACTTCGCGAGTTGCGCGATCAGCTTCGCCTTGTCGGTGGTCGTGCCGGCCTTGACCATCGCGTCGGCGAGCAACTTCATCCCGTCGTAGTAGTTCACGCCGTAGACCTGCGTATCGGTGTGATACGTGTCGTGGTACTTCTTCAGGAATTCGCGGCCGGCCGCCGTCTTCTCGAGCGCGACACCGCCCTGCGCGCAGTAGACGATCGACGCCGCGTCGCCCGCGACCTTGCCCATGTCCGCCGAGCAGATGCCGTCGCCGCCGAGCAGTTTCGCGCGCAGGCCGCGCTGCTTCATCTGCTTGGCCATCGGCGCGCCCTGTGCGGCATAGCCGCCGAAGAAGATCACGTCGGGGTTGCTGGCCTTGATCTTGGTGAGAATGCCGAGGAAATCGGTGGCCGACGAATTCGTGAATTCCTGGTCGACGATCTTGATCCCGTTCGCCTTCGCGACGTTCATGAACTGCTCGGCAACGCCCTGCCCGTACGCGGTGCGATCGTCGATCACGGCTGCGGTCTTCGCGTTCAGCGTCTTCGCGGCGAAGGTGGCCATCGTGCCGCCGAGCTGTTCGTCGCTCGCGCCGATCCGGAAGATGTTCTTGAAGCCCTGCCTGGTCAGCGCCGGATTCGACGCCACCGGCAGCATCGGCACGCCGGCAGTCGAGTACACGCGCGAGGCGGGAATCGCGACGCCCGAGTTGTATGGCCCGAGCACCGCGACGACGCCCTTGTCGACGAGATTCTGGGCAACCTGCACGCCGGCTTTTGGATCGGCCTGGTCGTCGTCGGAAACCAGTTTGAAGGTGACGGTCTTGCCGGCGACCTTGATGCCGGCCTTGTTGAGTTCGTCGACGGCCAGGCGCGCGCCGTTTTCATTGTCCTTGCCGTTCGCGGCCTGCGGGCCGGTCAGCGGCGCCGAATGGCCGATCATCACGACTTCCTGCGCATGCGCGGAAGTCAGCGCGCCGGCGGCGATGGCCACCGAGAGCGCGGTAACGAGGTGTCGCATGATGTCTCCTGATTGGTTTTGTGTGAAACCAATGTAGGACACGCGTGGTCACCATGCAAGCAATTCAAAAATAAAAACTTCGATTCTGGTCATTTTTCAGACCAGAGCAAGCCCGCGCGGTCACTTCGGCGCGATGTCGCGCCGCACGCGGCGGATGTGCTGCTCGACATAGAACGCCGCCGCATCGGCGTCGCCGGACACGATCGCCTCGTAGATCAGCCGGTGTTCGGACACGTAGAGCCGGATCCGGCCCGCATCGTAGATGCCGTCGTCCTTCAGCCGTTTCCACAGCGGCTGGTCCATCGTCTTCGCGACTTCGTCCGCTATCTTCACGATCAGCGCGTCGCCGGTCATCAACGCGAGTTGCCGGTGGAACAGCCGGTCGCTCTCGTTCCACAGCGCGCGCTGATGCGGATCGTCGACGTCGGTAATGGTCTCCATCTGGGCCAGATAGCGCTCCGCGCCGGGGTCGGCGCGACCGTGCGCGGCCGCGAGGCGTGCGATCGCGGGCTCCAGGATCAGCCGCACGTCGAGCGTCGACGTCGGGCTGAAATCGGCTTCGGACGCCCGGTGCATCTCGCCGCGCTGCGCGAGCACGTCGAGCGGCGACGCCACGACGTAGGTGCCCGAATTGCGCTTCGTGAACACGAGCCCTTCGTTCTGCAGCGCGCCGAGCGCCTCGCGCACGGCCGGCCGGCCGACCTGGAACAGCCCCGCGAGCTCGCGCTCGGACGGCAGCCGCGACTCGGCGGCATAGCGTCCCGCGCGGATCTCGTCGCGGATCTTCTCGGCCACCTGCTCGTAGATCTGCAGCGGCCTGAAACCGCCTTCGAGTGTGTCGGGACGCGCGGACATCATCGTGTAGCTCCTGCCCGGTCGCGGGCGTGAATCTGGAATGGGTTCGCACTATACCGGAGCGCGCCGGCAGCGAGGCCATGACGGCCCTTCTGGATAGATATTAGAACCAAAACAGGCGCGCCGCTTTATTTTCTGGGTTGCGGATGGGCCAGCAAGTGGTATAGATTCGATCCACACTGCCCTGTGTCACGGTATCCGGCAGCCCTGTGGCGGGCGCGGCATGCGCCCGTCGTCCACGCTCACCGACGCATACGACGTACACAATGACCGCTCTTTCCCCGATTCCCGTTCTCGATGCAGCCGACACGGCCGCGCTGCTCGACTACCCGGCGCTGCTCGCCACGCTCAGGCAGGCCGTCGCCGACTATGCGGCGGGCGAGATCGTCAGCCCCGAACGCCTGGTCGTGCCGCTGCAGGCCGGCGGCGTGATGCTGTCGATGCCGTCGAGCGCGCGCGACCTCGCGACCCACAAGCTCGTGAACGTGTGCCCGGGCAACGGCGCGCGCGGGCTGCCGACGATCCACGGGCAGGTCACGGCATACGACGCGACCACCGGCGAAATGCGCTTCACGCTCGACGGCCCGACGGTCACCGGACGCCGCACGGCGGCCATCACCGCACTCGGCATCCAGGCGCTGCATGGCGCCGCGCCGCGCGACATCCTGCTGATCGGCACCGGGAAACAGGCGGCCAATCACGCGGAAGCGCTCGCCGCGATCTTTCCCGAAGCGCGCCTCCACGTGCGCGGCACGAGCGCCGACAGCGCGGCTGCGTTCTGTGCCGCGCACCGCGCGCACGCACCGCGTCTCGTGCCGCTCGACGGCGACGCGATTCCCGATGCGATCGACGTCGTCGTCACGCTGACGACGAGCCGCACCCCCGTCTATCGCGAAGCCGCGCGCGAAGGCCGGCTCGTGGTCGGCGTCGGCGCATTCACCGCGGACGCGGCCGAGATCGACGCGAACACGGTGCGCGCCAGCCGGCTGGTCGTCGACGACCCGGCCGGCGCACGCCACGAAGCCGGCGACCTGATCGTCGCGCAGGTCGACTGGCGGCACGTCGCGTCGCTCGCCGACGTGCTGGCCGGCGCATTCGACCGCACGGGGCCGCTGCTGCTCAAGAGCGTCGGCTGTGCCGCGTGGGATCTCGCCGCGTGCCGCACGGCGCGCGATACGCTGGCTGCGCACCGGGCCGGCTGAGTCGGCTGCACACGCGGTACGTCACGAAGCGGCCGCACCGGCGGTTTCCCGTACGCGTTGTAGGAATTACCCTACAACGCGCCGCAGCGGCCTACATCAACTTCCAATTCGGCCGATTTCATTTTCGGCGGCGCAACACGATACTGCCGGCATGAATGCCAGCCAGTTACCCCCAGCGCTCCGGGTGTTTCTCGTCGATCACGCCATCGCCGTCCGGCAGCGGATCGCGCTGCTCGTCGGCGCGATCCCCGGTGTCGCCATCGTCGGCGAGGCGGAGGACGGCCAGGACGCGTGGACGCAGATCCGAAGCAGCCAGGCGGATGTGGTGATCGTCGACCTGCGGCTGGCGGACGGCAGCGGCCTCGACCTGATCGGGATGCTGTCGAAGGCCGCGCCGCGCATCGTCACGATCGTGCTGACGAATCACTCGGGGCCGGCATTCAGAGTGGCATGCGCGTCGGTCGGAGCCGACTACTTCTTCGACAAGACCGTCGAATTCGACGCCGCATGCCGTGTTATCGAATCCCTGGTGCACGCTCGCGCGCACCGCCCCTGACGAGCCGGAGTGACTCATGTCCACAGCCACCCCCTGTGCCGCCGACGTATCCATCGTGCCTCGGCCGACGATTCCGCTTCGCGCGGTCACGCGCGCCGACGCCGCCAAGCATCCCGCCGCGCGCTGCTCGGTATGCGCGATGCGTTCGATGTGCCTGCCGCCCCACCTGACCGCGGCCGAATACGGCCGCCTCGATGCGATCATCTGCACGACCCGGCAGGTTCGCCAGGGCGACGCGCTGTTCCGCACCGACGATCCGTTCCAGAGCATCTATGCGGTGCGCGCGGGTTCGTTCAAGACGGTGATGATGCACCGCGACGGCCGGGAACACGTGACGGGCTTCCAGATTGCCGGCGAAACGCTCGGGATGGACGGCATCGGCAGCGGCCAGCACTGCTGCGACGCGATCGCGCTCGAGGACAGTGTCGTGTGCATCATCCCGTTCGGCGCGCTCGAAGCGGCGTGCCGCGAGATCAAGCCGATGCAGCACTTCCTCTACCAGATGCTGAGCAGCGAGATCGTGCGCGAATCGAGCCAGATGCTGCTGCTCGGCACGATGTCGGCCGAGCAGCGCGTCGCGCATTTCCTGCTGAACCTGTCGTCGCGCTTCGAGGCGCGCGGCTATTCGGCGACGGAATTCAACCTGCGGATGACGCGCGAGGAAATCGGCTGCTATCTCGGGATGAAGCTCGAAACCGTGAGCCGGATGTTCTCGCGGTTCCATCGCGAAGCGCTGGTCGAAACGCGCGGCAAGCGCGTGCGCATCATCGACTCGCAAGCGCTCGCACGGGTCTGATGGAACAAGTCAGGACGACGCCCGGCCGCCGGCGCGGTTTCGCGCGCGATGCATCATTGCACCGCGCCGCCGCCCGCCGCGTTGCGCAGCTCCGCCCTTGCATCGCCCGCCTGGCGCGCGATCAGCGCCTGCTCGGCCTGCATGAACGCGCGGCGCAGCACGTCGTCCAGATCGTCGCCGACGCACGGCGGTAGCGTCCAGAGCGCCGTGTCACGCATCACGAGGTCGAGCCGCACGTCGTACCGGCGTGCGCCATCGGCGGCGGCACGCAATTCGATGGCGAGATGGCAACCGCCGATCAGCGCGCGGAACCGTTCGAGCCGCACCAGCTGCGCGCCGGCTTCGGCCTCGACCGCGGCGGAACCCGCGAATCCGTGGCAGGCGATCTGCATGCCCACGCCCATGTCGTGTCTCCTGACGGGGCCGCCCGCTCGTCGACCGCCTTGCAAGTGCCGCCCGCACCAAAAAGCGGCGGCACGTGTTACCCGTGGCACGGCGCGATTTCTTCGATCGCTGCCCGGCCGATAGCCTGCCCGCGCCTTCGCCGGCGCGGGACCGTTCATACGTTGA
Source organism: Burkholderia sp. BCC0405 (assembly GCF_902833075.1). NCBI lineage: Bacteria > Pseudomonadati > Pseudomonadota > Betaproteobacteria > Burkholderiales > Burkholderiaceae > Burkholderia > Burkholderia sp. BCC0405. The sequence continues at coordinate 62,243 of NZ_CADFEO010000001.1, forward strand.
AGGTCTGCGACGTCTTCATCTCGATCCACGTCATGCCGGCCCGCAGCCCTTCGATCATCGCCTCGCGTTCGGTCGGATACGCATGGCTGTGCTCGAACGTGTGATGAAAACGCGCGGCGCCGGTGCCATGCTCGACCGTCACGCGGCAGCGGAATTCGCCCGATTCGCACGGTCGCGTCTCGACCTCGACGGACCAGTCGCGTTCGTGAATGTTGCCCTGCAATGTCATGCGCCCTCCTGCGGTATCAGTCTTCGAGCCGGAAGTGGCCGCTGTGCAGCAGCACCGGCCGGCCGCCGATTTCCTCGAGCATGCGTCGCGCCATCGCTTCGATCGCCGGCCGGTGCGCGTCGAATGCGGTCAGCAGGTCGCGTTCGAGCAGCGACGGCGCCCCGAAATGATCTTCCAGCGCCTCGGCCGTGACCGCGCACTGTACGCAACGCCCGTCGACCAGCGCCGAAAACGCCACGACCAGGTCGCGTGCGCAATATTCGGGTGGTTCCGGCGGGAAGGCAATCTGCATCTGTCCGCCTGTCATCGTCGTGATGGCTCCATGACAAGAGCATAGTGGCGCGCGCGCCCGCACGCTTGACCCACGTCAACGGGTTCGCTGCGCCGCACGATAACGGCGCGGCGGCTTACCCGGCGCGGCTGCGCGATGCCGCTCGAAGCCCGGCTTGAGCCCGTTTCAGTCCGCTTTCAGCCCGCGTCCGGCTCGATCGCCGCACCGCGTTCCGCGAGCAATTCGCGCAGCACGCTGCGGTGGCAATGGCGTTCGTCGTCGCAGTAGCAGCCGACCGAGAACGCGGTGGTCGCCGACAGCGCCGCCAGCAGGTCCAGCACCTTCGCCGCATCGCCCTGCGCCATTTCCGCGCGGAAGCGGCGCCGGAACGCGTTCCATTCGGCATCGGTTTCGGCGGCCTGCGCCTGCGCGACGAGTTCCGGGCTCGGCGAGAGTGTCGGCAACCATACATCATAGTAGTTGCGCGACGCGAATTCCGCCTTCGGCACGCCGCGCGGCGGCCGCCGCACCGTTCCGATCCGCAGGCCCTCGCCGGCCGCGCGCGGCGTGCCGAGCTGGATGATCCGGATGCCCATGTCGCTCCTTCCGAGTTGCGTTCGATTCCGTGATCGTACCGCCGCGCCTGCGCCCGCGTCAGCCCGGTGGCGCACATTGCGGCCGCACAAAAAAACCGGCTGCCCCCTCGCGGGAGACAGCCGGTTCGGCCAGCCGCGTGGCGCGCCGGAGCGCGCCGCGCTCAGACGCCGCTCTTCAGCACCTTGCCGATGGCGTCGGCGACGATGGCGACGTTCGAGTCGTTCAGGCCCGCCACGCACATCCGGCCCGAACGCAGGATGTACACGCCGTGCACTTCGCGCAGCGCATCGACCTGCGATTCGGTCAGGCCCGTGTACGTGAACATCCCGCGCTGCTTCACATAGCGCGTGAGTGCCTCGCCGCTGACGTGGTCGCGCAGGCCGTCATGGATCGACTGGCGCATCCGCGCGATGCGGCGGCACATCGCCGCCAGTTCCTCTTCCCACTGCTTGCGCAGCGCAGGCGTGCCGAGCACGGCCGCCACGACCTTCGCGCCGAAGGTTTGCGGGTTGCTGTAGTTCGAGCGCACGGCGCCGGCCAGCTGGCCGAGCACGCGGTCGGCCGCGGCGGCATCCTCGCAGACGACGCTCAGGCCGCCCACGCGCTCGCCGTACAGCGAGAAGTTCTTCGAGAACGAGTTCGCAACCAGCGTCGGCACGCCGCGGCGGGCGAGTTCGCGCACCGCGAAGGCGTCCGCGTCGAGGCCCGCGCCGAAGCCCTGGTACGCCATGTCGACGAACGGCAGCAGCCCGCGCGCCTCGATCACGTCGATCAGCTTCTCCCACTGGCCTTCGTCGAGGTCGACACCGGTCGGGTTATGGCAGCACGCGTGCAGCAGCACGATGCTGCGCGCCGGCAGCGCGTCGATCGCCGCGAGCATCGCGTCGAACTTCAGGCCGCCCGTCGCTTCGTCGTAGTACGGATACGTGTTCACCGTGAAACCGGCGCGCTCGAAGATGAAGCGGTGGTTTTCCCAGCTCGGATCGCTGAGCCACACCTGCGCATCCGGGAAGTAGCGCTTCAGGAAATCGGCGCCCACCTTCAGTGCGCCCGAGCCGCCGAGCGTCTGCAGGGTCGCGATGCGGCCGGCCGCGCGGGCCGGGTGATCGGCGCCGAACACGAGCGCCTGGACGGCGTCGCGATACGCAGGCAGGCCGACCATCGGCAGGTACGGCTTCGGGCCGCTCTCGCGCTGCAGCGCGGCTTCGGCTTCGCGCACGGCGCCCATCACCGGAATCCGGCCTTCGGCATCGAAGTAGATGCCGATGCTCAGGTTGACCTTCTGGTCGCGCGGATCCTTCTGGAAGTTCTCGTTGAGCGTCAGGATCGGATCGCCCGGGTACGCGTCGATGTGTTCGAACATGGCTTGAGTCGGTCTCGTTTGGAAGAATGATCGGTCGTGGCCTGCGTCAGCGCGCGGATGCGCCGTCGTGCACCGCATAGCCTGCATTCTTCTGACGGAAGCGATACCCGACCGCGAGCACCGCGAGCCATACCGGGATCAGGTACACCGACAGGCGGAGATCCGGCGTCAGGTACATCACGACGAGAATGCCGGCCATGAATGCCAGGCACAGGTAATTCGTGAAAGGATAGCCCAGACTGCGGAAGGAAGTCTCCTCCCCGGCCGCGCGCTTCGCCTGGCGGAACTTCAGGTGGATCAGCGTGATCATCGCCCAGTTGATGATCAGCGCCGACACGACGAGGCCCATCAGCACCTCGAACGCCTTGCCCGGCATGAAGTAGTTGACCAGCACGCACACGCCGGTCGCGAGCGCCGACGCGCCGAGCGCGGCGAGCGGAATGCCGCGCTTGTTCACCGAGCACAGCACCTTCGGCGCGTTGCCCTGTTTCGCGAGGCCGAACAGCATCCGGCTGTTGCTGTACACGCCGCTGTTGTAGACCGACAGCGCGGCCGTCAGCACGACCACGTTCAGCACATTGGCCACCACGTTGCTGCTCAGCGCATGGAAGATCAGCACGAACGGGCTGCCGCCGGTGACGACCTTTTCCCACGGATACAGCGACAGCAGCACGGCGAGCGCGCCGATGTAGAAAATCAGGATGCGGTAGATCACCTGGTTGGTCGCACGCGGAATGCTGCGCTTCGGATCGTCGGCCTCGGCCGCGGTGATGCCGATCAGCTCCAGCCCGCCGAACGAGAACATGATCGCGGCCATCGACATCACGAGCCCCGACACGCCGTTCGGGAAGAAGCCGCCGTGCTGCCACAGGTTCCGGACACTCGCCTCCGGCCCCGCATGGCCGCTCACGAGCAGCCAGCCGCCGAAGCCGATCATCCCGACGATCGCGGCGACCTTGATGATCGAGAACCAGAATTCCGTCTCGCCATACGACTTCACGCTTGCCAGGTTGAGCAGGTTGATCGCGACGAAGAACACCAGCGCCGACACCCAGGTCGGCGCGCCCGGCCACCAGTACTGCACGTAGATCCCGACGGCGGACAGCTCGGCCATGCTGACGAGGATGTACAGCACCCAGTAGTTCCAGCCCGACAGGAAGCCGGTGAAGTGGCCGACGTACTTGTTGGCGAAATAGCTGAACGAGCCGGCGACGGGCTCGTCGACGACCATCTCGCCGAGCTGGCGCATGATGAAGAACGCGACGACGCCCGCCACCGCGTAACCGAGCAACACGGACGGGCCCGCCATCTTGATCGTCTGCGCGATGCCGAGGAACAGCCCCGTGCCGAGCGCGCCGCCGAGCGCAATCAGCTGGATGTGCCGGTTCTTCAGCCCGCGCTTCAGGCCGTCGCTCTCGTTTCCAGAAACCATGTCTTCTCCACTCTGTCCGCCTCCGCCTGAAGCGGCGCGGCGCGCCTCGGTGTGCCGGGCGCTGTTTTTGCTGTGCCGGGGCCGTTCGTGGAGCCGCCGGGTTGGGGACTGCAATCTTCGCGTGGCGGCGCCCGATTCGCGTCGGCGTGCCCGCCAGACCGGCCACCGACTGTCGCCGCGCCCGCATGGCTGCGTTCGCACACGAAAATCCGGCGTCAGTTTAGCGTCGCGACGGGGAAATCGGGTTTCGTAACCCGTTCATGCAAACCCTACATTATGAGATAAGATTGCATCCAGGAGACGAATGAGGAAACAAAAATGCATGAACCGGTTCTGGATCGCCTCGATCGGCACTTGCTCGCGATCCTGCAGGAGAACGGCCGCGCGTCGAACCTCGATCTGGCGAAGGCCGTCGGACTGTCGCCCGCGCAGACGCTGCGCCGCCACCGGCGGCTGGAAGAGATCGGCGCGATCCGCCGCTACGAAACCCGGCTGTGCCCCGACACGCTCGGTTTCGGCGTCACCGCTTTCGTGCACGTGACGATGGAGCGCGGGCATATCCGCGACCTGTCGAAGTTCCAGAAACTGGTGTCCGACCTCGCGCAGATCCAGGAGTGTTTCTCGGTGACGGGCGACATCGACTATGTGTTGAAGGTCGTCGCACACGATCTGAAAGGCTTGTCGCGGTTCCTGCTCGAGACGCTGATGCGAATCCCCGGCGTGAGCGGCGTGCATTCGAGCGTGTGCCTCGACGAGATCAAGTGCACGAGTGCGATGCCGGTGGAAGCGTGACAGCCGACGTGCCGGCGGTCATTCGCAGACGGGCGCCTGCGCGATCGACGGCGGCGTAGCCGCCACGTGGGCCGGCGTCGACAGCGAGTTCGCGTCGACCACGCCACCGTCTCTCAACCGACGTTCGGCGCACGACTTCAGACGGTTGATCAGCAATACGCGGGCTGCGATCATCGGCAACTCGAGCGCGTTGTTGATTGCCTCACGTCACATCGACGATGCGTTAACGCATACAAACCGTCGAATCAGTCACACGCAAATTCGAATTAGTCCCATAGACAAATTTCCCCTTATCGATGACTGTCGTCGATTCCTTAATGCAAAAGGAAACGACGATGCGCAGAACAGCAGCAAGAGACAGGGACTCGACCACTACCGGCGGATTCGTCATTGCCGTCACGTCAACGATATTCGATAACGGTAAACGCGTTGCGCTGGATGGCGACGAAGCAACGTGTGGCAATTGCAAAGGGGCTTTCAAGATTTTCGGCAGCGCCACGCGCATGAGTTGCCACGGTCGTAGAGTCGTTTTGAATGGAGACCCCGTGCTCTGTCCGTGTGGACAAAACAAGGTCGTCGCAGGCGATGACAGCCGGATTTTCTACGAAGCTGACAGCAGCACGTCCAGGCAAGTAGCAGCCACTCGTGAAGCTCGGTCACCTGTATCGCCAACCCAATCTGCCGCACCTTCCGGCTACGACGAAAAGCTGGTGTGTACGACGCGCGAGTCGGTACTTGTCGGATATCCGTACCACATCGAAACGGCGGATGGCCGCACGTACAACGGCCGACTCGATCCAAGCGGAGAGTTGCCCCGCATCGATACCGGCAAAAAGCCCGATGAGTACACAGTTTATTGGGGCGACGAAGCCATTGAAAAACAATACGAGAGTTGACTGATGCCAAACAAGCCTACGAAGGTTCGCTCGAACGACACTAAAGGGCCCATCAAGCCGGTAACGCTTCAGACGTTGTCATTTCGGGAACTTTGGAGCGCCTATCCAAAGAAGGGTCCATACGACGATCCCACCGGCCAGTATGAGAACCAGTGCGCCATTCGCATGAGCGTTACGTTTCACCACGTCGGAAGCAACATGAAGTCGTTTTCGCAGAAGGTGTTGAAACCGATGCCTGGGAAGAAGTCGTTGGGTCGTCTGATACTCGACGGGAAAGCGACAGCGACGCGTGCCTACGAGTTGGCCGAATGGTTGAAGCTTCACCCGTTCCTCGGTCTGGGCAAGCCGGAGAACATCACCGGCAAGGACTGGCAGCGCAAGATTAAAGGTCGAACCGGTATCATCTATTTTTTTGGCTACTGGCGGCAAGAAGGGGATACTGGCGACGCGTTGAGCGGCGGCCATATTGACCTATGGAACAAGGATACCCTTACGCCATCTACTGCTTCGTTCTGGAGGTTTCGCATAGGCGTGCCGAGCATGATTAACCCACTTGATTACCTTCGGGGCCGACGCGGGAATTGGTATTCAGATCTGGGCGACTCGAAAGAAATCCTTTTCTGGGAAGTCAAATGAAGCGATTGGCAGTTGCCGTTCCGGGGTTCCTATGGGGTTTGCTCATCACATGGGCGTCCCTTTATACGTTCAGCCGTATTCATTGGCCGGCTCCGCCGTCGCATTCGACCGGCTGCAACGATATGGAACACTGCGCTCCACACGCAGTATTCATCATTGGCCTGTTCGCCCTGACCTTGTGGCCTTCGGTCGTCTTTGCCGCGCTCAATGCCTTCGCTTACCGACGTTGGTCGTCGCGCAAGTGGGGTATCACGTTTATTGCAGCTACGCTATTTGTTGTTCTCTTTCATCTTGCGACCTACGCACTCCCCGCGCTAGTTTTTTTCGGCTAAATCGGCCTACCGAAGCGGCCTGACGGAGTTTGTGCGCCGCTTCGCCTCCCTCCACGGCTCTCTCCAGATACGGTGTGATTTTTTGCGTAAGCAACGATTAAGCTCACACGTCGGCTTTCGGATTTCGGTTCTGAAAATCAGCACCCAGCCATATTCGTACTGCGCATCCTGGGACGCCTTCACCTCACCGCTTCAAACGCACTGATCAGCAACGCCCCCGCCGCGATCACCACGCAACCGGCCGCCCGGCGCGGCGTCAGCCGCTCGCCGAGGTACACCCGTGCGATCAGCGCCGCGAACACCACGCTCGTTTCCCGCAGCGCCGACACCGGCCCCATCGGCGCGCGATCCATCGCCCAGATCACGATGCCGTACGCGAGCGCCGCGAACACGCCGCCGCAGGCGGCCTTCGCCGTTTCGCCGACATCCTGCGTCAGCCGCAGCGGCCCCGCCCGCAGGCGGTAGTACGCGGCCATCATCGCCCCCGTCAGCACGAACATCCACGCGGTATAGCCGACCGTGTTGCCGCTTTCCCGCACGCCGATCCCGTCGACCACGCTGTAGGCCGCGATCGACACGCCGGTCGCGAACGCGGTCGGCAGCACCTGCATCATCCGGTGCTTCGCGCCGCGCCCACGCTCCAGGCCGATCGCCAGGATGCCCGCGCAGATCAGCACGAGCCCGCATTGCGCGCCGACGTTCAGGTGCTCGCCCGCGAACACCGCCGCACCGAGCGTGACGAGCAGCGGCGCGGTGCCGCGCGCGACCGGATACGCGACGGTCAGGTCGCCGTGCTCGTACGCGCGCACCAACAGCAGCGTATAGACGACGTGCAGCACGGCCGACGCGACGACACAGAGCCAGCTCGCCGGCGCGATCGGCGCCGCGGCCGGCAGGAACAGCAGCGCGAACAGCCCGATCGCGATCTGCAGCACGGTGGCCGACCGCAGCCGGTCGCCGCTGCTGCGCACGAGCGCGTTCCATGACGCATGCAGGAACGCCGCGCACAGCACGGCAAACAGAACGGGGATCGGCACGCTGAATACTCGCTGACGGTCGGCCACGCGAAATCGTCGCCGCAGGGCGTTCATCGTATGAATACGTCATCCGATTGTCAAAATACCTGCGCCGCGCGCCCCCTCCGCAAATCGGGCAGCAACCTCCTCTCGCCCGCCCCGCGCGGCATCCGCGGCAGCGGCCCCCGGCGCCGCGGAATGTGACGCAAAGGTGGCACGTGGTCCATTCCTTTCCACTTTCTTTCGGATTGCGTCGCGCCGTAATGAAATCGATACCGCAGCGCAACCGTCGCGAAATCACTCCGTCCCCATATCTTCATACGGGACTGTTTCAATGCGCGTGCTCTCTCACGAGCTCCGTGTCGAACCCACACGGCGACAGGGCCGCTCTCCACCATCGAAGACCTTACCTGGAGTTTCCCGATGTTCCGTCAAGCCTTGCTTGTCACCGCCTGCGCTGCCGCGGCGCTTGCGCTGTTCGCCTGCGGCGGCAGCGATCCGACGTCGACGCCGCCGGCACCCGTCGTGTTGTCGCAGGACGCGCTGCAGACCGCCACGCCGATCAAGCACGTCGTCGTGATCTACGGTGAAAACATTTCGTTCGACCACTACTTCGGCACCTACCCGAACGCGACGAACCCGTCGGGCGAACCGGCGTTCACCGCCAAGTCCGGCACGCCGACGCCGAACGGCCTGACGGGCACGCTGCTCACCGCGAACCCGAACTTCACGAACACGGCCAACGGCACCGACGCCGCGAACCCGTTCCGCCTCGACCGCACGCAGGCCGCGACCGCCGACCAGAACCACGCGTACACGGCCGAGCAGCAAGCGGAAGATCTCGGCGCGGCCGACCTGTTCCCGAAATACACCGGCAGGGGCTCGTCCGGCGGCGCCGGCGCGTTCGGCACGAAGGGCCAGGTGATGGGCTACTTCGACGGCAACACCGTGACCGCGCTGTGGAACTACGCGCAGCGCTTCGCGATGAGCGACAACATGTACACGACGTCGTACGGCCCGTCGACGCCGGGCGCGCTGAACGTCGTGTCGGGCCAGACCAACGGGATGCAGATCGTCAAGACGTCGGCGCAACCGTCGACGCTCGCAAAGAGCTCGTACTACATCAACGACGGCCAGACCGGCTACACGATGATCAACGACGTCGACCCGGGCTATGACGTGTGCTCGAGCACGACCGACCAGGCGATGATGACGGGCAAGAACATCGGCGACCTGCTGAACGGCGCGCAGATCACGTGGGGCGGCTTCATGGGCGGCTTCAACCTGTCGACGACGAACAGCAACGGCACCACGGGCTGCGCCCGCAGCACGGTCGCCACCGCCGTGAACGCCGCGACGTCCGACTACATCCCGCACCACAACTGGTTCCAGTACTACGCGTCGACCGCGAACCCGCAGCACACGCGCCCGAGCTCGGTCGCGGCGATCGGTTCGAGCTTCCAGACCGACGGCAAGACCGCCGAACCGGCGAACCACCAATACGACACGGACGACTTCTTCGCCGCCGTGAAGGCCGGCAACTTCCCGTCGGTCAGCTACCTGAAGGCCCCGGCCGCACAGGATGCGCACGCGGGCTATTCGGATCCGCTCGACGAGCAGGCGTTCGTGACGAAGGTCGTCAACTTCCTGCAGCAGCAGCCGGACTGGCAGAACACGGCCGTGATCGTCACCTATGACGACTCGGACGGCTGGTACGACCACGTGTACACGCCGCCGACGCGCGGCTCGTCGGATCCGGTCGACCAGGTGAGCGGCAACGGCAAGTGCGGCTCAGGCGGCACGACCGGCGTGAACGGCGGCACCGTGAACGGCCGCTGCGGCCCGGGCGTGCGCATTCCGCTGATCGTGATCTCGCCGTACGCGAAGCAGAACTACGTCGATCACACGATGCTCGACCAGTCGTCCGTCGTGCGCTTCATCGAGGACAACTGGCTCGGCGGCCAGCGCATCGGCGGCGGCTCGTTCGATGCGACGGCGGGCGACCTGCGCAACCTGTTCGACTTCACGTCGAAGCCGAACACGACGCCGCTGTATCTCGACCCGACGCTCGGCACCGCATTGAGCTCGGCCCCGGCGATCTGACCGGCACTTCCTGACCGCATGGCCGGCGCATGGTGCGTCGGCCGTTTCCGTTTAACGCGCCGCTTCGTGCGGCGCCCGATTTCCGACCGACAGCATGACAGCTCGCCCTGCGTTCCCGTCTCCCGACACCACCGACACCCGCGCGCCGCGCACGCCGTCCCGCCTCCTGCGCCGCGCGGCATTCGCGATCGGCGCCGCCGTGCTCGGCTACGGCGCGTTCGCGATCGCATTTCCGTCGCAGGTGCCCGCGGCGATCGGCACCGTCGTCGCCGACTGGACGGGTGCGAACCCGCATCCGGTCGTGCTGCAGCGGCCCGCCGCGCAGCCGCTGTCGGCGGTCGCGCAACTCGGCCGGGCGCTGTTCGCCGATCCGTCGCTGTCCGCGTCGGGCAAGCAGTCGTGCGCGTCGTGCCACAGCCCCGATCATGCGTACGGCCCGCCGAACGCGCTCGACGTGCAGCCGGGCGGCCTCGCAATGACGCAGCAGGGCTATCGCCCGCCGCCGTCACTGATGTACCTGTATCGCCAGCCGAACTTCAGCATCGGCCCCGACGCCGGTGAAAACGACGCCGCGCCGACCGTCGCGCAGCAGGCCGCGTCGGCGGCCGGCGTCGTCAAGGCACAGAAGGTGGCCGGCACATCGGCCGCGCCGCAACTCGTGCCGCAGGGCGGGATGTTCTGGGATGGCCGCGCCGATACGCTGCAGCAGCAGGCGTTCGGCCCGTTGCTGAATCCGGTCGAGATGGCGAACGCGAGCATCGACGACGTCGCGCGCAAGCTCGCGCAGTCGTCGCACCGCGCGCAACTCGAGCAACTGTTCGGCGCACGCGTGTTCGACAGCCCGCAGCTCGCGGTATCGGAGGCGATGTTCGCGATCGCGCGCTACCAGGTGGAGGATCCGTCGTTCCACCCGTACAACAGCAAGTACGACCGCTGGCTCGAAGGCCGTGCACGGCTCACGCAAGCCGAACTGCGCGGGCTGCGCCTGTTCAACGATCCGGACAAGGCGAATTGCGCGGGCTGCCATTTGTCGAAGCCCGGCAAGGACGGGCTGCCGCCGATGTTTACCGACTACCAGTACGAGGCGCTCGGCGCGCCGCGCAACAAGGAACTGGCGCAGAACCGCAACCCGGCGTTCTACGATCTCGGCGTGTGCGGGCCGTTCCGCGACGACCTGAAGGACCAGACGCAGTATTGCGCGATGTTCCTCACGCCGACGCTGCGCAACTCGGCGACGCGCCACGTGTTCTTCCACAACGGCGTGTTCCACACGCTCGACCAGGTGATGGCGTTCTACAACGAACGCAGCATCTCGCCGCAGAAGTTCTATTCGCGCGGCGCGGACGGCAAGGTCGACGAGTACGACGACATCCCGCCGAAGTATCGCGCGAACGTCGACGTGACCGATGCGCCGTTCGATCGCAAGCCGGGCGACAAGCCCGCGATGACGGCGCAGGACATCAAGGATATCGAAGCGTTCCTGGGTACGCTGAACGACGAGCCGGCGCGGTAACCCCTCGCACCGGCGCCCCCGGTGTCGGTCAGCCGGCGCGCCTGCCCGCATGCGGTTGCGCGCGAGGCCGGCTCGCGCGCTTCACGCGAATTGCATCGATGCACGCATCGAGCCGCCGGTTGCTTTCCGCGATGCCGAAGCAGGACGCGCGTTCGAACGCACGCGCGGCCATGTTCGCGCGCAGCACGTCGTCGGTCAGCAGTTGCGCCATCGCATCGGCCAGTGCATCGACGTCGCCGACCGGCACCAGCAATCCCGCGCGGCCGTGATCGAGAATCTCGCGCGGGCCGGTCGGGCAATCGGTCGACACGATCGCCTTGCCGAGCGCGAGCGCCTCGATCAGCACCATCGGCATCCCTTCGTTCTTCGAGCTCAGCACGACAATCGACGCGTCCGCCATCAGCGGATGCGGATTGTCCATTTGCCCCATGAAATGCACCCGCGCGCCGATGCCGAGCTCATCCGCGAGACGCGTGAGCTCGTCGCGGTACGCGCCGTCGCCGGCCAGCACGAGATGCTCCGCCACGCCGCGCTGCGCGACGAGTTGCGCATACGCGCGCAGCAGTGTGCGGTGATCCTTTTGGAGTTCGTCGAGACGGGCGACGGAGACGATATACGGCACGCCGCCCGGCAGCACCGGGCGACACGCCGTCGCGTTCGCGCGAATGGCATCGATATCGATCGCATTGGGCAGGACCGTCACCTGCTGCAGGCGGTCGCCGAACATTCGGTCGGCTTCGTCGCCCATTTGCGGGTTCAGCGCGGCAATGCTGTCGTAGCGGCTGTACTGGTCGAGCAGGCGGAGCACGCGCCGGCCCTGGCCACCGAGCCGCGCGACGAAGCTGAAGTGATTGACGCCGATCCAGGCCACCCCGAACCGGCCGGCAAGGCGTCGAAGCGACAGGTCGTAATCGACGATGACGTCGACGTCACGCGCCAGTTCGGCCACGCGTCGCCCGATGTGCGGACGCACCGCGAGCGCCCCGTGAAGATCGCGCGCGATCCGCCCCGCCTTGCCGAGCTTGCTCGCATGGCGACGGTCCTGGAAGTATCGGAGCCACTGCGGACGCACCAGGATCTCGATCGGGATGTCGGCCGGGATCAGCGCGCGAAAGCGCTGTGCCAGCATCGGCGATGCATACGTGACGGACAATACGGCCCGGAAACGCTTGCGGTCGAGAATCCGCAGCCACTGGATCAGCGACGACTCGATCCCGCCGTTCCCGAAATCGGTCACATGAAACAGCACGCGCACGCGTGCGTCCTGATCGTCGGTATTAACCCGTTCGGCCATGATTTTTATAGATACTGCGTAGGTGATGTTTTGTAGGAATGGGCGCCCGGCCCGGGCGCGGCCCTTTATAACATAGGGGCCTTCCAATATCCAGCCAACGGCGGGGCAGCGCCGTTTCCAGGAGATCGAAACGTTACGCGGCACGCTGAACGACGCGCGCCGGTCCACCACGACACTGATCAGCAGCGCGCGCGGATGCAAAGGAAGGCCGGGGCCAGCGACAGCTCCGCATGGAGCCGCTCCGACGCGGCCTTCATCTCGGGCAGCGGCTTCGGCTCGACGAACCGGTCGAGCCGCCAGCCGCCGTCGGCCACTGCGTTCAGGATGTCGGCGAGCGGCCGCCGCCACGCTTCGACATAGGGTTTCGGTTCACCGAAACCCGACCAGCGAAAGCCGAAGCGGGACGTATCGAAATAGGTGCCCTCGCCGCGCGTGCGTTCGTCCATCCAGTCCCGCATCGGATGCGCCATCGAAAACACGAGCGTGGCGCCCGGCCGCGCGACGCGCCGGAATTCGCGCAGCGTCGGCGCAAGATCGCGCACGTAGTCGAACGCGAGCGAACAGACGATCTTGTCGAACGCATCGTCGGGCAACCAGGCGAGCGCCCCCTCCAGATCGCCCTCCACGATGTCGACCGGGAGGCCCGCGCAGCGCGTTCTCGCCAGCGCGACCATCTCCGGCGTGACGTCGAACGCATGCACCGTCGCGCCGTGGCGTGCGAGGTGCGCGCTGCAGATGCCGGGCCCGCAGGCGGCGTCGAGCACCGTCAGGCCGTCGACGTCGCCCAGCAGCGCCATCGTTGCCGGACGTTCGTAGAGCGCGTTGTGCGCCTTCGTCGGCGCGATGTCGGCGTAACGTTGCGCGAAGCTCGCGTACGCCCGGCGGCCGGGCGGTTCGTTCGGATCGGTCATGCAGCCTCCCTCGGCGCAAACAGGGGGAGCCGATTATCCACCGACGGATGGCGACCTGCGTCCGGGCCGCCGACATCAGGCCATGCCGCCCGCCTCGCGCCCAGCCGCGTCGGAACAGTACATCCCCGCGACGAACACGACGCCCGGGAACAGCTGCGTCGTCACGCACTATCCCATGATGTCGCGCACGCCGGGTCCGGCAATCGCCATCGTGGAAACGGGGAGCAAAGCGACGACCGGCGGTGCGACCGGCGCCGCCGGTGAAAAGGTCGGATGCGGGTGCGTTATCGACCGGCGGTCGCAGGTGCGCTCACGGTTGCAACCGGATTCGCCCGCTGCTCGGCCAGCCGCTGCGCGAACCGGTACGCGACCAGCGAGCCGGCCACGGCAAGCAGCATCGGCACGAGGCTGTCGTGATCCGCGCGCGTGAACTCGAGCAGCAACACGACCGCCGTGATCGGCATCTGCATCGACGCGGCGAGAAACGCGGTCGCGCCGATGAGCGCACACCCGCCGATCGACGCGCCCGGCCACACGAGGCTCCACAGCCCGCCGAGCACGACGCCGAGCAGCGCGCCGTTCGCGAGGCCCGGTGTCAGCAGGCCGCCTTCCGCGCCGACGCGCAGGCTGCCGGCCTCGATCAGCACCTTCAGCACGAGCAGCGTCGCGGCGAGGCCGATCGTCAGCGTGCCGTCGAAACCCAGCGACGCCGGGCCCTTGCCGTTGCCGAGCAGTTGCGGGAACCGCATCGCGAGCACGCCGATCACCGCGAAGTTGACCAATGCGAGCATGGGCAACCGCCCATCTTTCGGCGCGTCTGCCCGCGCACGCGTCGTGAGCCGCACGAAGCCGTACGCGGCAAAGCCGAACAGCGGCCCGCAGACGATCGACCACACGACCAGCGGCGTGCTCAGCACGAACGGCGGCACCGTGTACTGGTGTTCGTTGCCGAGGCCGATCCACGCAACGGCCGCGGCGATCGCCGACGTCGCGACCGCCAGGACCAGCGCACGCAGCTCGAACGTGCCGAGCAGCACTTCGAGCACGAAGATCGCCCCGCCGAGCGGCACGTTATAGACGGCCGCGAGGCCCGCGCCCGCACCGCACGCGACCATCAGCCGGCAATCGTCGGGCGTGAGCCCCGCCGCATGCGCAAGCCGCCCGGCAAGCAGCGAGCCGATCTCGCGCGGGGCGACTTCGCGGCCGAGCGGCGAGCCGAGCGCGACGGTGACGATCTGCAGCATCGCGTGAACGGTCGTGCTGACGACCGGCATCCGCGGATCGGCCGCACGCACCGCGCGGCGGATGCCGACGAGCGGCCGGCCATACCGGTACAGCGCCCACCAGCCGCCGCCGGCGACGATCCCGCAGACGATCAGCACCGCGAGCCGGCGCAGCGGATCGGCGCCGGTCACGCCGGTGAGGAAGCTCTCGGTGCCGATCGCGTGCGCGATGCCGTAGCCGTACGCGACGTGCTGGATCGCATGCAGCAGCAGCGCGAGCAGCATGCCGCCGAGGCCCGCGCCGACGCCGGTCAGGATCGTGACGACCGCCAAGCGCGCGAACGGGCTGGCGGACGGCGAAGAGGATGCGGGAGCGGACGGGAGATCGAGGCGCATGGGGTCGGCGAATGGGATCGAAAAGACGGCGCGCAACCCGCACGCCGTTGTCAGGACCGCATCGTAGGCCCGCGCCAATCATGAGGCAAACGTATTTTTCGAATCGACTCATGTATTTGGTGAATACATGAAGCCTGGCGGGCCTTGACCGCCCGCCGCGCGCGTCAATCCGGATACGTGACGCGCTCCGGTTCGCGCCGCAGGATCACCTTCCCGTGTCGGATCGACAGCACGGCCTTGGCCTGCCGGCGCACCGCTTCGTAATCGCCGTCCGCGTCGAGCACGACGAGATTCGCCGGACGCCCGACCGCGATCCCGTAGCGGTCGCCGAGATGCATCGTCGTCGCGCTGTGGTCGGTCACGAAGTCGAGGCAGCGCTGCAAGTCCTGGTAGCCCATCATGTGGCAGATATGGAGGCCCGCATCGAGCACGCGCAGGATGTTGCCGTTGCCGAGCGGGTACCACGGGTCCTTGATCGAATCCTGACCGAAGCACACGTTGATGCCCGCGCGATCGAGTTCCGCGACACGCGTGACGCCGCGCCGCTTCGGAAACGTGTCGAAGCGCCCTTGCAGGTGGATGCTCTCGGTCGGGCACGAGATGAAGTTCAGGCCTGCGCGCTTCAGCAGGCGGAACAGCTTCGAGCAGTACGCGTTGTCGTACGAGCCCATCGCGGTCGTGTGGCTCGCCGTCACGCGCGCCCCCATCCCGCGCACGCGCGCTTCTTCCGCGAGCACTTCGAGAAAACGCGAATGCGGATCGTCGGTCTCGTCGCAATGCACGTCGACGAGGCAGCCGGTGCGCTCCGCGAGATCCATCAGGAAGCGGATCGAGCTGACGCCCTGCTCGCGCGTGTTCTCGAAATGCGGAATCCCGCCGACGACGTCCGCGCCGAGTTCGATCGCCTGCGCCATCAGAGCGCGGCCGCCGTCGAACGATTCGATGCCTTCCTGCGGAAACGCGACGATCTGCAGGTCGATCAGCCCGCGTGCTTCGTCCTTCACTTCCAGCATCGCCTTCAGCGCGGCAAGCGTCGGATCGGTGACGTCGACGTGCGTGCGCACGTGCTGAATCCCGTGATCGCGCAGCATGCCGATCGCCGCATGCGCGCGCGTCTTCGTGTCCTCGTGCGTGATCGTCGCCTTGCGTTCAGCCCAGCGCTCGATGCCCTCGAACAGCGTGCCGCTCATGTTCCACGCGGGCTCGCCGGCCGTCAGCACCGCGTCGAGGTGAATATGCGGCTCGACGAGCGGCGGAATCGCAAGGCGGCCGCCCGCGTCGACATCCGCTGCGCCCGTGGGCGCGACCGGCGCCGACTGTGCGTCGACCCGCGCGATCCTGCCGCCGTCGATGCCGATCGTGAACAGGCCTTCGCGGCCCCGCAGGCGTACGTTGAACAGATTCATGAGAAGTCTCCCCGTGGCATCCATGAAAACGGCCGCACGCGTGGCGCGGGCGGCCGTGCGATCCAGTTGACGCGTATCGATGAAACGCGTCGATGCGCGCGCGTCTTCGCACGCGTGTGACGCCCCGCTTCGGCGCGAACGCCCCATTCTCCGCGCACCGGTCACGACGATCAACCGCCGTGCCGCGCGCCGCGCATGTTGCAACGCTGCGACAGCCGGCCACCGAGGCGCGGATGCCACGCGCACGCGATCGCGCAAAAGCCGCCGGCGTCAGGGGCACGCGGCACGTCATGTCGGTTTTGTGAAGGACTCTTGCCGGATCCGGAAAGGTGCGCTCGCGGCCCCCGGCGGCTTTGCGCGCACGGTGCGTTCCTATACTTGCGCCGAATTTTCGTTCCCGGTCCCACACGCAGGAGCCCTTATATGAAAAAAAACCTCATCGCCGGCGCATGCGCCGCCGCGCTGTTCGCCCCGCTCGCACACGCACAGAGCTCGGTCACGCTGTATGGCCTGATCGATGCCGGCATCGTCTACACCAACAACGCCAACGGGGCGTCGCTGTGGCGCCTGAACAGCGGCACCGTCAACGGCAGCCGCGTCGGGTTTCGCGGCACCGAGGATCTCGGCGGCGGCCTGAAGGCGCTGTTCGTGCTCGAGAACGGCTTCAACGTGAACAACGGCGGGCTCGGGCAGGACGGCAAGCTGTTCGGCCGCCATGCGTACGCCGGCCTGAGCCAGAGCGGCTATGGCACGCTGACGCTCGGCCGCCAGTACGACACGATGGTCGACTTCGTCGCGCCGCTGTCGGCCACCGCCGGCGACTTCGGCGACACGAGCTTCGCGCATCCGTTCGACAACGACAACCTGAACCACTCGCTGCGCATCAACAACGCGGTCAAGTACACGAGCGAGACCCATGCGGGCTTCAAGGCCGGCGCGATGTATGCGTTCTCGAACGCGACCGGCTTCGGCGCGAACCGCGCGTACAGCGTCGCGGCAAGCTACACGAACGGCCCGCTGAAGCTGGCCGGCGCGTACCTGCAGATGAACGGCACGAAGGGCTCGACGAGCGCGAGCCCGGGCGCGACCGATGCGGCCGAAGCGAAAAGCCTGAACCAGGGCGGCTGGTCGATCGGCTCGGACCGCATGCGTTCTTACGGCGGCGGCATCGGCTACGGATTCGGCCCGGCCACCGTCGGCTTCGTCTATACGCGCTCGCAGTACGACAACACGGGCTCGTTCGGCTCGACCGGCCAGGTCGCGTTCAACAACTACGACGTGAACGTGCGCTATGCGGTGACGCCCGCCGTCAGCCTCGGCGCGGCCTACGTGTATACGGACGCCAGCGTGTCGAACCCCGACAGCAGGCACGGCGCCGATCCGAAGTGGCACCAGGTCGACCTGCAGGCCGTCTACAAGCTGTCGCGCCGCACGGACGTCTATGCGGAAGCGATGTATCAGCACGCAGCGGGCCGCGGCTACCAGGCGTTCATCGACGGCTCGGGCGGCGCATCGAGCACGGCGAACCAGATCGTCGGCACGATCGGCATGCGCACGCGCTTCTGACCGGCACGATGCATCGCCGCCCGACGGCCACGGACCTGCATTCGCACACGGGTTCGCTGCCCGCGGGCGGCTTGCACCAATGTTGTTCCATCTGGAAGGCAGCCTGCCTGGAATCGGGGTTTTTACGCGCGAGGGGGCTGCGTAGACTGCCAGCAAAGGTCAGGGTCACGCATCGCGTCGATCCGGCCGCCCACCCCGTACCCAGGAGAACCTCGTGAAATCGCTCGTCGCCGCTGCCGCCGCTGCCGTCCTGCTTGCTGCGCCGGCCCTGTCTTTCGCCCAGTCGGCCCCATCGCCCGTCACGCGCGCGCAAGTGCTGCAGGAGCTGATCGATCTCGAGTCGGTCGGCTACAACCCGGCGCGCGGCGAAGTCAACAACTATCCGGACGACATCATGGCGGCGCAGGAACGACTCCACGAAAAGCGTCTCGCGGAACAGAAAGCGGCACACGCCGCATACGGCCCGGCCGGCGAACCGGCAACGGAATCGGGTGCGGCCGCCAGGCCCGCGCGGTAACGGCACGACGAAGCGCCCCGCCCGCGTGAACCACGTACCGCGGGCATGGCGCGATTTGCGTTCGCCTGGTTGGCTTGACGAGAAAACGCCGGCCGCGCGGGCAATCCGCCGACGCGCGTGCGCCGCTCAGGCGGCCTGCGGTTCGCGATCGATCGCGCTCAGCATCTCGACGTCGCGCGCGATCATCCCCGGCACCTGGGCACGCAGCATCTCGACCCAGGTCCGCACCTTCGCATCGATGAAGCGGCGCGACGGATACAGCGCGTAGACGTTCATCTTCTGCAGGATATGCGCGGGCAGCACGCGGACGAGCGTGCCGTCGCGCAGTGCGTCGATCGCCGAGTACAGCGGCAGCATGCCGATCCCGATGCCGTCGCGGATCGCGAGGGCGAGCGATTCGGCCGTATTGGTCTGCACCGGCCCGGTGACGTGGATCTGTTCGACGCCTTCCGGCCCCTCGAGCACCCATTCGTGCGTCGGGAACGCCGGCGTGCACAGCGTCAGGCACGCGTGCGCAGAGAGATCCTGCGGGCGAGCCGGCGCGCCGTGCCGTTTCACATAGTCGGGCGACGCGCACAGGATGCTGAAGGTCGAGCCGAGCAGGTGCGACACGAGTTCCGAATCGGGCAGCGACGACGCGGTCACGACGGCCATGTCGCTCGTGCCGTCGAACAGGTCGGGCATGCGCTGCGACAGCGACAGCTCGATCGATACGTCGGGAAACTGCGCGTGATAGCGCGTCAGCGCGGGCAATACATAGTGATGACCGACGCTCGCGAAGCTGTGCATGCGCAGCACGCCGGCCGGCCGTTCGTGCGCGCAGCTCGCCTCTTCTTCCGCGCGGTCGACGTCGGCGAGGATCTGGCGGCAACGCCGCAGATAGTTTTCGCCGGCCGACGTGAGCGCGAGACGGCGCGTCGAACGATTCATCAGACGGGTGCGCAGGCGCGCCTCGAGCTCCGACACCGCGCGCGACATCGCGCCCGTCGTCGAATTCAGCGATTGCGCGGCGGCGGTGAAACTGCCCGTCTCGACGACGCGCGAAAACACCCGCATGTTTTGTAGGGTATCCATTCCTGTGAGCAACCTGTAGCGGAGCCGCCATTTTCCTCCACCGGATGCGACAGATTGTTACTCCGGCTGCAACTATCGTTTCCCCGCAACTGCGTTAATGCGCGGGCGCCGCACTCCTACAATCGGCGCCTCAACAGTCGAACGGACCCGTTCGGACGCGCCGCGCATCTCGCCCGGCCCCGTGCCAGCCCCCTCTTTTCATGAAGCCACAACCTGCGATCGAGCGACCTTCCATCGAACCGGCACGATGGAGCACATGGCTCGATCCACTCGGCGACGCGGCACGCGACTGGGCCGCGAGCGACGGGCTGATCTGGCTGCACCTCGCGAAAACGGTGTTCGCGGCGCTCCTTGCGATGGGCATCGCGATGCGCCTGGAGATGTCGCAGCCGCGCACGGCGATGACGACCGTGTTCGTGCTGATGCAGCCGCTGTCGGGGATGGTGTTCGCGAAGAGCTTCTACCGCGTGCTCGGCACGGCGGCCGGCCTCGTTGCCGCACTCGCGCTCGGCGGGCTGTTCGCGCAGCAGCCCGAGCTGTACATGGCCGGCATCACGCTGTGGATCGGCACCTGCATCGCGCTCGCGGTGCGCAATCGCCACTTCCGCTGGTACGGCTTCGTGCTCGCCGGCTACACGGCCGCGCTGATCGGCCTGCCGGCCGTGACGACCCCGCAGACACTGTTCCAGTCCGCGCTCACGCGCGCCGCGGAAGTCGCGCTCGGCATCGCGTGCTCCGGTGCGGTCAGCGCGCTGATCCTGCCGCTCAGCTCCGCGAAGGCGCTGATGCGCTCGCTGGGCACGCGCCATGCGACGTTCGCGGCGTTCACGGCCGGCGCGCTCGCGGGCGACGTCGCACGCGGCGATTTCGAGCGGCGCTTCGCCGATTTCGTCGACGACATCGTCGGCTTCGAGGCCAATCGCGCCTTCGCGTCGTTCGAGGATCCGCACATTCGCGCGCGCAGCCGCCGCCTCGCGCGGCTGAACAGCGAATTCATGAACGCGTGCACGCGGCTGCATGCGCTGCACCAGCTCGTCAAGCGGCTGCGCGCGAACGGCGCGGACGCGGTGCTCGATGCGCTGGCGCCGCACGTCGACGCGCTCGCGCAGCGCTTCGCCGCGCTGCGCGACGAGCGGCCGCGCGGCGTCTCGCCGGCCACCGGCGCGCTGCTCGAACTGCGCCGCTTCCACAGCGCGCTGCCGAAAGCCGCGCGCGCGTCGCGGCGAAACATCGAGGATCATGCGGCCGGCGGCCTGCTCGACTTCGATACCGCGATCGAGTTGCTGTACCGCTTCATCGGCGAATATCTCGGCTACGCCGACACCTATGCGTCGCTCGACCAGGACGATCACGCATTCGAGCGCTCGGTCACGCATTACGCGGTGAAGACCAACGCGTTCTTCGTCGGGTTCGCGTTCCTGCGCACGATCGTCGCCGTCGGTGCAATGAGTGCGTTCTGGCTTGCCTCCGAATGGCCGAGCGGCCCGCTCGCCGTGATCGCCACCGCGATCGCGTGCGCGCTCAGTTCGACGTCGCCGCGCGCGCCGAAGTTCGTTGCGCAGATGAGCGTCGGCGCGGCGTTCGCGACCGCCGTCGGCTACCTGTTCCTGTGCTACGTGTATCCGAACATCGACGGCTTCCCGCTGCTGTGCGCCGCGCTCGCGCCGGTGCTCGGTCTCGGCGCGTTTCTCGCGATGCGGCCGGGATTGTCCGGCTACGGGATCGGCTTCGCGGTGTTTTTCTGCCTGCTCGCGGGGCCCGACAACGCGATCGCGTATACCCCCGAGGTGCTGATCAACAACGGCCTGGCGATCGTCGTCGCGATGCTCGCGTGCGCGCTCGTGTTCGCCGTCGTGTTCCCGACTCACATGCCGTGGCTCACGGGCCGCATCGCGCACGACCTGCGCCGGCAGGTCACGCTGGCGTGCGAAGGCGCGCCGGATGGCCTCGCCCAGCGCTTCCAGTCGAGTACGCACGACCTGATGGCGCAGCTGCGCACGCTGCTCGTGAAGCGCACGCGGCAGCATCGCGACGCGCTGCGCTGGATGCTGTCGACGCTCGAGGTCGGCCACGCGGTGATCGACCTGCGCGACGAGTTGAACACGTTCCGCGCATCGAAGCCGCCGCAAACGCTGCGCTGGACCGGCTCGATCGACGCGGTGCTGCGCGAGCTGCCGCGCTTCTTCGACGACCCGACACCCGGCCATCACGCGCGCACGCTGAAATCGGTGAACCTCGCGATCCGCGCGGCGCAGCACACGCTGCAGGCGTGGTACGCGGTGCCCGACGAGCGGCACCGCATGCAGCGGATCGTCGGCTGCCTGCACTTCATGCGCAGCGCGCTGCTGGACAAGGACGCGCCGTTCAACCGGCTCCGCCATTGACGATCGATGCGCGCGCAACCGGATCCTTGTTCCGGATGGAAATAAGCTCTACAGCCGCGGTGATTAATCTTTAAGCAGTGCGAGCCTATAGTTTCCTCACTGCCAGCGAGACTGGCACTCACCCAGGAGAAACCAACATGAAGCCGCTGCACCTCGCCCTCGTTGCCCTGTCGCTCACCGCTGCCGTTGCTCACGCACAGCCGGCTCCGGCAGACGTCGCACAGCAGCAGGCGAACCGCGCCGAAGCCGTCGCAACCGCAGGCCGCGCCGATCGTTCGCAATCGAAGCAGGAAGACCCGAACGCCTGTGTCGGCCCCGTCAGCTTCTGCAACATCTACTTCGGCAGCTGAGCATGACGCCGCGTCGTCACGGCCACGCCCGCACCGTCCGCCTTGCATGCGCGGGCGAGCGGCGGCCCGGCCGCTCGCCGCATCGACGCTCCCGCCTACGCCGCTTCGATTGAAGCGGCGCATGCCGTTTCAGGCGCCGCGCCCCGGCCGCCAGCCCACCTCGCGCAACGCATCCAGCAAGCGCGCCTGCCCCAGCCCTTCGACCCGTGCACCGCGCGACTCGACGTCGCCGCCCGCGACGAGCGCGTTCACGATCGCTTCCTCCACCGCTTCCGCCGCGGCGACGAACAGCGCGGAAATATGGTCGTTGTTGACCATCTGCACGCCGGTGGTCGGCGCGCCCTTGCTGCCGTAGTTCGCCGCCGGCAGGCCGTCGTTGCCCGTTGCGAACGCCAGGAAGATGTCGCCGCTCGAATCCTCGGTGCCCCCGCCGACGCGCGCCAGCCCGACGCTCGCACGCTGCGCAAGGCGCGTGCATTGATGCGGCAGCAACGGCGCGTCGGTCGCGATCGTCACGACGATCGATCCCATCCCGGCCTCGCCTTGCGCGTCCGGCGCGCGGAACGGCGAAGGCACATGCCGCAGCACTTCGCCGACCGGGTAGCCGGCCACGCGCAGCATCTCGCGCACGCCGTAGTTCGCCTGCACGAGCGCGCCGACGGTCCAGCCGCCTGCATCGGCCGCGAGCACGCGCGACGCGGTGCCGATGCCGCCCTTGAACTCGTGGCAGATCATCCCCGTGCCGCCGCCCACGCCGCCTTCGGCAACCGGCCCCGGCTGCGCGGCGGCCAGCGCGCGCTGCACATGCGCGGCGCTCACGTGCTGCCCCCAGATGTCGTTCAGCAAGCCATCGTAGGTTTCCATCACGACCGGCATGCACCAGTACACGCGGCCGGCCGCCGCTTCGCGCTCGTTCGCGACGAGTGCGTCGCGCACCGCGCCGACGCTGTGCGTGTTCGTATAGGCGATCGGCGTGGTCAACAGGCCGGCCTCGCGGATCCATTCGAGCCCCGTCGCGTCGCCGTTGCCGTTCAGCACGTGCACGCCCGCGAAACACGGCGAATCGTGCGCGGCGCCCGCACGCGGCTCGATGACGGTGACGCCGGTGCGGATCGATGCGTCGCCGTTCTCGACGTTCAGCGTGCAATGCCCGACCCGCACACCGGGTACGTCCGTGATCGCGTTGAAGCGGCCCGGTGTGCCGAGTCCGATGCGGATGCCGAGATCCCTCGTGCGCATGATGCAATTCCTCCAGTCTCTCAATGGTTCGGTGTTTCAGTGCTTCGGCAGGGCCAGCGCTCAGAGCGTGCGGAACGCTTCGCTGTGGCGCGCCCAGACCCCATACATCACGAGCGCGGCGATCAGCAGCCCCGCGATGATGATCAGGTCGGTCGGTTTCGTGGCCGTCGCCAGCGTCGTGTAGAGCGTATAGGCTGCGCCGGCTACCGCGACGAGCGGCGTCACGGGCCACAACGGCATCCGGTAGTGATGTTCGACGTCACGGCGCACGAAGCGGCTCGCGAGTGCGGCCAGCCCGACGACCAGATAGATCAGCAGCAGCAGGTCGACCGTGAACGCGGTCAGTTCGTCGAGGCTCGACACGAACACGAGCCCGGCCGACGGCACCGCAAGCGCCAGGGTGGCGAGCCACGGCGATTCGAGGCGCGGATGGATCGTCGAGAACGCACGGTTGCAGGTACGCGACCAGAGCGCGTGCCGGCCACTGCTGTACAGCAGCCGGCCCATCGTGATCACGATCGCGATGATCGCGTTGAACACCGACAGGAAGATCCCGCCGCTGACCACGCGCGACACGGCCGGGCTGCTCAGCGAACGCACGACGTAGCCGATCGGGTCGGCGCTCTTCGTCAGCTCGGTCAGCGACGGGGCGCCGAGCACGATCGCGGTGAGCGGAATCAGTTCGACGACGAGGATCACGAGCAGCGAGTAGATCACCGCCTTCGCGACATTGCGGTTGCCGCCACGCAGGTCTTCCGCGAGATAGGCGGCCGAGCCGAAGCCGTTGTAGCAGAAGATCGCCGTGCCGATCGCCGGGACGATCGCGGCCAGTGTCGCCGGCACGAGCGCGTTGCCGCTCGCGACGACCGGCGCGATCAGCGCGTCGGCGCCGCGATGCGGCGAACCGAAGCCGAGGCCCGCGATCAGCATCAGCACGCCGATCTCGACGACCAGGAACGCGCCCGTGATCCACGCGTTCGTCTTGATGTTCAGCATGCCGAGCAGGTAGCTGAGCAGCACGATCGTCAGCGCGACCGACTGGTTGCCGAAATGCGTGCCGAGCGCGTTGTTCAGGTAGGGCGCGGCGCCGCTCGCGAGCACGGCCGGGATGAACACGCTGACGGACAGCACCGTGATGAAGGTCAGGTAGCCGGGCAGCGTGCCGAACACGCGCTTGGCCATGACGTATTCGCCGCCCGCACTGCGGTGCGCGGCGCTGAGCTCCGCGTAACAGAGCGCGAACGCCAGCGCGAGCACGCCGCCGAGCAGGAACGACAGCACCGCGCCGCTGCCGGCCTGCTGGATCGCGAACGGCGCGATCACGAAGATCGAGCTCGCGGGCGTCACGCCGGATACGGTGATCATCACCGCATCGCGCACGCTGAGCGTCTGCGACAGCGCGCGCGGCGCGTCTTCCGTTGCAGGCGCCGCTTGCAGCGTGCCCGTCGATTCCGACATCATCGCCATTTCGTTCTCCTGTCCTGCTTTGCCAACGTTTTTTGAACACCCATACTCGGGCCCGACTGATTGCGTGGCAGTCTAGGAAGCCAATTTCAGGACCGCTATTCCCCCTTCGTGTTACGCCCTTCCGGTGGTGGTATGGATCGTATCTTTTCCGAAATCGCGATGCACCAGGCGCTCGGCCGCGCAATCGATCATCTCGGCCAGCCGCGCTTCTGGCGGTTTCTGGTGCTGCTGCTCAACGAAATGGCGCCGTTCGACAACGCGCTCGCGACCGCGATCGGCCGCGACGGCGTGCCGCTCGTGCTCGACGAATACGACACGGGCGGCACCGATGCCGCGTCGCCGGTGCCGCTTTACCTGAATGGGTTATATCTGCTCGATCCGTTCCTGCAGGCCGCTCACGACGGGCTCGCCGACGGCTGCTACCGGCTCGAGGAAGTCGCGCCCGACCTGTTCCGGCAGAGTGAGTATTTTCAGAGCTACTTCCGCGATGCGGTTGGCGAAGACGAGATCCAGATCCTCGTGCGGCCAAACGCCGACCTGCTGTTGTCGCTGTCGCTCGGCGCGGGCACGCGGTTCGACGTGGAGCCGCTCGGCAAGCTGACGGCCGCGATGCCATGGGTGCTCGCGGCGATCCGGCAGCACTGGCGGCTGGTGGGTGACGCGGCACGCGCGACGCCCGATGCCGATCTCGGTGCGCGGGTCGAGCAGGCGCTTGCCCGCTTCGGCGCGGGCGTGCTGACCGATCGCGAGATGTCGATCGCGAGAATGGTGCTGCGCGGCAATTCGTCGAAGGCGATCGCCGAGCGGCTGGCGATATCGCCCGAAACGGTGAAGGTGCACCGGCGGCATCTTTACGCGAAGCTTGGCATCTCGTCGCAGCCCGAGCTGTTTTCGCGCTTCATCCAGGCGTTGGGGGAAGATGCGGCGGGATGAACACGTCGACACATCGATAAAGGCGGATGGCAGCGGGCGCGGAATCGTGCAATATCCGTGAATCGCCGCCTTCCCTGGTTGTCCGTTGAAACACATACGGACGATCCGTCGACAACGAGACTGCCTCGTAACAGGAATCCCGATTCATGTCGCTCATTCCGCTCGTCGGACTTGGCTGGTTGCTTCTGTGTGCCATCGGCGCCGCGTCGATCGTGCTCGCGCCACCGCTGCTGCTGGCCGCTTACCTGATGGGGAAAGATGTCTGGTCGATTCTCACGCGTGGCCGGCTGCAGTTCGCGTTCCTGGCCTACCTGGGTTCCGCACCGGTGCCGGCGGTCTTCACGTTCCTGCTGGAAGCCGGCGCCGCGGCCGGGAGTGCCGGCGGCTCCGCGTCCGACGCGTTGAAAGCGTGGAACGAAAGAGCGTTCTTCATTTTCGTCGGCGCGGCCGCGCTGTGCGGGCTGCTGCTGTTGCTGCGGCCCAGGAGCAGGCCCCCCGTGAACGTCGAGCCGTCCCGGCCGGCGCAATAGTCGAGGGGCAAGCGCGCCGGCCAACCCGCTCAGTTCGCGAGCAGGTGCGCGCTGACGAATTCGACCACCCGTTGCTGCGCATCCGCCCGCGCCACCGGCTCCGTCCCTTCGATCGGCACCACGCCGGCCTTCGTCGTAAAGGCGGGCATCGCATGCACGGGCATGTCCGGCCAGTCGAAGTCGTGGTACGCGGCGGGATACGCATGAAACGTTGCTTCCGTACCGGGTGCAACCGAGTCGAATAGCGTTTTGCACGGGGCGTACGGCGTCCAGACATCGTCTTCGCCGATCAGCACCAGCAACGGCACGGCGCTTTGCCACACGGCACCCTGTGCCTTCACGTTGCAGCTTGCCGGATAAAACGCCACCGCCGCGCGGAAATCGCCATCCGGCAGCGAGGCGGGCCGCGCCGGGCTCGACGCACGGATCGCGTTCAACACCGTCCCGCCGCCCAGCGACCACCCGACGACGCCGATGCGATCGGGCCGCACGGTATCGAGCGACTGCAGATACTTCAGCGCGCCATACGCGTCGAACGGCCGCGCGCGATAAATCTCACCGACGAAATGCCCAGGCGCGCACATCTCGCCGTGATGGCGCGGATTGAAGCTGTCGACTTCGAGCACCGTGATGCCGGCGGCGTTGAAGCGAGACGCCCAGTCGCGCTCGCGCGAATAGATCTTGCCGGATTTCGCGAACATGCCCGAACAGCCGTGCAGGAACACGAGTGCGGGATGACGGCCGGCGCCGGGCGCGGGGAACAGGTAGCCGTCGAGCATCGTCGATGGCGGGCCGTCCGTCGACGGAAAGTGAACCACCGTCTGCGCACTCGCGATCGCGCACGCGCAACCCAGCACCACGGACAACAGCAGCTTGCGCATCGGACGCTCCCGATTGGTCGGATGGCACGACAACGCAATCGGGGAGGTGCCGGTTGACATGCTCGGGCGGGTGGCGTTCCGCGCGCTGTCGGCGACAGTCAAACGTCAGCTTCGCGGGGCGCGGCGCCCCGTTTGCCGCCGCTGCGCGCGACGCGTTCGCGCGATGCTACTGCCGCCGCTTCCCGTCAGCCCCGTCGGTGCGAACGCCAGGTGCAACGCCCGCTCCGGCCGCGACGTCACGTTCAGACCCTCGCGCAGCGTCCTGCTACTGCCATTTCGCGCCGATCTGCGCGAGCCCGGCATTCCGGAGATCGTCCGGCAACATCACCACGCGGAACTCGCAGTCCGCATTCAACATCAGGAACCATGGCTCCGCGAGCGCCGGGATCTGCGACGGGTCATCCAGATCGACGATCACGACCGCCCCGCGCCCGCCGTTCTGCTCCGTGAAATACACGGCCTCCGGCTTGACCGCTTCGAGTATTCGCGAGATCACGTCGCCGACGCTGCCGTCGCGCACCAGCGTATTGAACGGCTCGTGAGGGATTCGTATGTTGAGTAGCATGCGCATGACCGCCTCCTTGGGCTCCGCCCGGCGTGGGCCCTTCAAGCATAGGTGCTGCGCGACGCCGCGCCAGCGGCGCCGAAAGGCGCGGCCGGCAGGCATTCACATTCCGACGATTCGATGACGCCGCATTGCGCGAACGGCAATCGTTCACGACACGCGAGCCCGGCGAGCATGTCGTCGCGTTCGATGCCCCCGTCGCATCGGCGCCCCGCTCGCCCGGCCGTGCCGCACGCGTCACTCGGCACTGCCGGCCGCGGCGGGCGCGATCGCCAAATGCAACGTCCGCTCCGGCCGCAGCGTCACGTTCAACACCTCGCGCGGCGGTGCCATGCCGGGCGGCACCGACAACACGTAACGCTGCAGGATCATTGCGGCCACAACCGTCATTTCCGTCATCGCCAGATGTTGCCCGAGGCACACGCGCGGGCCGGTACCGAACGGCATGTACGCGCCGCGCGGCAACGCCGGCGCATCGTCGGCGAAGCGCTCCGGACGAAACGCATCGGGCGCCGGAAACCATCGCGGATCGCGCTGCATCAGTTGCAGCGGCAGCATGAACAGCGTGCGCGCTGGAAACTGCCATGCGCCCAGCGTGATCGGCCGCGCTGCGCGACGGCTGATCAGGATCGGCGCTGACGGATACAGCCGCAGTGTTTCGTCGAGCGTCTGCGTCAGGTAGCGCAACGAAGCGCGCGTCTCGGCGGACGGCGCGCGACCGCCCAGCACGCGGGACACCTCGTCGCGCGCGGCGGCTTGCATCGCCGGATTCGTGGCCATGCACCATGCCCACCAGGTCAGTGCGCCGGCCGTCGTCTCGTGGCCGGCCAAGAACGCCGTCACGCATTCGTCGTGCACGGCCTGCAGCGGCCATTTCCGCGCATCCGTCCGATGCAGCCACAACAGGCGCGACAGCAGATCGTCGGGCCACGCATGCTCGGGCCGGTCGAGGCGCGCATGCAGTTGCCGGTCGATCAGCGCGTTCAGCACTGCCATCGCCCGCACCTTGCCGCGCTTCCACGGCACCCAGTCCGGCGTGCTCGCCGGCACGTAGAACGCCGCGTTGGCCGCCGCGCTCACCACGCGCACCGCCTCCTCGGCCGTGCGCGCATCGTCGCCGATCGTTTCCGAAAACATCGTGCGCATGATCACGTCCATCGCCAGCGACGTCAGCGCGCTTTCGATCGGCCATTCCGGATCGCGTGCGGGCCACTGCGCAAGCGCGTGCCCGGCCGTCGCCGCGATCGACGGGACGAACGCCTGAACCGGCTTCGGCATGAAATTCGGCTGCAACGCGTGCCGCTTGTCGCGCCACGCGTCGCCTTCGGCGATCAGCACGCCATGGCCGTGAACCTCCTCAAACACCCGGACGGCTCGCTCCCAGCGCCCGAGCGCATCGTGATGCGTCACCAGGAGTTCGCGCACGAGCGCGGGATCGGTCACGACCACCGCATGCTCGGGCCACATTCGCAAGTGCACGACGTCACCGTATGCGCGCTGCCAGCCGGCCAGCGTGCCGAGCAGGTCGCGCGACATCGTGCGCAGCAGCCCCCAACCCGTCAGGCCGGCACGCGGCCCCGGCGGCCACACGCCGGGCGGGTGAAGCACGGGCGCCGAAGCCGGGGCGCCCGCATGGAATGGACATTGGGAAGTGGATCGCGTATTCATGGGCCGGATTGTCCGCATCGGCGGGCCGGCGGTCTTGAACGCAAACGACATCGACACGCGTCTGGCCTGTCCCTATACTCCGGCGTCATGTTTTCCGATCCGTTATCGATCTCGCCGTCATGCCCCGATCCGCTGGCACGCGCACCTCGCGTGCTGAGGGACGGGCGGTCGCCGCACGGGCGGCTGTACCCCGCGCCGGCTGCCCTGCAGGGCGCGGTGGTCGCGATCGTGTTGCACGACACGCGCGGGTTCGCGTTGAGCGACGCGCAGCGGCTCTCGCATTTTCCGGCCACGCCGCTGGTGTGCGTGTCGTGGTATCGGGATCTCGACGTGGGCTTCGTCGAACCCGCGGCCGACGGGTCCCGGTGGCGCCCCTTCGGGGCCGCGGCGACGCTGTCGGGCAGCCATTCGGCCCCCACCGTCGCCTGGGCGCCGACGGGTGGAAGGATCGGCCTGATCTGCTTCACCGCCGATGCGGCGCGGGCGCTGTTCGGCGTCGTGCTGCCGGACATCCACGACCGCGTGCTCGACGCGCACGCGTGTCTCGGCCACGACTGGCGCCCGCTGCTCGACGGCCTGCTCGGCGCGGAGCGCGATGCCGACGTGCTGGCGGCCATCGAACGTCATCTCGCGCCGCGCTGGCAGGCGCTTCGGCCCGCTACACCGCTGTCGTCGCTCCGCCACGCGGGGCGCAACTGGGTCGAGCGCCTCGCGCTGCAGGCACGCGAATGGCGCGGCACGCACAGCCCGCGTCAGGTCGAACGGCGCATCAAGACCTACAGCGGCCGATCGCTGCGCGAATGGCAGGCGCTCGTCAGGACGGAAAGCGCGTTTTTCGCGGCGCGCGACCGGTTCGAAGCCGGCACCGCGTTCAATTGGGCCACGCTGGCGCTGGACGAAGGGTTCGCCGACCAGGCGCACCTGAGCCGCGAGGTCAAGCGGATCACCGGTTTCTCGCCGAGCGAATTCACGCAACGCTTCATCGAGGACGAATCGTTCTGGATGTATCGGCTGTGGGTGTGACGCGGCGGCGGCCGATCCCGCATGGGTGAGCCGTTTCGCCATGCACGGCCCGCGCGGCTGTGTTCACCAACCTGGTGCCGCTGTTCGGCGAACCGCTGTCGCCATCGATGCTGGCCAGCGGCGCGCTCGTGATCGCGGGCGTCGCGCTCACCAATCGCGCACGGCGCTGACGCATCGGCGCACGCGCCATGCAGGCTCGGGGACGGATCCCGAATACCGGATCGCGACGGCACTCGCTGCATCGTTGCGCGACGCCGGTCCCCGTCCGGACTTTCTCGCAGCCCTGCCAAAAACCGCCTATCGTGAATGAAGCGCTCCGTCTGCCGCCATCCGACCCTGCGTCGCTCGCACCGGCGGCTACGGCGCCGCGTTCCGGCACCATTCATCGCGATCGTCGAGCCCGCTCGACCGTGCGCACGATCGCGGCCGCCCACCGGATTACAGGAGGCCCTCATGAAAGCCGCGCTGCTCGTCAGCTCCGCCCTGCTCGCCATTGCATCCGCTTCGGCGTCGGCTCAAGGCTCGATCACCAAAGTCGAAAACGGTTCGCTCGTCGCCGCGAACGGAATGACCGTCTATACGTTCGACAAGGACAAGGCCAACGCCGGCACCAGCGCGTGCACGGGCCAGTGCGAATCCTTCTGGCCGCCGTACAAGGCCAGCGCGACCGACGTTCCGGTCGGGCCCTACACGATCGTCAAGCGCGACGACGGCAGCCCGCAATGGGCATACAAGGGCAAGCCGCTGTACTTCTACTCGAAGGACATGAAACAGGGCGACCGCAACGGCGACAACTTCAAGGACATGTGGCACGTGGTTGCGCCGTAGGCGCTCGTCCGCCGTCTTCCGCGCACGCTGCTCGTGCGTCAAAAAGCTCGCGCGGATCGTCGATCCGGGCGGACCTTCTCGCGATCGCGCCGGCCACGCTGCGTCGTCCGCCGTCATGCGGGCGGGCGACGCATGCGGCCGGGTGGCGCGTCAGCGGTTCGACGGGAAGCTGAACACCGTCCCTTCGCGCACGCCGGCCGACGGCCAACGCTGCGTGATCGTCTTGCGCTTCGTGTAGAAACGCACGGCGTCCGGACCGTACGCGTGCAGGTCGCCGAACAGCGAACGCTTCCAGCCGCCGAACGAGTGGTACGCAACCGGCACCGGCAGCGGCACGTTGATGCCGACCATGCCGATCTGGATGTTGTCGCTGAAGTAGCGCGCGGCCTCGCCGTCGCGCGTGAACAGGCACGTGCCGTTGCCATATTCGTGCGCGTCGATCAGCGCCATCGCCTCGTCGAGCGACTTCAGCCGGATCACGCCGAGCACGGGCCCGAAGATCTCGTGCTGGTAGATCGGCATGCCGGGCTTCACGTTGTCGAACAGGCACGGGCCGAGGTAATAGCCGCCGTCGTGGCCGTCGACCTTCACGCCGCGGCCGTCGACGACGAGCGTCGCGCCCGCTGCCACACCGGCTTCGACGAAACCCGTCACCTTGTCGAAATGCTGCTGCGTGACGAGCGGGCCCATGTCGACACCCGCGCCGTTGCCCGGGCCGACCTTCATCTTTTCGATCTCGGCCTTCAGGCCCGCGACGACCTGGTCGCCCGTATCGTCGCCGATCGCGACGACCAGCGGAATCGCCATGCAGCGTTCGCCGCACGAGCCGTACGCGGCGCCCATCAGCGCGTTCACCGCGTTGCCGATGTCGGCGTCCGGCATCACGACCGCGAAGTTCTTCGCGCCGCCGAGCGCCTGCACGCGCTTGCCGTGCGCGCAGCCGGTCGAGTAGATGTATTCGGCGATCGGCGTCGAGCCGACGAAGCTCACGGCCTTCACGCGCGGGTCGGTCAGCAGCGTGTCGACCGCTTCCTTGTCGCCGTTCACGACGTTCAGCACGCCCGGCGGCAGGCCGGCTTCGAGCGCGAGCTCGGCCATCCGCAACGTAGACGACGGCGTGCGCTCCGACGGCTTCAGCACGAACGTGTTGCCGCACGCGACGGCCATCGGCCACATCCACAGCGGCACCATCACCGGGAAGTTGAACGGCGTGATGCCGGCCGCGACGCCGAGCGCCTGGAACTCGCTCCACGAATCGATCGCGGGGCCGACGTTCTTGCTGTGCTCGCCCTTCAGCAACTCCGGCACGTAGGTTGCGTATTCGACGTTCTCGATCCCGCGCTGCAGTTCGCCCATCGCATCGGCGAGCACCTTGCCGTGCTCGGCCGTGATCAGCGCGCACAGCTCGTCGGCATGCTCCTCGAGCAGCGTCTTGAAGCGGCTCATCACACGGGCGCGCTTCAGCGGCGGCGTGTTGCGCCAGGCCGGAAACGCGGCCTGCGCGGACGCGATCGCCGCTTCGACGGTCGGCTTGTCGGCGAGCGCGACGCTCTTTTTCGATTCGCCGGTGGCCGGGTCGAACACCGGCTGGACGCGGCTGCCGCCGTCGACGCGCTTGCCGTCGATCAGGTGGCCGACGGTGGAGGTCACATTGCTGTCGTGTTTCATCGTTCAGGCTCTTTCGTGAATTCGGTTGTCGCTTGAGGGCAAGCCGCGGCTCAGTCCACTTCGTTCAATGCGTCGGACAGCGCGTTGACCAGGTTGTCGATCTCGCGCTTCTCCGAGATGAACGGGGGCGCCAGCTGGATCGTGTCGCCGCCGTAGCGCACGTAGAAGCCCTTCGCCCAGCAGCGCATCGCGATCTCGTACGGGCGCCGTGCCGGCTCGCCCGGCAGCGCCGCGATCGTCAGGCCGGCCGCGAGCCCGTAGTTGCGGATGTCCGCGACGTGGCGCTGGCCCTTCAGCCCGTGCACGGCCGCCTCGAAATGCGGCGCGAGATCGCGCACGCGGGCCACCGCGTCTTCCTTCACCAGCAGGTCGAGCGCCGCGATGCCGGCCGCGCACGCGACCGGGTGCGCCGAATACGTGTAGCCGTGCGGGAACTCGAGCATGTACTCGGGGCCGCCCGCGGCCATGAACGTGTCGTAGATTTCCTTCGTCGCGATCACGCCGCCGAGCGGCTGCGCGCCGTTCGTCACCTGCTTCGCGAAGTTCAGGATGTCCGGCACCACGCCGAACGCGTCGGCCCCCGTCATTGCGCCGGCACGGCCGAAGCCCGTGATGACCTCGTCGAAGATCAGCAGGATGTCGTGCGCGGTACAGATGTCGCGCAGGCGCTTCAGATAGCCCTTCGGCGGCACGACCACGCCCGCCGAACCGGAAAACGGCTCGACGATCACGGCCGCGATGTTCGATGCGTCGTGCAGCGCGATCAGCTCGAGCAGGCGGTCGGCCAGTTCGGCGCCGTGCTCGGGCATCCCGCGCGAAAACTTGTTCTCGGCGAGTTGCGTATGCGGCAGGAAGTCGGCGTCGAGGCCCTGGCCGAACAGCTTGCGGTTCGGCCCGATCCCGCCGACCGAGATACCGCCGAAGTTCACGCCGTGGTAGCCCTTCTCGCGGCCGATCAGGCGCGTCTTCGTGCCCTTGCCCTTCGCGCGCCAGTACGCGCGGGCCAGCTTCAGCGAGGTATCGGCCGCTTCCGAGCCCGAACCCGTGAAGAACACGTAGTCGAGGCCGGCCGGCGTCAGGTCCTTGATCTTGTTCGCAAGCTCGAACGATTTCGGATGACCGAACTGGAACGCCGGCGCGTAGTCGAGCTGCGCGACCTGGCGGCTCACGGCTTCGACGATTTCCGTGCGGCCGTGACCGAGGCCCGTGCACCAGAGACCCGACAGGCCGTCGAAGATCTTGCGGCCTTCGGCGTCCGTGTAATACGCGCCCTGGCCCGACACGATCATGCGCGGATCGGCCTTGAACTGGCGGTTGGCGGTGAACGGCATCCAGTGCGCGTCGAGCCAGGCGGCGTCGGTACGGATGGTCGTGTCGTCCTGCTGCGCGGCGGTGGTGATGTCGGTCATGTCGGTCGGCGCGGCGCGCCCCTCCTTCTTGTGATGATGTTGCGCATTGTCGGGAGGCCAATTAGTCTCTTCAATATCGCAATATCAATGTTCACTTGCGCAACTATGCAAGCAAAGAAACCGAAGAGCCGCGCGCTGCTCGGGCAGCTCAGCGACATGGATCTCCGCCTGCTGCGGGTCTTCAAGGGCGTCGTGCAGTGCGGCGGGATGGCGGCGGCCGAACTGGAACTGAATATCGGCATCTCGACGATCAGCCGGCACGTGAAGGATCTGGAAACGCGCGTCGGCCTTGTGCTGTGCCGGCGCGGCCGAGCGGGCTTCACGCTGACGCCCGAGGGACAGACGGTGTACGAGGAGACGCTGCGGCTGCTCGCATCGATGGAGGCCTTTCGCAGCAGGATAGACGGTATTCACGAGCGGATGGGCGGAGAACTGCACGTCGCGGTGTTCGACAAGACGGCCACCAACGCGAACGCGCGGCTCGGCGACGCGATCCGCCAGTTCACGGACGAGGCCCCCGATGTCGCGCTGAACCTGCATGTCGCGTCGATCAACGAGGTCGAGCGCGGGATCATCGACGGCAGCTATCAGGTCGGGATCATTCCCGCGCACCGCAATTCGGGCAGCCTCGTGTATTCGGAGCTGTTCGACGAACGGATGCTGCTCTATTGCGGCCGCCAGCATCCGCTTTACGATGCGCCGCACGGCAAGCTCACGTGGACGACGATCCGTAACCACGCGTTCGCGGGGCTCGGCTTCCATTCGCCGAACATGGAGCTGAGCCATCGCGCGAAGCTCACACGGAGCGCGACCGCGTCGGACCAGGAGTCGATCGCGACGCTGATCCTGTCCGGCCGTTATCTCGGCTTCCTGCCCGACCACTACGCGGAAAGTTTCGAAACCAAGGGGCTGATGCAGCCGATCGCGCCGCACCGATTCAACTACCGGTGCCGGTTCGTGAGCCTGCTGCGCCGCTCGCCGCGGCCGTCGCGGGCCGCGCTGCTGTTTCAGTCGTGTCTCGAAGCTGCGCATGCGGCAGATCGGCCGGGGGCGTGATCGTTGGCGTGGCTGGGCGGCTGGGTGCTGAACGGCTGAGCGCTGAGCAACCGGGTGCCGAACGTCCGAATGCCGATCGGCCGAATGTCGAACGACCGAGCGCTGTCCGGCCGAACAACTGAACAACCTACGCCCGTTTCACAGTCGATCAAACACCATCGCCCGCACCGTCCTGCGCGCGCATGCGCTTCAGAAAATGCGTCGCGACGAGCGCCGCGGCAAAACCCGACATCGCGCCGACCCCGAGCGCCCAGCGAGGACCGAGGTGGTTCGCGACCCAGCCGGCCACCGGCGCGCCGATCGGCGTGCCGCCGAGCGCCACGGCGAGACGCAGCGCCATCACGCGGCCGCGCATCGCCGGCTCGGTCGACAGCTGCATCAGGCTGTTGGTCGAGTTCATGAAGGTGATCGCGGCGACCCCGGTCAGCACGAGCGCGGCGCCGAACAGCCAGTAGCCCGGCGCCAGCGCCGCCAGCATGCAGCCGAGCCCGAACAGCGCCGCGCCGATCCACAGATGCCGGAAGCGCGGCCGGTCCCGGCGCGCCGCGAGCAGCGCACCGGTAATCGTGCCGACGGCCATCATCGACGACAGCACGCCGAAGCCGCGTGCGTCGACGTGAAACACGCTGGCCGCCATCGTCGAGATGAACAGCTGGAAATTGAGCCCGAACGTGCCGATCAGGAACAGCATCACGAGGATCGCCTTCAGGTCCGGGCGCTGCCACACGTAACGGAACCCGTCGAGCAGGCTGCCGCGCGTGCGGCCGGCCCGCGCGTGCGCGCGCAGCTCGTCGGCACGCAGCATCGACAGCGACGCCAGCACCGCGACGAAGCTGAGCCCGTTGAGCAGGAACGCCCAGCCGGTGCCGATCGACGCGATGATGAAGCCGGCCGCCGCCGGCCCGATCATCCGCGCCGCGTTGAACGACGTCGAATTGAGCGCGACGGCGTTCGCCAGCTCCCGGTCGGCGACCAGTTCCGCGACGAAGGTCTGCCGCACCGGCGCATCGAACGCCGACGCGCAGCCGAACAGGAACGCGAACAGATACACGTGCCACAGCTGCGCGACGCCGGTCACCGTCAGCAGCCCCAGCAAGAGCGCGAGGCCGCCCATCAGCGCCTGCGTCGCCATCAGCAGCTTGCGCTGGTCGAAACGGTCGGCCGCGTACCCCGTCCACGGCAGCAGCAGAAGCTGCGGGCCGAACTGCAGCGACATCACGATGCCGACGGCCGACGCGTCGTGATGCGTGAGCTGCGTGAGGACGAGCCAGTCCTGCGCGGTGCGCTGGATCCACGTGCCGATGTTCGACACCAGCGCGCCGATCGCCCACACGCGATAGTTGAAGCCGCGAAGCGAGCGGAACACGCCCGCCGCCGGCACGCTCATGGCCGCTCCCTGTCGGGCTCGTTGCCGCCGTGCAGCTCGCCGAAGCGCCGCGCGAGGAACAGGCCGAGCAGGAGGATGCCGAGGCCGAACGCCGCCGCGTCGGCCGTGACCCGGAGGTCGAAATCGCCGACCCGGCACACCAGCCCATACGCCATCACGAGGTTCGCGACGGCCCACACGACATTCACGGTGGACGACGACAAACCGCGCCCGGGCGGATTCGCGAACGGGGTCTGGAATGGCTCGCCGCGCAACCCGCTGACGAGGTGCGGCACCCCATTCGCGAGAAACGCGCCGCCGAAGCAATACGACACGAGATGCGGGAGGTTCATGATTGGGTTGTCCTTTCTGCGAGCGGGGCGAGGCGGTTTACGAACGCGGCGGTTCCTGGAATTCGGCGAGCCGCTGCAGCAGCTTCACGGCCGACGCGAGCTCGGCCTGCTCTGCCTCCGACAGTTGCGCGTGCAGCGCGCGGAACAGCCAGTCGTCCTTGGCCGCGCGGTTGGCTTGCAGCACCTTGCGGAAACCGGGCGTGAGCGCGATCAGCGTCTGCCGGCCGTCGGTGGGATCGGGCTCGCCGCTGACGGCGCCCAGCGTCTCGAGCGTCGCGACCGTCACGCGCATCGACTGCGGCCGCACGCTCTCGGCGCGCGCGAGCGCCGACACGGTCGCGGGGCCGTCGCGGTCGAGCCGCAACAGCACCGACTTCTGCGATGACGTGAGATCGTTCGGGTGGATCTGCTCCCGCATCCGCCGCATCAGCTTGCCGACCGAGATGCGGAGTTCGCCGGCAAGGCCGGCCAGCGGGAGCGCTTCGGAGGGAGGCAATGGCGTGTTCATGCATTCAGGATAGCCGATATACAGAAAAACTGTACAGTTTAGCTGTGTATTTCAGACTGTAAGGATCGCCTCGTCGCATGCGCTCAAGCCGATGCAAAGTGTCCCGTTCGGCCGCACGAGCCGGCTCTGCGATAATGCGGGCTCCCCATTTCCGCTCCGCCTCCCGCCATGACGCAGCCGCCCGCCCCGCTCTCCACCGACCTGCCGCCGATTTCGTGCCTGCCCGGCGACGCGCTGCCGTGGCTGCCGATGAGCGCCGACCTGCCGGGGCTGGCGATCAAGTACCTGCACATCAATGCGGCCGAGGACACACTGACCGCACTGCTGAAGATGCCGGCCGGCGGCACGCTACCGCGCCACCGTCACGACGGCGAGGTGTTCGTCCATACGCTGCAGGGTGCGTGGCGCTACCGCGAATACGACTGGGTGGCGCACGCCGGCTCGACGGTGCTCGAACCGGCCGGCTCGGTGCACACGCCGGAAACGCTCGGCGCGCCGGGCGAGGACGTGATCACGCTCAACGTGATGCGCGGCGATCTCGTGCTGCTCGACGATGACGGCCGCGAGACCGCGCGCGAGAACTGCCGCGTCGCGCTGCTGCGCCAGCGCAAGCATGCGCGCACGGCGCCGGACGCCGCCGCACCGTTCGTCACGCGTTGAATGCCCGACGGCAGCGGCGATCGAACGCGCCGCTCGCCGCCTTGATCGTCGCCCGGACAGGAAGAACCGGCGGATGCCGATGACGGTTCAGGCCGTTTCCCGCTCGCCCGCCCGCGCCTCGCGCCGTATCGCCTGCGGCGGTACGCCGAACCCGCGCACGAACGCCTCGCGCATGTGCCGGCGGTCGCGAAAGCCGTTTTCCTTCGCAATCACGTCGAGCGGGTGGCGGCTCTGCTCGATCATCAGCCGCGCATTCTCCAGCCGCAGCCGCTCGATCGCCTTCGCGGGCGACTGCCCCGTTTCGAGCGTGAACACGCGGCTGAACTGGCGCGGGCTCAGGTGCACGGCTTCGGCGAGATCCTCGACCGTCAGCGCGCGGCCGAGATGCTGCCGCGCGTAGTTCAGCGCGTTCTGGATCCGGTCGGATTTCGGCGCGAGCTTCAGCATTTCCGAATGCTGCGACTGGCCGCCGGCCCGCCGCTGGTGCATCACGAGCTTGTGCGCGACCGATCGGGCGGCATCGGCGCCGAGATCCTTTTCCACCATTGCAAGCGCGAGGTCGAGGCCGGCCGTCATCCCGGCCGACGTCCAGATCGGGCCGTCGACGATGTAGATCCGGTCTTCCTCGACGCGTATCTCCGGATAGCACCGCCGCATGTCGCGGCCGAACGCCCAGTGCGTCGTCGCGCGGCGCTGCGCGAGCAGCCCGGCCTCGGCCAGCACGAACGCGCCCGTGCAGATGCCGGCGATCCGCTGCGCGCGTACGTTGGCGCGGCGCAGGAACGCGACGACACCGGCCGGCGCCGGCGAAGCGATCGGATCGTTGACGCCCGCGACGATCCACGTATCGACGGCGATCCGCCCGTGCAGCGCGCGCGTGGCAACCGGCAGCCCGAGCGACGAACGCACGTCGCCGCCGTCGACCGAATAGTTGTCCATCGCGTAGAACGGCTCGCTCATGCCCATGTTCGCGTACTCGAACACCGATTGCGCGGCGAGCGCCATGATCTGGAAGCCGTCGCTGATCAAGAAGCCGATGCGGTGCATGTGCGTTCTCCCGTCCCGGGCGCGTGGGTCGGCCCGATGTCCTGAATCATACCCATCTACGTCATTTGTGTCGCAGCGATTCGCGGCCAGAATGGCTTCACGCCATCCGGCCATTCCCATCGAAACGGAGCACATCATGACGCAAGCACATCGCGGTACCGCCCTCATTACTGGCGCCTCGTCGGGCATCGGCGCCATCTACGCGGACCGCCTCGCGCGCCGCGGCTACGACCTGATCCTGGTCGCGCGCAGCCGTGAGCGGCTGGCCGCCCTCGCCGAGCGCATCACGAACGACACGCGGCGCGGCGTCGAGATCATCGACGCCGACCTCAACGACCGCGCCGCACTCGCCGCCGTCGAAGCGAAGCTGAAACAGGATGCGAGCATCACGCTGCTCGTGAACAACGCGGGCGTCGGCACGCACGCGCCGCTGCTCGACAGCGACGTCGACGCGATGACGCGAATGATCGACCTCAACGTGACCGCGCTCACGCGCCTCACCTATGCGGCGGTGCCCGGCTTCGTCGCCCGCGGCCACGGCGCGGTGATCAACATGTCGTCGATCGTCGCGAT
Source organism: Burkholderia sp. BCC0405 (assembly GCF_902833075.1). Classification (NCBI taxonomy): domain Bacteria; kingdom Pseudomonadati; phylum Pseudomonadota; class Betaproteobacteria; order Burkholderiales; family Burkholderiaceae; genus Burkholderia; species Burkholderia sp. BCC0405. The sequence goes on from NZ_CADFEO010000001.1 coordinate 102,318, forward strand.
CTCGCCGGAAACGCTGAACGGCGTGTACGGCGGCAGCAAGGCGTTCGTGCTCGCGTTCAGCCAGTCGCTGCATCACGAGCTCGCCGGCAAGGGCGTGCAGGTGCAGGCCGTGCTGCCCGGCGCGACCGCCACCGATTTCTGGCAGACGGGCGGCCTGCCGCTCGAACATCTGCCGAAGGAAATCGTGATGCCGGCGCCGGACATGGTCGATGCGGCGCTGGTCGGTTTCGATCGCGGCGAACTCGTGACGATCCCGTCGCTGCACGCGGGCGACGAATGGGCCGCGTACGAGGCCGCGCGCCGCACGATGGCGCCGCACCTGTCGGCCGACACGCCCGCGCCGCGCTACGCGACCGCAAGCTGAGCACGCGGCATCCCGCAGGTCATAAGCAACGAGCGCGTCGAACCCCGGGACGTGCCGCGGAACACGGTGATGCGTGGCGAATCGTCCGTCATCATCCGAGGTTCCGTGGCCCGTTTCCGGGCATGTGCCGACCGGGGGATTCGTCTGCGGAAACACGCATCGGATTCTTTCCTGGCCTGCACAAATATCGCAAAAAGACAGACGATTCCGGTTCGCTTGCCACGTATTCCGCGCAACAGTAAGCTCTGCGACTGCAGTCCCCAAGCGACCTCGTTCGACCGGTATTCGTCCGATCACGAGGGCCATCGTCCGTTGCGGAATTCGACCATGCGGGTCCGTATGTTCATCACCGAGACGGGTGACGCGCCGGCCTCCGCACGCGGTTCGGCCAACCGTCAGCCCACGCTCCCACCCCTGCCGGAACTCGACACCGTCTGCCGTGTCGCGCGTGCGCATTTCAGCGCCGCCGGCGCGTTCATCGCGCGCGCCGACGCCGGTGCGCAGCGCGTGCTGGCCGTCGACGGCGAACTGCCCGACGGGCTTCCCGATTCACTTCCCGCCGACGGCTTGCCGCCCCAAGCCGGGCCGCCCCCCGCTGCCGAGACCCGGTTCGCCCTGCACGGCGCGAACGCCACCGGGCAACGCAACGAAGGCTCGCCTCTTGCGCTGCGGATCGTCGCGGCCTGCAAGCTGGCCGCACCCGATGGCGTGACCCTGGGCACGCTGTGCGTCGTTGACGACAAACGCCCGGCGCTCGACGCCACGCAATACGCGCTGCTGTGCGATCTCGCCACGCTCGCCGCCGGCACGCTTGCCCGCGCGACCGAAGCAACCGCGTTGCGCGAACGGCTCGGCATCGTCGAGGAACACAGCGCGCTGACCACGCTCGCGCTGACCGAAAGCGGCACCGGCGTGTGGGATCGCAACGTGGGAACCGGCGAGATCCATTACTCGCCGGCCTGGAAGGCCATGCTCGGCTACGCGCCGCACGAGCTCAGCACCCGGATCGAGGACGCGTACGAACGGCTGCATCCGGACGACGCCGCCGACGTGAAGGCCGCGATGCTCGCGCACTTCGAGCAGCGCACCGACTACTATGCGGTCGAGCACCGCATCCGCTGCAAGGACGGCTCGTACAAATGGATCTGCAGCCGCGGCAAGGTGATTGCCCGCGACGGCAACGGCCGCGCGCTCCGGATGGTCGGGACGACCACGGACATCACCGCGCTGCGCGAGCTCGCCGTGCGATTGCGCGACTCGGCCGCGCTCGTCACGGATCTCACCGACCAGGTTCCCGGGCTGGTGTTCCAGCTGCGGCAGGCGCCCGACGGGCGCCGCTTCTTTTCCTACGCGAGCGCGGGTGTCCGCGACATCTACGAACTGACGCCCGAGCAGATCGCCCGCAGCGCCGAGGCGGTCGAGACGCGCATCCATCCGGCCGACCTGGTCGCCTATCGGCAGTCGCTGCACGATTCGTCGGTGCGACTGACGCCGTGGCGCCTAGAATATCGCGTGCTGCTGCCCGGCCAGGGCCTGCGCTGGCGCGAAGGCGACGCGCGCCCGCAGCGCACGGCCGATGGCGGCACCGTGTGGCACGGCTTCATCACCGACGCGACCGACCGCAAGCACATCGAGGCCGAACTGCACCGGATGGCGACCACCGACCACCTGACGCAGTTGTCGAACCGCCATGCATTCATGCGGCAAAGCGAAGCCGCGCTGCGCGCCGTGCGCACGACCGGCCAGGCCGCCGCGGTGCTGATGCTCGATCTCGATCACTTCAAGGCGCTGAACGATCGCTGGGGCCACCCGGTCGGCGACCGCGCGCTGCGGCATTTTGCGCGGCTGCTGCTCGCGGAAACCGGGCCGGACGGCATCGTCGGGCGGGTCGGCGGCGAGGAATTCGCGATCGTGCTGCCGGGCGCGGATCTCGACCGCGCGCTGGCATTCGCGCAGCGCGTGCAGCAACGCGCGAGGCAGGCGCGGCTCACGCACGAGGATCAGCAGGTCACGCTGACCGTCAGCATCGGCATCGACGCGATGCGGGCGTCGGATTTCGGCGCATACCAGCCGCTGTCGCGCGCCGACAAGGCGCTCTATCTCGCGAAGGAGCGCGGCCGCAACCGGATCGAGGTGTATCGGGCGTAGGTTTCGGCCAGGTGACGCTCGCTCCTCGCCTGGCGTCCTGCCGCCCCCGTTGCGCGACCGATTCGGGACCGATCGTGTAGGCTAGCGCCCCCGCCCCTACCCACTCCGACTTGCCATGGACAATGCCGAACGCACCGCGCGAATCGCGTCAGGTCTTCTCGTCGTCGCGCTCATCGAGCTGCTGGCGCTTCTGATCGGCTATGTGTTCGCCAGTTCGCTGGACGATCCGTACACCGGCGTGCGCGTGCTCATCACCGCGCTCTTCTGGGCGGCGGGCCTATCGGCCATCGGGGTCGTCGCAGCCGTCGCCTGCCTGTCGATCGACCTGCAGGCGCGCGGCGGCACGCTCTACGGAGCGCTGGTGCTGCATGGCCTGCTCGTCCTGCCCGGGCTGTTTCTGTCCCTCCACTGAAGCGCACCGTCGCCGCCCGCGTCACACCGCCCCTTCACGCGGCACCGCCCGCACGCCCAGCAGCATCGCGACCGCGCACGCGGCCAGCAGCGCCGCGATCATCAGCATCGCCGGATCCATGCTGCCGGTTCGCGTGCGGATCAGCCCGACGAGCCACGGCGTGATCATGCCGCTCGATACGCCGATGCTGCTGATCAGCGCGATCCCGCCCGCCGCGCCCGCACCGGAGAAATACGCGGACGGCACGGCCCAGAACACCGGATGCGCGGCAAAGATCAGCATCGCCGCGACCGACAGCAGCGCCATCATCGCGACGATGCTCGGCAGGTGCAGCGTCAGCAAGGCGAGCGCAACCGCACCCCCGAACGCGCATGCCGCGAAGTGCCGGCGCCGTTCGCGCTTGCGATCGGAGCGCCGTGCGATCGCGATCAGGCCGGCCGCGCCGATCGCGTTCGGGACGACCGACAACAGGCTGATCTGCACGACATCGTGGATGCCGAATTCGCGAATCATCAGCGGCATCCAGAACAACAGCATCAGGAGCGCGGTGGTCAGCGAGAAATAGATGAATGCGAACAGGTACGTGCGTGGTTCGGCCAGCACCTGGCGCAGCGAGTGCGGCGCCGGCGTATCGGCACCGGCGCGGTCGGCGGCCAGGTCGGCCGCGAGCCGCTGGCGGTCGGCGTCGGACAACCAGCGCGCGTGCTCCGGACGATCGCACAGCCAGAACCACGCGATCACGCCGAGCACGATCGCGGGCGCGCCTTCGATCGCGAACATCCATTGCCAGCCGTGCAACCCGAGCACGCCCGACATCCCGCGCATCAGCCAGCCCGACAGCAGCCCGCCGACCATCCCGGCCACCGCGACGCCCGCGTAGAAGATCGACAGCACCGACGCGCGCCGCCGCGCCGGATACCAGTACGTCAGGTAGAACACCACGCCCGGAAAGAACCCCGCTTCGAATACGCCGAGCAGGAAGCGCAGCACGTAGAAATGCTTCGCGCTGTCGACGGTGATCATCGCGACCGACACCGCGCCCCACAGGAACATGATCCGCGCAAACGTGCGGCGCGCACCGAAGCGGCGCAGCAGCGTGTTGCTCGGCACGACGGCCGATACTCTGTATATACTCAAGACTCACCGTGACCGTATCGATCCGTACCCATGAAAGCCGCCGTCAAAGCCCGCCCTGTCGCACCTTCTGCCCCCGCCCACTTGTACGTCTATGGCCGCTTCTCCAGCGTCAAGCAAGCCAAGGGCGACAGCCTCCAACGTCAGATGGATTACGCCCGTCATTGGGCCGACCAACATGGCTTCGTGATCGATGAATCGCTGACGATGTTCGACCATGGCCTGAGTGCCTACAAAGGCGATCACGTGAAGCGCGGCGCGCTCGGCGTGTTCCTCAAGGCAATCGAATCCGGGCGCGTGCTACCCGGATCGGTGCTTGTGGTCGAATCGCTCGATCGCCTCTCCCGCGCCGAGCCGATGGACGCGCAAGAGCAGTTCGGTGCAATCGTGCGCGCAGGCGTCACGATCGTGACCGCGAACGACGGTTTGGAGTACAGCCGCGAACGGCTCAAGCACGATCCGTCCCCGCTGTTCCTCGCGCTCGCGACCATGATTCGCGCGCATCAGGAAAGCGCAAGTAAGGGCGAGCGCGTCGCGTCTGCGCTGTACAACCAGTGCGTGGGCTGGACCGAAGGCACGTGGCGCGGCCAATTGAACGCGGGTAACGATCCGTCATGGGTGCGCTACAACAAGGACCGTCGTGCGTTCGAACTGGACCCGCACGAAGCCGAGCGCATGCGCGCGCTGATTGGCCTGTATTGCGAGGGACACGCGCCGTTGGCCGCGTTCAAGCTGATGCACGAACGCGGGATACCCATGCCCAAGGGAATCGGCAACACCTCCCGCCTGCATGCAACCCTTCGCAACCGTAGTCTGGTTGGCGAGCGCATTGTCGACGTGAAATTTGACGACAAGCTCACCACGTTCACGCTCAAAGACTACTATCCGCCCCTGATGAGCGACGCGGAGTTTGCCTCGCTCCAGCACCTGCGTAGCCAGCGCGGCCGACGGCCAGGCCAGTCCACCCTCGTGAGCATCTTGACCGGTATCGGCATCACGGTTTGCGCACACTGCGGCGCGGCAATGGTCAATCAGAACATCATGAGTCGCCCCAAGCAGGCAAACGGCCGGCCGCAAGACGGTCACCGCCGTTTGGTATGTGTCGGCCGGCAGAAAGCCGCCGATGTACGCTGCGTCGCAGGGTCATGCTCGATTGTGCCGATCGAGCGCGCACTCATGGCCTACTGTAGCGATCAAATGAATCTTGCTTCGCTGTTTGAGAACAGCGACAGTCAGGGCCGACAGCTGCGTGACAATCTTGCGCTCGCACGACAAGCAGTCATCGACACCGAGGGGCAGATCAAGCGCTTCTACGCGATCGCGACGGCGGATTCCGGCGAAGCGCCCGCCTCATTGCTCTCGCATATGCGCGACCTCGACAATCAGCTCACGACGGACAAGCGTAAGGTCGCGGAACTCGAACACGAGATTGGCGCACTCGATCGCCATTCGCATCCGGCCGCCGTCGAGGTCTGGGCGGCGCTGCGCGAAGGTGTCGAAGTGCTGGACGAGACGGCGCGCACCCGCGCGCGCCAGTTGATCATGGATACGTTTTCCCGCATCGAGGTCAGTCTCTACGTGCCCGACCAGATCGGCCTGCGCCTTATCTCGAAGCGCGGCGTCGTGCGGATTTTGTGGATCGACCGCAAGAGCGGTGCACGCCGTGACCAACTGACGGTCGAAGATGCGGCACACGCGGCGCTCCGGCCGCCGCGGCGCCGTTGAATGTCAGGCTTCGGGGGTATCCAGGAACAGCCCTTCCGGCGATGAACAGGCCGTCACGGCCTTTTCTCCGACCAAAAAGCGCCGGTAGGCCATGATGGCGACCAGCCACAGTTCGTTCACCAGCACGGGACCGCTTTCGAGCACGCGCCCCGTATCATCGATCACGGCCAGCGTGACGCGACGCCCATCCGGCATCGCGATCGTAAATCCCTCCCAAGCGTGCGCCGTCACGACCGCGTGATCGAGTAGCGCGATACCGACTTGTTGCGTTGTTGAAGCCATCTCTCACCCTCCTACGCTTGGCCGCCGATTGCAAAGCGCGCCGCCTCGTCGCCGATGATGCAGTCGAGGCACCGCGACGCGTCCATCACGGCAACGCCATCGCGGAACGCGACCGTACACGGTCGATGTCCGCATATTTCGCAGCACTGATTCCAGTCTAGCCGCCATTCAAGCGTCGGATCGGCCTCGTCGTCGTCCGGTAGCGGCGCAGGCGGCCACCGCAGCTTTTCATGCTGTTTGACGCTACGCGAGGACATGTCGAGCCTCCCGTAGCGTGACCCTAGGCGGCGCGGATCGCAAACGCAGCGGATGCTTCGCGTCTCGCAAGCCGAGCCAGAGGGCCACGGCGTGACGAGCGGGCGCGATCATTTCCGCACCTCCAGTATCGCCATCATCTTCTCGGCCGCCTCCCGCTGGAACCGACGAAAATCGTGCTCGCAACCGTCGTACAGCGCTTGGCGCTCGCTCGCATTGAGCGTCGTGGCTTGCTCGAACACTTCAAACATGGCCTTGACGCCCAGATAGAAGCCCGAACGCACGAATTCCCGTCGCTGCTCACCTGCATCGTAGTGCTCCAGCAACTGGTCCAGAGCCGTGATGGTATCGTTCAGATAGCCCATCGATCATTCTCCTTCATCAAAGTCCGCCACGCGGACGTTGTAGAACTGCTCAAGCTCGTCCCGTTCGGCTTCATCAGCCAGGCTGCGAATCAGGTCCGCCGCCTCGTCCAGTGCCGCGCGGGTCATCGCGTGTTTGAGCGCGTCCCGGATATCCGCCGCAGTCAACTCGACGGACGTATGTTCAGGCTCGGCCGCAGGCTTCGGTTTCGGCTGCGGCCGCTTGCTCGCCTTCCCGCTGGACGAGCGCCCGGCCACGTTGGCGGCGCGTGTTTCCGCCGACACGTCGAACCACTCGGACGGGGCGCACATCCCGTCTGCCAGTGAGTTAAAAATGCGCCGCAGCGACAGAAACATCTTGGGCGTGAGCGCATCAATGGGCCATTGCAGGCGGGCTCTGATCTGCTCGGGTGTCACGTTGAATTCCGCAAACCGCTCCAGCATGTGGTTAATCGACTCTTTGTTGACCACCACGTTTTCAAGCAACGTGGCCTCGCACGCCTTCAGGGCCGCGTCAACAATGTCACCATCGACCACCGCGAGAATGCACGCACGCTTGCGCCGCGCCCCGGCGTTCGCGACCATCTCGTAGATTTGCCGCTCGTCGGTGACGGCGTAACCGCCGCCGCGCGTATCGCGCCAATGCGCCACCGTGAACGTGCGCACGTCGCGATAATTTGACTCGTAGTCCCACGCATACGAAATCGCTTCGGATTGGCCGTTCTCGCGCGATAGTTCCTTGACGCCAGCCTCCATGTTTCCCCATCGTTTCGCGATCGCCTCGGCCAACCGGATCGACGGCCCCGTGACCAGCATCTTTCCGCGCGGATACTCGAAGGTTGCTTCCTCCGCGAACGACAGCCGCGCACAGTCGGCAAGAATGCGTTCCTCGACACGCTTCCGATCGCGCGGACGCGCCTGCGCGATCACCAGCGCCGCCTGAACTTCGGTCACGGCCTTCGCTTGCTCGGCCGCCATCACTGTGCCGGTCGGCGGCGCGTAGCCGCTCAGTGAACCTGCCATCGTTGCTTTCTTCATCGCTCCTCCTGGCGCGCCGCCTCCCGCAGCGCGTTCGCCAGCCTGTCGGCTATTCATTCAGCTTCGGCACGCACAGGTGCTCACTCGCCAATTAATCAATTGGCAATATTCAAATCATTACCCATTAACTAGGTTCAATCGCTTTCAACCACGATCGATGAATTTACGAAAATAAAATCGCAAGCCGACATATCGGTCGACTTGAATTCTGAGGCGTAACCGGGACGTGCGTCGATGCCCGACGCGATGGACTGGATCATAGCCACTGAGCCGATCGAGTCCATGTTTGGACGCTTATGCATGGTCATGCAGAGTATTTATGACGCGGTGCGCAAGTTACAAACGAATAAATGGGGTGTGTATTAATTTGTAACAGGGACAGCTTTTTTAATCGCTGTCTCTCCCTCCCATAAAGCCTGAGAGCAATTGGCAATTTGTAACATCTCATGCATCAGGAACCGGCGAAAAGGTGATGCACAACTCGCACTGCAACAATTTTTTGCTCAGGGTAATCACCTAATCGCGACACAGGCGGCCACCCGGGGCGACGTGTCCCGGTCGAGGTCATGGGAAGCGAATAGCGACAAGGGATTCGGGATATTGAGCGTCCCAAAAAATCAACCGAATTTCGGAATTCTCTTTAACAGATGGTCGAATTTTTCGGGGTCTTGTCTTGAATTAAATTCCTTGAATTCATTTCTCACCGTCGTATCTTTCCCATCCATCTGCAATGCGAATAAACGGTGAGTGAGGAATGAACATGCCAAGAGCACGCAACATCAAGCCCGGTGTCATGGTGAACGAGGACTTGGCTCGACTCCAACCGCTGCACAGGCTGCTGTGGATTTTTCTGTGGATGCTGGCCGACCGTGAAGGGCGTCTCGAGGATCGGCCCGTCCGCATCAAGGCAAAGGCACTGCCCTACGACGACGCCGATGTGAACGCCGCGCTGGACGAGCTGCATCAAACCGGGTTCATCGTGCGCTACGCGGTCGGTGCGCAGGGCTACATCCAGGTCGTCAACTTTTCCAAGCACCAGAAACCGCACAGCAACGAAGCACCCAGCGAAATTCCGCCTGTCCCCGACGAGGTGATGGCGAAACTTGCGACCAAGGTAGCAAGCGCTGCTGACCTTGGTGACAAGGGCTTGCTACCAAGGCGACACGCACTTGGCCCTTGTATCTCTGATTCTCTGATTGATGGATTCTCTGATTGTCTGATTGCTGGAGAAGAAAAGTTATCGCCAGCTTTAAGCGTAGAGCCGCGCGAAAAAATCGATTCGCGCGGCGCGCGCCTGCCTGACGGCTGGACGCTGCCCGCCGAATGGGCGACATGGGCGGCGACGACGTGCGGCTTCACGCCGCCGCAGGTGCGCGAGATCGCCGCGAGCTTCGCCGACTACTGGCACGCCGAGGCGGGTGCGAAGGCCCGCAAGCGCGACTGGTTCGCGACGTGGCGCAACTGGTGCCGACGTGAGCGGCCGGCCCGGCGGCGCATCTCGCGCGCTGGCGGCGCGCATGACGGCGTGCCGCTCACCGCGCTCGACAGCACGGCACTCGATGCGCTCGCACGCGAGCTAGGCGTGTCGCCAGCACGTCCCGGCGAAAGCATGCAGGCGTTCATTGGACGCATTCAGGCCGCGCAGAGCCGGCGCGACCTGCACTGAGCGCGCCATGAAACCCGACGACGAGGACGACGACGAGCGCAACGCCGCCGTGTCGAAGCGCGATGCGCATTGGGGCTACTGCGCCGCCTATGGCTGCCCGCTGCTTGGCACGGTCGGGCGCGGCGGGCGCTGGTGGTGCTGCTGCCATGCCGAGGCCAGCGTTGAGGCGAACGACGCGATCACGCATGGCATCCGCCGCCATCAGGCCGTTCACGCGGCGACGCTCGACGTGCGCGGGTCGGCCGGCTCGGCCGATTGGGCGCTCGCGTACCGCGCAGCGCAGCAGCGCCTACTGGACGCGGGCTATGCCGAGCTGCTGCCGGACGGTCGCGATGCGTCGCTGCTCGGCGCGAGCCGGACGATCCTCCCGCAGTGGCTCACGCGCCTCGAACGCTTTCTGCGCGACGAAGCCTTGGCGGCACCGCAATCGGCGGCGCGTGATGGCGCGTTACCCGCGCCGCCGACGAGCCGCGCATGCATGACCCGGATGCGCGCACGGCTCGCGCCGCTCGATCGGCGCACGCCTTCCGCGCGGTGGGCGTTCGTGCTGCTCGATCACCTCGCCGCCCATCCGCACGACATTCCCGCGATCGAGCCGGTACGCGCCGCGCTCGACGCGATCGGCTCGCGTGCCGGACGCGCGGTGATCGCTGCTGCGACCGATGCCGAACGGATGCGCTGGCGGGCCGGGCTCGCCGCGATCGGCGGCAAGGCGGCGAACCTGCTGCCCTCGCGCGAACCGGGCGAGGACGACGAACCCTTGACGGAGGACGCCTGCGATGACGAACCCCGATGCTGACGCACGCGCAGGGCAAACGCGACGCCGCCTGACCGGCGATCGCAACCAGTGCCCGACGTGCGGCGAGTTTTTCAACTCGACTCATGCGTTCGATGCACACCGTACCGGCCCGTTTGGCGGCGCGAACGGAAAGCCTGCGCGCCGCCGCTGCCTGAGCGCCGATGAAATGCGCGCGAAGGGTATGACCTTGAACAAGGCCGGGTTCTGGATGACAGCGAAGCGCGCGGACGGGAGGACCTTCGACGTTCTGAATGCCGATTCTAGGTCAAGCAGAGACGCCTAGAAACCGCTGGTAGCCCCCGGTCCATATCAACACACATGCTGGGGCTGCCAACGGCTGTTTTGCAAGTACACGCGCCTCGTGGAAGTTGAGCCGTTCGCCCCTTCGATGAGGGGGCATCACCCACCGATGTGAAAGGAGAAATCGCGATGTTGATTGACGAAAGGGACGAATACACCTTTGGCGAACAGATCGTGCTGAACGCCTACCTGTGCCGCATGGCCCGCGCCGACAACGACTGGACCTGGCTGCGTCCTGCGGACTTCTCGCATGACCTGCATGGCCGGCTCTACCGGCATATCCGCAAGCTCGCCGTCGAAGGCACCGAACACAACGTCGCGACCGTGCTCGACTCGATGCTCACCGATCGCCGCTCGCGCGTGACGCCCGCCGTGCGCGAATACGTCGAATGGCTCGCGGATGGCCTGCCGTTGCCGATCGCGGCCACGCAGCACGCGTTTCACGCCTTCATGCAGTCGGCCGTCTCTCGCCGCCTCCACGCGTTGACCGGTGATCGCGCCGAATGACGGTTCGACGCTTCCAACCTTGCTCGCCGCCTCTGCGATCAACGTCTTGATGATCGCACGGGCGGTCAACAGACCCCAAGGAGAAACATGGATACGTATTCGCTACATCCGCTCTGCCAGCTTTTCCCGTCGCTGCCGCAGGCCGAGTTCGACGCGTTGAAGCAGGACATCGCCGCTCACGGCCTGCGCGTGCCGATCGTGCTCTACGAGAATCAGATTCTCGACGGCGCAAATCGCTATCGTGCGTGCATCGACGCGAGCGTCGAACCGGTCTACAAGACCTTCGACGGCGATGATCCGCTGCCGTTCGTACTGTCGTGCAACCTGCATCGCCGCCACCTGACGCCGGGGCAGCAGGCCATGATTGTCGCGGCCGCTCAGGATTGGGCTCAGGCGCACGGACGCGGCGGAAATCACGGCAATCAGCATGGCAAGCCGAGGCAAAGTGAATCGGTGCACTTTGCCACCGTCGATGATCGCGCCGCCGCCGCAGGCGTTAGCCGGAGAACGCAGTTGAAAGCCGACAAGGTAGCGAAGGCCGACCCCGAACTCGCGCAGCGCGTTGCGCGGGGAGAAATCGGATTGCCGCAGGCTGTGAAGGCCGTCAATAGCAAAAGCGCTTCGAAGTCGCAAGCGAAGGTCGCACCCTACACCCGCCCGATCAAAGGTGCGAAGGCCGACGCGCTGCGCGCCGAACTGCGCGAGGTGAACATGCTGAATCCCTCACTGTTGGGCCAATATGCCCGCCTGTTGCTATCGGTGCTCCAGACTCGCGACGCGTTCAGCAACGACGAAAGCAACCTGTTGCAACAGATCGAGCACGTAATCCATCAGAAGTGCGTGCCGACGGTGCGCAGTGCCCCATGCACGGACACGCCGCCCGCTTCGCGCAAACGCGCGAAGTCGCCCCGTAAATCGGGCGGGGCCGCCTCGTAATCGGATCGAATTGAACGGAGGCATGCCATGAATGCGAAGCGCCGTGACCTGCGGTTGACATACGCCGATGGTCTTCGTGCGCACGGCCTGCATGACGTATCGCGTTTGCGTGAAGCGCTCGCCCTCATTGCAGACATGGCCGAGGCGCCGGGCGGCGCGCAGACACTGCCCGAGATTGCGCGCCTCGCACGTAGCGCGCTCGTCGCGTGCGCACCGCCAGATCCACATGAGGGCACCGATACCGATCATGCGTAGCGCGTGGACGCTGCATCAGGGTCTCAAATTCAACCGACGCAATTTTGCGTCGATTGAAACAGTCTTGCGGCTCAACATAATAGGCCGCGCGATTCGCCGCCTACAGTGCGTCGGGCGCGGCTTTGATCCATCATGTACGGCATGGCTTATTGCTTGATCGACGCGCTGCTCATCAGTCCGCGAACAAAACTCGCCGACGCCTTCTCGATTGCCAGTGCCTGTAACTGCTGCCGGATCGTCCCCTTCACGGCATCGAAGGTCGGTACCTGCGTTGGCCGTTTCGCGTCAACCTTCACAATCGCACGCGGGCCGTTCACATCATTATTGAGCGCGATAGGCTGCGGCGTCACACCACCGGCAGGCAATTGCGTCATCGCCTGCGCGACAGCGAGCGGCAGCCCCTGTGTCTTGCCTTCCGTTACAGGCGTCTGGAAGCTCACCCACGGCAATTCGCCACCGGACGCAGCTGACGATAGCTGACTGTACCGACGCGCGAGTGCGTCAAACGACTGGCCCGACTTGAGGCCGGACAGCACCGTCACGGCAGTCGCCGCGTCCTTCGTTACGATGATGCGTGGCTTGACCTCCTCCTTGCCAAGCGACGCGACGATCTCGTCGTAACGGGCCTTCACCTGCGCATCCGTCACCGGCTCCGGCTTCACGTTGTCGCGCAGAAACAGTTGCGTCTCTGCAACCTGCATCGCCGTCAGCACTTCCGGCTTGTTGTTGTAGCCGGCCTTCTCAGCCGCCTGCCGAATCAATACCTGTGCGATCAACTGGTTCTTGATCGCTTGGCGAAGCTGCGGCGTATCCGGCTGGCGCGATGCCTGCAAGACGGCATCGACCTCCGCCTTCGTGATCGGCGTGCCGTTGACCGTCGCGACCTCGCCCGTAGACAGCGACGAGGATTGCGCGTGTGCCGGCAGCACAAGTTGCCACGTCAGTGCCGTAGCAATCAGAATGCGATTGAAAGTCGTCTGCATCGTGAAAATTCTCTTTGAAATAGAAAAGGCGCCGCGACCGAAGCCGCGGCGCAAAAGTGCCCGGCTACGGGGGGGGGGGCCGGACACGACCAAAGTCACATTCAGTAATACCAATTCAATGTCCCGAGCACCAGCGTCGCCCTGTTGCCGAGCGCGGCGGGCTGCGTCACTGCGCGACCGATCAGCAACTCACCCGACAGCGATTGCGTGTGCCATTGCCATTGTGCGCGCAATCCTGCGCCGACTCCCGCCAAAGTCGGAAAACCCGCCGTGCCGACCAAACTCGTCTTGCCTGCGTCGAGGAACACGTAAGGTTCGATTCGGCCGCCCTTCCACGTCGGCACATCCACCCATGCGAGTTCATTGCGCGCGTAGAACCCACGGTCGCCGGCAATCTCTCCCGACCGGAATCCTCGAATCGTGTCCATGCCGCCGAGATAGAGCTGTTCCGACCCGAACAACGCCATGTTCGTGTACTGCCCGCCGAGCGCGCCCCGATATACGAGCGTCGCCCCCTTCAACTTTGGCAGGGGTAACGTGACCGTCGCCGTCGCATCGAGCTTCGTGAATTGGCTATGCGCTTCGTCGCGCGTGATGCCGTGCGGATCATGATCCGCACCGAACCACGGCAGCCCCTGCGACACCCCACCGTTGAGGGTGAAATTGCCCTGCGCGTCGTTCATCACGAACTTGTGCAGCCAGTTCCCGCCAACGCGTAACACAGCCACGCGCTGCGGATCAAGATCGACGCCGTTAATCACTCGATCGGTACGTCGCCACGATAGTGTCGTGTCAGTGCTCACGATATCGCTCGCGCTGCGGCTGACCAGATAGTTCCACCCGAAAATGTGCGACAGCGTGCGGCCGTACAGTAGTGCGGTAGTACCAATCAACTGTTGATATTCGGAATCCGCGATCGTATAGCTGAACGTATTGCGCCCGAACGGAATCGCGAACGATCCGACCAGCGCGTTGCTATCCTGGCTATCGAGAAACGTGAAATTCAACGACTCTTGCAATCCGAGCAGGTTATCCGCTTCGACGCCGGCCCGATAGCGGGTAACGCCTGTTGCCGCGCTCCCGTAGTTGTCGATACCAAGATTGAAGTTCAACCGGTCGCCGGACTTGTTGTTGATGGCGACAACCGAATCCCCTACGTCCTGTCCAGGCAGAATCTGCACGGCCGCCTGATTGCGACGCAGGCGGTTGATTTGCGCGACGCCTTGATCGATATCGGACAGCCGTAGTGGATCGCCGGGTGAGGCGGGGAATGCGTTCGCGTAGCCCGCATCGGTCAACCAGCCGCCGCCCGCCGATGCTTCGCCGGGTTTGAGCCGGTGTATCGGCTGGCCGTTGACGGTGAAGCCCTCGATACGCCCCACCTGAATCGTGATCTTGAGCGTACCCGACGCAAGGTTTTGCGGGCCAAGCAACGCGCGAGTCGTCACATACCCCGCCTCGACAAAGGCATCGGTCAGGCGTTTGAGCAGTACATTGATGCGATGGGTGCCGAGTTCGTGATTCGCGAACACGTTCACAATCGCATCAAGTTTGTCCCGAGAAACCCCGCTCGGTAGCACGAGCGACTTGCTATCGACGGCTTGCAGTTCGATGCGGCTGATTCGAAACGTCGGGCCGCTTTCAACGATCGAGTCGACCGGCGTACCGGCCGGAATGTCGAGCGTTGCTTCGGCCGCTTGCTGTACCGTCACCGAGGCAGGCGGCTGTTCGAGCTGGCGTTCTTGCGCCTGCCGTCGCTGCTGGTCAATGATGGTTTGCGCAGGGTCCTGGACCGGCGGAACTTGCGCATCGACCTCCGTAGTCGAGACGATCATCGCTACCGCGAGGTAGCACGGCCGCAATCTCATTCGCTTCATCGGCTTTGCCCTGCCTCAACGGGGAAGCAGGATGCTTGTGTCACCATCATCACAGCGCCAACGATCACGATAAGACATGCGCACGCAAGAGCGGCCACCGCCATCCATGCGGTTGTTTGCTTCACGTTCATCGCCACCACCACGTCGTAAGGCCTAAATGCTGATCGATCGATACCGGCGTGCGCGACGGTGCGCGCACGGTCGTGATGCCACCTGCGGCCGTGACGCCCTTACCACCACTGAATGAACCGCCGTCGATCACGCCATCGCCCGTCAACCGCACCTGCCCGTCCGCAGAGAAGCCGCCACCGACGTCCATCGCGATCAACTCGGCCCACGTGCTGCCAAAGAACGCCTTGAAGCCGTGATGCTGATTGATGGCTGAATAGCCCGTCACGCCTTGCGCGTAGGTGATCGGCGCATCGACCTTGATGTCTCCGGTTGCATAGACGTTGCCGCCGATGTTGCGCGCAACGGTGCCGGCCTTGATCGTGACGTTATTGATGCTCGACGGGTGAATCGTGCCTGCCTGAATCGTGCCGCCGTAGGGTGTCACGTTGCTCGATGCATCGGCGTGACAGAAAATCCAGCAGCTTCGTGAATAGCTCGCCTGCCCCGAGAAAACGGCCGCGTTCGTGAATGCGTTTTGCGCCGTGATCGACACATCGCCCTCATCGGCCTTGATAATTCCGCCGGAATTCGTGACGTTGCGCCCGTTGATCGTCACCGGCCCGACACCAGCCTCGATCAACGAAAGCTGATCGGGACGGGCGACAGTACCGTAGTCGACGTTCACGCCGCTGGTTGAATGCGTGAAGAACAGGAAACTGCCGCCTGTATCCGAGTAGGCAGTCGGTTGGCCGCCATTCGTACCGCCCGTATGGTCGATCACGTTCAACACATCGCCGGTCGCGCTCAGACTCATACCGTTGTTCGATACGATGCGCGCATTGTCGTTGACGATGTTGCCGCCTGCGGTCAATGATGCCTTGCCATTGGCCGCGTACAGAATGCCCTGATTGCTCGCGCTCGAACCGTTGAAAATGTCGCCCGCCGCCGTCAGCGTCAGATCACCACCGGATGGCTGGCCGTTCGTCACCGTGCCTGCCTGAATGAGACTACCGGTGTTCGTGATCGCGCCGCCGCTTGTCAGGCTTACTGCATTACCCGCACTGAGCGCCGCCGCCCCCGTCGCATCGTCCGACAGCGCAATCGATCCGGCCTGTACCGTCGCATTGTTGCCGGCGCTCACCCGTGCGCCTTGCAGCGAAACTGCGCCGCTCGTCGTGATCGATACGTCGTTTGCTGCCTGGATCGCGAAATTCGATGAAGGTGCCCGGCCGATCACAACGTCGCCGTTCGAGGTGATCACGGCGTCGCCCGCACTCGCGTAAAGCGAACCCACGCTATGCACGCCCGCGCCCTGATCCGTGACAACCAGTTCAACGCGTCCAGCCGTGAGGCCACCCGCTGCCGTAATATCAACGGCGAGTGCCTTGCTGGTTGCTCCCGGCGACGACATGCCGATGCGCCAGTCGTGGCCGTTATCGCCCGCCGACAATGCACCATTCCACGTCGTCGTGCTGCTGCCGATCGTGCCGCGAATAAAGCTCGGCACGCCGATTGGGTTCACGTAGCTACTGGATACAGGCCCATTAACTGCAAGCTGCTTCGCGACCAGATCGAGGCCGAGCAGGTTGCCCGTCAGACCACCTGCGCCGATCGTGATTGCGCCGCGATCCGTGTTCAGTACGACGTTTCGCTGAATGACGCTTGGTGCGATCGTCACGTCGGTGAAACTCACCTGCCCCGTCGACAGCACCACGTGACCTGTATTCTGAAAGCTTCCGCCGTCGATCGTGATGCCGTTCGGATTTGCGAGGATCACATTCGCGCGCGAGCCAAGCACGTTGATGTTCCCCTGAATCAACGATGGGTTCGTGCTCGTGACCTGATTGACGATCGTGCGCGCGTTGATGCCGATGTTGTTCAGATCAGCACCAGCCTTCGACACGTTGAACGACGAATAGGTGTTGTTCGAGACGCCGCCAATAGCAGGAGCAATGCCGATAGTCTGGTGTCCGCCCGTACCAACCGACACGGACGTTGCCGTGCTCCCGTCAGCGACGATACCAGCCGCGTAGGCTTGCCCCGCAAAACTCGCCCAAGAAAACATCAAATATTGAAGGAGCCTTTTTAGCTGCATTTCTCCAACCCAATGATCACGGCCATATATAGATTTTTGTAAATCACCAAATACTAAATACAATCAAAAATTTAGGACCGCTATTTTGTCGACACGAAGTGAAAACAACTATTATGCCGTAAGCTTTCCTCGCAGCAGCTTTCCTGGTCGACTTTCATTAGGTTGAGGACCGTTCGTGGCATCCAGCGGTGCGACTGAGACGAATTGAATCATCAAGCAAACAATCACACCGAGGAGTTGAACAATCCTAAACGCCGAAAAAAATGCACCATTAGCGGGTATAAAAAATCGAACTGCACCGATGCGTGGAACCATTCCAATCGCGTAACTGGACTCTGATACGGGGCCTTTGAGTGCTGCCGGAGTCCCCAGCACAAACCACGCAAATAGCAACGAACCTACCGCCGCCGCACCAATATGAAGCTCAATCATCCATCTCGGCTGCGCCAATGCAACGGAGGGCCCCATGTCAGCGAGATTGACGTATGCAGATAGACCCGTGCAGGCGCTACTGAATAGCGACAAAAATAAGACAGATTTTGAATTCATCACTGCCCCCATTCATCGGTCGTTACTCATCCATCTTTTCGGTGCGATGTGCTTCCGGCTTTCTCCATGTGCCACGTCCCTCTGGCGACCAAAGCACATCTCCCTCTGGCGTACTGGAAAGCTTTGCCAAGCCAATCGCAATCTCGGCGCGCAACCCAGCTTCGTCGAGAAGCTCACCTCGCTTCTTCGCACTTGCAATTAATACTTCGAAACATTCTCTTAATGCACCGACAACCCAATCCCGGTACTCTTCAAATTTTCTCACCTCCACTATTGCCCTGGGTACAACCAGATCGATCGAGAGAACTGGTTTACCTCGTTCCTTTCTCAAGTCATACGGACCCGTGGCATTATGCATCACTGCATAATCAAAAACGTCACCACTCATTTTCAAAACAATAAAGAAATGTTTCAATGTTTTAACGTAAGGTGTCAGGCGCAAACCACCATAGCTAAACACATTTAGCAACCCAGAATTAAAAGCCACGGTTGGATCAGAGATATCCAATTTTTTATTGGTATACCTATCTGCCTTTTCACCAATTCCACCACGGACACCAAAAATCTTTAAAAGATAGTCTTCATTCATTTTGGAGGCACACCCTTCGGAACATAATTCGGATCATAGTTCGGATGAGCAGGATTTGCCTTTCCAGCCCAAGGCTCCATATTCAGCGGTCCCGGTTGAGTTTCAGTGAGGTATCGCTCAACCCTCGCTGCCAATTCACGCAAATCAAATCGGCTAACTGATGCAAGATTTCCGCCGCCAATCTGCGCTTCAGTGTATCGCGTTCCCGGAGTATTGCTAATACCCCATTTCAGTAAATTATTTTCTGCATCGTAAAGCCCATAAAGAGTAGTCGGACCACTCGAATAGGAATTCCCATTAGCGAACGGTGACGGCACAGATACCTGATTACCCGCTGAGTTCAAGCCAATGAAGGTACCCGTGGGCGAACCGTTACTATCAAGACGCTGAAAAATGGGGGTTCCATTCGCGCCCGTACCAACGATAGATAGCTGACCGCCGCCCGGTCCCGTAACTGTACCAGTCGAATTCATCGTATAACCGGGGGGAAGCGCTCCGACCTTACTGCCAGGGTTTCCAGCAGGAGGCGTACCCTTTCCAGCAACGATTGTTTCACCGGCTTGCTCTTCATCGATTGCCCCGCCACCCTGCGGAAGTATGCTGACCGTTTCCTTTCCGGCATCGACATGCATTCCCGGCTCGCCACCGTTCGTGTCGAAGGAAGATGACGGTTTGATGTGTGCCGACGCACCGCTATTGTTCAGCGCTTCATTTTGCGCCGCCGTCGCACCGGCCAGCGCGTTCTGACCCGCCAGTCCAGCAAGACCACCGCCAGCAAGCATCGCCAACGCTGCCAATGCCGCCTGCTGCCCCGGATCAAGGGGCGCACCACTCGGATCAATCTGGCCAATGACCCACGGCGACAGCACCGCACTCGTGGCCCCGCCAATCGCACCGCTTGCGCATCCGGCTCCGCTTGCAGCAGAGGCTCCACACCCTAGAACTGCGTGCTCGACAGCATAGAGCGGATTACTGGTCGTCCAGAATCCTGCCGTGTCATTAAACGCGTTGCCAATTGCATAGGCACCTACGGCAGCAACATCGTTCACCGCACTGTTACGCAGATTCGTCAGGAAACTTCCACCACCGATGCCAGTCTGGACAGTGGCTTGGATAGCCGCCTCACCCGCGATAGCCAGCGCTTGCTCCGGCAATGTTCCAGCAGCGGAAGCACCCGCCTGCGGCACCAGCGTGTTACCAACGTTCTGGACGCCGGCCAACGATGCAAGACTGTTCGGAGATGCGGTCCACGACCAGTTCGGCCCACTTGCGTCGAAGGTGATGCCGTTCGTCAGTCCCGCTGTCACTGCACCGATCAAGCCGTTCTGCAACGCGCTACCGAAATCGATCTGTCCGGTTCCGACGCCCTGTCCCACGATGCTCGACATGAAGCTCGTCAAGCCGACCGAGATCATCGTATTGGCAACTCCCCCGACGGCGAACGTACCTCCCGCTACGGTCGCTGCTGTTGTGATCGCGGTACCTTCAGCCCCGGCCGCTGCAGCTGCAAAGGCCCCTTCAGCCGCCGCATCCGCTGCGCCGGTCATCGACATGATTCCTGCCGAAAGCTCGGGCTGCATAATGACGGCAGCAAACACTGCCGCGATCGCCCCCATGATTTGCGCACCAATCCCACCGCTATCGGCGATGAAGTCGGTGTGCAAATTGTTGCTAACGGTGGATTGGGTAAAGTTGCTGCCGAGTTGGTTCTTCAGGCTCGCCAGCATGGCCTGCGTACCGGCCGTATCGACGCTGCCGTCCGCATTAAGCTTTTGCAGCGCGCCGCCCACCTGGTTGAGCGCCTGCACGTTCATGTCGTAATTCGCAGCGGATATGAATCCACCCTGCTGTACGACTGTGCCGGTGGTAACACCTACCCCATCACCAAGATTGGTATAGATGGTTCCGACGTTCGTTGAACGCTGCTCGCTCGTCAGGCTACTGGTGTTGATATGCAAGGTTTCGGCTGAAACCGTACCCGTATTAAGAATGCTGTTCGCAAAATTAAGCGTGACATCCTTACCCGCGATCTCGCCATCCGCACTGACCACGGCGTAGTTCTGCGGCAGTAGCACTTCAGGCATCAGTGCTTGCACGGTCGGGCAAGAACCATTACCCGTCGAGCTACACCCCGGCTCAGGCACCGTCTGCTCGACATACCAGAGCATCGGTGCGTTAACCTGCGCGAGTTGCGCCTGGCTTAGTTGCGTGCCCAGCGCGACGTTGTTTTTCTCTGCATACGCAAGCGCTGCACCGTACAGCGCCGCCTTGTCCAGATTATTGATCGATGCCTGGCTCGTGCTATCCGTCGCGCTCGGTGTGCTGTAGAAGCTGCTCTTGCCGGTCGCCTGCAACGCGGCCTGTTCGATCTGCTGATTTTCCGTGTACGGGTCGTAGTAAAACGGGACACTGCCCGGTTGCAGGTTCGACGGCAACGCAGCAATCAGGGCCGCGGACGACAGCGGTTGTGTGATCTGCGCCGCCGGATTGCTGGTCAGGTAGCTGACCGGCACCGACTGACCAGAGATCGTCTTGACGGTCGTGGTCTGCGGCGCACTTACCAGACTGATCGCCGGCATCGTCGGCTTGCCGACCGTCTGCACCCCGACCGGCGAATTCGACGGCAGTCCGGCAGCGCCCGTCACCGACGTGCGTTGTCCAGTGGCGTTGGTCACGAACCCTGCGCTGTCCACGATCGTGGCGGCATTCGAAGGCGTGGTCAGCGGCCCGAGCGAAATCACCTGCCCCGACACGGCCGGTGGCGGCGTATAGACGTTCGGATTCGTGATGCCGTTGACCAGCGTGGCCCCCGTCAACGCGATGGTCGGTCCAATCACGTTCCCCGTAGTCGTCAGGGTCGGCGAGTTGACAACCAGCGTACTGCCGGCCTGAATCGTCGCCGGCACAAAATCCGACAACCCGACGGACGACGGCAGACCTGCCGGGTCTTGTGCGGTGCCGCCGCTGTAGGCGCTTCCGTACAACTGCTGGCAGAGTGCCGGATTATTCGCGCACCCCCACGCCGGGTACGATGAGCCGTCGTGATTCAGATTGCTGGCCCAGTAAGCACTGAGATACTGGTTATTCGAGCTGGCCGCGTTCGTCGCATTGATGGTGACGGTGTTCACCGCCGTCACCAGGCTCCCGGTGTTGCTGAAGGTACCCGCCGTCAGATTGACGTTGTGGTTCGCCGTGATCGTACCCGGATCGGCCGATTTCACATCGACATACGCTTCGCAGTTGCTCGTGCAACCCGTGAACGGCGTTGCCGTCCCGTAATTCTGGTGGATCTGAGCCGGTGCCGCGATCGTGTTGGTGAGCGTCGCAGCGTTGATGTTGACATCGTTACCTGCCTCGATTGCGCCCGACGTATTCGTGACACTCGCCGCCTGCGTCGCGTTGGTCGCGCTCGTGCCGGCCCCGCCGATCACAACGTCGTTCCTCGCAACCAGATTGCCGTAGGTGTTCGAAACCTGATTCGCCGCGATGACGATGTTGTTGCCCGCTGTGACGTTGCTGTTGGTCTGCTCGTAGCTATACGTCTCCGAGTTCGGGTTCGTCGTCGTAGTCGTGCCGCATCCAGAGAAGCCCGACGCACATCCAGCCGTGACGGTCTTCGAGCCGTTGTTGACGCCCTGATTCGTAAAACTCGACGCACTGACGTTGACGTTGTTACCAGCCGTCAACGAGCCTGCGTTGACGAGATCGCCACCCGACAGATTCAGGTCATGGCCCGCCAGCACCAGCCCGACCGGCGTTTGAAGCGTCGTGCTCGATGACACCGATTGCACCGTTACGGCACTCGGTGCGAGGAAGTTAAACTTCGCGGGCGGATTCGGTGAACCGACGTCACAACCCGAGCTGTCGCAATACGTCCCAAACATATTGCCGCTGCCGCGCACCGAAACCGGTTGCTGAAGAAATATCCCGCTCAGCGTGGTAGCGGGAGGCGACAGCGCGGCTACGCCGCTCATGAACGTCTGCAACGATGCGCTGTCGACCGTATCAATGATGCTCGACGTATAGCTGACGCCGCCGTTATTCAGCGTCTGCACATTGACATTGGCATCGTGACCGGCGCTGAGCGTCCCTCCCTGATTGTTCAGCGTATTCGCGGTCAGGCTCAGGTCATTGCCTGCTGCAATCACCGACGGCGTATTGCTCCCCGATACACTCGTACGGGTCTCAGTGACGGTCGGAATGGTGAACGTCTGCGTCAGATACGGGCCGTCCGTGTTGCCCGTCGGGACAGTACCGTCCTGCACGACCCACGTATAGGCCGGCCCACTACCGCCACCACTATTAACGGCGTACGGGAGGCGCACGAACGTCACCGTCCCCGAGGTCGCGACCGGTTGATATGCATTCGGCCCGGACGCGATATGGTTGGCATTCGGCGCTGGGCCATAATACGTCGCGAGATTGACCGTCGGAATCGGAACCCCGGCCAATGCATGTTGCATCAGGTCGTAGAACGACGGGTGCGGGTCCGGCACGAACGTAGAATTGCCGGCGGGCGACAGCAATCCGCCCAATGTCGACGTTAGCTCGTAAGCGTACCAACCGAGTGTCCCGTCCGCGCCGGAATCAATGTAATAGAACGTCTCCGTACCGATCACGGTCGACATCAGCAGCGGCGAATTAATGACGGTCGACGTGCTCGTCGTCGTCGCAACATTGGCCGCCGCCGAGTTGTTCACGTTGTTCGCGGTGATCGACAGGTTGTTTGTGGCGGTCAGGCTACCGGCCGCATTTCCGAGATCGCCCGACAACGCGATCGTCGCGTTACCGCTGCCGGTCGGGCTGTTGCTGTTTCCAGCCCGCGTCACCCCGCCTGAATTGTCATAGCTCGTGCCCGAGATCGTCAGCGTATTCGCGGCTTGTACCGTGCCTGCATTCGTTCCCGATCCGTTCAGCGTCAGCGCATCGTTGGCCGAAACCGTACTGCCTGCCTGGTTTGCCAGCGAACCATTGATCGTCAGGTCGTTGCCGTTGACGGTTCCCGAGTTGCTGACCGCACCGTTCAGGCTCAGCGAGCCCGTGCCCTGGTTGATCGTGCCGGCGTTGTTGATGCCGTTGGCCGCCGAAACCGTGACGGCGGTTCCAGGCAACGTCCACGTCCCGGAGTTGTTCACCGACAGCGCCGACAGGTTCAGGCCATAGCCGCCGTTGACGGTTCCGAAGGTCGACGCCGACAGATCAAGCGTCTGATTCGGCAGGGCCAGCGTCGCGATGTTTTGCGCGAGAATTTTTCCTGAACTATTGTCGAACGAGCCATTGCCGCCCGTGACCGTCACGGTGGTGTTGCCCGTTGTCGCGTTCGGGTTACTGACGTCGCCCGAAAAAATCGTCCCGTCGTTGCTCAAGCTCCCCGTCGTCAAATTCAGTGCATGGGTCGCGGTCAACCAACCCGAATTGGTCGTCGCATTCCCGATGTTGACATTCGCGGTCGGCGCGTAGATCGAGCCGCTGTTGCTCAAATTCGCGGCGTCGATGGTCGCCGTTTGCAACGACGACAGGCTACCTGCGTTCGTGACCGTCGAGCCGGACACGTTCAAGTTGCCAGCCGCCATCTGCGTGCCGACGTTATCAACCGTGCCGCCTACGATCGTCGCATCGCCCTTGAACGCGGCAGTACCGCCCGTCGTGACGCTCTGCGTCCCGGTGATCTGCGTCGTGCCGCCCACGACTGCATTCGCGGTCGTGACGTTCGCCCCGCTCAAAGTCGCGTTGCCGTTCACCGACAGAGCCGGGGCGCTCGCGCTGAAAGTCTGGTTGAGCTGGGCCGCCGATGTGTCCAACGTGTTCGACGCGGCTGCGCTCAGGTTGCCACCGACTGCCAGCCCTTGCGTGGTGATGTTCGTCGCCGTCAGGGTCGCGTTCTGGCTCGCCGTCGTCTGGCCGTTCAAGGCCAGATTTTGGCCCGCGTTCATCGTCGCATTGCCAGCAGTCGATACCGGCCCCGAGGCCGTGACGCTGCCACCTTTCGCGTTGATGCTCAGATCGCCGAGACTCGTCACGCTGCCCTGCGTCGCAACGTCCGTACCGGCCGCGATCGTCGTCGCCCCGCCCGACAAAGCGTCACCCCCGAGCGTCGCACTACCATGCGTCGCGGTCAGCGTGCTATTGCCGACCGCCGTTGTCGCGCCTACGTTCAGGTTGTTCGCCGCCGTCGCCGACAGGTTGTTGCCGGTCTGGATCGCGCCGCTGATGCCGATATTGTTGCCCGCACTCAGCGTCGTGTCGTTCGCGACATTGACCGCACCCGCACCGTTGATGTCGCGTCCGGCCGTCACGCTTGCATTGCCGGTGCCGTTCACCGACAGGCCACCGTTCAAGGTCGCATCGCGACTCGCCGAGATCGTCGTGCTCTGGCCGGTCTGCACCGTACCGGCGATGGTTGCGTCCTGCCCCGCGTTGATATTGACCGTGCCCGGCGTCGACACCGCCCCCGCGATTGCGACACTCCCCGCACTCGATCCGATCGATACGTTGCCACCACTGTAGACCGTGCCACCCAAACTCACGCCCTGCTTGCCACGAGCGTTCAATGCGCCGAGCGACACAACATTGCCGGTGGTGTTCAGCGCTCCGCCGTTCGACGCCAGCGTCATGTCACCGATCGACGCAGCCGTTCCCTGCACGCTGGTGTTGCCGCCCGATGTCACGCTCAGGTTCCCGCCGCTCGTGACGTTCCCGCCAAGCGTCGTGTCCTGCCCCGCCTGAATCGTCACCGCGCCCGGCGCGGAAACCGTGCCACCCAAACTTGCGTTCGTACCTGCTGTCGCATTGACCGTGCTGCCGCTCTGCACGGCACCGTTCAGCGCGATCGTCTGACCCGCATTCAGGTTGATCGCGCCCTGCGAAGACATGACGCTGCCTTGGCCCGTGATCGAGCCAGCCTGTGCGGTGATCGATACCGGACCTTGTGCCTGAGTCGTGCCGCCGATGGTGGCGTTCTGTCCCGCCAGCACGGTCGCCGCGCCGTTCGATTGCAGGTTGCCGTTGACCGTTGCAGTCCCCGTGGTCGCGGCCAGGCTCGCATTACCCACCGACGTGACTGCACCATTGACCGTCGCGTTTCGCGCGCCCGTCAGCGCCACGGACGCGCCGCCTTGCACCGCGCCGTTCACGGTCAGATCGCGCCCGGCCTGCGCCGAAATCGTTCCCGGCGCGCTCAAGCCGCCCACCGTCAGATCGCCGTTCGTCGTCTGCAACGCCACATCGTGCGCGGACAGCGAACCAATCGTCATCGACTGGCCGGCCGTGAGATTCGCGCTACCGTTTGCTGCCACCGACGCCGCATTGAGATCATTGCCAGCGGTCATCGACACGTTCTGCCCGGCCGACACGGGCGCAGTGGCGTTAATGTCGCCATTGGCCGAAACACTGTAATTCTGGTTCGCGAGTCCCGTATCCGTCATCGTCGTGCTGCCCGCACTGACGAGGTTGACGTTTTGGTTCGCGAAGGTCTGGCCGACGATCACGTCGCCGCTCGAATTGACGGAGACATTGCCGGCCGTCCCCACAATCGGCCCGGCCATCTTGACGCCCATCCCGGCCGAGGTGGCCATGATGTAGACCTGCCCCGACGTGATCGAACCCAATTGGCTCGCGTCGATCGCCAGCCCGCTCGTGGTCGGAATGCCCGTAACGGAGTTCGGCAAGCCGTTCCCCGCTGTGCCGTACGTCATGCCCGTGTTGCTCGATGCCGTCGGGCTAACCAGTTGATTGCCGGTGATGACGTTGACTTTTTGATCGCCACGAACAGGCGCGGCCAGCGTCACCGTTTGGCCGATCAAGTCAATATTTGAAACGGTACCGTCTATCCCCGTTCCCGGGCCATTCACTGAAATATTGCCGGACGAAACGTTGTACGCGACGGCGCCGGCATGCGCAAAATCGGTGGGCGTTCCCCCGACCCCCGAAATAAACTGCGGAACGCCCGTGGTAAGCGTCAGATTCGGAATATTCGTGAGCGCCATTCCCGAGACGCTGATTCCGCCCGGGGCTGCGATCACGACGGGCGCGGCTGGCCCCATAATTTCGAGCGGCCCGTTCAATGTCGCCGCGACGTTCGACGTCACCTGATTGATAATCAGCGACGCTGAACGACCGCCCAGATTCGGGTTCGCACCGAGCGAGCCGCCCAACAGGGGGACGCCCGCTTGAGTGCTGTTGTTCAGCACCAAACCCGTCGGATCAATTCCAAACGATTGGTATTGATTTAGGCTAATTCCATTGGAATTAGGCGCAGTGATATTGACAGCGCTTACGCCCGCGCTCGTCTGCGTGATAGTCGGCTGAGACTGGATCGGCGCACGCGGATCGACAATCGGCGCAGCATGCGCGGTCTGATCGGCCAGCAGCACAGCGGGGCCGAAGTACATCACCACGGTCATCACGAGCGCAGTGACACGCATCCACAGCGGCCGATCTCGTTGCGCATCCATTTGCACTGCAAAGCGATGCGCCGCTACGGCCGTTTCACGAGTCAGCGCCTGTTGTCCAGCGCGAGCCAACAGCGCCCGATTATTTGATTTGTAATGCATGGTCTCCACTTCCATCGAAGCGTGCGTCTGGCAATCGAAAAATCGATGGCACAGCTACTGCATTTTGGTCAGGGTCAGATGCTAGCAGGCCCATTTTCTCGCGACCTTCAACCATTGTTAGCAGTAGATTACATTTTTCTTACTGTCCCGCCCCCGGCCGTCCCCGTGTCAATGCCGAAGCGTCGATGACGACGACTCGTGACTTTGGTGTTGGTGTATCGCATAGGCCGAACGCAGGGCTTCATGATGTTCCCGTGTATCGCGCTCATATTGCTCGGCTAAGTCGCGAATCGACGCCAGCATCACGTCGAGATCGTTTTTCGAATGATCTGATGTCGTTGCATAACGCGCGATCGCCGCGAGTCGAGCAAAGAAGGTCACGCTATGTCGTGAGGTTTCCAACGCGTGCTCCATCAGACTTTCGAGCATCGCGACCTCGTGCACCAAGTCAGCCATGCGTGTACCGAGTTCGATCATGTTGTCGCTTTTTCTCATCGTTATCCTAATTGCTTAGCGCAAGCAAATTGAGGCGCAGTAACGGCACGCCGTCGATTGGGAAAAGGTAACCGTCCGCCAGAGGGGACGTTTTAATACGCGCGGCCGCCATCATCTGCTCCCACGCGTGAGCGTAGACATGTGCACGGCAATGGGTGAGCTGAGCATCATGGCGAATCAGCAGCGTAGCGATCGGAAGTGTCGCGCCGGCATCAAGCCGCCAGACGCCCTCCGATTTTCCGCGTGTTATACACGCCTCGAGTATCGTCGCGGCAGCGCGGAATGGCGCTGGATCGAGCCGGGCACGGGTACCGCCATCCATCAAATATGAAAGGCAGATCGTGCGCAGCAATACCCAAACCTGCATGGCGTGAGCGCCATCCCGGCACAGGGCCGCAAGTGCCGCATGATGCTCAAGCGACAACGCGCGAACGTTTGCCTCGGGAAGCGGCAACAGTTCGCGACGGGTGCGATGCTTTTGGCGTGCGGGACGGGCCATTTTCCTGTCGAGTAGGAAGGCCCGTCTACCCAATAAAGGGGGGCGGGCACAGTAACAGGGTTGGCAGACCGGAATTGACGAACAGAACCGGCAGACCTCGAAAGGTCTCCCTATCACGGCCCGCCCATTGAAAACGAATAGACGTGCAGAGATAGCCGCTCGCCTGCGCTGAAAAGCAGGCTCGCGGGTCCGTCAGTTTCTGAGCTGCCAAGCTCAGGCCACCGCTGTTTTGGTGGCGCCTTGAGGATACCACACGCCAATTTAAACCAACCTCGCGGCGAAATTTTCCGGGGCCAAACCCCGCACGGCTTGCCCCCGCCACCTCTCATTCTTTCGGTTTAATTGACAATCGACAAATTCTGCCTATTATGGCCGTTATATCGGATGGTTCGGTATAGTGCCTTGACCCGATTCGAAGCCCGCTTGCGCGGGCTTTTTTGTTTTCCGCCCCGTATTTCTCCATCATGCGCGATCGCTACACCGGCACCGCCGCCGCGTTACGCGACGCTTTGCGCCATGCGGTTGAGCGCGGCGGCCCGTCATCGCTCGGCGTGCTGCATCAGGGCGTCGCGTCGGCCGACACGTTGATCGGCCAGGACGCCACAGCACAGGCCGGGCGCATTCGCCGCCAACTCGATCGCTTGCCGCGTATCCCGCGAGCGCTGCTCGTCGTCGCTTACGCCCCGCGCGACATCTCGTGCGCGTGCCGCGCGCCATGCTGCTCAGGGCATTTCCCCAATCCCGAATGGCAGGACGCCCTGACCACCCTCGTCGCGCACACGCGGCCGCTGCTGCCCGGTCACACGCCGAACCCGCGACTACGCGGCGCGCTCATCGCCAATCTGCTGACGCACACGCACGAAACGGCGGTCAGCGTCGCGCAGCGCTGCGGCGTTCACCGGCAGACTGTCGCAGATCACGTCGCGATCCTCGAAACCGCCCTACTCGGCTCGCGCCATCGCGAAGGCGAATTCGACGTAGCCTTTGCGCGGATCGATACGTTGCTGCGCATCGCCGGCATCGTCGTGGGCGAAGCGGCCACAGCCGCCCCTGAAACCGCGAGCGCCGCATGAATCACCTACCGTCGTGGCCTGCCGAGCGCATCGAGCGCTGGCCGCTCGATCGCATCCACGAGGCCGCCAACAATCCTCGCACGCATTCCGAGGCACAGATCGAGGCGATTGCCGCCTCGATGCGCGAGTTCGGCTGGACAATTCCCGTCCTGGTAGATGAATCGGGCGAACTGATTGCCGGTCACGGACGCGTGGCGGCGGCGCGCGTGCTCGGCATGACCGACGCGCCCGTGATCGTCGCGCAGGGCTGGAGCGATGCACAAAAGCGCGCATACCGGATCGCCGACAACAAGCTGACGATCAATGCCGGCTGGGATAGCGCGCTACTGTCGGCCGAACTCTCCGCGCTGGCGGGCGTTGGGTTCGATGCGGACCTGCTGGGCTTCTCTGCGGACGACATGGCGCGGCTGACGGACGACACCGACCGGCTCGCGCTGGATTTTCAGGCGCAGACCGCCATTGCGCACGATCCGACTGCCGGCCCGGCGACACCTGCGAGCGTCCCCGGAACAGCGCCGCCGATTGTGGCAATGGACACGTCGACGCATGCGGAGCCAAGCACCGCGCACGCCGATCCCGTCTATGTGCCCTTTTCCTGCATGCTCGCTCTGGCCGATCGGCCCGTCGTATTCGACGCGATCGCGCAGGCCAAAGCGCACGGCGCACCCGATAGCGGCGCGGCGCTGGTCGCGATTGCACGAGCATGGTTAGAGACACGGGAAGCCGCGTAGGCCCGACACGTAAGCAGCACCTGAGCCACGACGATTTCGTGAAACTGCGGGAGCTGGCGCACGCGCTGCCCGACGACTGGCTGAACGACAAAATCGCACGCGCGGTCGCCCTGATTCGCGCGGCGTGCGCAGGCCACAGTGCCGCCTACGCATGGTCCGGCGGCAAGGATTCGCAGGCGCTGCGCTTCGTGGCCGACCGTGCGGGCGTAGAGGAATGTGTGCTCGGCATGTGTGACCTGGAATATCCGGCGTTCCTGCGCTGGGTCACGGACCACATGCCCGAACGCCTGCACGTCATCAATACCGGACTGGATCTGGATTGGCTCGCCGCGCACGAAACGATGCTCTTTCCGCAAACGGCCGAGACGGCAGCACAATGGTTTCAGCGCATCCAGCATCGCGCGCAACAGGTATTCTGTCGCGCCCGACATATCGACGTGCTGCTACTCGGCCGCCGCCGCGATGACGGGAATTTCATCGGGCACGATGGACATTGCGCCTACGTCAAACAGGACGTGACCTACGTGTCGCCGCTCGCAGACTGGACGCACGAGGAAATTTTCGCACTCATCGACCGCCACCGCTTGCCGCTGCCGCCGTTCTACGACTGGCCGCGCGGCTTTCGTACGGGTACGCACTGCTGGCCCGCGCGCCAATGGTGCGAGAGCGAAGCGCACGGCTGGCGCGAGATCGATAGCATCGATCCGGACATCGTCACGTGGGCGGCGCAACGCCTGCCGGGCGCGCACCGCTTTCTGAATATGCGTTGAATGTGCGGCTTGTGGGGATATGCCGGCGACGCCTGCGCCGCCAGCGCGGATACGCTTGACGAAATCCTGACGCTTGCCAGCCGACGCGGCCCCGATGGGTTCGGGCTGTGGTGCGACGGCGTGCTCACACACGGCGCCGGTACTGCGGCGCTCGATTCGGTCGATTGTTCCGCCGCCGTGATCGTCGGCCATGCGCGGCTCGCGACTGTGCTCGACTCAAAACAGCCCGAACACAACCAGCCGATCCAGCGCGGCGATATCGTCATCGCCCACAACGGCAGCATTTGGAACGAACGGACCTTGCGCGCCGCCCTCTCACTGCGCACCCGCTGTGATAGCGAAATCCTCGCGGTATGCCTCGACGCGCAAGCCGGCCCACTCACGGCCCGTTTCAGCGCCGTCCGTCGTCACGTCGACCTGGGCGATCACTTCGCGCTCGCGCTGCTGCACGTGGGCGAAAGCCTGCTGCTGGCCGCGAGCGGCCAATCGCTCTACACCCTGAACGAATCGCGCAGCGTGTACTGGTGCAGCATGCGACCTGACGCGCGCTGGCGGCCGGTATCGGGTACGCAAGTCTACGATTGGGAAACCGTCTCATGAACGAGCCAAGCACGCCCCGCGACGCATTTACCGCCTATGGCTGGCGACATGGATCGCTCGCGCCATCGCTGTCCGCGTGGACCGATGACGAGCTGCAACTCGACTGCGAGGCGAATGCCACCCATTTTGGTTATGTCTACGAGGGCATGACCGTACTGTTGCGAGACGAGCGGGCGTGGCTGCTACGCGCAGGCGATTACTTCTGCGTACCGGGTCGCTGTTCGATCCGCGCGCAGGACGGCCGCGGCGTCGTAATGCATCGTAGCGGCTGGCATGGCCTGTTCATGGTCGGCGGCCCGGTCGAACATCGCGGGCGGCTGCGCTATATCGACCAGTGCAGCGATACCGCGCTCGTGCAACCGGTGCGGCGTGGCGATCCCTGCTTGAACCTGCTGTATTTCCCGCCGGGCGTCTTGCAGACCGCCCACACGCATCCGTCCGATCGACTCGGCCTCGTGTTGTCCGGTCACGGCACGTGCATCGCACGCAACGGCGGCGCGGACCACACCATCCCGCTTGAACCTGGCATGATCTTCTGCATTCGTGCGAGCGGCCGTCATCGATTTTCGACCGGCCCGGGGGCGGAGCTGCGCGTGTTGGCCTACCATCCGGACTCGGACTGCGGGCCGACCGATGACGATCATCCGATGATTAACCGCACGATGGTCGACGGCGTATCGGCGCGCGAACTGGCATCGATCCGCACGACAGGCACCGCATCGCTGGAGCGTGACGCATGAAAGCCGTCGACCGACTCAAGCGGCGCACGCACGATCGGCGTTACATCGAGCGCAGCGTCTACGAAGAAGCGCTCACACGCATCCGTACCCTCTATGCGCGGTTCGACCGGATCGACGTATCGTTTTCCGGCGGCAAGGATTCGACCGTCGTGCTCAACCTCGCGTTACAAGTCGCGCGCGAGCTGGGCCGCCTGCCGCTTTACGCGCACTTCTACGACGAGGAATGCATTTCGCCGGACACCGAGGCGTATGTCGAACGCATTCGCGCACGCCCAGATATTGTGCTGACGTGGTACTGCGTGCCGATCAAGCATCGAAACGCGTGTTCGCGAGCGCAGCCCTATTGGACCTGCTGGAATCCCGACGAGCGCGACAAATGGGTGCGCCCCATGCCGACCGGTGCCGTATCGGCCATGCCCGGCTTCGTGCCCGGGATGATGATTCCCGACTGCGATCACCTTCCGTTCATCGGCTCGCCCGAAACCGTCGCGATCCTGCGCGGCATTCGCACCGAGGAATCGCTCCGGCGCCTGCGCATGACAACCGTGCGCGCCGTCGACAATTACATCCACGCCAACAAGCACGCTCACCATGTCTGGTTGTGCGATCCCATCTATGACTGGACCTTTGAGGACGTATGGGTCGCGCCGTCGCGCTTCGGATGGGACTACAACCTGACCTATGATCGCTTCGAAGCGATGGGCCTGGCTCATCGTCATCAGCGCGTGTGTCCGCCGTTCGGTGAGGAACCGCTCGCGTTACTGCACACCTGGGCGATCTGCTATCCCGACTTGTGGCACCGCATGATTGCCCGTGTCCCGGGCGCGGCGACGGCGGCGCGCTATGCGCTCACCGAACTCTACGGCCACCGGCTGCACGCGCCGCCCGACGGCCTGACGTGGCGAGATTGGACGTGGCGCATCATCGATCTATACGGCGAGCCGTGGCGCTCACGTGTCGCGCTGTCATTGCGCCGCGCAATCGACGTGCATCAGGCGAAAACCCATCGCCCCATTGCTGACGCCGAGCCAGACCCAATGAGCGGCGTGTGCTGGCGCACGCTCGCGCAAATCGCCCTCAAGGGCGACTTCAAGAATCGCAAGATCGGTAATCTCGTCACCCTCGCCGGCAAGTCTCAGCGTCGCCAGCATTTGACGCTCGAACAGCTTGTCGCGATGGAAGCGGATCATGATGGCACGCGCTATTGATCCCGCCCCTCCGGACGCGATCCGTCAGGCGCTCGATCGTGCGCCGGTATCGCGCATCGCCTGGGTGCATCGTGATCGCATTCGCGCGAACGACTACAACCCGAACCGGGTCGCGCCGCCAGAGCTGGAACTGCTGATTCTGTCGATCCTCGAGGATGGCTTTACTCAGCCGCTGGTAGTGCGACAGGACGGCGATGCTTTCGAGCTGGTCGACGGATTCCATCGCTGGCAGGTTTCCGACGATCCCCGACTCGTCGCCCGCTATGGCGGCTACGTGCCGATCGCGCTGCTCGATGCCGATCCCATTCACCGGATGATGTCCACGATTCGCCACAACCGCGCTCGGGGCACGCACGCCGTGATTCCGATGGCCGATATCGTGCGCTCGATTCTCGAATCCGGCGTGTCTGCTGACGAAACCGGGCGACGGCTCGGCATGGAGGCCGAAGAAATCGATCGTCTGGCCGATCGCTCCGGTATGCCGCGCCGCATCGGCGAGCGCGCCGCCCATCACCAGTTTGGCCATGCGTGGGTACCCGACTAACGCAAACAGCGCCATGTTCGACATTTCCATCAAAGCGACGGTCGACGCTGCCTCGCGCCGCCTGACTGCGCTCGCCTATCAACAGTTGCCGTTCGCCGAAGCGCGCGCCGCAACCGAACTGGCGAAGCTCGCCGCCGCGAGCGAGAAAGCGGCGATGCTCGAAGTATTCGAGCACCCGACGCCCTTCACCGTCAATTCGGTCGCAGTGCTTGCTGCACGCAAGGATATGCCGGTAGCGCGCGTCTACATCCGCGAACAGGCGGCGCGCTACCTCGCGCCGTATGAATTCGGTGGGATGCAGTACCTGGGTGCGAAACCCGCCGACCTCGTGCCGGTCAACACGCCAGCGAACCGCTACGGCAACCTGCCGCGCAACACGATCCGCCAATACCTGAATCGTCCCGACGTGTTTCTCGGCCCGGTGCGAACGTCGCACGGCGACGTATACGGCTTGTGGCAACGTCCGGTTCGGCAACCGGCCGAGACGGCGCATACGAAAGGCCGAGGCTCGCGCGCAACGCGTGCAGCAAAGCGCGCGAACACGTCGAGCAAGCTCAAACTACTGGTCGCATTTCATGCGCCCGTGCAGACCAAGAAGCGCCTGCAATTCGGCACGCGTGCGCGTGCCGTCGTCACCGCGAACGCAGATCGCGTATTGAGTGCGCAGTTGGCGAAGGCCATCGCGAGCGCACGCTAATTCCTGAATGGAGATCATCATGAACGTTGTGGTCAATGTCGTCACCGCGCCGACCGCCGCGACCCTGCTTGCGGGCGTACAACTCGCGGGAATCAAGGTTTCACTCACCGACGCAGCCAACAATCCCGTGAACGATTCGGACGGCACGCCGATCGCACCGGTCACGCTCACGAGCGGACCTTATTCGGCGTCGTTCGCAAGCGTCCCGGCCGGCAGCTATATCGCCGTGGCCGCCGCGCTCGATTCGTCGGGTGCGGTCATCGGCTCGCCGGTTCAGCAAGCGTTCACCGTCACAGCGACGCCCGCATCCGGTCCCGTGACCTACGATGCGCCGCAATCGGTGTCGGTCAGTGTTTCGTAGGCGTCGCGTCGGCTGCTTTGATCTTGCGATCTTTGACACAAACGCGCCCTGCTTCGCTGGTGCATACCGTAGGCTTCATTTGGAACCCTAACCAAATGGAGTGTCAGATGATCGCAGCGAAGTCGGTAGAAAGCGGTGATATCAGTGCAAGGCTTGTCGGCACGTCGCAGCGGAGTCGCTTTCTGCTCGACCTGTTCGGCACCCGGTTATCGATCGTCGGTGAATCGCGCACGTTCGGTTGCGCACGGCGGCTATCGGTCGACTATACGGGCGGATACTGGAATTTCTATCGGTTGTCGAACGGGGGCGGCTATCTCGCGCCGGAAGTTCCACCCGCATCCGGGACATTCAATGTATGTATTCCGAGTAACGGCTACGAAGGCGCTGTGAGTGCGGACGCGTTCGGCATCATCGTTACGTCGTATGTGCTCAACGGACTGGCATTCGATGTTGCACAACGACGGATCAGTTGCGACGCGTTGGCGGATCGATATCACGCGCTGGTTGCTTACGCGAAGCTGCATGACGAAAGGGTTGAGATATTGCGTGCGATCGATTGAACGCATCAATCGCGCGATGCCGTCAGCCCGCTTTGTGCGGGCTTTTTTTGCGCGCGCGCCGCGCGACGCCATGGTCGGGGTCTGTCGACCCGTTCGGATGGGCCCGGCCGGGTCCTTTGCGGCCCTTGCGAAAACCGGGGGCAATTGCGCGGCGCGATGTTCGGCTAGCTGCGACCCATGAAAGGTGTTTGCAGTTTGCACTGTCCCCATGAACAACACGGTTTCCATTCGCGAATTCGCGCGTCTCGAAGGTGTATCCGACACGCTCGTGCATCGCGCGCTGAAGGCCGGCAGGCTTGTCCGTGCGCCCGATGGCGGGATTGATCGAACCCTCGTCGGCTCGGCGTGGCACGCGAACCCCAAGCGCGGCGACGTAGCTAAAGCAAGTGCAAACACCGCTGCAAACAGTGCAAACACCCCGGCCGCCCCGGGGACGACCGCGACCTTGGCCGGCGGCAATCCGCCCAAGGGAGTCGCCTACGGCGAAGCCCTGCGCCTCAAAGAGAACTGGATCGCCCTGCTGCGCCGGCTCGAATACGAGCACAAGTCGGGCGCGCTCATCGAACTGAGCGCGGCGCAACGCGTCGTGTTCGACCTTTGCCGCGAGCAGCGCGACGCGTGGCTGGCGTGGCCCGCCCGCATCGCGCCCTTTCTGGCCGCCGAGTTCGCGGTACCCGATCTGGAACGACTGGTCGCGTTCCTGAATGAGCATGTCTACCAGCAACTGGCCGAACTCGGGGAACCCAATCCACGATTCGAAGCAGCCGCCGCATGAACTGATCGCGCAGATCGGGCGGCGCGGATGGAGTCCGCCGCCGCGGCTGTCGCTGCCTGCATGGGCCGACAAGTACCGGCGTCTCGCACGGGCAGCCGGTAGCCTCTCCGGGCACTGGCGCACGTCGACCGTCGAAATCGCACGCGGGGCCATGCTCGCCGTGACGGAACCGGGCGTCCACGTGCTGACGATGATGGTCTGCACGCAGCTTCTGAAAACGGCGCTGCTGGAGAACGTCGCGGGCTACCACGCGCACCTGGACCCGTGCCCGATGCTGTTATTGCAACCGAAGGATGACGCAGCCGAGCAATTCAGCAAAGAGCGCTTGACGCCGCTGATTCGCGCGACGCCCGTTCTGCGCGAGCTGTTCGGCCCGGCACGCACGCGCAGCGCCGACGATACGTTGCTCTACAAGGCGTTTCCGGGCGGGTTTCTGGCGCTGGCCGGCGCGGGCAGCCCTGACAACCTTGCGCGCCGCCCGGTGCGGATCGTGCTGGCCGACGAGATCGACAAATACCCGGTCACGCGCGAGGGCGACCCGATCACGCTCGCCGAGGAACGCACGGCGACCTTCGCGGGCTGGTTGAGCGTGCGGGCCTGTTCACCCACTGTCGCAGAAGATAGCCGGATCGAGGCGAGCTATGCCACATCCGACCAGCGCCGGGCATCGCTCGCGTGTCCGCACTGCGGACATCGGCTGTTTCCTGAATTCTTCTCGCACGTCGAATGGGACAAGACGCGCGACGAGGCTGGTAATGTCGTCGCCCATCGGCCGCAGACGGCCCGCATCTATTGCGAAGCGTGCGGTGCCGGCTGGAGCGAAGCCGACCGCCTGAAGGCATTGCAAAGCGCTCGCTGGCATCAGACCCGGCCGTTCGAGTGCTGCGGCGCGCGTCATACGCCGCTCGACAACTACGCGCGTGCGTGGCGTGACGCCACCCTCGACGGCGACGCGGCGCTCGCGTCCGTGTGGGACTGGTGGGCGTCGGATCGGCACGCGGTCTACCGGGCAAAGTGCCCGACGTGCGGCCGGTGGGGCATCCCCAACGAACACGCCGGGTTTCAGGCGTCGAAGCTGTTTTCGCCGTGGCCACGCGATCGGCCGCCCGCGATCGCCTCGAAATGGCTGGACGCGCAGGGTGATGAGGAAAAGCTCCAGGCATGGTGGAACACGCAGATGGGGCTGCCATACCGACCGCACGCCGGGCGGCGCGTCCAGGCCGACGTGCTCGCTTCACGTGGCGAGGTATGGGCGGCCGACGTGCCGGACGGCGTGGCGGTCATCGTCGCCGGGATCGACGTGCAGGATTACCGGATCGAGGCCGAAACGGTCGGCTTCGGCCGCAATGAGGAAAGCTGGTCGATCGATTACACGATCATTGAGGGCGAGTTTCCCGATATCACCGCTGCGATCGACACCTACCTGAAGCGGATTTGGACACGTGCGGACGGGCGGCCTTTTGACGTGATGGCGGCCTGCATCGACTCAGGCGGCCACCACACGCAAGCTGTCTACGAATTCTGTAAGGCGCGCATCGGGCGGCGTGTGTGGGCGATCAAAGGTGAAGCCGCACGCGGCGGCGAACGTAACCCGGTGTGGCCGAGCAAGCGGCCGACCTCGCGCACCAAGAAAACCTATCGGCCCGTGATTCTCGGCGTGAATGCGGCAAAAGACACGATCCGGCAACGGTTGTTGTTGAGCGAACCCGGCCCCGGCTATATGCACTTTCCCGCCGACCGCGATATCGGCTATTACGCGCAGCTCACCGCCGAACGGCTCGTCGTGAAAGAGTCTGGCGGCCGCCGCTATCGCGTGTGGGAATTGCCGTCCGGCCGCGCGAACGAAGCGCTCGATTGTCGTGTGTACGCGTATGGCGCGATGTGCGGCCTGCTGCACTTCGGCATGCAGTTAAATCGGCGCGCGGACGCAATCGGCGCGTGGGTCACACCGCCCTCGCCGCCGTCGAATCCTGCGGGCGCAGTACCTGCCCCAGCCGCCCATCCGACCGTTCGTAAATCGCTTATCCAACGACTGGCGTAATCATGGCGACCTGCGGCTGCACAAGCGTGCTCGATGGCGTGCCGATCGAGACGCTACGCACGCGCCTCGCGCAAATGCAGCAAACCTATCTCGATCTGCTGTCGGGCTTCAAAATCGAAGCCGCCTCGTATTCGCAGGCGGATGGTAGTCGCTCGATCACGTACACGCGCGCGAACCTGGGCGACCTCGTACAAGCCATGCTCGCGCTGCAATCGCAGATCGCCAAACTCTCGGGCCAGTGCTGCAACCGCCGCCCGCCCGTTACGCCGTTCTTCTGAACCTTCGTCATGGGCCTGATTGTCGATCCGTCCGGCCAGCCGATGACGGACGCCCTGCCCGCGCCGCTTGGGCCGGCGGTACCGAAGGCGCAGACGGATAGCGGCGTGCTGAATGCGCGCCCCGGCACGCCGCTCGGCCTCGCGCCCTACCGGTTCCCGTACGAGGCCGCGTCGTGGCTGACGCAGGAGATGGGAAACTGGCTACCGTGGATACGGTCGCCCGATGCCGAAATCAACCTGTTCCGCGACCAGATGGTCGCGCGCTCGCGCGATCTGGCGCGCAACGACGGCTGGATCGTCGGCGGTATCAACCGGATTCTCGATAACACCATCGGGACGAACCTGCGATTGTCGGCGAATCCCGACTATCGCGCCCTCGCACTCAAAAGCGGCATCACCGCGTTCGACGCCGAATGGGCGGACGACTTCCGGCGCACGGCCGAAGCGCTCTGGCGCGGCTATACGGACGATCCCGGCCACCATAACGATGTGACCTGTCAATTGACGCTCGGCCAGCAATTCCGGCTCGCGATGCGTCACAAGCTGATCGACGGCGAAGGGCTTGGCCTCGTCTACTGGATGCCTGAGCGAATCGGGCGCGGCCGTGCGGACTACGCCACAGCGCTGCTGCTGGTTGACCCCGATCGGCTCTGCAATCCGTGGGCGATGATCGACACCGCGAACATGCGCGGCGGTGTCGAAATAGATGATAACGGCGTTCCGGTCGCGTACTGGATTCGCAAGGCAGAACCAAACGACTGGTATCTGGCGCTCGAAGCGAACACGTGGGAGCGCATCGAGCGCTACGACGACGACGGCTGGTTGCGCGTCATCCATGATTTTGATCGGGACCGCGCCGGCCAGCATCGCGGGCTTGGCATCTTTACGCCCGTGCTGACGCACGCGCGCATGCTCGCACGCTATTACGGCGTCGAGTTGCAGGCGGCCACCGTCGCGTCGATCTTCGGCACGTACATCACGAGCCCCTACGACCCCGCGCTCGTGCAGGACGCATTGGGCGCGGGCGAAGGCGAAGAACTGCCGCTGTATCAGGCACTACGGGCGCAGTGGGCGAACGAGCGACCCGCCTACCTGAACGGCGTGCGTATTCCAACGCTCGCGCCCGGCGAATCGCTCGACAGCGTGTCGACCGCGCACCCGCACGGCAGTTTCGAGGCGTTCGCGCACGAGATGCAGCGCGTGATCGCCGCCGCGCTCGGGCTGTCGGCCGAACAGGTCACGCAGGACTGGAGCAAGACCAACTACAGCAGCGCGCGGGCCGCGTTGCTCGAAGCCTGGAAAACCCTCCAGCGGCGGCGCGACGAGTTTTGTTTGAACTTTGCCAGCCCCTTCTACGGCGCGTGGCTGTGGGAAGTGATGGACCGGGGCGAGTTGCCGCTACCGGCCGGCGCACCGCCGTTTATCGAAGCACGCGCCGCCTACGCGCGCTGTGCCTGGACCGGTGTCGCGCGCGGCTGGATCGATCCGACCAAGGAACGTGCGGGCGCAGTGATGGGAATGGACGCGGCGCTGTCCACGCTCAAGCGCGAATGTGCCGAACAAGGCCTCGACTACGAGGAAGTGTTGCACCAGCGCGCGGCCGAAATCCGGTTGATGAAAGAGTTGGGCCTCGAACTGCCAGACTGGACCGGTGCGGCTGCGGCCGCGTCGCTCGCGAGCGCGCCCGAAGCACCACAACCGCAATAGCCATGCGTGTCAGACAGGCAGATTCGGGTGAATCCATCCGTATGCAGTCCCGGTCGCCAGCAAGTAGCCGGCGATGAGCAACACCGATGCGGCCACGATACTTTTCAAGCCTCCGAACCGCTCAGTCTTAACGGCAAGCCACAGCCAGCCGCGGGTTCGACCAGCTCGCAGATTCGAGAGCGAAACGAAATGCACGACCTGCAACAAGGTAATCAGCGAACAAAGCGCAATGCAGACAAACGCGGCGCCGATGAATTCGATCCAAAGGAAATATTCGTTTCCAATAGCCTTGAAGAAGGTAATAACGGATTGGATAACCAGCGACAAACTGAGCGGCCCCCTCGCGAGCAGACTACCCGCATATGCCACGATGTCCGGTCGTACACCGTCGCGCGCCTGGATCGTCAGCCAGAAGCATGCGATCGACGCGATGACCGGGAATATCACACGCAGCCACCAGTCCGGCGAGTTGAATCGGCCGCTGACGATCATCAGGCCAATCGTGACGAGGCAGAAAACGGCGGTGGTTGCATTGAAGACATGCAGCGCAATCGAGATTTTGGGGAGATACGCGGTCAAGAAAAATAGGCCAACCACCGCAAGCACAGTGAAGATCACCAACACTGCGGAACGATCGTCTGTCGATCCACCACTTCCGTTGTGGTAGTGATGGTGATGAATTTCCTTTTGCGGCGCACGTGCGTCAGTTTCCTTCTGCACGTCTTTGGTTGCCCTGTCGACCTCGCCTTGCACGTCGTCCGGTGACTTGGACTTGTCTGTATCGCTGGGTCGTCGTCCGAATGCAAACAGGATGGCTGCGTAAAGAATCCCCATCAATGGACTCGCAACCCAACCCTCGAAATGTGAATTTCCGAATACGTCAAACAGTTCGTTAAGCATATTGTTTCCTTCTTGTTGATAACAGTCCGACAGGCCCAATCAGGCGTCTTCAGTTTATCAGCGAGAAAGGCCTACTCGTACCGGTGCGCAGTGCAAGCCAATTACCCGCATCTTGCGACGCGCCTGTTTAATGTGCCGCTCGCGATCACGCCCGACAAAATCGAAATCGTCATGGCGGCGCTGGCCGACCGCTTCGGCCTCACGCGCCTGATGCGCGCCGATGGCAGCGTTCTATTGTTCGAGGGCGCATTCGACGCGTCAGAATCGGGCGAACCAGCGATCGAGCGCCCCTATGAAGTCATCGAGGGCGTGGCCGTGATCCCCGTACAGGGCACCTTGGTCGCGAAGCTCGGCACCCTGCACCCGTATTCGGGCATGACAGGCTATGACGGCATCCGCACGAACCTCGCGATGGCGCTCACCGACGACACCGTGCGCGCGATCGCGCTCGATATCGACTCGCCCGGCGGCGAGGTGGCCGGATGCTTCGATCTGGTTGATGCGATCTACGCCGCGCGCGGCATCAAGCCGATCCACGCGATTCTGACCGAAAACGCCTATAGCGCCGCCTACGCGCTCGCCTCGGCATGCGACTCGATCACGGTACCGCGCACGGGCGGCACCGGCAGCATTGGCGTCATCGTCGCGCACGTGGATTTTTCCAAGGCGCTGAGTGCGGCCGGCATCACGGTCACGCTCATCGCCTACGGCGAGCACAAGGCCGACGCGAACGACGTGCAACCACTGTCGGACGGCGCGCGTGAACGCATCCAGCAAGACGTGAACACCGTGGGCGAACTGTTCGTCGCGACGGTCGCGCGCAATCGCAACCTGTCGCCTGCAAAAGTTCGCGCCACGCAGGGACTGACTTACCTGGGCGGCGCGGGCGTCGACATGGGGTTAGCTGACGCCGTGATGGCCCCCGACGCCGCACTGTTCGCGTTGATTGACGACCTTTCACCCTGACCGGAGTTTCATCATGGGAATCGCTACCACCATGTCGCGGGCGTTGTCGTTTTCGCATCTCGGCGCGCGTTCTGCGCGCGCGGCCGAAGATGACGACAAGCCCGGCGAGCGCGACCGCGAGGACGACACCGCGAAGCGCGGTAAAGCGCGCCGCGCTCAGGATGACGAGCACGACGACGACCGAGACGATAAGCCCGATGCCAAGGCAGCGGACGACGACCCCGACGATGACAAGCCCGACGCCGAGGACGACGACAAGCCGGATGATGACGACGACAGCGGCAAAGGCAAGCGCAGCCGTCGAGCACGTCGGGCACGCGCGCAGGACGACGAGGACGACGCCGCAGATGACGACGACGAGTCGGAAATGCGCGGCGCATCGGCCATCGCCGCCGCGCGCCGTCGCGAACAGGCCCGGTGTGCGGCGATCTTCAACACGCGCGCCGCCGCCCGCAATCCGCAGCTCGCCGCTCAGTTGGCATTCACGACGCGCCTGCCGCGCGATGAGGCGATTGCGCTGCTCGAGGCTGCACCAACACCGCCCACCGTACCGGATCGCGCCGCACGCAACCCACGCGTTGGCCCTGGCGGCTCGCCCGAGGCACTGTCGCGTCAGGCCATCGCGGCCGGCTGGGACCGCGCCTTTGAGCAGGTCAACCCGCGCCGCCCTCACTAATTCCGGGAGAATCACATGAACATGCCGACTGTCCCGCCGCTGTTCGAAATCTGGCACGACGGCGGTTTTCTCGTCTCCGAAGCCAACGGGCACCAGTCCCGCGACACGATCACCCTGACGGGCGGCGCGCGCGTGCTGGCGGGTACCGTGCTGGGCGTCGTCAGCAGCACTGCATCCTCCGCACCGAGCGCCCCCACCGTCGTACCCGGCGCGAAGAACACCGGTAACGGCACGCTCGCGCTGTCCGGTAGCCCGGCAGCGGGCACGCCGCCGGGCACCTATCTCGCCACGCTCACGTCGGCAACCGCGTTTAGCGTGACCGGCCCGGGCTTGTCGGAGACAGGCTTGCAAACCGGTTCGGCGGTCAGCGTCGCCGGCCTCACCTTTACCGTCACGCCGGGTTCGACCAAGTTCGCCGCAGGCGACAGCTTCGAGATCATCGTTGGCGCGGCCGGCACACCGGGCGGCTGGTGCGCGTGGGACCCGGCCGCGACGAACGGCGCGCA
The DNA here is from genome assembly GCF_902833075.1 of Burkholderia sp. BCC0405. Taxonomy (NCBI): domain Bacteria; kingdom Pseudomonadati; phylum Pseudomonadota; class Betaproteobacteria; order Burkholderiales; family Burkholderiaceae; genus Burkholderia; species Burkholderia sp. BCC0405. Next base: position 145,384 of record NZ_CADFEO010000001.1, read on the forward strand.
AAACGCGACCGGCATTCTGTTCGCCACGCGCGACGCGACACTCGCGGACGTGGCCGCTGTCGCCATCACGCGCGCCGCCGAAGTCAACACGACAGAACTGATTTGGCCGCCCGATGCGACACCCGCACAGATCGCGACGGCCACCGCGCAACTTCAGGCGCTCGGGATTCTCGTGCGCTAATTTCTGCACCTCGCCTGACAAGCCGCTTCCTCGAAGCGGCTTTTTGCTTTTGGGGGACCACGATCATGGCCGGCGAAATTCTCGATATCTTCCATCAGGACCCGTTCACGGCAATTTCGCTGTCCGATGCTGTCCAGCGCAACCCGTACCAGCCGCAGGGCTTGGGCGCGCTCAACATCTTCGAGCCGAATCCGATTCGCACCAAGGCGCTCGGCATCGAGGAACGCACCGGCAAACTGATCCTGATCCCGTTCAGCCAGCGTGGCGCGGAAGGCACGCAGCGCACCACCGAGAAGCGCGATATGCGCTACTTCGAGGTGCCGCGCCTGATGCACGACGACACCCTGTATGCGGAAGAATTGCAGGGCATCCGCGAGTTCGGCACCGAAAGCATTCTGATGCAAGTCGAAACGGAAGTGGCTCGGCGGTTGTCCGGGCCGACCGGGCTATTGGCGTCCGTCGAGTACACGAAGGAATACCTTCGACTCGCGGCGCTCCAGGGTTTAGTGCTCGACCCAAAAGACGGCTCCGTCAAATACAACTGGTTCGATCAATTCGGCATCGCGCAGGCACAGGAAACGCCGTTCAATCTGATCGCGCAGCAGGTCAACACGATCCGGCCGATCTGCAACGCACTGCGCCGTACGATGGCGCGCAAGAGTCAGGGGGCATTCACCGCGTCGACGCGCATCTTCGGCATGTGCGGCGATGCGTTCTATGACGCCTTCGTGAACCACGTAGACGTGATCCGCGTGTTCCTGAACTGGAGCGATGCCCGCTCGCTGCGCGACGACTCGCAAGGCGCGGCGTTCGACTCGTTCCAGTTCGCCGGTATCACGTGGTTCAACTATCGCGGCAGCGACGATAACGTCACCATCAAGATTCCCGACGACAAGGTGAAATTCTTCCCCGTCGGTGCGCCGGGGATTTTCCGCGAAGCAATGGCCCCCGGCGAAACGGTCGACTGGATCAACACGCCGGGGCGGCCCGTCTACGTGCTACCGGTGTTCGACATCATGCGGCGCATGTGGTGGAAGATGGAAACCTACGCGTATCCGCTCTTTGTCTGCACGCGCCCCGAAGTGCTGCTCTCGGGACGCATGGAGGCCTAGCGTGATCGAGTGGGACGCTCTGCTGCTCGCGCCGATTGAGGCGATCTTCGCGCAGTCAGCAACGTACACCACACGCGCGGGCGTCGCGTATCCGCTGTCCGGCGTGTTCGATGAAGCGGTGACGGACGTGGATGTGACCAGCTCACCACCCGTTACCACCGTTCACCCCGTATTCGGCTATCGCGTCATCGCTCTGCCCGTGCCCGCACATCAGGGCGACACGCTCACGATTCTCGCCGCACCCGGCGCACCGTTGACCGACACCACCTACGTGATCCGCGAAGTTCGCATCGACGGCCACGGTTGGGGTCTGCTGCTGCTCAACCTCGCGCCGTAACTGCTATTCCGTCACTGCCATGCCGCGCCCGATTCCGATCGCCCTGCCGATGCTGGGACGACGACAGTTGCGTCTGGCCGCCGTCGGCGCGCTCGTTCGCGCGACGCTAAACGTGCGCAACGTACCGGTCGGCATCTTGTCGCCGGGGGATTGGAATATCCCGGTCGACACTCTGCCCGCTCTCGTCGTGCGCACGGCACACGAAACGAAAACGTCATTCCAGCGCGGCGAGCCACAGTTCACGACAGTCTGCGCGCTGGAAGTGAAGGCAGTCGTTGCCGCGTCTACTGCCGCCCAAGCGCAGGACGATATCGAAACGCTGTGGTACGCGATCGAAAACGCGCTGTTGCTCGATTGGTCGCTCGTGCGCATGACGCAGCAGTTCGCGACCGTCGAAACCGTGCTGGAGATTCGCGCCGAAGGCGCGCAACACATCGCTGGTATCGCCGGCTCGTTCGCCTGCGAGTACGCGGAAACCTTCGACCCAACGGTCGAGCCGCCGCTCGATGCCGCTTGGCCGCTCGTTCCCGTTCAGCCGAACTTCATCGAGCAAATCACGGTCACGGTTGATCCCGTCAACGTGGCCGATGCGACCGGCATCTATCCGGATGCCCCGTTCCCGCAGGCCGTCACACCCGCGCCCCGCACCCAGGGGCCGGACGGCCGCGCAGAAGGCTATCTCGTGGTGACGCTCAACCTCAACGTCTGAGCGCCCCCGTCTCCGCTCCCGCTCTCGTTTTCCCTTCGCCATGCAAACGCTACGCATCCGCCCGGTTGCGGGCCGCGTCGTGCGCGATCCCGATCTGCACGACCTCATCACCTCATCGCGCACCGTCCCCGATAAGCCGTTCTGGCGACGCCGGATTCGTGACGGCGACGTGAGCCTCGATCCGCCGCCGGCATCGGCACCTGCGCCCGCTCCTCAAGCGGCAGCGCCATCGACGCCGCCCGCCTCGACCGGAGGGACCACGCCATGATTCCCTTTCATCAGATTCCGCAGAACATCCGCGTCCCACTGTTCTATGCCGAGGTCGACAACTCGCAGGCGAATACCGCGCAGACGACGCAGCGCGCGCTGGTGATCGCGCAGATCACCAAGGACGGCACCGCGCCGCCCAACGTGCCGGCCGTCAGTCAAGGAAGCGACGACGCGATTCTGGCAGGCGGCGCGGGTTCAATGCTCGCGCTGATGCTGGCGAAGTACCGCGCCAACGACGCATTCGGGGAGGTCTGGTATCTGCCGCTGGCCGATGACCCTAACGCTTCTACCGCCATCGGTAACGTGACGATCACCACGCCCCCGACCGCCGCCGGTACGCTCTATCTGTACATCGCGGGCACGCGCATCGCACTGCCTGTCTTGCCGACACAGGCCGTGAGCGATATCGCGATGGCGCTGGCCGCAACGATTGACGCAACACCCGGTATTCCAGTCATCGTCGTCGTGTCGGGCGGCGTGCTCACATTCGCCGCCCGCAATGCTGGCCCATGCGGTAACGAAATTGACCTGCGCCTGAACTATCTCGGTACGCCCGGTGGCGAAGTGCTTCCCGCAGGTCTGGGCGTCACGGTAACACCGATGGCGGGCGGCGCGGTCGCGCCGAGTCTGACTGCCGCGCTCGATGCCCTGGCCGATGCGCCGTTCGATTTCATCGTCTGCCCGTACACCGATACCGCATCGCTCGATGCGCTCAAGGTCTTTCTGGACGACGTGAACGGCCGCTGGTCGTGGCAGCACATGCTCTACGGGCACACCTTCGCCGCGGCGCGCGGCACGCTCGGCAGCCTGATCGCGACCGGCACCGCGCGTAACGATCAGCACGGCACCCTCATGGGCTTCAACGACAGCCCGACCCCGGCATGGCTATGGGCGACGGCGATTGCCGGGGCATCGGCCGTCAGTCTGCGCGCCGATCCGGCCACGCCCCTGCAAACGCTGCCGTTGCAAGGCGTATTGCCGCCGCCCGTGCCGTCTCGCTTCGCGCTCTCGGATCGCAATGCCCTGCTCTACGACGGCATCAGCACGTTCACGGTCGCGGACGACGGCACCGTCGCCATCGAAAACCTGATTTCGACCTACCAGAAAAACGCATTCGGGCAACCCGACGACAGCTATCTGGAGGTCGAAACGCTGTTCACCCTCGCCGCCGTGCTGCGTCACCTGAAGGCCGTGGTCACGAGCCGCTATGCGCGCGTGAAGTTGGCCGACGACGGCACGCGCTTCGCGTCGGGTTCGAACGTCGTCACGCCCAACATCATCCGCGCCGACCTGATCGCCGCCTACCAAGAGGACGAAGCGAACGGCCTCGTTCAAAACAGCGCCGTATTCGCGCAAGGGCTGATCGTCCAGCGCAACAGCGGCAACCCAAACCGCGTCGATGTGCTCTGGCCGGGCGTGTTGATCGACCAGTTACGCATCTTCGCGCTGCTCGCGCAATTCCGATTGAGCTAGGGAGGCAGCCATGGCCGACAACACCAACCGGCTCGCCGGTATCGCCTATATCGCGCTGGGCGGACAGAACTACATGCTCGCGGGCGAACTCGCGTACTCGCCCGGCACGATCGAGCGCGAATCGCTGGTCGGACAGGATCGCGTGCACGGCTACGCAGAGAAGCCGCGCGCGCCCTTCATCTCGGGCAGCTTCCGCGACGCGGGCACGCTCACCGTGGCCGACTTCAACGCGATGACGAACGTAACGGTCACGCTGGAACTGGCGAACGGCAAGACCGTTATCGGCCGGAACATGTGGACCGTCGAGGCGCAAGAAGTCAAGACACCGGAGGCCACCTTCGAAGTGAAGTTCGAGGGATTCAGCGGCTCCGTGACTGAGCAATAAGCGAGCAGTGAGGTATACCATGTCCGATAGCGAACCGCTCGTGACGCCGCTCACGATTCCGCTTGTCTCCCCCGTCGACGGCATCACCCAAGTGACGCTACGCGAAATGACCGTCGATGAAATTGCGAAGCTGCGCGACGAATCGCAGAAATTCGGCCCGATCCGTGCGATGAAGAACCTGATCAGTGCGATGGCCGGCATCGAGGCGGCCACCGTCGGCAAGATGGGAACGCGCGATTTCAACGCCTGTACCGACTACCTCGATTCGTTTTCCTCCAAAAGCCCCGCCGAATCTGCATGACGTGGTTGCCGACGTGACGTGGTTCTTCCATTGGGGGCCGCGTGATGCGCTCGGGTTGACGTGGCCTGAGCTTGCGCAATGGCGCGCGCAGGCGCTACGCATCATCCGCATTCAGCAGGAACAGAATCATGGCTGACCGCACGATCCAGTTCACGATATCGACGGTCGATCGTGCGACCGCGACGATCAACAAGATCAATACCAACATCGCGCGGATGACGCGCCCGTATCAGAATCTCGCGAAAAGCGCACAGCGGTTTTCGAAGGCGTCCGGCCTCGCGGAAGTTGGCAAGCGTCTCGGCAACGTCGCTCAGCGTGCCGAGAAGGCCGCGAAGGCGGTGACGAAAATGGGTGCGCCGCTGCTCGCTATCGTCGGCGGCGGCACGCTCGCGGGCCTGTCGGAGATGGTCACGCATTGGGAGCGGATCGGGGCGGAGACTGAACGCACTTCGCGCCTGCTTGGCATCACCGCCAACCAGCTCACGCAGATGCGCGGTGCGGCGTCGCTAGTGGGGGTATCCGCCGAAACGATGACCAGCGGCTTTCAGTCCCTGCAAGACACGTTGCAGGATGCTCGCTGGGGCCGTAATCAGGCTGCGTTCGCGACCTTGCAGGCACTGGGTGTCACGCTCAAGCAGACCCGCACGGGTACCGTCGACACGCAAGCCGCGATGTACGACCTTGCGGACCGCATCCAGCGTATCCAGCGACGCGACCCGGCGGCGGCGCGCAATCTCGCCCGCTCGCTCGGCGTCGAACAACTGCTACCGGTACTCGTGCAGGGCCGGCAAGGCATGCAGGCCTATGAAGCGGAAGCGCGGCGGCTGCGCGGCGAAATGACGCCCGACATGGCGCAGCGCGCACAGGCCTTCGCACTGTCGCTCTCAAAAATGGGGCTTGCTGCCGACGGGCTGAAACAGACGATCGCGGATCGGCTCGTGCCGGTCCTGCAACCGCTCATTGACCGCTTTACCGAATGGATTGCGAAGAACCGCGAACTGATTTCGCAGAAGGTCGCGGCCGTCGTTGAGCGCATCGCGGACGCGTTACAGAAAGTCGATTGGGACGCGTTTTCCGATAGCCTGACCAAGACCGTTACCAGCATCATCGACTTCATCGGCTGGATCGCGAAAGTCGTGTCGGCCTTGGGCGGCGCGAAAGGTGTGGCGATCGCCTTCGGCCTCTACATGACGGGCGGGTTTATCGGCTCGCTCGTGTCGGCCGGCGTCGGTATCGCGACGTTCATCGGGAAAATCGGCGCGCTCGCCCGTGCATGGTCGGGCGCGAGCGCAGCGGCGAGCACTGCCGCAGAAGCGATCGCAGGCGCCACCACTGCCGCCGAAAGTGCCGGTGGTGCCGCAGCCGGAACAGCCGGTCGCGGCTTGCTGGCCCGCGCATTCCCCTGGCTCGTCAATCCCGTCACGGTCGGCGCAGCCTTGATGGCGCATAGCGAAGGGCTGAACACCGGCGAGGATAAAGAGTTGACCCGTATCCGTGCCGCCGAGGCCGCGGCAGGCGGACAGTGGCCGGGTTCGCCCAATGCGCCGACAGGTACGGCGGGAAGCGCGGCGGCCGGAGCCGGCATCGCGCAGAATGTGCAGACGTGGGCGAAGCAACTGGATTTCGCGGGGCTGGAAGCACGATATAAGCTGCCCGCCGGGCTGCTGTCCGCCGTCGCGCAGCAGGAATCCCGCGGCAATGCGTCGGCCGTGAGCCGCGCAGGCGCGGCGGGCCTGTTTCAGTTCATGCCATCGACCGCGCGCGAATACGGTATCAATGCGCTCGACCCGGCGCAATCCGCGAACGCGGCCGCAAAGAAACTCAGCGGCCTGCTCTCGCGCTATCACGGCAATCTGACGGCGGCGCTGTCGGCCTACAACTGGGGCGAAGGCAATCTGGAGCGTAAGGGGCTCGCAAACGCGCCGGCCGAGACGCGCGCCTATGCGCCGGCCATTCTCGCGCATATGGGCGGCGCGGGGGCAGGACCCGACATGCCGCCGCTGAACGTGCCGCCCGCCGCCGTCGCGCCCCAAGCTGCGCCGCCCATCGTACACGTGAGCAACCAGATCCACGTGGATCGCGACGGGCGCACATCGGTGCGCACCGATACGCCGTCGGGCCTGAAAATCGCGCGCTCGATGACGCCGGAACCGGCATGAACACAATCGATCTGCCGTTTTTCAATGAACTGCAACCGGCATCGTGGCGCGGCGTGCCGTTCGCCGTGCGGCGCGGTTCGTTGAAAGTCGGGCGGCGCGTCGCCGTTCACGAATATCCATACCGCGACGACGTATGGGTCGAGGACCTCGGGCGCGCGGGTCGGCGCTTCTCGCTGACCGGCTTTCTCGTGCAGGACGCCGCCTATGGGGGCGGCGACGTGATCGCGCAGCGCGCGGCGATGATTGCCGCATGCGAAACCGAAGATGAGAACGACGGCGAACTGGTTCACCCATCGCTCGGCCGCATCACGGTTTCGTTGCTCGATTTCGAATGCGAAGAAACCGAACTCGGCCGCACGTTCGAGCTGCAATTCAGTTTCATCCAATCAGGGCAACAGCAGTTTCCGTCGCTCACGATCGCCACGCAGGCGCAAACGGCGCTGTCGGTGGTCGCGGCCTTCGCCGCAAGCGCGCAAGATTTCGTCAACGGCATCCTGTCGATGATGCAGACACCCGCGCTCGTCGGCGAAGTGATGCGCACCGTCCAGGCGTTCGTCGTGGACGCGCAAGCCATCGCGCAGCGCGCGACGAGTCTGGTTGCGCTTGTTGCGACACTCAAAGGCGAATATGGCCGTTTTGTCGGCCAGTTCACCGCGAGCGTCAAAATCCCGTCCACGACGATCGCTCAATTGATCGGTGCGGGCGCGCATGCACGCGAGGCGGTACGTGAAAACGGCGTTGCGCTTGGCACTGCGGCATCGGTGGCGAACTACACCGGCATGACGGAGGCCGCACAAGGGCTCGTCACTGAGATTCGAGACGCAAATCCCGATCCGCATCAGGCCGTTCAAGCGCTGCTCGCACTCCAGCAAGGAACACGCTCGCAAATGCGTGCGACCTCGACACTGACGGCGGCGAACAGCCAGGTTGTGACCTTGTTTCGCCGCTGCGCTGTCGTCGCGCTCGCCAGCAGCACGACCACCTACGCGCTCACGTCTTACGATGACGCGCAGACCCTGCGCACCACGGTTTGCGACGCGCTCGATATCGAGATCACGGCAGCGGCCGATGCGCGCAACGATGCCACCTACGCCGCGTTGCAGGCGCTCGAAACCGCTGTCGTGCAGGACCTAACCACGCGTGGCGAATCGCTCGCGAGTATGCGTACGGTATCGATGGCGCAGTCGATGCCGCTGATTGTGCTGGCGTATCGGTTCTATCAGGACGTGTCGCGATACGGCGCACTGTTGCAGCAAGTTGCGCCGATCAATCCGGCATTTGCCCCAACTTCGCTTAGTGCGCCACTCTCCTGATTCGTGCCGGCCCCATGTCCGACGACGTGACCCTGACGATTGGCGGTCAGCGCGTGGCCGGCTGGACGGCCATTCGCATCACGCGCGGCATGGAACGCATCCCGGCTGATTTCGATATCGGCCTCACGCAGCGATATCCAAACACCGCTGACGTAAGCGTGAACGAAGGCGACCCGTGCATCCTGTCGATCGATGACGATACCGTCATCACCGGCTACGTGGATCGCGTAACCGAGCAAGTCGACGCTCGGCAGCACGCGCTGTCTGTCTCCGGGCGTGGCAAGTGCGCGGACATCGTGGATTGCTCGGCGCAGTTCGATTCGTTCCAGTTTCAGGATATCAGCACGTCCGATATCGCCGCCGCGCTCTGCGCGCCGTTCGGTATTCACGTGAAAGCGCGCGTGCCCGGGATGATTCATCCGCAGGTCTGCCTGAACGTAGGCGAAACGCCGTATGCGGTGATCGACCGGCTCTGCAAGGTTGCGCAAGTGCTCTGCTACGAGGATGCGGATGGCGATCTGGTCATCGGCCCGTTGTCGACCGACGAAGCGGCCGGCGGTTTTGCGCTGGGCGTGAACGTTGAGCGCGTCGGCTACGTGCGCGATATGTCGCAGCGCTTCAGCGAGTATCGCGTCTATCTCGTCGGCACCGGCATCATGACGGATATTGGTCAGCAGCCGTTGGCGGAATACGTGGTGGCCGACGATCTGACGCCGCGCTATCGCCCCAAGGCATTCATCGCCGAGACGGGCGACGCAGGCGCGAACGTATCGAACGCGCATGCCCTTTGGGAGTGCAACCGGAGAATTGGCCGCGGCAACGTCGTCACGGCTACCGCGTCGTCGTGGCGCGACAGCGCAGGTGCACTGTACACGCCGAACACGCTGGCCGCGTTGTCGCTGTCGCGCCTGAAGCTGATCGACGGCCAGAAGTTCACGATCGGCGAAGTGACCTATCGGCGCGACATGGGCGGCACCGGTTGCGACCTGACGCTCATGCCACCCCAGGCGTTTCAACCTGAACCGATCTTGTATTTGCCGCTGCCCGCCGATGCGGCCGCCGCACTCGGCCAAACCTGAACATGGAATCGCTGTTCTGGAGCCTCGTGCGATCGCTCGGGCGCGGACGGCTCACCCGTGTGGACGACAGCGGCCCGGTGCAGCTCGTGCAAATGCAGCTTTCGCAGAACGAGACGCGTGACAAAACCCCGCGACTGTCCGAATACGGCTTTCAGTCAAATCCGCCTGCGGGCTCGGATGCAGTCGCGTTATTCATCGGTGGTAACCGCACCAACGGTGTCGTGATCGCGTGCGGCAACCAGCGATTTCGCGTGCGCAATCTGGCGGCTGGCGAAGTGTGCGTGAGCGACGACAAGGGACAGTCGGTCTACCTGTCAGCAGCGGGCATCGTCGTCAATGGCGGCGGCCTGCCGGTGACGATCACGCACACCCCCGAAGTCACCGCCGACACGCCGCTATTGCACTGCACCGGCGATATCGACTGCAACGGCAACATTCGGGCGGCGCGCGACATTCTCGACAACAGCGGCACCAACGCGCACACGATGGCCGGTATGCGCGAGGTCTACGACGGGCATACGCACACGGTTCCGAATATACAGGGCGGCGACGGCACCGCGACGAGCAATCCCCCGACGCAGCAGGAATAAGCGATGAGCGATATCACAACCGTCTGGCAGGTGCCGCGCCTGCTGGGCGATTGGGTATTGGCCGGCCCATCGCTGCTGTCCGGTAACGACCTGCATACCGCCGTGCTCATTTCCTTGTTCACCGACCGGCTCGCGCGGCCGACTGACCCAACACCGGATGGCGATCGGCGCGGCTGGTGGGGCGATGATCCGTTGCACCCGATCGGCTCGCGCCTGTGGTTGCTCGACCGCGTGAAGGGGCCGCTCGACGTGCCGCAGCGCGTGCGTGACTACGCGACCGAAGCACTGCAATGGCTGCTCGATGATGGTGTCGTCGCGCGCATCGATATCGATGCGCAGTGGATCACCCCGAACCGCGTCGACCTGTCGGTGATTGCCAATCGTCGCGACGGCTCACGTGTGGCGATGAAGTTTCCGCAAGCCTGGACGAGTTCCGCCAGCTAACTGATTCGCCATGCCGTTCCTGCGTCCCACCCTGACGCAGTTGCGCAATCAGGTCGCGCAGCAGCTCAACGCCGAACTGCCCGGCGCGGACGCGCTGCTACGGTTCTCAAATCTGCGCGTCATTGGGGATATCGAGGCGGCGCTCGCCTGCATGCTGTACGGCTATCTCGACTGGATCGCACTTCAGGCGACACCATTCACGGCAACCGATGAACACCTCGAAGCATGGGGTGCACTCAAGGGGGTGACGCGAAAACCCGCCGCACCGGCCTCGGGAACGATTGCGTTCGCCGACACGAACGGCACGCCGATCCCTGCCGGTACGGCGATCACGCGTAGCGATGGCCTGGCCTACACGACGAGCGCGGCCGCCGTCGTCGGGAACGACAGCGCGACGGTCGCGGCGAGCGCCAACCCGGACCCGCAGGGACTGACGGGCGCGAATGGCAACTGTGCGGCCGGTACGCAATTCACGCTCGCGAACGCGATCGCCGGCATCGACTCGACTGGAATCGCCGTGACAGCCTTCGTCGGCGGCGCGGACGTGGAATCGAACGACGACTACCGCGCACGTGTTCTGTTCGTCTACCAGAACCCACCGCAAGGCGGGGATGCACAAGACTATGTGGAATGGGCGCTGTCGGTGCCGGGCGTGACACGCGCATGGTGCGTCGGCTGCGGATATGGACTCGGCACGGTCATTGTCTATGCGATGCTCGATGAGGTCAACGCGGCCTATAACGGGTTTCCACAGGGGGTGGATGGTTGTGCGGAGGCGGAATCGCGTGGGCCAACCGCCAGCGGCGATCAGCTCACGATCGCGAATGCGATCTATCCGCTTCGCCCTGTAACGGCGCTGGTCTATGTCGTGTCGCCGCGCTCGCAGGCGGTCGATTTGAGCATTCAGGGCGTTTCGGTCGACCGCCAGTCGGCCGTACTGTCCGCGCTCGATACGCAACTCAAGGCGGACGGTGCGCCGGGAGGCGAAGTCATCATTGCGCACCTGTGGTCGGCCGTGGCCGCCGTGCCGGGCGTCAATGACTTCCTGATCCTGTCTCCGACGCGCGATATCAGTCTGCCGGTCGGCACCTTGCCGGTAGTCGGCACCGTGACGTGGAGTTGAACGTGCCGATTCGGATTGACGCGCGCAACACCGCCCACGACTACGCGCATGTCCTGCGAAAGCTGTTGCCGCGTGGTCGGGTCTGGACACGCGAGGATGACGGCACACAGGCGGCCGTACTTGACGGACTTGCCGGCACCAGCGAACAACTCGATAGCGACGCGCTTACGCTGATCGCGGCCGCATTCCCCGCGACCGCCGACCAATTGCTGCCGGAGTGGGATCAAACCCTGGGCTTGCCCGATCCGTGCTTTGGGCCGTTCGCGAACGACGTGCAGAATCGCCAGCAAGTTGTGGCGAAGCTGATCGGCACGGGGGGCCAATCCATTCCCTACTTTATCGCGCTGGTCGCGACGCTGGGCTACACGATCACCATCACCGAGTTCTACCGGCATACCGTCATCCGCGACGTGACGGTTCCCATTTATGGGGAAGATTGGCCTTATACGTGGCTCGTCACCGTGACCGGCACGCCGCCGCCGCACTGGCACGCGGTCGATGATCCTGTCGAAGATCCGTTGTCGTCCTATATCTCGACACCGAACGAAACCGCGCTGGCCTGCCTGCTGCGTCGTTACGCGCCCGCGCAGACATTGTTGGTGTTCCACTACAGCACGTAGGGCAGATCATGGATCACTATTGGGAAAACGCTGGCGTGCCGCAGCCACCCCCGGTGCCGACCGCCACGCAGGGCACATATCCCACGGATGGGAACCTGCCGGCCGCTGTTGCGCCGTCAACGCCGGGCGCGTGGTGGTATCACCAGATCACCGAGGAAATCCGTAACGCAATTATCCGGCTGGGCGGCACGCCGGATTTTACGCAGGTCAATCAGCTCGGCAATGCGCTCGTCGCCTCGATCGCGTCGGCAGTCAGCAGCGTGACGCAGCAGTTGGCGAAGGTCGCCACCTCCGGCAGCTACAACGATCTATCGAACAAACCCGCGATTCAAGCGCCGCTTGGGTTCACGCCTGTGCAGCAAGGCGGCGGTGTCAATCAGGGGGGCAACAAGGTTTACGTCGGTTGGCGAACGAGCGGCGGCGTAGCTGTCACGGTCGACCGGACTGACCAGGGTAACGTCGTGTTCGAGGGCGAGCTACAGGCGAACGTTGCAAACCTGCAAAACAACATCAATGCCACGAATGGCGCGGTGCAATCGCTCTCCAATCAGGTACAGAATATCGCGAACGCGCCGACGCTCGCCCCGAATGGTATCGCCGCGATGTCGTACTCAACCACGGGTGTCTATGTCGATCCGAGCACGGGAAACAACGTCGTCGACTGCTTTATCACCATCGTGTTCGCGAACGGTGAGTCGCGCATGATCGCGACCAATTCGCAGCAACAGGGACAGTGGTACCGCCCGCACAACTACACGTCCTTCAATTTCTAGGCCCGTCTCATGAAATACGGATGCTCGGCCACCTTCAACGACGTCGAAACGCTGACTGTCGTGCTCGACTTGTCGATGGTGCCGCATTTCGATCCGGCCTCGCCGCCCGCGAATGCCTACTGCGTGCCCGACGACGCGCAACCCGGCTGGATCGTCACGCACGCAGCGGACGGCACGGTGTCATTCGCGCCCGCCCCGCCATCGCCCCCTACGCCCGCCCAGCAATTCACGGCCGCAATCTCGGCCGGGCTCGTCGTGACCTGCGCGGCAACGCCCGCGTTGAACGGCACCTATAGCGTGTTTGACCTCGACCTGTCGGCTATCAATTCGGAAGCGCAGTTCATCTCGCTCTATTCGGAATTCACCAGCGGTGCCGCGACACTTTCGTGGCTCGATACGAGCGGACAGGCGCACAGCTTCCCGGATACGGCGACCTTCATGGCATTCGCGAAGGCTGCGGCGAAATACGTGTCAGGCTGCAATCAGGCGCTCATTGCCCTGCAAGCGGGCACGTCGACCACGTTTCCGTCAAACACCGCTGCGCTGTAACAACAGAGGCCCGTCATGGATCGCTATTGGCAAGCCAACACGGCGAGCGCTGCGCCGACGCCGCCGACGAGTAATACAGGCGGCTACCCGGCCAACGGCAACCCTGCTGTTGGCCTCAATGGCACCGTCCCGGGCGAATGGTGGTACCACGCGATCACCGAAGAAATTCGCAATACAATCGTGGCGCTTGGCGGCACGCCGGATTACGCGCAGGTCAACCAGCTCGCCAATGCGCTGATGCAGACCTTTGCGGCGTCTACGCAGTCGATCATGGCGCGGCTCGCGAAGGTCGCGACGAGTGGGAACTATGCCGACCTGAGCGGCACACCAACCATCCCCGCTGCGCAGGTCAATTCGGATTGGAATGCGGCATCGGGCATCGCGCAGATTCTGAACCGCCCGACGCTCGCAGCCGTCGCCACCAGCGGCAGCTATACCGATCTGAGCAACCCACCGGCGATTCCGCCCGCGCAGGTCAATGCGGACTGGAACGCCGCATCCGGCGTCGCGCAGATTCTGAATAAGCCGGCCATCCCGGCCCCTCAGGTCAGCGCGGATTGGAACGCCGCATCGGGTGTCGCGCAGATTCTGAACAAGCCGACAATTCCCGGCGCACAGGTCAACGCCGACTGGAACGCCACATCCGGACTCGCGCAAATCCTGAACAAGCCAACCAGCATACCGGCGATACTGCCCGTGTTGAGCATCGAGTTCGGTAACTCGGGACAAGCCAACGGCGGCCGTGGCATCGATCAGGGTAGTTGGTATCAACTCGATGGGCACGTTGGTTTCAATGCATTCAACGGCTTTCAGTACACCGTCAATGCCGACGGTACGATCGCAATCGGTCAGGGCGGCACCTATCTCGCGCTGGGTGAGCTGAAAGCCATCGCATCCGGTACCGACACATATCAACTGCCGGTTCAGATGATCGTATCGGTCGGATGGAACGGCTACGGCTATCCGGGCGTCTATCAGTACAACGTTCAGCGTTTCCCGGATGCGCCGATTAGCACCGCCTCGGTGAGTGGTGTACTCGGCACGATTTGCCTGAGCGGAGCACAGCAATGGGGGCCGGGATTCACGATCTTCGTCGGGTTCTCGAAAGTGCTCGGCTCGGCCAACCAACAACCGCTGGTCATGCAAGGCATGCTATCCATCGTCAAGATCGGGTGACCTGTGAAATACCTTTATTTCCCCGACACGCTGCGTTACGCAGGTACTACGCCGGACGATATCTCAGTTCCGTATTGCCTGAATGTCGCACCGCCTGCGGCGGCAGCCGGCATGGTCATCACCGCAGACCCCGTGAATGGGGTCTGGGTGTCGCGCGCTGAAACGGCCGCCGAGCTGGCTGCTGCTCAAGACTCGCAGATCGTGACGATCAATGCGGCGTGTGGAGTTGCGCTCGCTGCCATCACGGCGGCCTATCCCGACCTCGAAGTCGCGACATGGCCGCAGCAGCTTACCGACGCGAACGCCTATACGGCGAACAACTCGGCATCGACACCGATCCTGTCCGCGATCGCCACCGCCTCGGGGAGAAGCGTCGCGATTCTTGCCGCCGACGTGCTCAGAAAATCTGCTGCTTATCAAGCCGCGTCGGGCGCCGTGATCGGCAAGCGCATCGCGCTCACTGCGCAAATTCAGGCCGCTCCGACGATCGATGCAGTGAACGCGATCGCCTGGACCTAGCAGTCCGATACCGACCTTGCTGTCACCACGCTGAATGGCCGCCTCGCGCGGCCATTCGTCATTTTGGGGGAGCCGTCATGGACCCGTCTATCTTTCAGCAGGCAACTGCGCTATCCGATGCGCTTGCCGCTCGCTGGTTTCGACCTGTCAGCGACGCGACCGATGAATTCGATATCAGTTCGCCTGCGCGGCAGGCGGCCTTTATCGCGCAGGTCGCGCACGAATCGGCAGGCTTCTCGCAGCTCGTGGAGTCGTTCAACTATCGGATCGACGCGCTCGCAATCTTCTCGCAGATTCCCGCCTGGATGCGCGCGCAACTCGGCCGTCAGCCGGGCGAGGTGTCGGTACCGCTCGACCGTCAGATGCAGATCGCCAATCTCGCCTACGCAAATCGAGGCGGCAACGGTCCTGCATCGTCCGGCGACGGCTGGCGCTACCGGGGGCGGGGTCTCATCATGATTACACTGCGCGGCAACTATGTGGCCGCCGGGGACGATTTGGGACTCGACCTCGTTTCGAATCCCGATCAACTCACCGTCGACGCGATTGCTGCGCGCGCGGCGGCGTGGTTCTGGTCGTCGCACAACTGCAATGCGCGGGCGGACGCGGGGGATTTCGACGCGATCACGCGCGCCATCAATCCCGCAATGGCCGGTCAGGCCGATCGTGACGCGCGTTATCGCGTCGCGTGCACGGCCTTCGGCCTGTGAATGAACGGAGGCTGTCATGGACTGGTCTGATATCGCCGGTGTCATCGGCAAGGCCGCGCCGGTCGTCGGCACGTTGTTGGGTGGCCCGGCAAGGGCAGCCGTAGGCGGGCTGATTTCGTCGGCGCTCGGCACCGATAACACGCCGCAAGCCGTATCGAGCGCGCTTGCCGCCGATCCCGATGCGATCGCCAAGATTCAGGAATTACAGACCAACGCAAAGGTGCAGCTTCAACAGTTGGTCGTCGCGGCGGAACTGAGTCGCCTGCACGCGTCGAATGCGCCGTTCGTGGCAGAAGCCGCCGATCGCGACAGCGTGCCTCATCTTGCCGCGCAACAACCGCATGATTGGGTGCGGCCGACGATGACGCTATTGTTGCTGGGCGGCGCGGGCGGCATCGTGTTCTGCGTGCTCACGGGTATATCAACCGATCTGCTGAAAAACCCGACGGCGAGCCTGACGGTCGGCGCGCTCATCGCGCAGTGGTTCAACGAAGTCAAAGCATCACTCGCCTTCTACTTCGGTGCAACAAAAGATCGTGACGACCAGAGCACCGCCCCCTCCCATCGCTAACCCTCCTCCTACACTGTTCGCTCAACCTCCAGCAATCGCTGCAAATCGCCGTAACCGGAATAGTGCCTCGCATGCCAGAGGCTCATTTCGTAGACGCGTTCCGGGGCCATTCTCTTGACCACGCGTATCGCGGCGTTGAGCGCATTGCGCATGCCTCGGCTTTCGAGCCGGAACAGAATTTCTCCCTGCCTCATCGCCCAAAGATCAGACACAAGCTGTCCTTGGTCGACCCGATACCGAAGTCGACCGGCTCCGCCGTCTCGTACTTCGGCGTCCGACGTCAACCGCTGAACCATGGGAGCACTGTTCTTGCTGCTCCACCCTCGCGTCCAATTCAAGGGGGAGAATGATTCGCACCGGAATCTCCCCTGCACTGATCCGCCGTCAATCGGTCATGCAGTCCCACATCTGATCCTGCCCGCTAATTCGTCGTCCGCTTGCGATGGCGCACGTGCGTACCGTGATGCGTCTGCTTCACACACGACGTTGTACCGTTCATCGACATGAACGCGGGACGCAAAAGTTGTTGTGGCTCGCAGCGGAGCACGCGCGCGAGCTTTTCGAGGGTGGCGGCGCGCAAGTGCTCGGCGTGCTCCATCATCTCGACACCTTGCTTTGCGCACCCGTATTGCTCGGCCAGATCCGTCATGCTCAACTGGCGATACAAGCGCCACGCTGTCACCGGAGATTTGCCGGACGCCAAGTGTTGACGAACCTGCGCCGGGAACGATACACCGTTCGATGCCTGTACGGCGGGAAGCATGTCCTGCGGCGCAACCGCCGACAAGCGCGGCGGCGTGCTGCCCGGCTTCGCCGTCAGTTGCTCGATCGAGCAATCGAGCGCGTGCGCGAGGCACGGCAGCATGTGCGTTGGAAACCGCGTGCGGTTGCGCTCGTAGCGGCTCAGGCTCGACATACTGATCCCCATCAGTTCTGACAACTCCCTCAAGGTCCAGCCGCGATACTTGCGCCACGCCCGCAAGAAGTGACCGCCATTGGTCATTTGTGTCGCCACGTCCGGAGTAGGCACGCCATCCGGGCTGGCGACGCGTTGTGAGTCGGTGAGGATAGGTAAAGCTGGTGTCGACGTAACAGGCGGACCAGGCGGTGCCGCGTCGTGCACTTCATCGGTGCCCGGCATGCGCTCCAGCAGTGCAGCCCATTTGCGATCAAACGGGCCGCCAGATTCGAAGGCCAGCGTGCTCGGTGATGTGTCCGGCGGCGGGTGCGCGCGCTCGACGGCCGAGCCGAGCGAAGATCGATATAAACCCGGTCTGGTCGCGCGTTCCTCGCGCGCCGTCTGCGCACGTCTCGTCTCGTGCCAGAAACTCGTCAAAGTCGTGAAAATCTTCATCGGCACGATCGCGCGAACGCGATTGCCGACCTCATCGGTTTCGTAATGCACCTGCGACATGTCGAGCCCATACGCCATGACGTCCCCCCCCAACCAAGTAAACTGTCTGCACGATGACACGCTAAAAAATCAGACTAGGACGAATTGGGAACGATGCAAGTGGCGTAACAAGTCACGCGTAACAACTCGTTACGTCGTGCACGATCGGCAAGCGCTTCCGAGCGTGTCGACAGGCGGTAAAAGTGACGGGGCGGCGCGGGGCGACGCACAACAGGGCGTGGCGCACGCCGGTATATTTGGAATATTCTTCGTGACCTCGAACAGCACGTAGCCGACGAAGAACAGCACCGCGCCGAGGCTGTACATCGCGTCGGTCAGGCCGAGGTCCTGCCGCATCTGCAACTGCGCGAAGCCGATATTGCTGCGATCGAGGATCGACACGATGTAGCAGAGGAACAGGAACGGCACGATCCGCCACGCGATCTTGCGGAACAGCAGCGCGTCGTTCGTGGCGGCGGAAGCCGAAGCGCTCGCGTGCGCGAGCGTCGCTTCGGCGGGAAGCGATTGAGGCATGTCTCTCTCCAAACAGGCTGCGCGATTCGAGCGCGCAGCCGTCTCCCGAGGCGTACGTGCGCCCTGCTTTCTTGTGAGAACGGATCGGCGGACGGACAGGCGGCAGGAAGCCGTGGCCAGTCGCCGCTTCAGAAAAAAGGCGGAGCGCCCTGTCGGACACCCCGCCTGTGCAAGCCGCTCAATCCTGCAGCGCGGCCCACATTTCCTTGTCGCGCTGCGCCGTCCAGATGCGCGGATGCGTGATGCCGCTCGCTTCGTCGAACGCACGCGACACGTCGAACGGCAGACAGTGCTCGTAGATGAACACGTGGCCGAACTTCGGGTCCATCGCTTCGCGGGTGAGCGCCATCGACGCCTTCAGGTCGAGCTTCTGCTCGACGGCCTTGCGGCCCTGTGCGAGCAGCGTCGTGACGAAATCCTTCGTGTAGTCAAGGCCCTTGTTCACGTCGGCCGGGTTCAGCAGCGCGGGGCCGCGGCCCGGCACGAGCTTCTCGGCGCCGAGCGCGCGCAGCGCCTCGAGCGTGGCCGGCCATTGCTCGAGCTGGGCGTCGCCGCAGTAGCACGCGGCGTCGTATTCGACGAGGTCGCCCGAGAACAGCACCTTCTGCGACGGGATCCAGACGATCGTGTCGCCCTTCGTGTGGCCCGAGCCGACGTGCATGATCTTCACTTCGAGCTTGCCGAGGAACAGCGTGATCTCGCGCTCGAACACGAGCGTCGGCCAGGTCAGGCCCGGCACCGTCTCGACACCGGCGAACAGGCGCGGGAAGCGTTCGATCTCCGACTTCATGTCGGCCTCGCCGCGCTCGACGATCATCTCGTAGGTGCCGCGGCTCGCGATCACGTGCTGCGCGCCTTCGTCGAAATACGCGGACGCGCCGAGCACGCGCACCGCGTGGTAGTGCGACAGCACGACGTGCTTGATCGGCTTGTCGGTCACGCTGCGGATCTTCGCGATCAGGTCCTGGGCCATCGCCGGCGTCGCGGTCGTGTCGACGATCAGCACGCTGTCGTCGCCGATGATCACGCCCGAGTTCGGGTCGCCTTCGGCGGTGTACGCGTAGGCGTTCTCGGACAGCTTCGTCCAGGTGACTTTCTTCTCTTCCAGATCGGCTTGGGAGGCGAATGCTTTGGCCATGTTGCGTTCCGTGGCTGCGAGCCATGTGTTGAGGGGAGTGAGCGGATCATCTTCCCGCGTCGAATGTTTGTCAATGACAAATGCGCTTGTTATTGTCCAATATGGGTAAACCTGCGGGCTGGCGCGATAAATGGCGTCGGATACCATGCGGGGTTTCGTCAACGGAAGATTCATCGCGTGCAGAACCACGAAGCCAGCGCAGACGACGCGCCGCCCAAGGCGCAGCGCGGGATCCAGAGTGTCGAGGTCGGCGGCCGGCTGCTCGACGCGCTCGCGCGCCGGCGCAAGCCACTCGGCCTGTCCGAGCTGGCCGCGGCGGCCGACCTGTCGACCGCGCAGGCGCACACCTATCTCGTCAGCCTGACGCGGCTTGCGCTCGTGAAGCGCGATGCGATCACCGGCAATTACGAGCCGGGGCCGTTGTCGCTGCGGCTCGGGCTGATGTCGATCGAGCGCCAGCCGGCCTATCGCGCGGCGCTGCCGCACGCGGCGCGACTCGCGGAAGCGGTCGGCCTGAGCGTCGCGCTGTCGGTGCCGGGCGTGCTCGGCCCGACGATCGTGCGCATCGAGCACGGCGGCTATCCGCTGCATGTGAACCTGCACGTCGGTTCGGTGATGTCGCTCGACACCACGGCCACCGGCCGCGTGTTCCGCGCGTTCGGCGATCCCGCGCAACTCGACGCGATGGCGGCCAGCCAGGCCGGCGCGGGCGCCACGCTCGCGGGCGCGGAGCAGCCCGTGCCGGACGCCGGCGTGCCGCGGGCCGAACTCGATGCAATCCGCGAACGCGGTATCGAGCGCGGCGTCGACCTGCCGAGCCCCGGCGTCAGCGCGATGTGCGTGCCGGTATTCGACGCGACGGGCGCGCTGCAGCTCGCGTTGACGGTGATCGGTTCGACGGGCTCGATCGACGTCGATTGGGACGGCCCGATCGCGGCGGCATTGCGCGACGCGGCACGGCAGGCCACCGCCTTGCTCGGCGCGGCGCACGACGCCCCCCTGCCGGCTTCCGGCCCGGCCCCGGCCGCCCCGCGCGTGCCGCCTGCCCTGGCGGACGATGCGAAGGCGCAGCGCGGCATCCATGCGCTCGACAGCACCGGCGAGCTGCTGCTTGCGCTGGTGTCGGCGGGCCGCGCGCTGCCGCTGCGCGATCTCGCGGCGGCCGCCGGCATGCCGGCCGCGAAGGCCTTTCCGCATCTCGTGAGCCTGCAGAAGATCGGCTTGCTGAGCCGCGACGACGCCGGCTGCTTCGGCGGCGGCCCGCTCGGGCAGGCGCTCGGCCTGATCGCGATGCAGCGCGTGTCGCCGACGCGCGACGCGGAAGCCGAGATCGTCGCGCTGGCCGGCGCGACCGACATGAGCGTCGCGGCCGCGACGCTCGGGCCGCTCGGCCCGACCGTGATCCGACTCGAGGAATCGGCGCGGCCGCAGCACGTGAGCCTGCAGGTCGGCACGGTGATGTCGCTCGTCAATACGGCGATCGGACGGATCTTCGCGGCCGGCATGTCCGACGACGTGCTGGCCGACCTGCTCGCGGACGAACCCGTGCGCCTCGCGGGCAACGCCGCCGCGCCGGTCGACGATGCGTTCCGCGCTCGGCTCGCGACGATCCGCGCGACCGGACTCGATTTCGCGTTCGACGCGCCGGTGCCGGGCATCGGGACAGTCGCCGCGCCCGTGTTCGATCATACCGGCAGCATCCGGCTCGTGATCGCGATCATCGGCTCGTCGCGCGGCTTCCCGCGCGGGCCGGACAGCGACCTCGCGCAGGCGCTGCTCGCCGCGACGCGACGGCTGTCGTGGCGGTTCGGGTGGATCGGCGGGTAAGCCGCCGCCCGCCGCGACCGATCGCCGCTCACCGCCCGAATCCCCTCTGTTGCCCCATGCGAGGCCGTGCCGGCGCGGCCTTGTCGCGCCGGTGGGCCACGCGCAGGCAGCCGATATTCATGTTGCGAAACCGCAACATGAATTGTCAGTAATTCTCATATAACGAAATCGCATTTCACAAAGCGGAGGTGTTTCGCTATGATTAGGGTTATCCCTAACTCGCCACCTATACGGGGCTTCGTCATGCAAACGTCTAACCTCTCCGACCGTTCCACCGAATCCGCTGGCTGGCTCGCACGTATGGGCGAGCTGATTGCAGAAGCATGGGCACTCCACCTCGAGAACTGCGAAGTTATCGCCGAAGCACACGCACGCCTGCCGCGCTGAACGGAACGACCGGCCGCCTGCAGGCCGTCCGCACGTTGTCTTGCCTGATCCGCTTGCCCGGACGCGCGCCATGAGGCCGCTGCGTCGGGCAACGGCGTGCAAGGCCAGTCGCTGGAAACGGGCCGGATAGTCCTGTCGAACAGCTCCGTATCAGGGGCGCGTCGAAGTCGCTCTGAAGTTGCTTTAAAGTCGATTCCGGCGCCGATCGGCGCCGGCGCGGTTTTGTCTGATGGTTGTCCTGGCCCGCTGCCGTTATCCAGCCTGCGCGCGGGTACGCCGGATCGCCGCGGACGGAAGATTCATCCGCGTCGCCGGCTTAGGTACCGAATCGCGCCGTCCGCCTTGCCCCCTCGCCCGCTTGCCGGCTTTCTCCGCGCAAACGCGCAACCCCATGCGCCGTCGTTTCACCCACGGCCGCATGCTCGTCCCCATTCTCGTCACACCTGAATCGACGGCACGTCCTTCATGCAGCGCAGCGCGAACATCGAGCGGCTGTGACGGATGCTCGAAATCTTGTACAGCTTCTCGCGCAGGAAACGCTCGTAGCCGGCCGTGCCGTCCACCGCGACCTTGATCCAGTAGTCGTACTCGCCCGATACGAGATAGGCCTCGAGCACCTCGGGCAGTGCGGCGAGTTCCTCGCCGAAGCGCGCGAGCGCGTCGTCCTCGTGACGATCGAGCGTGACTTCAAGGATCACGATGTCCGCGTAGCCCAGCTTCCGCTGATTGACGAGCGCGACGTAACCGTCGATGTAGCCGTCCATCTCGAGCTGCCGCGTGCGGTTCCAGCACGCGGTGGTCGACATGCCGATCTGTTCGGCCAGTTCGGCGTTCGACAGACGCGCATTTTTCTGCAGTGCACCAAGGATTTTGCGATCCTGGCTGTCGAGCGTTTTCGGTGAGCGTTCACGTGTGGCCATGGCGAAAAGAATCTTCTCCTGAAAAACGTAATTCTATCTGAACGACATTCCGGATTTGTGTCGGTTTGTGTGGAAAAGCGGAAGCCTTTTTCCGGCCCCTTGATATATTTTTACCCATGCCTGCTGTCCGGCACGCTCCACGCGACACCCTTCGCACCGGGACGCACGGCCGCAATCACGAGTTGCGGCGCCGGCCAGCAGGCATGCAACTCCCCGCCGCCCGCGCGCCTATCCGGCCGCGCGGCATCGGCGCCCATGTTCCTGTTCCCGCGCTACCCGTCATGTCGTTCAGGCTTTACCTCTCGTTTCTCGCTGCTTCCGCCGTTCTCGTCTACGCTCCCGGCCCCGTCAACCTCCTCACCATGAACCAGGCGCTACGCGCCGGCTGGCGCCGCGCGCTGCCGTGCGTCTGGGGCGGTACGCTCGCCGTGCTGCTGCAACTCGCGCTGACCGCGCTGTGCCTGAATTCGCTCGTGCATCTCGACGAGCGCGCGCTGACCGTGCTGCGCTGGGCCGGCGCGGCCTACCTCGTCTGGCTCGGCTGCAAGCAATGGCTCAGCCGTGCGCCGGCGGCAACGCCCGCCGGCTCCCCCGCGGCGGTTGCGGCGACCGGAGCGGCAACACCCGAGACCGACTCGCATCGCGCGCTGTTCTGGCGCGGCCTGGCGACCTCCGGCCTGAATCCGAAGACGCTGCTGTTCTTCCCGTCGTTCTTTCCGCAATTCATCAGCCCGAGCGCCGACTGGAGCCTGAACCAGCAGTACCTGCTGCTCGCGGCGACGTTCGCGGTGCTGTTCGCGGGCGGCGTCGCGTCGATGGCGCTGTTCTCGCACCGGCTGAGCCGCGCGCTGCAGCGGCCCGCGCGGATGCGCGCGATGAACCGCGTGACGGGCGGGCTGCTCGTCGGGATGGGCGCGATCATGGCCGGCTGGAACTGAACGGCCGGGCGGCGGCTTCCTCGCGGCCACCATCAAGGCCCCTCGAAAAAGCAGCCGATCGCCGAATGCTTTAGGGTAGCGGCTGTTTCGTTGGACATGCCCGGCCAGCCGGGCGACTGGATGAAGCCCCTCACTACCCGCCTGCGGCGCGTGTTCGCGCCGATCGGCCTGCACTGGTATCTCGCTCTCCTCCTCGCGCTCGACGCGCTCATGGTGCTGCGCCCCGTCGTCGAGCATGCAAAGCTCGGCGTGCATCATGCGTGGCTCGCCGATGCGCTGAACCTCGTCGACAACGCCGGGCTCGTCGTGTTGCCGCAAGTGGTCGTTGCGGCCGGCCTCGCGACGATGGCCATCGGCATCGTGCTGCGCGCCCGCGTCGCGTGGGTGCTGTCGATCCTGCTGCTGGTCGCGGCGGCCGCGATCAGCGTGCTCGGCGGCTATCGCAGCCACGCCGTGTTCGTCTACACGGCCGTGCTGGCCGTCGCGCTGCTGTACTACTGGCGGCACTTCGACCGCGCGAGCGTTGCCGCGAGCAGCCTGTTCGCGTTGCTGAGCATCGTGTCGCTGCTGATCTACGCAACCTTCGGCGTGCTGTATCTCGGCGACCAATTCACGCCGCCCGTCCACGATCTCGCCACGGCCGTCTATTTCTCGATCGTATCGATGTCGACGGTGGGTTACGGCGACATCGTTCCGCACGCGCCGACCGCGCGCCTGTTCACCGCGTCGGTGATCGTGCTCGGCATCACGGTGTTCGCGACGTCGATCAGCGCGGTCGTCGGCCCCGTGATCGGCGGCAATCTGAAACGGATCGTCAAGGGAGGCATTTCGAACGTGATCCGCAAGCATCATTACCTGATCGTCGGCGCGACACCCGTCGCGCATGCGGTGCACGACGGGCTGCGCAAGCGCGGCTACGCGGTGACCGTCGTCGTGCCGGCCGGCGTCGAGCACAACTATCCGGCAACGACCGACCTGATCGTCGGCGATGCGACCGACCACGCGGTACTGGAAAGCGCCGGCGCGGCAACCGCGCGTGCGGTGCTCGCGCTGCGCTCCGACGACGCCGAGAACGCCTTCATCATCCTCGCGATCCGCGAGATCGCAGCAACGGTTCGCACCGTTGCGCTCGTGAACCACCAGCGCAACCTCGAACGGCTGCGCCTGCTGAAACCCGACATGGTGTTCTCGCCGCAGCAGCTCGCCGGCGAACTGCTGGCCAGCACGCTCAACGACGAACCCGTCGACAAGTCGGTGATCTCGCACCTGCTGTTCGGCACGGCCGACGCCGCATGACCGTGTGACCCTGCGCCCAAGTTCGGCCGGCACGCGCCCGCTACAATCGCGCGATGTCCGAATTGCTCACTTACGGCGGCCTGTTCGCCGTGTCGATGGTCGCCGCGACCCTGTTGCCGCTCCAGTCCGAAGCCGTGCTCGCCGGCCTGCTGCTCGCCGGGCGCGAACCCGTGTGGGCGCTGGTGCTCGTCGCGAGCATCGGCAACGTCGCCGGCTCCGTGATCAACTGGGCGCTCGGGCGCGGCATCGAGCACTTCCGCGAGCGCCGCTGGTTTCCCGTCAAGCCCGCCGCACTGGCGCGCGCCGAGCGCTGGTATGCACGCTACGGCCGCTGGTCGCTGCTGCTGAGCTGGGCGCCCGTGATCGGCGATCCGCTGACGATGATCGCGGGCGTGCTGCGCGAGCCGCTGCCGACCTTCCTCGCCATCGTGACGATCGCGAAAGTCGGCCGTTATCTGGCCGTCGCGTGGCTCATGACGCATTGACACCCGCTTCTCGCCGCAGCCCCGCGCGAAGGCCGCACCTGCCGGCACCGCCATCGACGACGCGCCGCTAAAGATTTCGCCGAAGTTGCCGTATTAACCGGGCAACTAGCGGTGACGCGTGCGTTCCGCCTCCTCTCCCTCCCCACTCAGGATGTCGCATGAGATTGACTCAATTGGGCCGGGTGAGCGTCGGCGCGCGTCTTGCGGCGCTTGCGTGCGCGCTCGTCGCCCTGCTGTTTACCGTTTTCGCGTGGACGCTCGCGCATTTCGCCGGCCAGCAGCTGGCTGAAGAAGCGCACATGCGGATCGTCGACAAGGAACAGTCGATCCGCGGGATGGTCGACCTGTTCGACAAGGCGCTGTCGGCCGAAGCCAACCGCTCGATGTCGCTGTTCGCGAGCTTCCTGCCGCCTGATTTCACGCTCGACCCGGCGCGCACCGTCGACATCGGCGGCGTCGCCGCGCCAACCCTGTCCGCGGGCGGCCAGCCGCTCGACCTCGACTATTCGATACCCGACCAGTTCCTGAAGAAAAGCGGTGCGATCGCGACGATCTTCGCGCGCGACGGCGACGATTTCGTGCGCATCACGACGTCGCTGAAGAAGCAGGACGGCGCACGCGCCGTCGGCACCAGGCTCGACCGTGCCGGCCCCGCGTACGCACCGCTCGTCGCCGGACGCAGCTACACGGGCCTCGCGAAGCTGTTCGGCCGGCCGTACATCACGCAGTACAAGCCGGTGACCGATGCGACCGGCCGCGTGATCGGCGCGCTGTTCGTCGGCCTCGACATCGGCGCGGAGCTCAAGCTCGTCGAGGACGGCATCCGGTCGCTGAAGATCGGCGACAACGGCTACTACTTCGTGCTCGACGCATCACAGGGCCCGTCGCGCGGCACCTTCGTCGTGCATCCGGATGCCGACGGCCAGCCTGCCGACGAGACCCGCGCGCCGTACGCACAGATGCTCGCGGCCGGCCAGGGGCGGCTCGCGTACACGTCGACCGACCCGGCCGCGCACGACGGCGGGCCGACCGCAAAATTCGTGTCGTTCACGACGATTCCGCAGTGGCAGTGGCTCGTCGGCGGCATCGCGCTCGACGACGAACTGCTGGCCACCATGCGCGCCACCCGCAACCGCTTCCTGATGATCGGCGCCGTGCTCGTGGCGGCGTTCGCGACGCTGTTCGTCATCGTGGTGCGCCGCGTCGTGAGCCGGCCGCTCGATGCGGCGGCACGGGCCTCCGAGCGCTATGCGGCGGGCGATCTCAGCGTGCGCATCCGTGATGGCGCGGCCACGCGCGGCAAGCCGGGCGACGACGAGATCGGCCGGCTCGTGCAGGCGGTCGACGGGATCGGCGACGGCCTCGCGCGGATCGTCGCGCAGGTGCGCAACAGCTCCGCCGACATCGCGCGCGGCACGGTCGACATCGCGGCCGGCAGCGGCGACATCGCCGCTCGGATCGCGACGCAAGCGAGCAGCGTCGAACAGACGGCAGCCAGCATGGAACAGATCACCGCCGCCGTGCAGCAGAGCGCCGAGCACGCGGCGCAAGCCAACGCGCTGGTCGCGGACGCATCGGCCGCCGCGACGAACGGCGACGCCGCGGTGCAGCGCGTGGTCGCGACGATGGACGACATCGGCCGCGCGACCCGCCGGATCGCCGAGATCACGGGCGCGATCGAAGGCATCGCGTTCCAGACCAACATCCTGGCGCTGAATGCGGCCGTCGAGGCCGCCCGTGCCGGCGAACACGGCAAGGGCTTCGCGGTGGTCGCGGCCGAAGTGCGCGCGCTCGCGCAGCGCAGCGCGGCCGCGGTCAAGGAGATCGACGCGCTGAGCGCCGAATCGTCGACGACCGTCGAGCAGGGTTACCGGATCGCGGAGGCCGCACGCGGCACGATGCGCGACATCGTCGCGCGAGTCGACCAGGTCCGCACGCTGATCGGCGAGATCAGCGCCGCGTCGCGCGAACAATCGACCGGCATCGAGCAAGTGAACCTGGCCGTCACGCAGATCGGCGACGCGACCCAGCAGAACGCGTTGCTGATCTCGGGCGCCGAACGCGCGGCCGTCGCGCTGCGCGACCAGGCCGCGCACCTGTCGGACGCGGTCAGCGTGTTCCGGCTCGAACGGAATGCGTGACGGAGAACGGATGGCCGGCTACGGCCGGCGCATCGCCTACTTCTTGTCGCCGCCCGCCAGGTCGATCGCCTTGTCCGATCCCACCGCGTTGCGCAGCTGGAACTTCTGGATCTTCCCGGTCGATGTCTTCGGCAGCTCGCCGAACCGCACGGCCTTCGGCACCTTGAAGCCCGCGAGCAGCGCCTTGCAATGCGCGACGATCTCCTCCTCGGTCGCGCTCGCGCCTTCGCGCAGCTCGACGAACGCGCACGGCACCTCGCCCCACTTCGGGTCGGGCATCGCGACGACGGCCGCGACCGCCACCGCCGGGTGCCGGTACAGCGCATCCTCGACCTCGATGCTCGAGATGTTCTCGCCGCCCGAGATGATGATGTCCTTCTTGCGATCCTTGATCCGGATATAGCCGTCCGGCATCAGCACGGCGAGATCGCCGGTATGGAACCACCCGCCGTGAAACGCCTCGTCGGTCGCCTTCGGGTTCTTCAGGTAGCCCTTCATGCAGATGTTGCCGCGGAACATGATCTCGCCGAGCGTCTCGCCGTCGGCCGGCACCGGCGCCATCGTGTCGGGATCGAGCACCGTCGCGCCCGCTTCCAGGTGATAGCGCACGCCCTGGCGCGCATTGAGCCGCGCGCGCTCCTCGTCGCCCAACGCCTCCCAACGCGACTGCTTCGCGCACACCGTCGCCGGGCCGTAGACCTCGGTCAGCCCGTACACGTGCAGCAAGTCGAAGCCGATTTCCTTCATCTTCGCGATCACGGCCGGCGCGGGCGCCGCGCCCGCGACCATCGCGTGCACCGTGTGGTCGATCCCTTCGCGGAATTCGGCCGGCGCGTTCGCGATCGCGCTCTGTACGATCGGCGCGCCGCAATAGTGCGTGATGCGTTCGCGGCGGATCAGGTCGAACACCGTTTTCGCGTCGAACTTGCGCAGGCAGACGTTCACGCCCGCGCGCGCCGCGACGGCCCACGGGAAACACCAGCCGTTGCAGTGGAACATCGGCAGCGTCCACAGGTAGACGGCATGCTTCGGCATGTCCCATTCGAGGAGGTTGCTGATCGCCGCGAGATACGCGCCGCGATGGTGGTAGACCACGCCCTTCGGGTCGCCGGTCGTGCCGGACGTGTAGTTCAGCGCGATCGCATCCCATTCGTCGGCGGGCGGCGTCCATGCGTAGTCGGCATCGCCGCTTGCGACGAGCGCCTCGTAGTCGGTCGCGCCCGCGAAGCGCGCGGGATCGGCCGGCATCGCGTCGGCCACGCTGACGATCTTCAGGCCCGGCACCTCGAGCGCCGCGCGATGGGCGAATTCGGCGTATTCGGTGTCGACGATCAGCACCTTCGCCTCGCCATGACGCAGCATGAACAGCACCGACGACACGTCGAGCCGCGTGTTGATCGTGTTCAGCACGGCGCCGGCCATCGGCACGCCGAAGTGCGCCTCGACCATCGCCGGGATGTTCGGCAGCATCGCCGCGACCGTGTCGCCGCGTTCGACGCCGAGCCGCGCGAGCGCGCTCGCCAGTTGCTTCGCGCGCGTGCAGGTCTCGCCCCAGGTGCGCCGCACGTCGCCGTGCACGATCGCGAGGCGCTCGCCGTAGACTTCGGCCGTCCTGACCAGGAAGTCGATCGGGGTGAGCGGCACGTAATTCGCGTCGCGGCGGCCGAGTCCGGCCTCGAACATCTGCGTCATGATCCTGTCTCCCGTGTCCTGTCGACCGGGGCCTATCCACCCCGGATCGTCTTGATGTGGTTCAATTGCCGACAGCCTAACGGGCGCTATTGTGAGCCGTCTGTCATCGAAACGACAGAGTGCCCTTCACGCGCTGCGCGTTATCCCTAACCTCGCAAACCCGCACCCATGCACGACCCACTCGCTGCACCGCCCGACGCGCCCGCCGACCCGGCCGATGCCCTTCCCGAACCGGGCCGGCTGCCGGCGCTCGCCACACTGTTCGGCCAGTGCGCGTGGTTCCGCACGCTCGCGCCCGAGCACCAGGCGCTCGTGCTCGCGCAGTCGCACGTCGAGCAGTGCGAGGCCGGCGACGTGATCGCCCATCGGCTTGCGCCGTCCGAATACTGGATCGGCGTGCACCGCGGGCTGCTGAAGCTCGCCATCTTCAATGCGTCGGGGCGCGGCTGCACGTTCTCCGGCGTGCCGTCGGGCGGCTGGTTCGGCGAAGGCAGCGTGATCAAGCGCGAGCTGCGCAAGTACGAGGTCGTCGCGATCCAGCGCTCGACCGTGCTGTTCGTGCCGGCCGACACGTTCCATGCGCTGCTCGACACGAGCCTGCCGTTCACGCGCTTCGTGATCCACCAGTTGAACAACCGGATGGGCGAATTCATCGCGTCGATCCAGAACAGCCGGCTGCTGGACGTCGACGCACGCGTCGCGCAGTCGCTCGCGCAGCTTTTCAACCCGGACCTGTACCCGGACACCGGCCCGTCGCTGTCGATCTCGCAAGAGGAACTGGGGATGCTCGTCGGCGTATCGCGGCAGCGGATCAACCAGGCGCTGCAGCAGCTCGAGAAGCTCGGCGCGCTGCGGCTCGCGTACAACCAGATCGACGTCGTCGATCTCGGTGCGCTCGCGCGCGTCGGGATCGAGCAGATCTGAGCGCGGACCGATGAACGGAATCGCCGCCGACGCCGCTCGCCCGTCCGGTATCGCGGCCGTTTTCCGGCCGTCGCGCCGCGCTGCGTTTCCTCTGCCGAATCGGCAATCGGCCGCCGCGCCCCAAACTGACAATTTCGCCAGTTTCGCGACAGTACCCCGTTCCACGCCGACGCCTATCATTCGGGTTCCATTTACCCACGCCTGACCACCGCCTGTCCCGCCGCCTCCATGTGGATCGTCAATCTCGCGCTCAGGCGCCCCTACACGTTCATCGTCATGGCCATCATGATCGTGCTGGCCACCCCGCTTGCGCTGATGCGCACGCCGGTCGACGTGCTGCCCGCGATCAACATTCCCGTGATCAGCGTCATCTGGAATTACAGCGGCTTCTCCGCGACCGAGATGACGAACCGCATCACGTCCGTGCATGAGCGGATCCTGACGACGACCGTCAACAACATCCAGCACGTCGAATCGACGTCACTGCCCGGCATCGCGGTCGTGAAAGTGTTCCTGCAACCGGGCGCCAACGTGCAGACGGCGATCGCGCAGACGGTCTCGTCCGCGCAGGCGATCGTGCGGCAGATGCCGCAGGGCGCGACGCCGCCGCTCGTGATCACCTACTCGGCGTCGAGCATTCCGGTGATCCAGCTCGGGCTGTCGAGCAAGACGCTCAGCGAACAGTCTCTCGCCGACATCGCGCTCAACTTCCTGCGCCCGCAGCTGATCACGGTGCCGGGCGTGCAGATTCCGTTCCCGTACGGCGGCCGCACACGCGTGGTCGCGATCGACCTCGATCCGCAGGCGCTGCTCGCGAAGGGGCTCACGCCCGCCGACATCGTCAACGCGGTGAACGCGCAGAACCTCGTGCTGCCGACCGGCACCGCGAAGATGGGCCAGACCGAATACCGGATCGACACGAACGCGTCGGCCGACACCATCGCCGACATCAACAACCTGCCGATCCAGACCGTCAACGGCGCGACGACCTACCTGCGCGAGGTGGCGTCGGTCCGCGACGGCTTCGCGCCGCAGACCAACGTCGTGCGCCAGAACGGCCAGCGCGGCGTGCTCATCTCGATCCTGAAAAGCGGCGATGCGTCGACGCTCAAGGTCGTGTCGGACCTGAAGGCGCTGCTGCCGAAGGTGATCCCGACGCTGCCCGAAGGGCTCACGATCACGCCGCTGTTCGACCAGTCGGTGTTCGTCAACGCGGCCGTCCAGGGCGTGATCCACGAGGCGCTGATCGCCGCCGTGCTGACCGCGATGATGATCCTGCTGTTCCTCGGCAACTGGCGCAGCACGCTGATCATCGCGATCTCGATCCCGCTGTCGATCTTCACGTCGCTGATCGTGCTCTCCGCGCTCGGCGAAACCATCAACATCATGACGCTCGGCGGGCTCGCGCTCGCGGTCGGGATTCTGGTGGACGATGCAACCGTCACGATCGAGAACATCGAGCGGCACCTGCATCTCGGTACGAACCTGCACGACGCGATTCTTGAAGGCGCGGGCGAAATCGCGGTGCCCGCGTTCGTGTCGACGCTGTGCATCTGCATCGTGTTCGTGCCGATGTTCTTCCTGACGGGCGTCGCGCGCTACCTGTTCGTGCCGCTCGCGGAAGCCGTCGTGTTCGCGATGCTCGCGTCGTACGTGCTGTCACGCACGCTGGTGCCGACGCTCGCGATGCTGCTGTTCCGCCCGCAGCAGGCGAGCACCGGCCCCGACCATTCGACGTCGCGCTTCGCACGCCTCCATCACGCGTTCAACGATGCGTTCGAGCGGCTGCGCGCGTGGTACATCGTGCTGCTCAGCATCCTGCTGGTGCGCCGCCGCTTCTACGCGATGTGCTTCCTCGGCTTCTGCGTGCTGTCGACGGGCCTCGTGTTCGTGCTCGGCCGCGATTTCTTCCCGAATGCCGATTCGGGCAACATCCGGCTGCACATGCGCGCGCCGACCGGCTACCGGATCGAGGAAACCGCGCGCCTCGCCGACCAGGTCGAGCGCGTGATCCGCGAAACCGTGCCGCCCGACGAACTCGGCGCGATCGTCGACAACCTCGGCCTGCCGGCGAGCGGCATCAACCTGTCGTACAGCAACGCCGGCACGATCGGCACGCTCGACGGCGAGCTGCTGATCGCGCTGAAGCCCGGCCACCGCGCGACCCAGCACTACGTGCAGGCGCTGCGCACGGTGCTGCCCGAACGTTTCCCGGGCGTCGAGTTCTTCTTCCAGCCGTCGGACATCATCACGCAGATCCTCAACTTCGGCCAACCGGCCGCGATCGACCTGCAGGTGCTCGGCAACGATCTCGCGAGTAACATGACTATCGCGAGCAGCCTGATGAAAAAGTTCAGGCAAATCCCCGGCGCCGTCGACGTGCACGTGCTGCAACGCAACGACGAGCCGACCCTGCTGGCCGACATGGACCGTACGCGCATGCAGCAGCTCAACCTCTCCGCGCAGAACGTCGCGCAGAACATGCTGATCTCGCTGTCCGGCAGTTCGCAGACGACGCCGTCGTTCTGGATCAACCCGCGCACCGGTGTCCAGTACCCGCTGCAGATCCAGACCCCGCAATACAGCATCTCGTCGGTCGACGACCTGCTCGGCACGCCGATCTCGGCGAGCGGCCGCGCGGGCGCGCCGCTGCAACTGCTCGGCAACCTCGTGCAGGTGCGCAGCACCGCGAACCCGGCCGTGATCACGCACTACAACATCCGCCCGGCGATCGACGTGTACGTCAGCGTCGAAGGCCGCGACCTCGGCGCGGTCGCGGGCGAGATCGACCGCATCGTGTCCGACGCGCGCGCGACGCTGCCGCGCGGCACCGAGCTGACGATGCGCGGCCAGATCGAGACGATGCGTACGTCGTATCTCGGCCTCGGCGCGGGCGTCGCGATGGCGATCGTGCTCGTCTACCTGCTGATCGTCGTCAATTTCCAGTCGTGGCTCGACCCGCTGATCATCGTCAGCGCGATGCCGGCCGCGCTCGCCGGCATCGTCTGGATGCTGTTCATCACCGGCACGCACCTGAGCGTGCCGGCACTGACGGGCGCGATCATGACGGTGGGTGTCGCGACCGCGAACAGCATCCTGGTCGTGTCGTTCGCGCGGCAGCGCCTCGAGGCCGGCGCGCCGCCGCTCACGGCCGCGCTGGAAGCAGGCGCGACGCGGATCCGGCCGGTGCTGATGACGGCGCTCGCGATGATCATCGGGATGGTGCCGATGGCGCTCGGTCTCGGCGAAGGCGCCGAGCAGAATGCGCCGCTCGGCCGCGCGGTGATCGGCGGCCTGCTGTTCGCGACCGTTTCGACCTTGCTGTTCGTGCCGCTCGTGTTCGGCGGCGTGCATGCGCGGCTGGCCCGCCGGCGTGCGCGCCAGGCCGGACACTGACTTTCGTCCCACTACCCGGTTGATTTGGTTGAATTCATGGAAGAGAAACATCACAGCTCCGTCGGCATCCAGGTGGACGAACGCGGCATGCACCTGCCGACGCGCACGTCGGTGTCGCGACGCGGGAAGATCGTCCTGATCGCGATCGGCGTGCTGCTGGCCGCCGGCGCCGCGCGCACGGTGGTCGTCAACGTGCTGAACCGCAACCGGCTCGACGCGGTTGCCGAGCAGAACACGCGCCAGTACGTGAGCGTCGCGCATCCGGTCGATGCGGCCACCGGCGGCAAACTGACGCTGCCCGGCACGCTGCGCGGCTTCGTCGAGGCGCCGATCTATGCCCGCGCGAGCGGCTACGTGCTGCGCTGGCAGGCCGACATCGGCGCGCACGTGAAGCAGGGGCAATTGCTCGCCGAACTCGACACGCCCGAGCTGAACCAGGAACTCGCGCAGGCCACCGCACAGCGCCAGCAGGCGCAAGCCGCACTCGCGCTCGCGAAGACATCGTTCGACCGTGCGCAGCAGTTGCGCCAGCGCGATGCCGTCTCGCAGCAGGAGCTCGACGACCGGCAAGGCGCGTTCAACCAGGGCACCGCGAACCTCGCCGCGGCCGATGCGAACATGCGCCGCCTCACCGAGCTGAAAGGCTTCCAGCGGATCGTCGCGCCGATCGACGGGATCGTCACGCAGCGCAACGTCGACGTGGGCGATCTCGTCAGCTCCGGCAACGCCGGCCGCTCGCTGTTCACGGTCGTGCAGGCCGACCGGCTGCGCCTCTACGTGCAGGTGCCGCAGGCGTATGCACAGCAGGTCAAGGTCGGCCAGCACGTGAGCGTCGCGCAGGCCGAGCTGCCGGGCCGGACCTTCGACGGGACGATCACGCGCACGTCGGAGGCGATCGACGTCGCGACGCGCTCGCTGCAGATCGAGATCACGCTGCCGAACCCGGACGGCAGGTTGCTGCCCGGCGCGTATGTGCAGGCCACGCTACCGATGACGCCGGTCGGCCGCCTGCAGGTGCCGGCCAATACGTTGCTGTTCCGCGCCGAAGGCCCGACGGTCGCGACCGTCGACGCGAATGGCCAGGTGCGCCTGAAACAGGTGACGGTCGTGCGCACGATAGGGCAGACGCTCGAAGTCGACGGCCCGCTCACGCCGAACGACCGCCTCGTCACGAACCCGAGCGACGCGCTCGCCAACGGCGACCCGGTGATCGTCGCGGCGCCGGCCGCGAAACCGGCATCCGGCGCCGCGGAGGCGAAGTCGTGATCGCGATGCGCCTCCGCCGGCGGCCTGCCGCCGTCTCCGCCACCGCCGTTGCGCTCGCGGCGGCCGTCGCCGGCTGTACGGTCGGCCCCGATTACAAGCGGCCCGACGTCGACACGCCGGCCGCGTGGCGGCTCGACCCGGCGGATTCCTACTGGCATCCGGCCGCGCCAGCCCGCGCGCCGCTCGATCCGGCATGGTGGACCGCATTCGGCGATCCGCAGCTCGATGCGCTGGAAACCGAAGCACTGCGCAACAACCAGAACCTGAAGGCCGTCGCCGCGCGCTACGACCAAGCGAAGGCGACGCTCGCGTCGGTCGCCTCGGCGCAGTATCCGGCCGTCGGCCTGAACGCGAGCGGCCAGCGCTTCAAGATCTCGGCCGACCGGCCGCAGACCAACTACGCGACGCCGAACGCGTCGACCGTGCAGAACGACATCCAGGTCGGCGCGAGCGTCAGCTACGAACTCGACCTGTTCGGCCGCGTGCGGCGCAGCGTCGAGTCCGCGCAGGCGACCACCGAGCAGGCCCGCGACGATTTCGCGAACGCGCGCCTGGTGCTGACCGCCGATCTCGCGTCCAGCTATTTCGCGCTGCGCGAATTCGATACCGAGATCGACGTCGTCAGGCGCTCGATCGACTTGCAGCAGAAGGCGCTCGACTACGTGAGCGCGCGCCACGACCTCGGCGCGGTGTCGGGCCTCGACCTGCTGCAGCAGCGCGCGCAGCTCGACGCGACGCGCACGCAGGCGCAGTTGCTGCTCCAGCAGCGCGTGCAGGTCGAAACCGCGATCGCGACGCTGGTCGGCACGCCGGCCCCCGCCTTCTCGATCGCGCCGCGCGTCGTGCCGATCAACGCGCCGGCGCTGCCGACCGGCCTGCCGAGCGACGTGCTGCAGCGGCGCCCCGACGTCGCGTCGGCCGAACGCGCGATGGCCGCCGCGAATGCGCAGATCGGCGTCGCGCGCGCCGCCTATTTCCCGCGCATCATGCTGTCGCCCGATATCGGCTGGGACGCGACGCGCTTTGCGGGCCTGTTCACCGTGCCGGCGCTGCTGTGGTCGGTCGGCGGGTCGCTCAGCCAGCCGCTGTTCGAAGGCGGCAAGCTGAAGGCCGGCGTCGATTTCGCGCAGGCCGGTTACGTCGCCGCGCAGGCCAGCTACCGGCAGGCCGTGCTCACCGCCTTCCAGGAGGTGCAGAATGCGGTCACGGGATTGTCGGTGCTCGCCGACGCCGCGCGGCAGGCCGCCGCGGCCGTCGACGACGCGCGCAAGCTCGTGTCGCTCGCGCAGGATCGCTACGCGGGCGGCCTGACGCCGTTCATCGACGTGCTGACGGCCGAGCAGCAATTGCTGGCGAGCGAGCGGCAGGCCGTGCAGATCCAGGGCCAGCGCGCGGCGCTCGTCGTGTTTCTCGCGAAGGCGCTGGGCGGCGGCTGGGATGGCCATGCCGCGGGCGGCCCCGCGCCGGCCGAGGTCGCCGCGGCGGCCCCGGCGCGCCCGAGCCCTTAACCGGATTCCCCGGACAACGGATTCGAACATGAAAGTCCTGATCGTCGAAGACGAACCGAAAGTCGTCGAATACCTGAAGAGCGGCCTGACCGAGGAAGGCTGGGTCGTCGACACCGCGCTCGACGGCGAGGACGGCGCGTGGAAAGCCGTCGAATTCGAGTACGACGTGGTCGTGCTCGACGTGATGCTGCCGAAGCTGGACGGCTTCGGCGTGCTGCGCGCGTTGCGTGCGCAGAAGCAGACGCCCGTCATCATGCTGACCGCGCGCGACCGCGTCGATGACCGCGTGCGCGGGCTGCGCGGCGGCGCCGACGATTACCTCACCAAGCCGTTCTCGTTCCTCGAGCTGATCGAGCGGCTGCGCGCGCTGACGCGCCGCGCTCGCGTGCAGGAATCGACGCTGATCTCGATCGGCGACCTGCGCGTCGACCTGATCGGCCGCCGCGCCACGCGCGACGGCACGCGCCTCGACCTGACCGCGCAGGAATTCCAGCTGCTCGGCGTGCTCGCGCGGCGCAGCGGCGAAGTGTTGTCGAAGACGACCATCGCCGAACTCGTGTGGGACGTGAACTTCGACAGCAACGCGAACGTCGTCGAGACGGCGATCAAGCGCCTGCGCGCGAAACTCGACGGCCCGTTCGCGGACAAGCTGCTGCACACGATCCGCGGCATGGGCTACGTGCTCGAGGCGCGCGAGGACGGCGACACCGAGAGGCCCGCATGAAACGCTCGATCGTCCGGCGGCTCTCGGCGATGTTCGGCATCGTGTCGCTGCTCGTGTTCACGCTGGTGGGCTGCGGGCTGTTCGTGATGATGGAGCGCCAGCTGTTCGCCGAGCTGCGCGCGACGCTCGACACGCGCGCCAAGGTCGCCGAGATGATCGTGTCGCATGCGACCACGGCCGCGCGCGGGCGGCTCATGCAGGAAAAACTCGCCGATCTCGAACCGCCCGACGGCTCGACGCGCTACCAGGTCGACAGCGCGAATCCGGACTTCCGCTTCGGCACGCCCGTCGACGGCGTACCCGTCGGCGCGCCGTTCGGCGCGTTCCAGCGCTACGCGCTGAACCACAGCACCTACGACGTGATGACGAAGACCGTCACGGTGGCCGGCAGCGGCGAGCGGCCGACGCTGAAGCTGGTCGTCGCCAGCTCGTGCGAGCGCACGCAGCGGATGCTGCGCCACTTCGGCTGGACGCTCGCCGGGCTGATCACGATCGCGACGATCATTACGCTGCTGCTGAGCCGCGCGGTGGCCCGCTTCGGGCTCGCGCCGCTCGACCGGCTATCGCAGGACGCATCG
Source organism: Burkholderia sp. BCC0405 (assembly GCF_902833075.1). Taxonomy (NCBI): domain Bacteria; kingdom Pseudomonadati; phylum Pseudomonadota; class Betaproteobacteria; order Burkholderiales; family Burkholderiaceae; genus Burkholderia; species Burkholderia sp. BCC0405. Next base: position 182,925 of record NZ_CADFEO010000001.1, read on the forward strand.
GCGATCAGCCTCGCGAACCGCCGCCAGCGGCTGCAGACCGACGCGTTGCCGGCCGAGCTGCGCGATCTCGCCACATCGTTCAACGGTGCGCTCGACCGCATCCAGCAAACCTACGCGCGGCTCGAGGCGTTCAACGCGGACGTCGCGCACGAACTGCGCACGCCGATCAGCATCCTGATCGGCCAGACCCAGGTCGCGCTGACCAGCCGCGACCGCACGGTCGACCGGATGCAGCAGACGCTGCAGTCGAACCTCGAGGAATTCGAGCGGCTGCGCGTGATCATCAACGACATGCTGTTCCTGTCTCGCAGCGACCGCGGCGAACGTGCGACCGACCTGAAGGACGTGTCGCTCGCCGACGAGGTGCGGCGCATGCTCGACTTCCTCGAAATCCCGCTCGACGAGGCGCAGTTGCGCGCCGAGCTGCACGGCGATGCGCGCGCGGCCGTCGATCCGTCGCTGTTCCGCCGCGCGATGACGAACCTGCTGATCAACGCGATCCAGCATTCGGCGCCCGGCGCGACGGTCAGCGTGGCGATCGTGCGCCGCGACACGCTCGTCGAAGTGTCCGTCGCGAACCCGGGTGAGCCGATCGATCCCGCACGGCGCTCGCACGTGTTCGAGCGCTTCTACCGGCTCGAGGAAGCCCGCGTGAACAGCAAGGAGAACCACGGGCTCGGGCTGTCGATCGTCAAGGCCGTCGCCGAGATGCACGGCGGCAGCGTCTTCGTCGCCTGCTCGGGCGGCATCAACACGTTCGGGTTCTCGGTGTCGACGCAACTCTGCGCAGCCCCACCGCTGCACCCGGCCGACGCGCGCGATGCGCGGCCGGCGCACGCGCCGCGCGCATTGCACTGACGGCAGCTGCCCGCCGAGGGCAGTTTTCTTCAATACCGGCCCGCGCGGCTCCCGTAGTCTCGATGCGACTTTCGACATTTCGCATGGAGACATCCAATGAGCATGCTGGTTTCGATGGCCGCGTTCGCGCTCGCCTCGTCGATCACCCCTGGTCCGGTCAACATCGTCGCGCTCAGTGCCGGCGCACGGCACGGCCTCGGCGCGAGCCTGCGCTATGCGGCCGGCGCGACGCTCGGCTTCGTCGCGCTGTTCCTGCTGATCGGCCTCGGGCTGCACGCGGCGCTCGCGCGCTGGCCCGTGCTGACGACCGCCACGCAGTGGTCGGGAATCGCGTTCCTGCTGTACATGGCGTTGCGGCTCGCGCTCGATGACGGCCGGCTGTCCGCGGACCCGGACGTGGCCGGCCCGTCGGCGGCGGCCGGCGCGGCGATGCAGTGGCTGAATCCGAAGGCCTGGCTCGCGTGCGTGGCCGCGATGGGCGCCTATGCGGCCGATGGCGACCGCACGCAGGTCTGGCAGTTCGCCGCGCTGTATCTGGTGATCTGTTTTGCGTCGATCGCGTGCTGGTCGTATGCGGGCGCGTCGCTGCGGCACCGGCTGGCGAACGCGCGGCACATGCGCGTGTTCAACCGGCTGATGGCGCTGCTGCTCGCGGGCAGCGCACTGTTCCTGCTCGACGTGTAGCGCGCGCCGTTCAGCTCGTCGCGCTGCGGTACTGGCCGGGCGTCGCGGCCGCGATCCGCCGGAACGCGCGCTGGAAATGCGCCTGGTCGGCAAAGCCCGCGTCCAGCGCGACTTCGGCGATTGGCCGCCCACGGCGCAGCTCCGTGCGGCCGTACTGCACGCGGCGATCGATCAGGAAGGCATGCGGCGTCATCCCGTAGCGGGCGTTGAACGCTCGGATCAGGTACGACGGCGACAGATCGGCCGCCGCACAGATCGCATCGAGCGTGACGCCCTCGCGGCAATGGGCGGCGATGTAGTCGGCCGCGCGCGCGAGCCGGGCGTTGTCGTCCCCGGCGCGCGGGCCGGGCAGTTCCCGATCGAGCGCGCCGTGCAGCGCCGTGAAGAACTCGACCGCCGCGCTCTCCTTGCCGAGCGGATCGATGCCGGGTGCGACGAGCGTGCGGTAGAAGCCGCCAAATTGCGCGAACAGGTCGCGGCGCTCCGTCAACTTCGCCGAAAAGCCGCGAAAATCGCTGCTTGAATCGTGGCCCAGCGAATGCTGAAGCCGCGCGAGCCACGGCACGTCGACATAGACCATCCGGTACGCCCATGCGTCGGGGCCATACGGATTGCACGCGTGCACCTGTTCCGGATCGATGATCACGAGCACGCCGCGCCCGACGTGCTCGTTCGTCGCGCCGTTCACGTAGGTGCTCGTGCCGCCGACGATCGCCCCCACCGAAAACGTGTCGTGCGTGTGCTTCGCATAGCAGATCGCGCGGCCGTCGTCGACGGTGCGCGCCTCGATGAACGGCAGCGCGGCATCGCGCCAGAACGGCGACGGAACGACGGATCGGTTGGCGGTACGGCTCACGCAGCGGGCTCCCGGTTCGGACGGCGAGCGCTCACCGTACAAGACTGTGCGGCGCCGCGCAACCGGATCGGCGGCTTCGACGCCGGATCGCGCCGTTTCGCCTAAGCTTTGAATGCTGTCCGCCGCCGCACCCGCGGCAGATCCCGTTCACTCCTCCCCCGTCACGCACATGCATATCGATCTGAAAGGCAAGACCGCGGTCGTCACCGCCTCCACCGCCGGTATCGGGCTCGCAATCGCCGAAGGGCTCGCGCGCGCCGGCGCGCGCGTCGTCGTCAACGGCCGCAGCGATGCATCGGTGCAGTCCGCGCTCGCGCACCTGCGCGCCGCCGTCCCCGATGCGAACTTCGACGGCGTCGCGGCCGACCTGTCCGATGCCGCCGGCGCTGCGCGCATCGTGCAGCACACGCCCGCGGCCGACATCCTCGTCAACAACGCGGGCATCTACGGCCTGAAGGCGTTCTTCGACATCGACGACGCCGAATGGGAGCATTACTTCCAGACCAACGTGATGTCCGGCGTGCGCCTCGCGCGGCATTACCTGAAGGGGATGATCGAACGCAATGCCGGGCGCATCGTGTTCATTTCGTCGGAATCCGGCCTGAACATCCCGGTCGACATGATTCATTACGGATTCACGAAAACCGCGCAGCTGTCGATCGCACGCGGGCTCGCGAAACTCGCGGCCGGCACCCGCGTCACCGTCAACTCGGTGCTGCCGGGGCCGACGATGTCGGACGGCGTGCGGGCGCTGCTGAAGGAAACGGCCGACGAAACCGGCCGCAGCGTCGAGGACGTGGCCGTGGATTTCGTGCGCAACCACCGCTCGAGCTCGATCATCCAGCGGCCCGCGACGCCCGAGGAAGTCGCGAACCTGGTGGTCTACGTGTGCTCGCCGCTCGCTTCGGCGACGACGGGCGCGGCATTGCGGGTGGACGGCGGCGTGGTCGACACGATCGCGTGACGGCGAACGAACAAGGCCGCCGCGCTAGCGCGACGCGGCCTTGTCCGGCCGGAGCGTGCCCTTGCGATCGGCGCTCATGCAGGAATCGAAGCCGTGTTGCGTGACGACGCCGGCCTTGTCGAACACGACGAAATATTCGCGGTGATCGTTGCCGTGCTCGATGAAATAGTTGTAGCAGACGCCGCTGCCGTTGCGGACCATCCATACGCTGCGCGGATTGCCGCCGGCGCGGACGACATCGGCGCGCGTCGCGCCATGTCGCGACGCGGCTCTCGCGAGCGGCGTACGCGAATACGAGAACGGCAGCCACGCGTCGAACCACGCGCAGCCGTGCAACATCAGGCAACTGGCGGCCAGGGACAGCGTGGCTGCGGGACGGGCCATCGGAATCAATCGCATGCTTGGGAAAATCTGCTGCGCCGCGCCGGCGCGATCGAAAGCCCCATGCTACTAGACCTTTGGGTCCGGATCGAAAAGAAATGTAGAGAACTTTATCCGGATCCCTGCATTGCCTGCCTCGGCACCAGCCGGATCGTCGCCCGTCGCGGCGGCCGATGCACGCTCGAACGCGCAACCGTACCGCCGCGTCACGCCGCCTCGGCGCACATCGTCATGCAATCCATTCGGCCCACAGCATCGTCAGCACCGTCATCAGCGCGGGGCCGACGAACAGCCCGATCAGGCCGAACGTCTCGGCGCCGCCGAGGATGCCGAACAGCACGAGCAGGAACGGCAGCCGCGCGGAACTGCCGATCAGCACCGGCCGCACGAAGTGCTCGGCGACGAACACGACGACGAACCCGAGCACCGCCACCACGACGGCCCACACGGTCGCGCCCTGCACGAACAGCCAGAGCGCCGCCCCGCAGAACACGACGGGCGCGCAGAACGGCAGCATCGCGGCGATCGCCGTGACGAGGCCGAGCAGCGCCGCATGCGGGACGCCGGCCAGCGCATACGCGATGCCGAGCAGCGCGCCCTCGCCGAGCCCGACGACGACGAGCCCCGTCACCGTGCCGAACACGGCCGAGACCATCCGCTCGATCAGCGCCGCGCCGCTGCGCCCGAACGCACGCCGCGCGCCCTGCAGCAACGCCCCCGACAGCTTGTGGCCGGCGCGCAGGATCACGAACAGCGTGACGAGCATGAAGCCGAATTCGAGCAGCCCGTGCGCGAGCTTCGTGCCGAACTGCCGCCCGAACGCGAGGAATTTTTCGCCGTTGACGCCATGCATCGCGCTGGCCGCATGCAGCGGATGGCCGAGGTTGGCCTGCCACCATTCGGTGACCTGCGCCGCGCCGTAAGGCAGCCGGCCGACCACGTCGGGCACCGGGATGCCGTTGTCCTGGATCGTGCGCAGCCACTCGCGCAGGTCATGCGCCTGCCCGATCGCCTGGGTTGCCGCAACAGCCACCGGCAGCACGACCAGCAACGAGATCGCCGCCGTGATGACGAGCGCGATGAGCGTCGGGCGATTGCGGAACAGCCGGTGCGATTCGACGCGCTTCAGCATCGGCCACATCGCGATGGCGATCACGCAGGCCCACGCGATGGCGGGAATGAAATCGCGGATCACCCACAGCGCGATGACCAGCAGCGCCGCATACAGCACGGCGCGGGAGACCTGCTGCGTGCGCGGCCGTGCGGCAGGATCGGGAGACGACGGGACATGTACGCCCATGGCACCTCTGTCGAAATGAGAAAATGACGGTTCGCGCAGGCAACCGGCCTGCGCGAACCGCCATTCTATCCATCGGCGCCGGATCGGCGGTGCATGTCATGCATGCGCCGCCCTGGCGCCCCGCCCGCTCAGGCCACCTTGTCGGCGCTCCGGTAACGCTCGAGCCAGTGCGCATACGGCGCGGGCAGCGTCCACGACGGACGCTCGACGCCGAGTTGCTTGGCCGCGTAGTACGGCCAGTGCGGGTCGGCCAGATGCGCGCGGCCGACCATCACGAGATCGAGCTGTTCTTCCGCCACCACGCGGTTCGCGAGTTGCGGCGTGTCGATCCCCCACGCGGACGACACCGGCAGCCCGGCCTCGCGGCGCACACGCTCGGCGATCGGCGCGAGGAATGCCGGACCCCACGGAATCTGCGCGTCGGGCGTCGAGAAACCGACCGACACGCTCAGCATGTCGAGCCCTTCCCGCTTCAGCCGCTGCGTGAGCGCGATCGACTCGGCGAGCGTCTCTTCGTCGCGCCCGTCGTACTCGATCACGCCGAAGCGCGCGGTCAGCGGCAGATGCTCCGGCCACACCTTGCGCACGGCCGCGAGCGTCTCGACGAGGAAGCGGCCGCGGTTCTCGGCCGAGCCGCCGTATTCGTCGTCACGCTGGTTCGCATGCACCGAGAAGAAGCTCTGGGCGAGATAGCCGTGCGCGAAGTGCAGTTCGAGCCATTCGAAGCCCAGGTCGCGCGCGCGCTTCGCCGACGCCACGAAGTCGGCCTGCACGCGTGCGATGTCGTCGCGCGTCATCGCGCGCGGCGTCTTCGGCAGATGCGCGCCGAACGGCACGGCCGACGGCGCGATGGTCTGCCAGCCGCGCGGATCGCCATCGGCGATATGATCGTCACCTTCCCACGGACGGTTCGCGCTCGCCTTGCGGCCCGCGTGCGCGATCTGGATGCCCGGTACCGCGCCGGCCGCCTTGATCGCCGCCACCGATGGTGCGAACGCTTCGGCCTGCGCATCGTTCCACAGCCCCGCGCAGCCCGGCGTGATGCGCCCTTCCGGCGCGACGGCCGTCGCCTCGGCGATCACGAGGCCCGCGCCGCCCCGCGCGATGCCGGCCAGATGCACGTGATGCCAATCGTTGACGACGCCGTCCTCGGCGACGTACTGGCACATCGGCGGCACCGCGATGCGGTTACGCAACGTGACATCCTTGAGTTTGAACGGTTCGAACAGGGCAGACATCCACGGCTCCTTTGCTTGGTTCTGCAAAACGACTGGAAACGCGTCGCGCAATACGCACGACGGAACGATCAGGCCGTCGACGGGCCGGCCCGCGCCCGGCGACGGATACGGTACGGCGCCGGCCCGGCCGGCGCCCTCGGCTCAACGGTGGCCGAGCTGCGCGAGCAGCGCCTCGGCGGCGGGCTCCGACGACGCGGGGTTCTGCCCCGTGATCAGCAGCCCGTCGGTGACGACGTGCGGCGCCCAGTCGGCGCTGCGCTCGAATTGCGCGCCGTTGGTCTTCAACATGTCCTCGACGAGGAACGGCACGACTTCCGTCAGCTCGACGGCCGCTTCCTCGCTGTTGGTGAAGCCCGTGGCACGCTTGCCGCGCACGACCGATTCGCCGGTCTGCGGGTTCTTCACGTGACGCAGCACGCCCGGCGCGTGGCACACGGCCGCGACTGGCTTGCCGGCCGCCAGCGCACGCTCGATCAGGCCGATCGAATGCAGATCCTCGGCGAGATCCCACAGCGGGCCATGGCCGCCCGGGTAGAACACGGCGTCGTAGTCGTCCACGGACACGTCGGCCAGCTTGCGCGTCGACGCGAGTTCGGCCTTGGCCGCCGGATCGGCGTCGAAGCGGCGCGTCGCGTCGGTCTGGGCCGCCGGATCGCTGCTTTTCGGATCGAGCGGCGGCTGGCCGCCCTTCGGCGACGCAAGCGTCAGCTCGACGCCCGCATCCTTGAACGTGTAGTACGGCGCGGCCAGTTCCTCGAGCCAGAAGCCGGTCTTCTTGCCGGTGTCGCCGAGCGTGTCGTGCGAGGTCAGGACAACCAGGATCTTCATGATCGGATACTCCTTCGAAATGGATGAGGGAACGGGGCCGCGCAACCGGGCAATCCGGCCGGTCGGCGCGGCGCGCCTGTCGGTTAGTCAGCTGAGACGCGTCAACGTGCGACCCGCGTATCCGAATGCGGCACTCGCCTACGACTATTAGACCAGTCGTCTAGGATGATTCGAAATAAAACGACGGCGTCTCGCAGCACCACCAGCATCGCAGCGCGGAATGGCACTCAAATGGCATTTCGCGTCTTCGTTGCATGCGCCGCGGACGTCGTCGCATTCATGACGACGGATGATAGCCCCTGATTAGACCGGTCGTCTAGTAAACGGATAATCGCCCCTGCCGCGATCATGGCCTTTTCGGTGGAGCCCGATCCGCCAGCGCCTGCCGTCACCCGGAGCCGGCAGCGCGGCAAAGGCGGTTCGCGGAACCGCCCGCCCGGCATTGCGCCGGGCGGTGCGGCTCCGTCTGTGTCACGACCGGGTCAGAGCAACCCCATCCCGCCCGACGCGATGATCTCCGCGCCGACGATGAACGCGGATTCCGGCGCGCTGAGGTGCAGCACCGTCGACGCGATCTCCTCCGGCGTGCCGAACCGGCCGACCGGCACGAGGCCCTTGATCTTGCCGGCGGTTTCGTCGAGCGTCGCCGCGTCGAGCCCGAGCTTGCCGTAGAGCGGCGTCTGCACGGGCCCGGGGCTCACGACGTTCACGCGCACACCCTGCGGCAGCAACTCCGCCGACAGCGTCTTCGCGAACGAATTGACGGCCGCCTTGCTCGCCGCGTACACCGACGAGCCGGGCATCCCGATGTGCGCGTTGATCGAGCCGTTGATCACGATCGACGCGCCGCGATTCAGCAGCGGCACCAGCGACTGGATCTGGAAATACGCGCCCTTCACGTTGGTGTCGAACACGAGATCCCACATGGCCTCGTCGCTGTCGGCGAACGGCGCGAGTTTCGCGACACCGGCGTTGACGAACACGGCGTCGAGCCGCGCCCCCGATTGCCTGCGGCTTGGCGACCGGTGCGGGCGCCCCGCCACCGCCAAGCGACCGCCGCGGCGGACTTCCGGTATGCTGATCGGCACGAAATCACGGCAATCGAGGTAACCACCGCGATGGACATCGCCATCCGCATCGAAGGCCGTCACGACCTGACGGGGCAGATCTTCCGGCAACTGCGCACCGCGATCGTCGACGGGCGGCTCGCCGGCGGCGCGCGGCTGCCGTCGACGCGCGACCTTGCGAAACAGCTGGGCGTCTCGCGCAAGACGACGCTCGACGCGTTCGAGCGCCTCGTCGCCGAGGGCTACCTGACTACCCGCGCGGGCGACGGCACGTTCGTCGCCGACGGCCTCGCGCGCGTGCCGCACGCTGCCGCCATGTCGGCGCCGTCGCTCGTCGAGGATACGCCGCGCGTCGACGCGGTCGATGCGCGCGCGCTGTGGAACGACCTGCCCGATGCGCTCGCGATGCCGATGCCGCACGATTCGCCCGGCTTCGACTTCCGTGGCGGCGTGACCGACAAGGCGCTGTTCCCGTTCGACGCGTGGCGGCGCTGCCTGCATCACGCGCTGCGCCAGCAGATGCGCGGCCCCGCCCAGTATCACGACCCGGCCGGCGATCCTCAACTGCGCGGCGCGATCGCGCGCTATGTCGCATTCAGCCGCGCGGTCGCGTGCGGCTGGGACGACGTGCTCGTCACGCAAGGCGCGCAACAGGCGCTCGACCTGATCGCCCGCGTCGTCGTGCGGCCCGGCGACGTGGTCGCGGTCGAGGATCCCGGCTATCCGCCCGCGCGCGCCGCGTTCGCGTCGCTCGGCGCGACGGTGATCGGCGTGCCGGTCGACGCGCACGGGCTGCTGACCGAACGGCTGCCCGACGACGCACGCCTCGTCTACGTGACGCCGTCGCATCAGTTCCCGCTCGGCATGCCGATGACGCTGGACCGGCGCGTCGCGCTGCTCGAGTGGGCGCAGCGCCGCCGCGCGGTGATCATCGAGGACGACTATGACGGCGAGTTCCGCTTCGAGGGCCGGCCGGTGGAGTCGCTGAAGAGCCTCGACCGCACCGGCCTCGTCGCCTATGTCGGCACGTTCTCGAAGACGATCTTTCCGGAACTGCGGATCGGCTACGCGATTCCGCCGCGCGCGCTGCGCGGCGCGCTGGCCAAGGCGAAGCAGATCGTCGACTGGCACACCTGCACGCTGACGCAGGCGGCGCTTGCCCGCTTCATGCTCGAAGGCGATTTCGCGCGGCACCTGAAGCGCGTGCAGAAGCACTACGATGCCCGCCGCAAGATGCTGATCGCCCATCTGCGCGGCGAACTCGCGCCGTGGTTCGATGCGATCGTTCCCACCGCCGGCATCCACCTCGCCGCCTACCTGAAGCCGGGGCGCGACGAAGCGGCGCTGGTCCGCGCGGCTCGCGCGCAGGACATCGGCCTGTACGGCATCTCGACGTTCCACGTCGGCGTGCCGGTGCGCGCGGGGCTGCTGTTCGGCTATGGCGGGATCGACGCGCTGCGCATCGACACGGCGCTTGCGAAGCTGGCCGGCCTGCTGGGTTCGGACACCGTCGGCGCCACGGCACTGGTTACCTGAATTTCCCAGAAATTGGCCATTCAAGCAGGCCAGCATGCGTCCTAAAGTAGTCCTGTCGCGCCACCGTGCGCTCCAACCGAAAAAGGACCTGCCATGCAACCGCGCCTGAACTTCTATGCCGCCAGCCCGAATGCGATCAAGGTGATGCGCAACGCCGAGGAATTCCTCGCGAAGAGCTCGATCGAGAAGCCGCTCGCCGAACTCGTCCGCCTGCGCGCGTCGCAGATCAACGGCTGCGCGTTCTGCATCGACATGCACACGACCGATGCGCGCAAGGGCGGCGAAACCGAGCGCCGCCTGGCCACCGTCGTCACGTGGCGCGAAACGCCGTTCTTCACCGAGCGCGAACGCGCGGCGCTGGAATGGACCGAGGCGCTGACGCTGGTCGCCAGCAACCACGTGCCCGACGCCGTGTGGGAGGCCGTGAAGCCGCACTTCACCGACGAGGAACTGTTCGACCTGTCGATGCTGATCGCGACGATCAACTCGTGGAACCGCTTCGCGATCGCGTTCCGCAAGATGCCCGAATAAGGAGACGACGATGACTCACGCTACGCACCTGCGTCGCGCCGCCCTGTACGCGTGGCTCGCGGCCGGCGCCGCGCTGCTGCCGGCCGCCGCCCGGGCGCACGACGCCGGCGACAACGTGCACACGATCATGCAGCAGGCCGTGCCCGAAGCGCCCGGCAAGCTTGCCGTCGTCGCGACCGTCGACTATGCGCCCGGCCAGGCTTCCGAAGCCCACCGGCACCTCGGCTCGGTGTTCGCGGTCGTGTCGAAAGGCGAGGTGCTGTCGCAGGTGAACGGCGGCCCGCTGCGCCGCTACCGTGCCGGCGAAGGCTGGTACGAGCCACCCGGCTCGCGCCACCAGGTGTCGCGCAACGCAAGCGCGACCGAGCCTGCGCAGCTCGTCGTGTTCGGGCTGACCGGCGATCACGTGCCGCTGACGTCGCCGATCGACCAGTAGCCGCCTTTCGGGGGCGCGCGCCATTGCCCAGGCACGCGCCCTCGCTTCGCGTCCGGGTCCATGCCGTAGCCCCGCTCGTTTCTCCCGCCGCTTCTCCATTAGCTGTTCCCTACACTCCGCCGCCGGCGTGCCGCGCCGCGCCGCGTCACGTCGCCGCCTCGCCCGCCCGCGTCCCCGTTCGACGCTCGCCTGATCTCGATCAACCCGGGCGAAAACCCTTCCTTGAAATTAACTAACTCATCAATTAGCGTCGATTTCATGAACGCGAAATCCACCGTCGCCAGGCCGCGCGGGCGCCGCCCGTCGGTCGACGATTTCGACCTGCGCGACCACATGCTCGACGTCGCGATGCAGTTGTTCGCCGAGCGCGGCATCGCCGCGACCACGGTCGCGCAGATCGCCGCCGCGGCCGGCGTCACGTCGGCGATGGTCCACTACTACTTCACGAATCGCGAGCAACTGCTCGACGCGATCGTCGAGGAACGGCTCGCGCAGGTCATCGCGTTCGTGTGGCGGCCGACCGAGCCGCGGATCGAAAGCGACCCGTTCGCGCTCGTCGCCGAACTCGTCGACCGCTTCTTCGACGTCACGCGCCGCATGCCGTGGCTGCCGTCGATCTGGCTGCGCGAGATCGTCCACGAAGGCGGGTTGCTGCGCGAGCGGATGGTCCGCCGCATTCCGCTCGACCATGTCGGGCGCTTCGCCGAGCGCATCCGCGGCGCGCAGCAGGCCGGCACGCTGAACCCCGCGCTCGAACCGGCGTTCCTGTTCCATTCGATCATCGCGCTGGTGATGCTGCCGCTCGCGACCGCGAAACTGTGGCAAAGCGCGCGCGGCCTGCCGCCGATCGACCGCGACGTGCTGCACCGCCACGTCCGCGCGCTGCTCGGTTCCGGCCTGCAGCCGCCGGCCGCCGCGCCGCGCACGCAGGCCCGCTCGCCACGGAGCCCGTCGTGAACACGGCCCGCGCGCTGTCAGTCGCACTGGCCGCCACCGTCGCGCTCCTCGCCGGTTGCGAACGGCAGGCGAGCAATGGCGCGACCTACCAGGGCTACGTCGAAGGCGAATTCGTGTACCTGTCGTCGTCGCAATCGGGCACGCTTGCGCAGTTGTCGGTCGCGCGCGGCCAGACCCTCGCCGCCGGCGCACCGGCCTTCTCGCTCGAAGCCGTCAGCGAAACAGCCGCGCTGCTGCAGGCGCAGCACCAGCTCGCGGCCGCCCGCGCGCAGCTTGCCGACCTGCAGACGGGCAAGCGCCCGCCCGAAATCGCGGTCACGCAGGCGCAGCTCGCACAAGCCACCGCGCAGGCCGCGCGGGCCGCCGCGCAACGCGTGCGCGATGAAAGCCAGTACGCTGCCGGCGGCCTGTCGAAACAGCAGCTCGACGATTCGCGCACGGCGGCGCAAACGACCGCCGCGCAGATGCGCGAACTGCAGCAACAGGTGGACGTCGCGCGCCTGCCCGGCCGCGCGCAGCAGGTCGCCGCGCAGGCCGCGCAGGTCGACGCCGCGCAGGCGGCGGTCGCCGAGGCGCAATGGAAGCTCGACCAGAAACGCGTCGCCGCGCCCGCCGCCGGACGCGTGTACGACACGTTGTACCGCGTCGGCGAATGGGTGCAGGCCGGCAATCCGGTCGTGCAGATGCTGCCGCCGCAAAACCTGAAGGTGCGCTTCTTCGTGCCGGAAGCCGCCATCGCCTCGCTCGCGCCGGGGCGCACGGTCGCGATCCATTGCGACGGCTGCGCGGCCGACGTGCCCGCGCGCATCACCTATGTGTCGAGCGAGGCCGAATACACGCCGCCCGTGATCTACAGCAACGAGAGCCGGACCAAGCTCGTGTTCATGATCGAGGCGCGCCCGGCCGTCGCCGACGCGCCGAAGCTGCACCCGGGCCAGCCCGTCGCCGTGAGGGTGCCATGAACGTGCCGCCCGCACCGTATGCGATCGACGTCGATCGCCTGAACAAGCATTTCGGCGACAAGCATGTCGTGAAGGACGTGTCGCTGCGCGTCGCGCGCGGCGAGATCTTCGGCTTTCTCGGGCCGAACGGCAGCGGCAAGACCACGTCGATCCGGATGATGTGCGGGCTGCTCACGCCCGACTCGGGCAGCGGCACCTGCCTCGGCTACGACATCGTGCGCGACAGCGCGCAGATCAAGCGGCACGTCGGCTACATGACGCAGCGCTTCTCGTACTGGGAAGACCTGTCGATCCGCGAGAACCTCGACTTCGTCGCGCGCGTGTACGGGATGCCCGACCGCAAGGCGGCCGTCGCGCGCGCGCTCGACGGGCTCGGCCTCGCGAGCCGCGCGGACCAGCTCACGGGCGCGCTGTCGGGCGGCTGGAAGCAGCGCCTCGCGCTGGCCGCCTGCATGCTGCACGAGCCGGCGCTGCTGCTGCTCGACGAACCGACGGCCGGCGTCGATCCAGCCGCGCGTCGCGACTTCTGGGAAGAACTGCACCGACTGGCCGCACAAGGGATCTCGGTGCTCGTCAGCACGCACTACATGGACGAGGCCGAGCGCTGCCACAAGCTCGCGTACATCGCGTATGGCGAGCTGCTCGCGCAGGGCACGTCGGCGGAGATCGTCGCGTCGCAGGGGCTCGCGACCCGCGCGATCACCGGTGCGCACCTGAGCGAACTGTCCGCGCGGCTGCGCACGATGCCGGGCGTCGACCAGACGGTCGTATTCGGCTCGGCGCTGCATGTGAGCGGCCGCGATCGCGCGCGGCTCGACGCGACGCTCGCGCAGGTCGCGGCGCAAGCCGGCGGCCCTGCCGCGCTGCAGGTCGCGCCGATCGACACCGGGCTCGAGGACGTCTTCATCTACATGATGGGCCGCGCGTCCGGGCAACCCGGCGGAGCGTCGTCATGAACGCGTGGGCGCGCCTGCGCGACGCGTTCTCGGTCGCCCGCTGGTGGAGCATCGTGCTGAAGGAATTCCTGCAGCTGCGGCGCGACCGCGTGACGTTCGCGATGATCGTCGGCGTGCCGATCATCCAGCTCACGCTGTTCGGCTTCGCGATCAACACCGATCCGAAGCACCTGCCCACGGCCGTGATCGTCGCCGATGCGAGCCCGTTCGCGCGCAGCTTCGTCGCCGCGATGCGCAACTCCGCGTACTTCGACATCGTCGAGACACTGCCCGACGAGGCGGCCGGCCGGCATGCGCTTGCACGCGGCAACGTGCAGTTCGTGCTGACCGTGCCGGCCGATTTCTCGCGGCGGCTGCTGCGTGGCGAGCGTCCGTCGCTGCTCGTCGAGGCGGACGCGACCGATCCCGTCGCGACCGCGTCGGCGATCGGCGCGCTGCCGGGCCTCGTGCAGCCCGTCGCGGACAAGGACCTGACGGGCCCGCTCGCCTACCTGAACGGCCGCCCGGCCGCGTTCGACGTCGTGCTGCACCGGCTGTACAACCCCGAGGGCATCACGCAGTACAACGTCGTGCCGGGCCTGATGGGCGTGATCCTGACGATGACGATGGTGATGATGACGGGCCTCGCGATCACCCGCGAACGCGAGCGCGGCACGATGGAGAACCTGCTCGCAACACCGGTGCGGCCGCTCGAGGTGATGACGGGCAAGATCGTCCCGTACGTGCTGATCGGGCTGATCCAGGTGTCGATCATCGTTGCCGCGGCGCGGTTCGTGTTCGACGTGCCGTTCGTCGGCGGCGTGTTCGCGATCTACCTGTCCGCGCTGCTGTTCATCGCCGCGAACCTGACCGTCGGCATCACGCTGTCGTCGCTCGCGCAGAACCAGTTGCAGGCGATGCAGCTCGCGGTGTTCTACTTCCTGCCGAACATCCTGCTGTCGGGCTTCATGTTCCCGTTCGCCGGGATGCCGAAGTGGGCGCAATTCATCGGCAACCTGCTGCCGCTCACCTACTTCAACCGCCTCGTGCGCGGCATCCTGCTGAAAGGCAACGGCTGGAGCGACCTGTGGCCGTCGGTGTGGCCGGTCGCGCTGTTCACCATCGTCGTGATGGGCGTCGCGCTGCGCTTCTACCGGCGTACGCTCGACTAGGCACGGCACCATGAAACCGGCTTCGCGTCGCCCCTTCCACGTTGCCCACACTGCTCACGGCTGTGCGCTGGCCGCCGCGCTGCTCGTCGCCGGATGCGCGGTCGGCCCGGATTTCCACGCACCTGACGCGCCGGCCACGCGGCACTACACGCTCGGCGCGCCGCCCGCGACGACGGCCGCCGCAGCCGGCGCGGCCGGCGACCCGCAGACGTTCGCATCGGCCGCGCACACACCGCAACGCTGGTGGACGCAGTTCGGCTCCGAACCGCTGAACCGGCTCGTCGATACCGCGTGGCACAACAGCCCGACGCTTGCCGCGGCGCGCGCGCGGCTCGACGAAGCGCGGCAGAACCACGCGGCCGAAGCCGGCGCGACGATGGTGCCGAGCATCGACGCGAACGTGTCCGCCACGCGCGAGAAGGTCGACATCGCCGCGTTCGGGTTGCCGTCTAACGTGCCGGCTCCAGGGCCATTCTCGCTGTACGACGCGTCGGTGAACGTGTCGTACGTGCTCGACGTATTCGGCGGCAACCGGCGTGCGCTCGAAGCGCTACGCGCGCAGGTCGACTACCAGTCGTACACGCTCGACGCGGCGCGCCTGACGCTCGCGGGCAACGTCGTCGCGACCGCGATCCTGCGTGCGTCGCTCGCGCAACAGGTCACGCTCACGCAGCAGCTGATCGACGCGCAGGCGCGGCAGTTGCGCATCGTCGAAATGCGTTTCGCCGCGGGGGGTGTTTCGCAGGCCGACGTGCATGCGCAACGCGCACTGCTCGCGCAGACGCAGGCGTCGCTGCCGCCGCTCGAGGCCCGCCTCGCGCAGGCCGGCCACCGGCTCGCGATCCTGCTCGGCGTGCCGCCGTCCGATGCCATGCTGCCCGACCTCACGCTCGATGCGCTCGCGCTGCCGCGCACGCTGCCCGTCGCGTTGCCGTCGACGCTCGCGCGCGAACGACCCGACATCCGCGCGGCCGAAGCCGTGCTGCACCAGGCGAGCGCGAACGTCGGCGTGGCCACCGCGAACCTGTATCCGCGCTTGTCGATTTCGGCGGGAATCGGCTCGGAGCGCACGCGCATCGCGGATCTCGTGAGCGGGCTCAATGTGTGGAATGTCGGCCTCGGCCTGACGCAACCGATCTTTCACGGTGGTGAGCTGCGCGCAAAGAAACGTGCGGCCGAAGCGGCGTACGACGCCGCGTTCGCGAGTTACCGGGAAACCGTGCTCGAGGCGCTGCAGCAGGTGGCCGACGCAATGCGCGCGGTCGAACACGACGCGGCCGAACTGCAGGCGAAAGATACGGCCGCGCGGGAGGCGGCGGCAAGCAACGCGATTGCCGGCCAACGTTATGCGGCGGGCGGGATCAGCACGTTCGACCTGCTCGATGCGCAGCGGCAGACGCTGCAGACGGCGCTCGACCGTACGCGCGCGCAGGCCGACCGGCTTGCCGATACGGCGGCGCTGTTTCAGGCGCTGGCGGGGAGCTGGACGGATGACGATCCAGCGGAGTAAACCACCCGACGACACTGACGCTGGCCGGACACTGCCGGTCTACACGCCATGCATCGTACGAACGGCGCACGTATCAGGTTCGGCCGCCGTCGCGGCCCGCTTCCATTCGATACCCGCCCTCGCCAATGACCAAACCCGCGATACGCGCAACGAGTCACGCCAATAAAAAAACCGGCCCGAAGGCCGGTTTTCATACCGCATGCCGCAAGCGGCGCTCGCGCGCCGCGCGACATCAGAAGCGGTGGATCAGGCCAACGCCGAGGCCGATCTGGTTCTGCTTCGAACCGGCGCCCACGCCGTCGCCGATCGACGTCGTGGCAGCGACGATGCCGCCCGTCGGGGTCAGCGTGTTGCCGCTGGCGTGCTGGTAAGCCTCGACTGCGTACAGGCCCGTGCGCTTCGACAGGCTGTAGTACTGCGACAGCGTGACCTGGTGGTACTTGGCCGAGCTCGTGATGCCGTTCGACTGCGTTGCCGCCGTGTACGAGTAGCCCGCCGCGAAGTCCCACTGCGCAGCTGCCTTCCAGTGCAGCACGGCACCAGCCGTGTTGAAGATCGCCGTGTTCTTGAAGCCCGAACCTACGCCCGGAATGTACTGGACGTTCGAGTACGACGCCGAAATGTCCCACGCCGGCGTGAACTGGTAGCCAGCCGTAACGGCCACGCGCTGTTGCGACTGTGCGTACTGGTAACCGTTGTTGATCGACGACACTGCCGGCTCGACGCCATTGGTGCCTGCCGTGTTCAAACCGTTTTGCACCGTCGAGTTCGCGCCCCAAAGGCCGCCGCCGAGCGTCGAGTTGTTGACCTTCTGGTAACCGACTGCGATGCCTGCCGGGCCATTCAGGTACTGGATCGCCGCGCTCCAGGTCGAGCCGCGGTTGAAGCTGCCTGCCACGCCGCCGAGCGAGTACGAACCGCCGACCGTGAAGCCGTAGAACTTCGGCGACATGTAGACGAGCGAGTTGTTCGCGCGGTAGCTGGTATCCAGCGAGTCGATATCGCCCGGGTGCGCGCCGTAGTAACCGGTCAGCCAGGTCGTCGGGCTGTACGGCGACAGCAGCGTGTAGTACGCGGTGTACTGGCGGCCGGCCGTCAGCGTACCGTACGTGTCGTTGGTCATGCCAACCCACGCCTGACGCGTGAAGATGCCGTTGTTCCACTGCGACGTGCCGTTAGCCGTGCTGACGCCGGCTTCCAACTGGAAAATCGCCTTCGTGCCGCCGCCGAGATCTTCGCTGCCCTTCAGGCCGAAGCGGCTGCCTGCCCACACGCCGGTGGACATCTGCACCTTCGAGTGGCCGCCCGAGGTCGCACCGACACCCGACGAGTTGTTCTGGTAAGCCAGGCCGTTATCGACGATACCGTACAGGGTCACGCTGCTTTGAGCGTGGGCGGCGGTAGCGGCTGCAAGGCCAGCTGCCGTCATGGCGAAAGCGACGCGCTTTTTCATTGATTCTCCGTCCTCAAAAAATGATTTCTTTTGTGGTGTGGTTTATGACCTGACACATGTGCGAGTACATGCCGGCGCAATTCTGACGGATTACCGACTATTTCCCAACATGCGCGGTCGGTCATCGTATGATCGACGCAACGCGCGGGTTCACCAAGCAGTTACATAACACCTGAAAACGCTTACGCGGCAGGCCTTTCCGGCATTTCCCGGTGAAAACCCTAGCTTTACATTTTTACGGGTGCAACGCGACCGTCGGATGTCATCAGATGCCTTCGGCAAGATACGTCTTACAAATGCGCGACCGTGGTTGACGCCACGATTCACGCCGCCGCGAAGGATCGCTGACGTTCATGACACCCACGTTTCGCGAAACGAAATAATGAAAACGTTTTTAGTCGACACGCGGGAGATGGGCGGGAGCGGCCCGGCGAACGCGGGCCGAGGGGCGACGCCGGCACCCGTCGGGCCGGCATCGTTCAGTGCGATTCAGCGCGTGGCCGGCGGCACGAGATGCGCGCTCACGGCATCGGCGAGCGCGGTCATGCGCGCACGAATCGCGGTGTTCGAGCCGATCAGCGCGAGCGACGACGCCATGATCCGGTAGATGCGCTTTCTCGGCACCTTGGCCGGCTTCGCCGGATCGAGCCACGCTGCGTGGCCGGCCAGCAACTCGAGCGTTTCGAGGCCGATCATGATCGGCCACAGGCACGCGAGCCGCAGTCGCACGAAGCGGCGCGGGATCGCGAGCGTATACAGGCACGCGTCGCGATACTGGTCGAGCGTCACGCGCAACAGGTCGACGAGTACGCCGCGCGCGCGCGCCGACGCATCGGGCGCCGTCAAGTCGGCGACGCCGAGCCCGTGTGCGCCCAGCACGTCGTCGGGCAGGTAGCAGCGGCCGATGCGCAGGTCCTTCCCGCAGTCGCGCAGGATGTTGGTCATCTGCAGCGCCTTGCCGAAACGGATGCCCTTCTCGCACATGTCCGGCAGGTTCCAGCCGCGTGCCGCCGGCGTGTGCATGCCCGTCATGTCGGTCCAGAACTCGCCCACGCAGCCGGCGACGAGATACGTGTAGCGGTCGAGTTCGTCACGCGTCGGCAACGACGCGACCCGCCCCGATTGCTCGTCGGGGAACGTGCGCAGGTCGAATACCATCCCCGCCGTCAGCGTCGCGACGACCTTGCGGATCGAGGCGCGGTCGGCCTCCGGCTGCGCGCGCAGCAGCGCGAGCATGGGCTCCATCGAGCCGAGCAGCACGTGTTCGTGCGAATCGGTCTGCATCCGCGTCACGTCCTCGAGTGCACGCGACAGCGCAACGCCGTCGCCGAGCCGTTCGACCTCGTCGCGCAGGTCGGTCAGCAACGCCGCGCGGCGATCGGGAGCGACGAGCGCCGTGTCGGCGATCGTATCGGCTGCGCGCGCGAGCAGGTACGCAAGGCCGACCGGGTCGCGCATGCCGTCGGGCAGCACGCGCAGCGTCAGGTAGAAGGAGCGGGAAACGTTCTTCAGCAGGTCGCCGAGCAGGTAGGCGGAATCGGTTCGAGTCGTCATGGGTCGGGAAAAATCGGCCGGCGCGGGCCCCGGACGCACACGGGCGCCGGGCGCCCGCGCCGGCCCGCGAGTCGCCGCATCGTCGCGCCAGGCGGGCGTCGGCCCCGGCGCGGCGATGCAAAATTCCCGCAAGTTTAGTGCATCCGGCGCGCGGCCTGCCCGAGACGGCCGGGATGCGCCCCACATCGGGCCGCAGTCAACCACTCTGCCGCTGGTATCGCGCCCCAAAAACACTAAAAAGAAAGGCGAGAGTAATACATATGTAATTATCCGGTGCGACGATCGCGTCCCATTCGACTCCGTGCGACACGCCGCGACAGCCGCACGCCGGAGCGATCGCCCCTTTCCGACTCTCGTTTCGAAGGTTCATCGACATGCTCCTCAAGCGCCCGACCTCCCTGCGCTACGTCCCGTTCGCCTGTGCCGCCGCGTTCCTGCTCGCCGCGTGCGGCGGCGACGACGTCGCGTCCGATCCCACCCAGCCGATTTCCGCGAAGGTCCAGGTGGTCGGCCATCGCGGCGCGAGCGCGCTGCGCCCCGAACACACGCTCGCGTCGTACCGCAAGGCGGTCGAGGACGGCGCGGACGTGATCGAGCCCGATCTCGTGTCGACCCGCGACGGCGTACTCGTCGCGCGTCACGAGAACGAGATCTCGGGCACGACGAACGTGTCGACGCTGCCGCAGTTCGCGAGCCGCAAGGCGACCAAGACGATCGACGGCGCGGAGCTGACGGGCTGGTTCACCGAGGATTTCACGCTCGCCGAGCTGAAGACGCTGCGCGCCCGCGAGCGCATTCCGCAGGTCCGCCCCGCGAACACCGCATACAACGACCAGTTCGAGATTCCGACGTTCGACGAGATCGTCGCGCTCGCGAAGCAGATGTCCGCGCAGACCGGCCGCACGATTCACCTGTATCCGGAAACCAAGCATCCGACCTACTTCCAGTCGATCGGCCTGCCGCTCGAAGACCGTCTCGTCGATGCGCTGCTGAAGGATTCGTACACGGCGCGCACGGCGACCGTCTACATCCAGTCGTTCGAGGTCGCGAACCTGAAGACGATCCGCAACCGGATCAAGGCGAGCCAGCCGAACTGGAAGCTCGTGCAACTGATGGACGAAGCCGGCCAGCGCCCGTACGACTTCGTGAAGGCGAACGACAAGCGCACCTACGGCGACCTGTCGACGCGCGACGGCATGCGCGAGATCGCGACCTATGCGAACGGCGTCGGCCCGTACAAGACGTCAATCATCGCGGTCGCCGCGGACGGCACGCTGCAGCAGCCGACGCCGTACGTGCGCTATGCGCACGAGGCCGGCCTCGTCGTGCATCCGTACACGTTCCGCCCGGAGAACAACTTCCTGCCCGCCTCGTTGAAGGATGGCGGCACGCCCGCCACGCGCAACACCGCCGGCTCGGTGCGGGAGATCCAGGCTTACCTGCGTGCGGGCATCGACGGCTTCTTCACCGACGATCCGGCCGTCGGCCGCACGGCCGTCGATACGTTCAAGCGCTGAGATGCGCCCTGACCGGGCGCGACGCATGACACGCCGCGCCCGGCTGTACCGCACCGGTCAGATCACGTGGAAGTGATGCGTGCCGTCCCGCTTCAACTGATCGACCAGCCCGTACTCCCAGTCGAGATAGGCCTGCATCGCGGCCGCCGCGTTGTCGGTGCCTTCGTACGGGCGCCGGTAGCGGTCGATGCGCGGTGACGCCAGATGCGTCTCGCCGCTTTCGAGCGGCAGCCCGGCCTCGATCCATGCTGCCGTGCCGCCGGCGAGCACCGCGATTTCAGCCGAAGCCGGCAGCAGCGCGCGGGCATCGTCCGCCGCGAAACGCGCCAGCAGGCTCGATCCGCAGGTGAACACATAGCGCCTGGCGGGCGGAATCGCCGCGAACGCATCACGCAACTGCGCACGCACGGCGAACCACGCACCCGGGATATGGCGCTTCACGTAGTTCGCGCTGGCCGTCACGTCGACGATCGCCAGCTCGCCGGGTGCCGCCTCCTTCAGCCAGCCCGCGAGCGTCGCTGGCGACACGTCGGTCGCGGGCGGCGTTGCCGGCACGTCGCGCGGCGGCTGGCCGCGCTCGCCGAACTTCGCCGTACCGTGCTCCGGTTCGACGACGCGCACGTCCCAGCCCATCTGCGCGAGCCACGACGCGGTCATGTCGGCGCGCACGCCGTCGTCGTCGGCGAGCACGATCCGCGCGCCGCGCACGGCCGCGTGATGGTCGGTCTCCTGCACGAGCTGGCCGCCCGGCGCGCTCAGAAAACCCGGCAGGTGGCCGGCTTCGTATTCTTCGGGCGTGCGCACGTCGAAGCGATACAGCGTGCGGCCCGGCTCGCCGAGCGCGGCGACGTCCGCGAGTGCAACGCGCGGCACGCCCGCGCGTTCGGCCACCGCACGCGCCGCCCGACGTGCGTCGGCACGCTGCGTCGCGTCGATGTGCTCCGGAAATCGTCGCGCGGCGCCGCGTTCGAGCGTCTGGCCCGCGAGCGTCCAGCCGATCGTGCCGTTGCGCAGCGCGGCGACCGGATTCGGCAGCCCCGCGTTCACGAGCGACTGCGTGCCGATGATGCTGCGCGTGCGGCCCGCGCAGTTGACGATCACCTGCGTCGCCGGGTTCGGCGCGAGCGCGCGCACGCGCAGCACGAGCTCCGCTCCCGGCACGCTCGTCGACGTCGGGATGTTCATCGTCTGGTATTCATCGAAACGGCGCGCGTCGACGATCACGACATCGGCCTTCGCGTCGATCAGCGCCTGCACTTCCTGCGCGGACAGCGACGGCATGTGCCGCTCGGCCTCGACCCATTCGCCGAACGACTTGCTCGGCACGTTCACGTCGATGAACAGTTCGCCGCCCGCGGCGAGCCAGCCCGCGAGGCCGCCGTCGAGCAGCCGCACGTCGGAGTAGCCGAGTTGCGCGAGTTTGGCCGCCGCGCGCGGCGCGAGATCCTCGCCGCCCGCTTCGCCGAACACGACGATCGGCGTGTCGCGGCGCGGAATCCGCGTCCACGCGTCGAGTTCGAGTTTCGACAGCGGAAAGTTGGCGGCCCACAGCGGGTGGCCCTGCGCGTACGGATCTTCCTCGCGTACGTCGATCAGCGCGATCTCGTCGCGGGCAAGCAGGCGCGCGCGCACGTCCTGGTACGACGCGACGGGAAAGCGGAAGGTGGAATCGGCGGATTGCGTCACGGTGTCTCTGTCTCGAATGCGTTGAAGTCGGTGAAGAAAACGGTACGGATGAATCTCGGGCCCGCCGGCGCGTGCCGGCGGGCAACTGCATCAGGCGTTCGAATAGCCGGACACGAAAGGCTTCACGGTGCCGTCGTCCAGGAACACCGCGCGCTCGACCTTGCCGATGTTCGCGCCGTACACGTGGATGCTGATCGATACCCGATCCGCGAACGCGTTGGTCACGCGGTGGACGTCGCCAATGCGCGGCGACACGGCCTCGATTTCGCCCGGCTGCAGCCGCACGGCGTCGCCCGCCGGCACGGGCTTGCCCGCTGCGTCGAACCGGTACGGCTGCGAGAACTCGCCGCCGCGCAGCATCCCGATCAGCCCCCACACCGTGTGGTTGTGGATCGGCGTCGTCTGGCCGGGCCCCCACACGAAGCTGACGACCGAAAACCGCTCGTCCGGGTCGAGATGCAGCAGGTACTGCCGATAGCGTGCGGGGTCGGGCTGCGCGAATGCGTCGGGCAGCCAGTCGTCGTGTTCGACGAGGGCGGCGAGCAGCACGCCGCCCTCGTCGAGGATGCGCGCCTCGTTCGCGCCGGACGCAAGCAGCGCGCCCAGACCGTCGACGAACGGCCGCAGCGGCGTCCGATGCAACGAAAGCGTACTCATCGGCCGACTCCTCGAATATGATGCCGAATATGATGGATCGTCATGATGCACCCGAAAGACCATGCAGAACAAACATGAAAATTAGCGATATCGACGCTTTTGCAGCGGTCGTCCGCTGCCAGACCCTGAGCCAGGCCGCGGCCGAGCTCGGGATGACGCAGCCCGCGATCACGCGGCGCGTCCAGAATCTCGAGGAAGCGCTCGGCGTGATCCTGCTCGATCGCAACACGAAGCCGCCGCGCCCGACCGACATCGGCCGGCAGGTCTTCGAGCAGTGTCGCGCGATCCTGCGCGAAGTCGATGCGCTGCGGGAGCTGACGGCCGGCAAGCAGCCGCCCGCCGGCGAATTCCGGATCGGGCTCACGCAGGGCCTCGGCGAGCTGATGCTGCCCGCGTTGATCGTCGAACTCGCCGCGCAGTGGCCCGCGCTCGCGACGCAGGTCACGACCGCTTGGGGCGGCATGCTCGTCGAGCGCGTCGCCCGCCGCGACCTCGATGCGGCGCTCGTCTTCCTCGCGCGCGAAATGGTGCTGCCCGCACAGGTCGAGGGCGAACGGCTGCTGGCCACGCGGCTCGTCGCGGTCGGCCGCAAGGGTGACTGGCCGCGCCGCAGCTATCGGCTCGCCGATTGCCATGCGCGTGGCTGGGTGCTCAATCCGGACGGCTGCGGTTTTCGCGCGGGCTTGCGGCGCGCGCTCGATGCGCAGGGCCTGCCGATGCCGGTCACGCTCGACACCTACGGCCGCGACCTGCAGCTGCAGAGCGTCGCGAACGGTTTCGGCATCGGTCTGATGCCGTTGCCGCTCGTCGAAGGCAGCCCGCTGCGCGATGCGCTCGACATCGTGCCGCTCACCGATTTCAAGCCTCAGATCGATCTGTGGTTGCTGCGCCGGCACGATGCGGCCCGCTTCGACGCGCCGCTCGCCGCCGTTGCCGCGCATGCGCGCACGGCGTTCGCGTTGCCCGAGCAGGCGCACGGCAAGGCTGCGTGAGCGTGCCGGGCGACGACCGCATCGTGCAGCCCGATCGAGGTACGCGCCCGCCCTGCTCCGCTCACGCATCGGCGCGGCCGCGTCCGGTCTCGTTGACCGGCGCCCCGCCCGTCTCCGCCGCGCCCTTCGTTTCGTCCTTCGTTTCGCCCTTTGTTCCGTCTTTCGTTTCGTCCTTCGTTTCGCCCCGGCTCACCGCTTCGAGTACCGCACGCCCCGCCGCCACCGCGATCGCATCGTCCTGCGGCGTATGCACGCGGCTGCACAGCACGTCGCGATAGTGGCGTTCGAGCGGATTGGCGCGGCTCAGCCCGTGATTGCCCGACAGCTTCAACGCGTGCTCGACCACGCGGATCGCGTGCTCGGTCACGGCTCGCTTGACGAGGCCGCTCGTCGTGACCGGCGGTGCGTCGCCCGCGTCGGTGCGCGCGATGTGATCGTCGAGCAGCACGCGGTTCGCATGCAGCCAGCCTTCGATTTCGCCGACCGCCTCCTGCACGCGCGGCAGCGTCGCGAGCGGCGCGCCCAGCCCGCTCGGCGCACGCGTCGTTGCGAACCCGACCAGCCAGTCGCGCGACGCGCGCGCCACCGCGTCGTACAGGCCGCCGAGCAGCGCGACCATCCACGCCTGTTGGTCGGCCTGCGCGTCGGCATCCGCATGGGTCGCGGCCGACACGGCCCATGCGTCCGGTGCGCGTATGTCGACCGCGTGATCGGCCGGCAGACGGACGTCGTCGAACACGACCTCATGGCTGCCTGACGCACGCAGGCCGAGGTGATTCCAGCTTTCGATCACGCGGATGCGGTCGCCATCCGCATCGCGGTCGTACGGCACGAGAAATACGCCGACCCGCGGCGCCGGTTCATCGGTGCGCGCCCACACGGCCAGCCAGCGCAGCGCGGGAATCCCGGTGCTGTACAGCTTGTGGCCGGACAACCGCCAGCCGTCGCCGTCGCGACGCGCAACGGTTTCGGGCAAGCCGCCGCGCGACGGCGAACCGAGCGAAGGCTCGACGCGCAGCGCGTTGATCAACGCGCCCTGGGTAACCGCGCTGTCGAACACCGCCCGCCGGAGCCGCGACGGCCAGCGGTTGTCGGCACGGCCGAGCGCGCGATGCTGCAGGTACGTCATCGTCAGCACCAGCGCGGTCGCCGGATCGGCCCGGGCAACGGCGGCCACGATCCGGCTCGCCTGCGCGAGCGTCGCACCGGCGCCGCCGTGCTCGCGCGGCACGACCTGCGCGATCAGCCCCGCGCGATGCAGCCGCGCGAGGTTCTCGTGCGGAAAGCGGCCGTCGACGTCGTTGCGGGCCGCGTCGGCGGCCAGTTCCGGCGCGAGGCGGTCGAGCAGCGCGGCGACACGTGTGTCGTGGGCGTCGGCATCGTCGGTGCACAGGAGGCGCAGCGAACGCGGCTGCGGCGACGGCGAGGAAGCGGCAAGGCTGGCGGACATCGAAACGGATTCCCTGGGGTAATACGGACAGGCGGCAATCGCGGCAATCGATCGCCGCGCGGCGCGGTGTCTCATGAAGCGGGCGGTCCGGCACGCACGGCGCCGGATTCGCCGGCACCCGCGCGCCCGATCGTTCGTGAGCCCACAGCGTATGCGCAGCCCACCTCCGCCCAAACCATGCAAATCTGATATTCAAATCGGGATTGATTATTTCCGTTTCGCATGATCCCGGCGTTAACCTGCGCTCCATTCCTGCCCGGCCACGCGCCGGGACGTCCCTGCACCGGAGACCCAGATGAGCGTCGAATTCATCGGCATGATCCAGAGCCAGAAGCAGTCGGAAATCCACCCGCCGTCCGGCCCTGTCGTCGATCCCGATTACGTGCGCGACTTTGCGCGCGCCCACGAGACGGCCGGCTTCGACCGGATCCTCGTGCCGCACCACTCGACCGGCCCGTCGGCGACGCTGACGATCGCGTTCGCCGCGGCCGCGACCGGGCGCATCCACTTCATGCTCGCGCATCGCCCGGGCTTCACCGCGCCGACGCTCGCCGCGCGGCAGATCGCGACGCTCGACCAGTTCAGCGGTGGCCGGCTCGCCGTGCACTTCATCTCCGGCGGCTCGGACAGCGAGCAGCAGCGCGACGGCGACTTCCTCGATCACGATGCGCGCTATGCGCGCACCGACGAATACCTCGGCATCCTGCGGCGGATCTGGACCGAAGCGCAGCCGTTCGATCACGACGGTGCGCACTACCGGTTCAAGCAGGGTTTTTCGGAAGTGAAGCCGTTCCAGCAGCCGCATGTGCCGATCTATTTCGGCGGCGCATCGGAAGCCGCGCTCGCGGTAGCCGGCAAGCATGCGGACGTCTACGCGCTGTGGGGCGAATCGCTCGACCAGGTGCGCGACCTGACGGCGCGCGTGCGTGCCGAAGCCGCGAAGCACGGCCGGCAGGTGCGCTTCTCCGTGTCGTTCCGCCCGATCCTCGCCGCGACCGAAGACGCGGCATGGGCGCGCGCGCATCGCATCCTCGACGAAACGCGCCGGCTGCGCGACGCGGCCGGCCTCGGCGCCGGCGGGCCGCAGCAGAGCGAAGGGGCACGGCGCCTGCTCGCCGCGGCCGATCGCGGCTCGCGCGTCGACAAGCGGCTGTGGACCGAGATCGCGAAGCTCACCGGCGCGCGCTCGAATTCGACGGCGCTGGTCGGCACACCCGAACAGGTCGCCGACGCGCTGCTCGACTACTACGACCTCGGCGTCACGACGTTCCTGATCCGCGGCTTCGATCCGCTGGACGACGCGATCGACTACGGCCGCGAACTGATTCCGCGCGTGCGCAGCGCCGTCGCCGCACGCGACGCGGCGCGCCGCGCGGCCTGAGCCCAACGGAGCCATACGCCATCATGTCCGCCATCCTTTCCTCGCCCGTCCGTACCGCATCGGGCCTCGAACTCGCCGAAGCGCCGCGCCAGCATTTCTGGTTCGATCCGCCGGCACCGCGCATCGACGTGGCCGCCGAGCGCCGTCACCGCCAGGAACGGCTCGCAGGCGCGTTCCGCCTGTTCGCCCGCTTCGGCTTCGCACAGGGGCTCGCCGGCCACATCACCGCACGCGACCCCGAGCTGCCCGACCACTTCTGGGTGAATCCGCTCGGCGTGCATTTCTCGCAGATCAAGGTGTCCGACCTGCTGCTCGTCAACGCACGCGGCGAAACCGCGATCGGCACGCGGCCGCTGAACAAGGCCGCGTTCGCGATCCACGCGGCGATCCACGACGCGCATCCGCATATCGTCGCCGCCGCGCATACGCATTCGACATACGGCAAGGCGTGGTCGACGCTCGGCCGCCTGCTCGATCCGCTCACGCAGGACGCCTGCGTGTTCCATGAAGACCACGCGCTGTTCGACGACTTCACGGGAATGGTCGTCGACACAAGCGAAGGCGCGCGGATCGCGGCGGCGCTCGTGAAGCCGGACCGCACCACGCACAAGGGCGTGATCCTGAAGAACCACGGCATCCTGACCGCCGGCCCGACGGTCGAGGCCGCCGCATGGTGGTACATCGCGCTCGACAACGCCGCGCACACGCAGTTGCTGGCCGAGGCAGCCGGCACGCCGCAACCGATCGATCACGCGACCGCACGCCACACGCACGGCCAGATCGGCGGCCCCGAGGGCGCGCTGCATGCATTCGACAGCCTGTTCGCGCGCGTCGTCGCCGACGAACCCGACCTGCTCGACTGAGCGCCTTTCCGCACGACCGGAGACCAGACCAACATGTCCCGAACCACCGCACCCGCGCTCGCCGACGCGCACGACGGCAAACGCCGCACGCTGCTGCGCGCCGCCGGCGCCGTCGCGCTCGCCGCGCCCGCGATCACGCTGGGCCGCAAGGCCTGGTCCGCGCCGCCGCTGAAGAAGCTCACGTTCGCGTGGAACCAGAACGCGTTCTGCCTGACGCCGATCGTCGTCGCGCAGGAGCGCGGCTTCTTCGAGAAGAATGGCCTGAAGGTCGAGCTGATCAACTACAGCGGATCGACCGACCAGTTGCTCGAATCGATCGCGACCGGCAAGGCCGATGCGGCGGTCGGGATGATCCATCGTTGGCTCAAGCCGCTCGAAGCCGGTTTCGACGTGAAGATCATCGGCAGCTCGCACGGCGGCTGCGTGCGGCTGCTCGGCGCGAAGGCCGCCGGCGTGACGACGCTGCAGGCGCTGAAGGGCAAGACGGTCGGCGTCAGCGACCTGGCCGCACCCGGCAAGCATTTCTTCTCGATCCTGCTCGCGAAGAACGGGATCGATCCCGAGCGCGACATCACGTGGCGGCAGTATCCGGCCGACCTGCTCGGCGTGGCGGTCGACAAGGGCGAGATCCACGCGATCGCCGACGGCGACCCGAATCTCTATCTGCTCGAGAAGCGCAGCAACGGTGCGTACACCGAACTGGCGACGAACCTGTCCGGCGAATACGCGCGCAAGGTGTGCTGCGTGATCGGCGCGCGCGGCGACCTCGTGCGCAACGACCGGCCGTCGGCCGCCGCACTCGCACGCTCGATCGTGCAGGCCACCGAGTTCACGCACGACAACCCGAACGAAGCCGCGAAGGTGTTCGCGAAGTATTCGCCGAAGATCAGCCCCGAGGACCTGCGCAAGCTCTACGCGACGCTCACCTACGATCATCACCCGACCAACGTCGACCTGCAGCAGGAAATCGCGTTCTACGCGGACGACTTCCGCCGCATCAGCGTGCTGAAGAAGAGCACCGACCCGCAGCGCTTCGCGCAGCAGGTCTATGCGAACGTGCTGGGGTGACGCGATGTCGACGATCGAACGCGCGCCCTCCGCGCATACCGCGTCCGCCCCCTCCGGCGGCAGTGCCACCGTGACCGCGGCGCGCATCGCCTGCACGGCGTGCGAAGCGACGCTGGCCGCCGAAGCCCGCCATGCGCGCACCTGGCCGACCGGCATCGCCGCCGCGCTCGCGTGGGCCGCGCTCGGCGCGCTCACGCGGCTGTGGCCGAACCGCGTCGTCGGCTTCACCGACTGGGCGTACACCGACGAATTCGCCGTCGGCGCGTGGACGATCGCCGCGCTGTTGCTCATCGCCGCGACGCTCGGCCATCTCGCACCCGCGACACGCACGCGGCTCGCGCGCGTGCGCCCGGCCGGCCCATGGCTCGTCGCGCTGCCGCTCGTGCTCGCCGCGTGGGAAATCGTCACCGCGAAAACCGGCTGGCTGCCGACCCCGTTCTTCGCGCCGCCGCAGGCGCTGATCGAAGTCTACGTCGACGACTGGCCGCGCCTCCTCGGCAGCGCAGGCAACACGCTGAAGCTGCTCGCGCTCGGCTTCGCGTACGGCGTCGCGGTCGGTTTCGCCGTGGGCGTGTCGATCGGCTGGTCGCGCCGGATCGGCTACTGGGTACATCCGGTGCTGCGCGTGCTCGGCCCCGTGCCGGCCACCGCGCTGCTGCCGCTCACGTTCTACTTCTTCCCGTCGAGCTATTCGGCGGCCGCGTTCCTGATCGCGCTCGCAACTGGCTTCCCGGTGGCCGTGCTGACGTGGTCGGGCGTCGCGAGCGTCAACAAGCAGTATTACGACGTCGCGCGCACGCTCGGTGCGAATGCGCGCTTCCTCGTGCTGCGCGTCGCGATCCCGGCCGCGCTGCCGCACGTGTTCGTCGGCATCTTCATGGGGCTCAGCGCGTCGTTCACGGTGCTGGTCGTCGCCGAGATGATGGGCGTGAAGTCGGGGCTCGGCTGGTACCTGAGCTGGGCGCAGGGCTGGGCATCGTACGTGAACATGTATGCGGCGCTGATCGTGATGGCGCTGCTGTTTTCCGGGCTCATTGCGCTGCTGTTCGCGGTGCGCGATCGCGCGCTCGCCTGGCAGAAAGGAACCGTCAAATGGTGAGCGCCGGTCTCGAATCGTCCGTTGCCTCTTTCGTTGCCGCAGCGCCCGCCGTCACGGCGCCGCGCGGTGCGCGCATCGACATCCGCCGCGTGAGCCATGCGTTCGACGGCCCCGGCGGCGCGCTGCCGGTACTCGACGACGTCACGCTGTCGGTCGCGGCCGGCGAATTCGTCGCGCTGCTCGGCCCGAGCGGCTGCGGGAAGTCGACGCTGCTGCGCCTCGTCGCGGGCCTCGATGCCGCGCGGCAAGGCACGATCGCACAGGACGGCGTGCCGATCGAACACCCCGATCCATCGCGCATCGTCGTGTTCCAGGACCCGACGCTGTACCCGTGGCGGCGCGTGCGCGCGAACGTTGCGCTTGGCCTCGAGGCGCGCGGCGTGGCGCGCGTGTCGCAGCATCGTGTCGACGAGGCGCTCGCGCGCGTCGGGCTGCAGGAATTCTCGAACGCATTCCCGCATCAGTTGTCCGGCGGGATGGCGCAGCGGGTCGCACTGGCCCGCGCACTCGTCAACGATCCGCGCCTGCTCATTCTCGACGAGCCGCTCGGCAAGCTCGATTCGCTCACGCGGCTCACGATGCAGGCCGAGCTCGCCGCGCTGTGGCAACGCGACGGCTTCTCCGCGCTGCTCGTCACGCACGATGTCGAGGAGGCGCTGTTCCTTGCGCAGCGCGTGATCGTGTTCGGGCCGCGTCCGGCACGCATCGTCGCCGAACTGCACGTCGACCTGCCCTACCCGCGCCATCGCGGCGACCCGCGCCTCGCCGAACTGCGCCACGATGCGTTGCGGCATCTCGGGCTCGATGCGAGCTGGTAGATGCGCGGTGCCGCTCGACGCTGGGCCGCCGCGCGGCGGGAATGGCGCCGATGAACCCGCCGACGTTCGCCGACTGGGCGCTCATGTTTCTGCAAGGGCTGTATCGCGCGCAAATCGCGCTGGCGCGCGTGCTGCATGCGATCGGGCTGACGTGCGACGCCGACGGTCAAGCCGCCTGGCCCTGGGCCCATCGCATCGCGCTCGAAACGCTGCGCATCGACGCGGGGCTCACGCGGCAACTCGCATTCGCCGCGGCGGCGACGGCGCTGGCCGTCGTGCTCGCGGGCATCGCGCTCGCTTCACGCAAGTGGCGTGTCGCCACGGCGCTCGCCGCGCTGGCCGCAGCATGGTGCGCGCCGTGGCCGCCGTCTTCGCTGTGGCTCTCGCCCGCCGTGCCGACGAGCTTCCAGCGCGATCCCGCGCCGTTTTCGGTATCGAACGTGATGCGCGGCGCGCACCTGTATGCACGACACTGCGCGGCCTGCCACGGCACGGACGGCCGCGGCGAAGGGCCGCTCGCGGCCACGCTCTCGCGCTGGCCGCCGACCTTCGCCGGCGCGCTGCTCGCCCGCCGTCTCGACGGCGAGCTGTTCTGGCGCGTGCGCCACGGCATGCGCGACGAACACGGCGCGTCGACAATGCCCGGCTTCGCCGCGACGCTCGGCGCGCAGGATACCTGGGCCGTGCTCGACTACCTGAAAGCGCTCGCCGCGGGCAGCGGCGCGCAAGCGCAAGGCGCGTGGCCCGTACCGGTCCCGCTGCCGGCGCTCGACGTGCGCTGCGGCGCCGCCGCGCCGCAACCGCTCGAGCGCTGGCGCGAAGGCCAGCGCGTGCGCGTCGTCGCGCTCGCGCCGGGCGCGACGCCCCCGCCGGAAGACGCGCGCTGGCAAACGCTGCTCGTCACGGCGCGCGGCGCGCCCGTCGCGCAGGCGAGCGGCACCGCGCAAGCCGATTGCGTCGCGTCGACGCCCGGTGCGTGGCTCACATTCGCGACGATCGCCGGCGTGGCGCCCGACGCGCTCGGCGGCACGCAGCTCCTCGCCGATCGCCGCGGCTGGCTGCGGGCACGCGCGTTGCCGGGCAGCGCCGGCTGGTCGGATGCGGACCTGCTGTGCCGCTCGGACAGCACCGCACGACCGGCCGTACCGGCAGCGACCGGCGATCCGCTAACCGCGCTGCTGGTGCGCGTCGACGCGGAGCCCGTGCGCGA
This sequence comes from Burkholderia sp. BCC0405, assembly GCF_902833075.1. Lineage (NCBI taxonomy): Bacteria > Pseudomonadati > Pseudomonadota > Betaproteobacteria > Burkholderiales > Burkholderiaceae > Burkholderia > Burkholderia sp. BCC0405. The sequence continues at coordinate 214,888 of NZ_CADFEO010000001.1, forward strand.
TGTACAGGCCGGACTTCCGCATTGATTGAATCCCTGAACGTCTCTTCCGACCGAACTTCACGATGAATCCGACCCGACGCCATTTCCTCGCACAGGCGAGCGCCCTCGCCACCATCGCCGCGGCACCGGCCGCGCTGCGCGCGCAATCGGGCGCACGGCCGCTGCTGCGCGCCGGCGACCAGAAAGGCGGGCTGCGTGCGCTGCTCGAAGCCGCCGGCGAACTGAACGGCCTGGCGTACGACATCGCGTGGACCGAGTTCCCGGCCGCCGCGCCGCTCGCCGAGGCGCTGAACGCGGCCGCCGTCGACTGCGGGCCGATCGGCGATGCGCCGGTGATTTTCGCGCTCGCGTCGGGGGCACGCATCAAGGTGATCGGCGCGAACCGCTCCGACCCGTACGGCACGGCCGTTCTCGTGCGGCCCGATGCGGCGCTGAAAGGCGCGGCCGACCTGAAGGGCAAGCGCATCGGCACCACGCGCGGCTCGATCGGCCATTTCGTCACGCTGAAGGCGCTCGACGCGGCCGGCCTGCCGCCCGACGCCGTCTCGTTCCGCTTCCTGCCGCCCGCCGATACGATGCTTGCGCTTGCAACCGGTTCAATCGACGCCTGGGCGACCTGGGAACCCTATACCGCGCTTGCCGAAACGAGCGGTCGCGCGCGCGTACTCGTCAATGGCCGCGGGCTGTGGTCGGGCCTCAGCTACATCGCGGCGACCGACGCGGCGATCGCGTCGAAGCGCGACGCGCTGCACGATTTCCTGCGGCGCGTCGTGCGCGCGCAGACGTGGTCGTACCGGCATGTCGACGCGTATTCCGCCGCGCTCGCGCGCATCATCGGCATCCCGCCGGCGGCCGCGAGGCTGCAGTTCGAGCGCCGGAACACGCGCTGGCTGCCGATCGACGCGACGATCATCGCCGAGCAACAACGCACGGCCGACTTCTACCTGAAGGCCGGACTGCTGCGCCAGCCGCTCGACGTGCGCGCGACGTTCGACCCCGGCTTCCCGCTCGCATGACCGGCCGCGCGACGGCGCGCAGCCGCCCGAACGGCGTCGGCACGATCTGGCACAATCGCAGTCTCGTCATCCGCCTTCAGCCAGCGTCATGCCAGCCATCGCCGAACTCTTCGTCTACCCGATCAAATCCTGCGCCGGCATCGCGCTGTCGCGCGCGCAACTGCTCGAAACGGGCCTGGCCTACGATCGCCACTGGCTGATCACCGACCCCGCCGGGCAGATGATCACGCAGCGCACGCACCCGCGCCTCGCGCTGATCCACACCGCGCTTCGCAGCGATGCGCTCGTGCTGAACGCGCCGGGCATGCGCGAGATCCGCACGCCGCTCGACGGCAACGGTTCGCCCACCACGCCGAAAATGGCCGCGACCGTGTGGCGCGACACCGTCGACGCGATCGACACGGGCGCCGAAACGGCCGCGTGGCTCACCGAATTCCTCGGCGTGCCCACGAAGCTCGCGCGCTTCGGCCCCGACGCGCGCCGCGGCTGCAACCGCAAATGGACCGGCGAGATCGATACGCACACGCAATTCGCTGACGGCTACCCGCTGCTCGTGATCGGGCAGGCGTCGCTCGACGACCTGAACGCACGGCTCGCCGCAAAAGGCGCACCGGCGATTCCGATGAACCGTTTCCGCCCGAACATCGTCGTGTCGGATCTCGCTGCATACGAGGAGGATTTCGTCGAACATCTCGACACGGAAGGCGCGACGCCCGTGCGGCTGCGCCTCGTGAAGCCGTGCACCCGCTGCCCGATGCCGACGATCGACCAGGCCACCGGCGCGCCCGATCCCGCGTGGCCGCACGAGCCGACCGACACGATGCAGACCTATCGCGCGAACCCGAACTTCAACGGCGAGCTGACGTTCGGCATCAATGCGATCGTCGTACGCGGCGCGGGCAGCTTCCTGGAAATCGGGCAGGCACTCGACGCGGAAATCGGCTTCGGCGACTGATAGACCTGCCATGCAGACTGCCGGGCCTGCGCGCACACGCGCCGGCAGATCGAGCCTGCCGCTCGCCATCGACCCAGTGCCTGACCAAGGGCGAAAGCGTGCACGTCGTCTACGACGACTCGGGGCCGAAGACCTTTTCGGGATCGCTCGACGTGCCGCGCCTGTCGGGAACCCTCTGCCGGTACGTTCCGGGGCTTGGCGGGCCGGGGCGCGATCATCGTCGACGGTCGGTGTGCTGCCCCCTGTGCCGCAGTATGACGGGGCCAGCCGTCGATTTAAAAAGTGACGCACGCGGTAATTTTCCGCAATGCGTCACCGGGACGAAATGATTCAGCCCTGAAATTCAACCAATGCTTTTTTATAAACAATATCGATCATTTATTTTTGAATCTCCAATTCGGTGAGTACTGCATCGCTCACCGTGATTGTTTCATCCGGAATTTTCGGATCGAGATAGATCGTATAGTTCGCCGTTCCGGTTTTCGAATTCCGCGGCGTAACCGAGCTCAAATCCAGCAATGGGAATGGCGCCGGCGGAATGCCATGCCAGTTGGCGACGGAAACCAATCCGATGTAACCGTGCAAGTGCATCCAGAAGGTCCGCACCAGATTGCTGTGTCCTACGCCTTCCTTTGACGGAAAATTCCAGTAATTCCCGCGAATCGCGATTTTTGTCGGTGCTGGCCGTTGGCTCCAGACAACCACACCCGCACCTTCCACGGAGCCGCTCCCCTCCGGCAGCGAGGCTTGCACGCCTTCTGTATTGAAAGCAGCGGCGAAGGTGATGAGCGGTGCCTTTCCGTTCCCGGACGTGACCTGCCCTCCGCTCACCTTGAATTTCACGACAACAATTTCCGGCAGGACGTCTTCATCGAGTACTGTAGCCATGATGTGGTTCCCTTTCAATAATCTGAAATTTCGATTCACCCCTAAATCATCAAGACGAGGCCGCGCATTAGACGGCCAATTTATCGTAGGTATAAAGATTCTGATTTTGTAGCTGTCAAAAATAGCAGCGTGTTACGACGACATTAAAATAATCAATGAATTGTCGATTTAACTGTTCCTATTTCTGCAGCTCTGCATCGAGCGCCACCGGCAGCCACGCCGTCACGACCAATCCGCCCCCGGCCGCATCGCCCAGCGTCACCCTGCCCTGATGCACGCGCGCGATCTCGCGCACGATCGACAGCCCGAGCCCCGTCCCTTCGACCGTCTGCGTCTTGCTGCCGCGATGGAAGCGCTCGAACACCGCGTCGCGCTCGGCCGCCGGAATGCCCGGCCCGTTGTCGATGACGTCGAGCCGCGCGTGCTCGCCATCGCGCGATACGCGCACCGTAATCACCGCGCGGTCGCCCGCGTAGCGGATCGCGTTGTCGATCAGGTTGCCGATCATCTCGCCAAGCAGGTCGGACTGCCCGTGCACGTCGATATCGGCCTCGTGCTCGAAGCCCAGATCGATGTCGCGCGCACGTGCGACCGGCGACCAGTCGAGCGTCACGCTGCGCGCGAGCCGGTGCAGCGCGACCGGCTTGTGCGCGACCGCATGACCGCTGTCCGAATCGAGCCGCGACAACGACAGCAGTTGCTGCACGATCTTCGCGGCCTGCCGCACCGCGCCGTTCGCGCGCCGCAGGTGCCCAGTCACGCGCGGCTGCTCGTCGGGCCGCAGCGCGAGCTCGACGCCGGCCTGCACGGCCGCGAGCGGCGTCTTCAGTTGATGGGCCGCGTCCGCGAAGAAACGGCGCCGCGCGACCTGCATCCGCTGCGTGCGGCCGATGTACTGGTTGATCGACTCGACGAGCGGCGCGAGTTCGCTCGGCATCGCGCCGGTATCGAGCGGCGTCGGGTCGTCCTCGCTGCGCGCGGCGACCGTCGCCGACAGCCGGTTCAGCGGCCGCAGCCCACGCCCGACGCCGAGCCACACGATGCCGAGCGCGAGCACGACGAGCAGCCCTTCCTGCAGCAGCGATCCCACCAGGATCTCGCGCGCGAGCGCCTGGCGCGCCTCGATCGTCTCGCCGACCATCACCCATACGATGCGCGACTGCGCGGTCGGCACGTCGTGCACCGGGATGCGCAGCGCTGCCATCCGCAACGGCTCGCCGCGATAGACGACGTCGTAGTGACGCGTGACGAACAGCGCGCCGTCGCCCGCGTCGCGCCCCTGTGGCAGCGGCAGGTCCGGGTAGCCGGTGATCGTGTGGCCGTTGTCCTCGCGGATCAGGTAGTAGATCTTGCCGCCGTCGCTCGATTCGAGCATTTCCAGCGCGAGATACGGCAGGTCGACCTCGATCTCGCCGTCGTTGAGCCGCACGCCTTCGCGGATCGACTTCAGCGACGACGACAGCGTGCGGTCGAACGCGACGTGCGCGGCGCTCATCGCGCGCTGGTACGTGAGCCACGAGTCGAGCGCGAGCAGGCCGAGCAGCGGCAGCAGCAGCCACAGCGCGACCTGGATGCGCAGGTTCGGGCGGGTCACTCGCCCCCCCGCCTGGCCGCGCCATGGGACATGGCAGGGCATGCATCGCGCACCGCTCCGCGCCCGCGCCGCCGGCCGTGAATGGCATGCGTGCGGCTGGCAGGCCGCGAACGTGTCGATCCTGCGTCGCGCGTCAACGCGTACACCGGTCCCGTGCAAAGGTCGCGAGCGCGGCGGCAGTTCATTCAGCCGTCTCCGCCTTCGCTTCCAGCAGATAGCCGAGCCCGCGCAGCGTGACGATCGCGACGCCCGTGTTCTCGAGCTTCTTGCGCAGCCGGTACACGTAGATCTCGATCGCATCGGCGTTGACCGACTCGTCCAGCCCGAAAATCTTCTCCGACAGCGTTTCCTTGTTGATCGCGCGGCCGTTGCGCAGGATCAGCACCTCGAGCACCGAACGCTCGCGCGGCGTGAGCGACAGCGGCTCGCCCGCGAGATGGAAGCTGCGGTCGATACTGTCATACGAAAGCGGCCCGCATTCGACCCGCGAATGCTCGTGGCCGAGGCTGCGGCGGATCAGCGCGCGGGCGCGCGCCTCCAGTTCGGTCAGTTCGAACGGCTTCGCCAGATAGTCGTCGGCGCCGAGATCGAGCCCCTTCACGCGATCCTCGACCGACCCGTGCGCGGTCAGGATCAGCACCGGCACCGGATTGCGCCGCGCACGCAACCGCCGCAGCACTTCCAGCCCGTCGAGCTTCGGCAGCCCGAGATCGAGAATCACCAGCGCGTAATCCTGCGTGCGCAGCACGTGGTCGGCCGCCTCGCCGTCCGCCATGTGATCGACCGCGAAGCGCGCCGCGCTCAGCGCGTCGTGCAACGACTGGGCGAGGTTCGGATTGTCTTCGACGAGCAGCACACGCATGGGGATTCCGGCAAGATCAGCGACAGGCCGCTACATTACATGATCCTTTCCACGGCGACGCCTCGCGCAAACACGGGTTGCGCCACCGGCGCGGGCGCACGCCGGCCTTTTCGCCGACCGTCCCTCAGCGCTCGGCGGCGGGCCGGTTCCGCGTCGCGACGCGCGAACCGTCGCTTGCCCGCCGCCGCTCGCGCAGGCCGACGGCCACCGCCACGAACGCGACGCTCGCACCGGCCGTGACGACGATCATCGGGCGCGCGGTGCCATCCGACAGCCACGCCAGCACGCCGCCGCACGCGGCCGTCATCGCCATCTGGATAAAGAAGAACAACCCGGACGCCGTCCCGGCGATCGTCGTGTACGGCTGCATCACCGCGAACTGGCAGGCCGGGATCGCGATCCCGACGGCGATCATCACGAAGAACATCGGGACGACGAGCGCCGCCACCGCCGTCGGCGCGATCGCACCGCCGATCCACAGCACGGCGGCGCCGGCCAGATTGACGCCCGCAGCAGCCGCGATGACGGTATCGGCCTTCCAGCTGGCGCCGGTCCGCGCAAACACGTTCGAGCCGATCAGGTAACCGAGCACGGTCAGGCCGAAAATCGCGGCATACGCCGGGCCGGATACGCCCCGTTGCCGCTGGAACAGCGTCGACGATTCCGCGATGAACGGGTAGTACGTGCAGTACGCGAAACTGATGGCGAGCGAGTAGCGCAGGAAACGACGCTCGCCGAGCAGGCCCGCGTAGATCCGCAGGAGCCCCTTGCCCGGCGCCGGCCGCGCGTCGCGTTCGCGGGTCTCCGGCAGGTAGCGCAGCACCATCGCCGTCGCGACGAGCCCGCCTGCCGCCAGCAATCCAAACACACCGCGCCAGCCGAGCCACTCGGCCACTGCGCTGCCGGCCAGCGGCGCAATCACCGGCGACAGCGCCATGCCGGCCGAAATCCGCCCCAGCATCGTGGCCTGCATCGCGCTCGGGAAGCGCTCGCGCACGATCACCCTGCCGATCACCGTTCCGCTGCAGCCGCCCAACGCCTGGAAGATGCGCGCGGCGACGATCGCCGTGATGCTGGCCGACCCCGCGCAGGCGACGCTCGCGACTACATAGAGGCACAGGCCGCCGAGCAAAACGGGACGGCGGCCGTAACGGTCGGACAACGGCCCCGACACCAGCATCGACAGCGCATAGCCGACCATGTAGAGGGTCAGCGTGAGCTGCAACTGGGCGTCGGTGCCGTGCAGCGCGTCCGCCATCGCCGGCAACGACGGCAGGTACGCGTCGATCGTGACCCGCGGCAGGCACACGACGAGCATCAACAGGAACAGCCAGCCCCACTGGGGTAATGAACGCGTTTTCATGCGGTGAGCCCGTCTCCGGTCGGATCGATGTGGTCGACAGCAATCTAAGGTCAAAGTGATATAAGCTGAAGGACCATTAAATCCGCCACTGACTGGACCACTATGCCGCGAGGCAAAGCCGCGATGCCGCTCGATCTGCCGTGCCCTGCCGGGCTGTCCTCGGGCAGTCCGCAGTCGAAGCAGGAGTGCATTGCCGACGCACTGCGCGACGCGATCCTGAAGCGCCTGCTGCCCGGCGACAGCCCGCTGCCGTCCAGCCGCACCCTCGCCGCGCGCTGGGGCGTCGCCCGGGGAACCGTCGAAGCGGCGTACGACCGGCTGTGCTCCGAGGGCTATATCGCCCGCACGCAAGGATCCGGGTCGCGGGTCTGCGCGGTGGTGCCGGACAGCTATCTGCGCGCGGCCGCGCAGTCACGCGACACCGGCCTTCCCCCCTCCGACGCCCACTCCGCGACAGCACGCACGACCGACGCCACCGCGCCGGAACAAGGCGTGCGCCCGGGCGTCCCGTTCGTCGCGCGGCTCGCCGATCCCGGCCTGCTGCCGATGCAGCAATGGAAGAAGGCGCTCGGCGCCAGCCTGCTGGCCGCGACGGCGAACGACCTCGGGGCCACGCCCGCGCAAGGCGTCGAGAGCCTGCGCAATGAAATCGCGGCATACCTGCGGGAATACCGCGGCATCCCGTGCAGCGCCAGCGACATTTTCATCACGACCGGCATCCGGCATTCGATCGATCTCGTCGCGCGCACGCTGCTCACGCGCGGCTCGACGGTGCTGATGGAGGACCCCGGCTATGCGTCGGCGTGGCAGATCTTCACGATCGCGGGTGCGACCGTGATCGACGTGCCGGTCGATCGGGAAGGCATCGACACGGCGTCGCTGGAACGGCATCCCGATGCGCGCGCGGCCTATGTGACGCCGGCCCATCAGGCGCCGCTCGGCATCACGATGTCGGTGTCGCGCCGGCTCGAACTGCTCGACTGGGCGCAGCGCAACCGCGCGTGGATCATCGAGGACGACTACGACGGGGAATTCAGCTACCAGACCGCCCCGCTGCCCGCGCTGAAATCGCTCGACGCGTGTGATCGCGTGATCTACTGCGGCTCGTTCAACAAGACGCTGTTCTCGGGGCTGCGCATCGGCTTCATGGTCGTGCCGGCGGAACTGCGGCAGGCCCTGTCGGCCGTGTGGCATGCAACCGCACGCTCGGTCGGCGTGGCGCCCCAGCTGGCGCTGGCCCGCTTCATCGCGCACGGCGATTTTGCGAAGCACCTGCGCGCCGCGCGCCACGCGTACCGCCAGCGGCGCGACATCGTGCTCGACCAGCTGGCGAAACACGCCGGCGGGCGGTACGCGGTGTCCGGCGAACACGCGGGCTTTCATTTCGTGCTGTGGCTGCCGCCCGGGATGGACGACGCCACGTATGTCGCCCAAGCCCATGCGGACGGGATCGAATTGCAGCCGATCCGCGGATTCTGTCGAAGCGCCCGGTGCGAAGCGGGGGTCGTCGTCGGGTACTCCGCGCTGACGGCCGCGCATGCGCGGCATGGCGGCCGGCTGCTCGGCAAACTGCTCGCGCAACCCGCATAGCCGCCCCGCCATCGTTGCCGCGTCCCGCGGCAGCCGCTTCCCGCCCGTGCCTGACCGTGCCGCGCGCCGCAAAACGCGCGGCCGCCGCCGCTTCGACCTCGGGAAATCCATGACACAAAGGACACGATTGTGAACGGAAATGAAAGCAGGCTGAAAGTGCGCCGCAATTAACATCCGCTCCACTCGAACAACACCTGGAAGTAACTGGAGGAAGACATGCCGTTTGCACCGAAGCACCTCGCCGCCACGCTGGCGGTCGTTCTGGGCACTGCCGCCGGCGCCGCCGCCGCGCAGGTTCCCGCCGGATATCCGGGGAGTTACCAGGGCGTGATCGACGCCGCGAAGAAGGAAGGCAAGCTGATCGTCTATTCGACGACCGACACGGGCCTCGTGCGCCCGCTGATCAAGGACTTCGAAAGCCTGTACGGCGTGAAGGTCGAGTACAACGACATGAACAGCACCGAGCTGTACAACCGCTACATCAGCGAGAACGCGGCGAGCAGCACCAGCGCCGACGTGCTGTGGAGCTCGGCGATGGACCTGCAGGTCAAGCTCGTCAACGACGGCCTGATGGCGTCCTACGATTCGCCCGAAAGCCCGAACGTGCCGCAATGGGCGCAGTACCAGAAGCAGGCGTACGGCACGACGTTCGAGCCGCTCGCGATCGTCTACAACAAGCGCTTGATTCCCGAGAACGAAGTGCCGAAGACGCGCGCCGACCTGATCAGGCTGCTCACGTCGCAACCCGACAAGTTCAAGGGCAAGGTCACGACGTACGACGTCGAGAAATCGGGTGTCGGCTTCAACGCGCTGACGCAGGACGCGCACCTGAACGAGAAGGTCACGTGGGAGCTCGTGAAGGCGATCGGCGCGACCGGCCCGAAGCTGCAGTCGAGCACGGGCGCGATGATGGAGCGGATCTCGTCGGGCGAGAACCTGATCGGCTACAACATCATCGGTTCGTACGCGTACGCGAAAGCGAAGAAGGACAAGTCGATCGGCTACGTGTTTCCGAAGGACTACACGCAGATCGTGAGCCGCCTCGCCATGGTGTCGAAGAAGTCGAAGAACCCGAACGCCGCGAAGCTGTGGGTCGACTACCTGCTGTCGAAGCGCGGCCAGACGCTGATCGCGGACCAGGCGAACCTGTATGCGATCCGCACGGACGTGACCGGCGAAACGTCGGCCGCGAGCCTCACGAAGGAACTCGGCGATTCGCTGAAGCCGATCCAGATCGGCACCGGCCTGCTCGTCTATCTCGACCAGTCGAAGCGCCTCGCTTTCCTGAAGCAATGGCAGCAGGCGATCAAGCGCTGATCCGCTGACCGACTGCCGCCCGCCGCGCATCGCGCGGGCGGCCCCTTTCCCTCACCGATTTCCTGGCGGCGGCCATCCGGATGGCCGCAGGGGCGAACTCATGCTTTCAACCAGCACACCCGGAACGGCGCCGGCCGTTCCGCCCACCACCGGCCCGCGCGATGCGATTCCCGCGCTGCCGGTCAACAGCCTGCAGCCGCTCGCCGGCATGCTGCGCTGGATCGTCGTCGCGGTGCTGACCGTCGCGGTCGCGCTGCCGCTCGGCTTCATCCTGTTCCAGAGCCTGCTGTCCGCGCCGTTCTTCGACGCGAACAAGACGCTCGGCATCGAAGGCTTCCGCTTCATCTTCAGCGATCCCGATTTCTGGTCGGCCGTGAAGAACTCGTTCATCATCGCCGGCGGGATGCTGTTCATCTCGATTCCGCTCGGCGGCGTCCTTGCGTTCCTGATGGTGCGCACCGACCTGCCCGGCCGCCGCTGGCTCGAACCGCTGCTGCTCACGCCGGTGTTCGTGTCGCCGATGGTGCTCGCGTTCGGCTACGTGGTCGCGGCCGGCCCGGTCGGCTTCTACTCGGTGTGGTTCAAGGAACTGTTCGGGGTGCAGAACGTCCCCTGGAACGTGTATTCGATCTTCGCGATCACGGTGATCGTCGGCCTCACGCACGTGCCGCACGTGTACCTGTACTCGTCGGCCGCGCTGCGCAACCTCGGCTCGGACGTCGAGGAAGCCGCCCGCGTGACGGGCGCCCGCCCGTTCCGGGTCGCGCTTGACGTGAGCCTGCCGATGACGATGCCCGCGCTGCTGTTCGCCGGCGTGCTGGTGTTCTTCCTCGGCTTCGAAGTGTTCGGGCTGCCGCTCGTGCTGGGCGATCCGGAAGGCCACCTCGTGCTCGCAACCTACCTGTACAAGCTGACCAACAAGCTCGGCGTGCCGTCGTATCACCTGATGGCCGCGGTCGCGGTGTGCATCGTCGCGATCACGTTCCCGCTCGTGCTGCTGCAGCGCCGCCTGCTGAAAACGGCGAACCGCTTCGTCACCGTGAAGGGCAAGGCTGGCCGCGCGACGGTGCTGCCGCTCGGCGTGTGGCGCTGGGTCGCGCTCGCGATCGTCGCGCTGTGGCTGATGCTGACGGTGATCGTGCCGCTCTCGGGCATCGTGCTGCGCGCGTTCGTGACCAACTGGGGCGAAGGCGTCGCGCTCGCCGAAGTGCTGACGCTGGCGAACTTCACCGAGCTGTTCGAGCAGGACAACCTGGTGCGCGCGATCGTCAACACGCTCGGCATCGGCGTGATCGGCGGCGCGCTCGCGGTCGGCTTCTACTCGCTCGTCGCGTTCGCCGGCCATCGCCGCCCCGACTGGGCGACCAAGCTGCTCGACTACATCGTGCTGCTGCCGCGCGCGGTGCCGGGCCTGCTCGCCGGTCTCGCATTCCTGTGGATCTTCCTGTTCGTCCCCGGCCTGCGCGAGCTGAAGAACTCGATGTGGAGCATCTGGATCGCGTACACGGTCGTGTGGCTCGCGTACGGGATGCGGCTCATCCAGAGCGCGCTGCTGCAGGTCGGCCCCGAGCTCGAGGAAGCCGGCCGCAGCGTCGGCGCGACGCGCAGCCGCGTGTCGCTCGACGTGACGCTGCCGCTCGTGCGCTTCGGTCTCCTCGCCGCGTGGCTCCTGATCTTCATGATCTTCGAGCGCGAATACTCGACGGCCGTCTACCTGCTGTCGCCCGGCACCGAAGTGATCGGCGCGCTGCTCGTGTCGCTGTGGGCGACCGGCGCCGTCGACCAGGTCGCCGCGCTTTCTGTCATCAACATCGCGATGGTCGGTGCCGGTCTCGGCGTGGCCCTGCGTTTCGGAGTGAAACTTCATGGATAAGCTCATCGTCGACGACCTGCATCTCAGCTACGGCGCCAATCCGATTCTCAAGGGCGTGTCGTTCGAACTGAAGGCCGGCGAAGTCGTCTGCCTGCTCGGCGCGTCGGGCAGCGGCAAGACCACGCTGCTGCGCGCGGTGGCCGGCCTCGAACAGCCGTCCGACGGCCGCATCCAGCTCGACGGCCGCGTGTTCTTCGACGGCGCGCAGCGCGTCGACCTGCCCGTCGAGCAGCGCTCGCTCGGCCTCGTGTTCCAGTCGTACGCGCTGTGGCCGCACCGCACCGTCGCCGACAACGTCGGCTACGGGCTGAAGCTGCGCCGCGTCGCACCGGCCGAACAGAAACGCCGCGTGCAGAGCGCGCTCGACCAGCTTGGCCTTGGCCATCTCGCGGAACGCTTCCCGCATCAACTCTCGGGCGGCCAGCAGCAGCGCGTCGCGATTGCGCGCGCGCTCGTCTACAACCCGCCGGTGATCCTGCTCGACGAGCCGCTGTCGAACCTCGACGCCAAGCTGCGCGAGGAAGCGCGCGCATGGCTGCGCGAACTGATCGTGTCGCTTGGGCTGTCGGCCCTGTGCGTGACACACGACCAGACCGAGGCAATGGCGATGTCCGACCGCATCCTGCTGCTGCGCAACGGCCGCATCGAGCAGGAAGGCACGCCGGCCGAGCTGTACGGCGCGCCGCGTTCGCTGTACACGGCCGAGTTCATGGGCAGCAACAACCGGATCGACGCGCGCGTCGCGTCGATCGACGGTGAACGCGTGACGCTCGCCGGCGACGGCTGGGAACTGCAGGCGCTTGCCCGCGACACGTTCGCGCCGGGCCAGGACGCGCAGGCCGTGATCCGCCTCGAGCGCGTGCAGGTCGCCGACGGCCCGGGCGCGAACCGGCTGCAGGTTGACCTCGTTACGTCGATGTATCTCGGCGACCGCTGGGAATACCTGTTCCATTGCGGCGACATGCGCCTGCGCGCGTTCGGCCACGTACCGCGCGCGGCAGGCAAGCACTGGATCGAATTCCCGACCAACGACTGCTGGGCGTTCGCGAAAGCGGGCTGACCCACGCGGCGGGCGCTCCGCCCGCCACCTGCGCGCGTTCCGTCGTGTCATCACAGGCAGCTCCGGCGGACGTCTTCGGACGTCCGCCGCGGCGTGCCGCGCGCCGCATTCGCCTGATCCCGCTTCACCCCCTCACAAGAACCAAGGAGACACCGTCAATGAAGTCACGCGCAGAACGTTCCCTTCGCGCCGCCGTCCTGACCGGATCGGCCGCCGTCGCCGGCCTCGCCGCCGGCGCCGTGCACGCGCAGTCGTCGGTCACGATGTACGGGATCATGGATGCCGGCATCGAATTCGCCAACCACGCCGCGCCGGAAGGCGGCAATTCGTACAAGCTCAAGTCCGGCAACAAGAACACCTCGCGCTGGGGCCTGCGCGGCGTCGAGGATCTCGGCGGCGGGCTGAAGGCCGTGTTCCGTCTCGAAAGCGGGATCGATCTTGCAAACGGCGCGTCCGACGACGGCCCCGACTCGATCTTCGGGCGCCGCGCAACCGTCGGCCTGAAGGGCAAGTGGGGCGAGATCTCGCTCGGCCGCAACTTCACCGTCACCTACGACTACATGCTGCAGTTCGACCCGATGGGCTACTCGCAGAACTATTCGTGGGCGTCGTCGTCGATGGCGACCGGCGGCCGCAAGGACGGCATGTTCACGCGTTCGTCGAATGCCGTGCGCTACGACGGCGAATTCAGCGGCTTCAAGTTCGGCGCGATGTACGGCTTCGGCAACGTGCCGGGCAGTGTCAAAACCAGCTCGAAGTACGACGCGGCGATCGGCTACGAGGGCGGCCCGTTCGCCGCGGTGGTCGCGTTCGACCGGCAGAACGGCGCAGCCGACAGCGTGACGCCGGCCGATCCGGTCGACTACATCCAGGGGATTCATGCGGGCCTGAGCTACGACTTCGGCAACCTGAAGACGATGGCCGGCTACCGCAACTACAAGCGCGCGTATCGCACGAGCGCCGCGAACCAGTTGAGCGACATGGTTTGGGTCGGCGGCTCGTACCAGTTCACGCCGACGTTCTCGTTGATCGGCGCCGTATATCACCAGAACATCAAGGGCGGCACGGATGCCGATCCGACGCTCGTGTCGATGCGCGCGCAATACGCGCTGTCGAAGCGCACGGTACTGTACGCGGCAGGCGCATTCGCGATCGGGCAGCACGGGCAGAAGGCCGGCGTATCGCGCGATGTCAACGGCTATGGCACGACCCAGGTCGGGGTGACGGCAGGGATTCAGCAGCGGTTCTAGGCGTGACGGCGGGTAGCGGCGCGCACGTCGCGCGCCGCGTCGCCGGCCCGCGGCTTGCCGCCCCGCCCTCGATGGCGGCACGAAGCGGTTCGCCGGATCGAACGGCATCCTGAAGAGATCGCACGCCCAAACGGCGCCAGCCGTGCATGCGGCCAGGCGGCGCGCCGCCGCTTCATCATCCGCCCTCGCGCGTCGTGAACACCGTTCGCACCAAGCTGCTCGTGTCGTCCCAATGCGTGCCGACGTCCGCCAGCGGCACGGCCCGCGTCTCGATTGCCAAGGCCGCCGGCCCGGCCGCGTCGAATACGCCACGCACCGAGGCCAGCAGGCGCGGCAGCGGCACACTGCCGAGGCCGCTGCCCATCAGCTCGATGGCCGTCGCCCGCAGCACCGCTCCCGGCAACAGCACGTCCGCGCCGCCGATCGAGCCGATCTGCACGAAGCGCAGCCGACGCCCATCGGGCGTCGCCTTCGCCGCGGCAACCAGCAATGCCTGCGCGCTGCTCCCCCACAGATAGTCGAGCACGACATCCACGCCCGCGCGGAAATGCGGCTCGAGCGCCCGCGCCAGATGTGCATCGTCCTGTTGCAGCGACACGACGGCATCCGCACCCGCGCCGAGCAAGGCCTGCAGCGCGGCCGCGTTGCGGCCGGTCGCGATCACCTTCGCGGCGCCGAGATACTTCGCGATTCGCACCGCCAGCCGCCCCGACGTACCGGTCGCACCGTTGACGAGCACCGTCTCGCCCGCGACGAGCCGCGCACGCTCGGTCAACGCAGCCCACGACGACATGCCGGGAATCGCGATCGCCGCGGCCGTCACGTCGTCGAGCGCGTCGGGCAACGGCACGCATCGCGTATCGGGTACGACCGTGCGCTCGGCCATCGCGCCGAACGGTGCGGGCGGGCCGAAGAAATAGACGCGTTGCCCGTCGTCGCGACGGCCCACGCCGTCGACCCCGACGACGAATGGATAGCGCCCGTCCGACGAGTAATGCGTACCGGACGCACGCCCCTGCGCGATCCGGCTCAGCGCGGACGCCGTCACGTCGATCAGGCGGTGACCCGGCATCTCACGCGGTGCGTCGAATGCCATCTGGACGGGACGCCTGCCGGCGCCCGTCACGACTGCTGCTTTCATGATTGCTCCTTGAATCAGGGGTCTCGGTCGACGGCTCCGATGCGCGTCATCGCGCATCGAGCCACGCGCGCAGCGCGGGATCGCGCACCTCCAGCACGTCGAACAGGCCAAGTGCGCGCAACGCGGGCAACGCGTCGATCGTGTCGGCTTCCGCGCGCGCCCGGTCGGCCGGCGCGGCGTTCGTGTCGGTCAGCACCCGCGCGTTGACCAGGAACGCGCCGACGGTGCCCTTGCGGATCGTCGTTCCGTCGGCCTCGATCCGGTCGGCATGGTCGGGAAGCATCTGTTCGGCTCGCATCGTGTCGTACTCCGGTTGTCATCGATGGATGCAGTGTAGGCGTGCCAATTCGGCCGATCTCCGGTATAACGGCCATTCGATACCGATATCCGGCCATGTCCGATCCACTCCTGCCCGCCCGATTCGTCACGTCCGACGACGGCCCGTTCGTCGTCGCTGCGGTCCTGTCGCAACGCGACCCGCGCGTGACGCCACCCCATTCGCATGCGCGCGGCCAACTCGTCGGCGCGCTGAGCGGACTGCTGACGATCGGGCTCGACGACCAGGACTGGGTCGTGCCAGCGATCCACGCGATCTGGATTCCGCCGCATTGCCGGCATTCGCTGCGCTCGTTCGGGCCGATTTCCGGCTGGTCGGCGTTCGTTGCCGAAGCGCGCTGCGCGGCGCTGCCGGATACGCCACGTGCGATCCGCACGACGCCGCTGCTGCGCGAGGCCGTGCAGCGCGCGGCCAGTTGGGGGGATGCGGCGCTGGATGCCGCGCGGACGCGGATCGCCGATGTGATCCTCGATGAAATCGCGTCATCGGAAGTCGAGGCGCTGGGGCTGGTGCGGCCGCAGGACCCGCGGCTGATGAGGATCACCGATGCGCTTGCCGCGGATCTCGCGGACAACCGGCGGCTGGAGGAATGGGCCGAATGGGCCGGCATCGGCGCCCGGACCATGAGCCGCCGCTTCGTCGCTCAGACGGGGCTGACGTTCGCGCAGTGGCGTCAGCAGGCCAGGTTGCTGCGGGCGCTGGAGAGAATCGCCGACGGCGTGCCGGTCACGACGATCGCGCTCGATCTCGGGTACGACAATGTGAGCGCGTTCATCGACATGTTCCGGCGTGCGTTGGGGACGACGCCGGGGAGGTATATGGAGAATGGACGGGAGCCGCGAAGCGCGTCTTAGCACGTCATTCGCGTGATCCAGCGTGCCCGGAAACATCCCCGCAGCACGGGCCGGCCCAGGAAATCACAAAGCAGCTTCACGGTGCGTGGGAGGTGATCCTCGGATCACCGACAGCTACGGCAGCATGGCCTTCAATCGATCGAGCCGTGTCGGTGGTAGCTCGATTTCTCCATCGCTATCAACGGCAGTATCGAATATCAAGGATTCCCTGGTCCATACCAAGCGAACAGCATCCGGGTACTCGTAAGTCCGCTCGGCAAGCAATCGCATGTCAGATGTCCGGTAGAGTCGCAGAAGAACTCGATCCCCTGCCAGATAGGCGTATTGCGCCGTGTAGCGCCCGCCATCGTTCTTCGAGAGCTCGGTATCAAACCGCGTCGCATATGCGCGTACACGAGCATCCTTGTAGTAAGAAGTGGCGTAGCCCAGCAAAGTGATCATTACCAAACCGGAACCTAGGACTTTCATTCCCGATTTCATTCGCGCGGCGCGCCCCTCTTTGTGCGAGAGGCCATATAAGACAGCCATCAGAAGGCATGCAGCGATACCGAAAATCATGATTTCCGCGAGCACAACTATTCCAGCCCCCTGCATGCCAGTTGCCAGTCCGTTCATTCGAAATACACCGTTATGGGTTTAGCCAGCATGATTGGCCTATAGTCGGAGAATATGATGAAGTCGCCGCCTCGATGGTGCCTGGCTTGCCACTCTCGGAACGAGCGATTCCGGACCGGGTAGTAAACCTTCCCCGGCTCATGGAGATTTGCGATCGTACTGCCAGCCACCACGGGAAAATCAAACCACGGCTGATCTGCAAGATTCGCTGCCGTGTAGCTCGGCACGATAACTACGCCGTTTTTGCTCCAGTGGCCCAGATATTGGGACCGCGAATCTGTAGCACCCTCAAATGAATAACCATCCCTTACGTACACGACAATGTGTGTCACCGTCGCTTTCTCATTTTCGGCGTCGAAAGTGGCACGTGCTACCGCCGCATAGAAGTTGAATGCCCCCAACGCGCCGGTCAGGTCGTCGGGGACACCGGCGTCGGGAAGCCGCCGCACGGCCTGTAAAGCCTTCTGTTCAAATGAGCTTTCTACTGCTGCACGCTGAAACTGGAAGTCCTTGTGTAGCTTGCGGATATCGTTGCCGCTCTCCGTCCAAGGTGATACGTCCACGCGATTACGATATCGGCCAAGAATATCCTTAAGGACCTCATATGCTCTCGAATTATATATATCGATATTTATGAGATTATCGTATTGCCTCTTTGCTCTCGCATGCTTGAGGACCCAGTCCAGCTTTATGGTGACTCGTCAATCATTGACTCAGGGTAGAGCTCGCCATTCTGATTGATTTCGCTCCTCTGATCGTCCAATGTAGTCGAATAATTAAGCTCGCCTGCAAACCATCGCTCCATCAGCTTCGCCGAAACCGGCATGTGCTCTTTGCGCATAGCATCAGGAATTTTCTGAATATCGAAAGCCGGAACTTCTTTTTCCTTCTCAGCTGGCTTCGGCTTCTTGGGTTGATCAGGCGTGTCCAGCCATCTCTTGAAACGCGAAAATGCGCCGGCGATTCTTTCAATGTCGTCCGCCATCTTGTCGAGCGCGTCCCGCTGGTCGGCCCGCACGACGGGCGTAGCTGGCTTTACTGGGGACGCCTTCACTGGGGGAGCCATTGCCATTGATAAACCGACATCGCACACCGGGATGCCCGCGTCGTCCCCCTCACATAGCTTCCATTTCCAAACTAGCTTGTTGATCTTTAAATACGGAATCCTATCGTTGCAGCGCGCCATGCTCTCACTCGGATTGTAGAATCATCGACCTTACAATGCCGAACAAAGCCCAACAATACCGCGCACTCGTCACTTATCGACAGCATCTCATCGAACGACTCACGACAAACTTGTAGAAGCACTTGTCGCGCTTGCCCGTCGCGTCCCAACGCGTCGAACGAAATCTTTGCCGACCATTGTAAACAACTGCAAACGGCGAACTCGTCATTCGTAACCCATCCGCAACGCCTGAGCCTGCCTGCTCAACTCATTCATTGCGTCGGCACTCGCTTGATCGCGCTGCCTTGTAATGCGTCGGATCGGAACAACGCACACGCCGATGCTTACCCGTCCGGTGATACGGCAGCGCATTCGATTCAAGCAGCTTGATCAAGTGCGGGCGAGAAAAATTGAGCAAATCTGCCGCTACCTGATTGCTCAATACGTCCCGTCCCCCTTCTTCGCGGCCTCGCCCCCCTTCCCCTTGAACTGCGCAGCCAACCGCTCCGCACTTCTCGCCAGCAGCGTCGTGTCCACACCGACCGCAACGAACAACGCCCCCGCCTCCAGATAGCGCCGCGCGGCCGCCTCATCCGCGCTCAGAATGCCCGGCGCCTTGCCGGCCGCCTTGATCGTCCGGATCGCGCCGTCGATTGCCGCCTGCACATCCGGATGCCCCGGATTGCCGAGGTGCCCGAGGTCAGCGGCCAGATCAGCCGGCCCGATGAACACGCCGTCGACACCCTCGACCCGCGCAATCGCCTCGATCGCATCGAGCCCCGCCCGCGTCTCGACCTGCACGAGCACGGCCATCTCGTCGTTCGCGCGATGCAGGTAGTCACCGACGCGATTCCAGCGCGACGCACGCGCCAGCGCACTGCCCACGCCGCGAATCCCGTGCGGCGGATAACGCGTTGCAGCCACCGCCGCGCGCGCTTCATTCGCGCTTTGCACCATCGGCACGAGCAACGTCTGCACGCCAAGGTCGAGCACCTGCTTGACGATCACCGGATCGTTCCACGGCACGCGCACGACCGGATGCGACGGATACGGCGCGATCGCCTGCAGTTGCGCGAGGATCGTCGGCACCGTGTTCGGCGCATGCTCTCCGTCGATCAGCAGCCAGTCGAAACCGGCACCCGCGACCACCTCGGCGCTGTACGGATTCGCGAGCCCGAGCCACAGCCCGACCTGCGCGTCTGCGCGCGCAAGCGCGGCCTTGAACACATTCGAAGGAATCTGCATCGTCCGCTCACCTTATTCGAAGTAGCACTGGATCGTCCCGAGCGGACCGTAGTCGACGCTGAACGTGTCGCCCGGACGCGCCGCGCACGGCCGCGTGAACGAGCCGCCGAGCACGATCTGCCCTGGCTCCAGCGCAACGTCGAAGCGCGCCAGCCGGTTCGCGAGCCACGCGACGCCATTCGCCGGATGGTTCAGCACGCCGGCCGCGACGCCCGTTTCCTCGACCACGCCGTTGCGCGACATGATCGCCGCGACCCAGCGCAGGTCGACGTCCTGCGGCTTCACGGGCCGCCCGCCGATCACGACGCCTGCGTTCGCCGCGTTGTCGGCGATCGTGTCGAACACCTTGCGCGGCCGCTTCGTATCAGGATCGATCGACTGGCTGCGCGCATCGATGATCTCGAGCGCCGGCACCACGTAGTCGACCGCGTCGTACACGTCGAAGATCGTGCAGTGCGGGCCCGTGAGCCGCTTGCCGAGCACGAACGCGAGTTCGACCTCGACGCGCGGCACGATGAAGCGGCCGGTGGGTATCGTGCCGCCGTCGTCGAAGAACATGTCGTCGAGCAGCGCGCCGTAGTCGGGCTCGTCGATCTGCGACGTGTTCTGCATCGCCTTCGACGTGAGGCCGATCTTGTGGCCCTTCAGCGTGCGGCCTTCCGCGAGCTTCATGGCCACCCACGTGCGCTGGATCGCATACGCGTCGTCGATCGTGATGTCGGGATGGTCGAGCGAGATCTGGCGGATCTGCGTGCGCTCGCGCTCCGCGTCGTGCAGACGCCGGGCGAGCTGGTCGATGATGGCGGGTTCGAGCATGGTCGGATCGGGAATGGGGTTCAGCCGGCCCGCTTGTAGCGGGCGTGAATGTTGTTGTGCTTGTACGAGCCGCTTTCGCTGAACTCGGTCAGTTCCAGCGACAGCGCAAGGTAGCGTTTCGCGTACAGCTCCGCGAAATGCGTCTTGATTGCGCCGAACAGCGCGTCGCACGCGGCCTGTTTCTGCGCGTCGGTGCGGCCCGAGCCGATCTTGAGTGTGACGTGAACGAACGCATCGTCCTCCGTGCCGTCGGCCACGCAATAGTCCTGCAGTTCGATCGCGCGCGAGCGGATGCCGCCCGTCGGGAACACGCCGCCCTGCGCGATCAGCGTGGCGTTGATCGTGCGCAGCAGCGCGGGAATGCGCGCGTCGTCGCGAATGTTCGCGGTGTACTCGACGACGATATGGGGCATGGCCAGTCTCCTGTCGAATGCGTGGCGCGGTGCTCAGGACAACGGAAAGATCGCATTGATCTGCCCGGTTCCCGAACTCGCGAAATAGTCGGTGACGATCTCGACGGGCTTGTCGTAGCGATCCCAGCCGAGCAAGCCGAGCAGCATCGCCGTATCGTGCATCCCGCCTTCGCCGTGGCAATGCGTGTTGTACTCGGGCAGCATCGCGCAGAAGGTCTTGAAATCGCCCTGCTTCCACAGCTCGACCACGCGCAGGTCGACCTGCCGGAAGAATTCGCGGCTGATCTCGTGGATCGAGTCCTCGGGGCTGCCGTTGTCGTTGAAGCGGTGCGACAGCGAACCGCTCGCGAGAAACGCGACGTTCGCATCGCTCTTCTCGATCGCTTCGAGCAGCGCCTCGCCGAAGCGCCGGCTTTCGTCGAGCTGGTGCCACATGCACCAGCCGGCGATCGATACGACCTTGAAGTGCTGGTCGGCGTTCATGTAGCGCATCGGCACAAGCGTGCCGTATTCGAGTTCGAGGCTGTCGATCTCGTGCGCGCGCGTCGCGATCCCGCGCGCGGTGGCCGTCTCGGCGATCAGCCGGCCGAGCGCCGGGTTGCCCGGATACGCGTACTGCATGTCGCGGATGAAATGCGGCAGTTCGTTGCTCGTGTACGTGCCCGAGAACCGGGCATTGCAGTTCACGTGATAGCCGGCGTTGACGAGCCAGTGCACGTCCGACACGACGATCGTGTCGACGCCGAGCGCGCGGCAGCGCTCGCCGATCAGTCGATGGCCGCGGATCGCCGCCTCGCGGCAGCCGTGATGCCTGCCGGGCAACTCCGACAGGTACATCGACGGCACGTGCGTGATTTTCGCGGCGAGGGACAGTTTGCCCATCGTTCAAGTCTCCTGTCGGCCGGAGTTACCGCTTTAGCGGTTACTCCGGCCCCATGCTTCGCGGTCGGCTGGAGTTAGCGCTTTAGCGGTTACTCCAGCCCCATGCGTGGCCGGCGTGCCGGCCAGGGAATCATTTCGTGCGGCCAGACGACCCGCGCCCGTTACACGCCCCAGCGCGGAATGTGGTGCGAACCCATCGAGATGCACACGTTCTTGATCTCCGCGAACACCTCGAAACTGTACTCGCCGCCCTCGCGTCCGGTGCCCGATTCCTTCACGCCGCCGAACGGCTGACGCAGGTCGCGCACGTTCTGGCTGTTCACGAACACCATCCCGGCCTCGATGCCGCGCGCGAGGCGATGCACCTTGCCGACGTCCTGCGTCCAGATGTACGACGCCAGCCCGTACGACGTGTCGTTCGCGAGCCGCAGCCCTTCTTCCTCGTCCTCGAACGGAATCAGGCATGCGACCGGCCCGAAGATCTCCTCCTGCGCGACGCGCATCCGGTTGTCGACGTCGGCCAACACGGTCGGCCGCACGAAGTTGCCGTTGCGCAGATGGTCGGGCAGGCCCGCCGGCTTGTCCGCGCCGCCTGCGACCACGCGCGCGCCTTCCTGCTCGCCGATGCGGATATAGCCCGTCACTTTCTCCCAGTGCTGGCGCGTGATCATCGCGCCGAGGTTCGTGGCCGGATCGGACGGATCGCCGACCACCAGGTTGTTCGCGCGGCGCGCGAATTCCCGCACGAAACGGTCGTAGATCGTGCGCTGCACGAAGATCCGCGAGCCGGCCGTGCAGCGTTCGCCATTGATCGAGAAGATCGTGAACAGCGAGGCATCGAGCGCGCGGTCGAAATCGGCGTCGTCGAAGATCAGCACCGGCGACTTGCCGCCCAACTCCATCGAATACTTCTTGAGACCGGCACGCTCCATGATCCGCTTGCCGGTGACGGTGCCGCCGGTGAACGACACCGCGCGCACATCCGGATGGCGCACCAGCGCATCGCCGGCCGTCGCGCCATAGCCCTGCACGACGTTGAGCACGCCCGGCGGAATGCCGGCTTCGAGCGCGAGGCGGCCGAGCTGGTCGGCCGTCAGCGGCGACAGCTCCGACATCTTCAGCACGGCCGTGTTGCCGAGCGCGAGGCACGGCGCCGTCTTCCACGTCGCGGTCATGAACGGCACGTTCCACGGCGACACCAGCGCGCACACGCCGACCGGCTGGTACAGCGTGTAGTTCAGCATCTGGTCGTCGACCGGATAGGTGCGGCCGTTCATCTGCACGCACACTTCCGCAAAGAAGTTGAAGTTCTCGGATGCGCGCGGAATCAACTGCTTGCTCGTCTGCGCGATCGGCAGGCCGGTGTCCTGCGTCTCCAGCGCCGCGAGCATCGGCACGTTCTTCTCGATCAGCTCGCCGAGCTTGCGCATCAGCTTCGCGCGCTCCTTGGCGGGCGTGTTCGCCCATTTCGGGAACGCTGCCTTCGCGGCGCGCACGGCCGCGTCGACCTCGGCCTCGCCGCCCGATGCGACGTCGGTGATGACATCGCCCGTCGCGGGATTCAGCGTCGTGAACGTCTCGCGGCTTTCGACTTCGCGGCCGTCGATCCAGTGCTTGATGGTCATGCTCTCTCCTTGGGCGACGGGCTCAGCCGGCGCGATAGTAGTCTGCTTCGCCGACGATCGTGTTCACGAGCCGGCCAATCCCTTCGATCTCGGTCACGACCTCGTCGCCCGGCTTCGTGTCCGCCAGCCCCTCGGGCGTGCCGGTCAGGATCAGGTCGCCCGGCGCGAGCGTCATGAAGCCGCTGATGTGCTCGATCAACGCCGGTACGTCGAAGATCAGGTCGCGCGTGCTGCCGCGCTGCGTCTCCCGGCCGTTTACCGTCGTGCGCAGCGTCAGGTCGCCGGCATCGCCGATCTCGTCGCGGCTGACGAACCACGGCCCGAGCGGCGTACAGGTGTCGCGGTTCTTCACGCGCAGGTTCGGGCGGTAGTAGTTCTCGAGATAGTCGCGGATCGCGTAGTCGTTCGCGACCGTATAGCCGGCCACGTAGTCGAGCGCCCGCGCACGGCTCACGTTGCGCGCGGGCCGGCCGATCACGACGGCCAGCTCGCACTCGTAGTGCATGTAAGTGGCATCCGCCGGGCGCACGGTGCGCGACCGGTGGCCGATGAACGTGTTCGGCCCCTTCAGGAAGATCAGCGGCTCGCTCGGCGCCTTGAACGCGAGTTCCTTCGCGTGGTCGGCGTAGTTGAGGCCGAGCGCGAACGTCGTGCGCGGCGCGACGGGCGGCAGCCACGCAACCACGTCCTCGGCGACGACTCGCCCCGTATCGAGGCGGATCGCGCCGTCGCCGGCCGGTTCGGCCGCATGCAGTGCGCCGTTGTAGATCACGCGCGCCGTCTTCATCGTGTTTCCTCCGCAATCAGCGTGTGCCGCAACGTGCCGATGCCGGCGGCGGCGATCTCGATCGTGCTGCCCGCGCGGGCGCGCGGTGCGCCGCCCGCGACGCCGAGCAGCAGGACATCGCCCGCGTCGAACGACATGAAGGCCGTCACGTCGGCGATCAACTCGCGCACGGAGCGAATCAGCGTGGCCGTCGAGGCGGACACGACCACCTCGCCGTCGATCCGCACGGTCAGGGCGATCGCGTCGACCTCGCCCAGCGCGGCGGCCGGCACGATGGCCGGGCCCAGCGGGCAGAAACCATCGCGGCACTTGAAGCGCACGGCCGGACGGTAGTAATCGGGATGCGGCACCGACACGTCGCTCGCGAGCGTGAAGCCGTGAAGGTAGTCGAGCGCCTGCGCGGCCGGCACGCGCGTCGCGCGGCGGGCGAACACGACGGCCACCGACGCGCCGATCTCCAGCGCGTCGACGCCGGCCGGCACGACGACGGCCGCGCCGTCGCCCGCATGCGTGTTGGCGGGCTTGATGTACAGGATCGGCGCCTGCGGCGGGCGGCCGTATGGCGGCGCATTCACGGCATCGCCGAGCGCGTCGAGCGCCGCGCGCTCGTTGAGCAGCGCACCGTAGACGGTACCGATGGCGACCGGCAACGGCGGCGCCGCGGCGGTCGTGCAAGACAGCTCCATGCGTCATTCCCCTGCCGCGCGTCGCGGCGCATCGTCAATAGTTAATATCTTAAGTAAACAATCTCGCGCGGGCAACCTCGATTACCCTGATACGCGAAATTCACTCCCCGCGGCTGTTAAGATTGATGCGTCCCCGTCCACTGCCCAACCCGATGAACCGTACGCTCGACCATCGCAACCTGGCCATGCTCCTGCTCGAGGCTCGCGAAACGCTGATGGGTCTGTTCCGCCCCATTCTCAAGGAATTCGCGCTGACCGAACAGCAATGGCGGATCATCCGCGTGCTCGACGGCGAACCGTCGCAAGCGCTCGAAGCGGGACAGATCGCGCGGCGCTGCTGCATCCTGAGCCCGAGCCTCACGGGCGTGCTGGAACGGATGGAGCGCGACGGGCTGATCACGCGCACGCGCGCGCAGGAAGATCAGCGCCGGCTGCTGGTCAGCCTGACGCCGCAAAGCAGGAAACTGGTCACGGAAATCGGCCCGCGGATCGACGAGCAGTACCGGCAGCTCGAATCGCGGTTCGGCCAGGACGGCCTCGAAGACATCTATCGCGCGCTCGACCGGCTCATCGCGCTCGGCGGCGCCACGTGACGACGGCTCCCGCTCCCGCCAGGCGCGGGAACGGGAGCCGGTGCAGTGCGGGCAATCAGTGCACCGCGCCGCGCATCAGCTCGGTCACGGCCATGCCGCGCGACGTGCGCATGCATTCCTCGACGTAATCGATGAACGGCAACGGTTCGAAATCGATTTCGTCGCGCACGCGGCGGTTGTCGAACACGCGATCGACCGTCGCGAATTCGCCGCAGCGCTTCAGTGCGCGGCCGATCACGCGTTCGAGCGCCGGATCGGTCCGCCCGAGCACATCGCGCACCACGAGCGGCAACTCGGCTGGCGCGCACGCCGCGTAGCGCGGCGCGCCCGTCATCCCCGCCGCCTCGTCCATCGCACGCACGATCTGTGCGACCTGCGGCGCCTCGTCGCCGGCCGACACGTGATACAGGTCGTGCGCGAGCGTCGGCTTGACGGCCAGCAGCATCGTCGCACGCGCCACGTCGTCCACCGACACGATGTCGATGCGCGTCATCGGCCGCGCCGTGAAGCGGCGCGCGGCATGCGCCAGCCGGAACATCCAGAACGAGTTCGGCGCGGGCCGCGTGCCGAGCACCGTGTGGCCGACCACATGCGACGGCCGCACCACGACGAGCGGCAGCCCGAGCGCGCGCAGACGATGCTCGGTCTCCGCCTTCGCGTGCAGGTAGTCCGCCGCCAGCACGGCGCCCGGCAAGCCTTCCTCGTCGCCCGCGACGTCGTTCGTCACGTCGCCCGCGGCCGCTTCCTGCACGATCCCGCCGCGGCCCGCATGCGCGTAGGCCGTGCCGACATACACGAAGCGCTGCAGTCGCGGGGCTCGGGCGAAGCGTTCGGCGAAGCGCACCGCATCGGCGATGTCGGCCCGCAGGTGCGCGCCGTGAGCGGGCGACGCATGGCCCGCGCAATGAATCACGTGCGTCGCGGCGGCGAGGCGCGGCGCGTCGGCGCCCTGCCACACGTCGCCGAGCGCGCCGACGATCACGTTCGCATCGGTCAGGCGCGACGCCCAGTACGGCGCCAGCCCTGCGCGCAGCGCCGCTTCGCGCAGCCGCGCGACGGCGTGGCCGCGGTCCTGCGCCCGTACGACGCAGACGACGCGGTCGAGCAGCCCCGCGTTGACCAGCGCCGTCAGTACGGTACTGCCGATGAAGCCGGTTGCGCCGGTCAGCACCAGGCGCCCGACGTTCGCCGCCGCGACCGGTGCGCTGGCGGGCGACACGAGGCTCGTCCGCCAGTTGAGCGACAGCGCGGTTTTCCAGATCAGCACGATAGTCTCCTTCGAAGAGTCGGCCGGGCGTCGCGCCGCCCGCGGTTGCAGGCTGCGCACGGCTCGCCGGCCGGGCCGGGGCCTGACGCGCGCCCCGGCAGTCCCGATCGGGCGTGCGGCCCGCGATCGCGTCGATCGCGTCTCTGGCTCGAGGCGGCGGTAGCCGCCGAGGACGGGCGTCCGCGGCACGGGATCGGAAAGGTCCCAGTGTGGGGGCCGACCGCAGGCAAGTCTGTCCCGAAAGTTTCGTGAAAGTGTGCCGATTTGTATGGGATTGTCTGAGTCTGTCGTACTGGCCGCGCCGTCAAATCCCTGCGACATCCGGCCGGGACGCCTTCCGACGGTGCGGCGCCGCGCCGGATCGGCCCGGTTTGCGCAGCCGGGCACGCGCGACAGATCGACGCACCTCGCGGCCCGGTCATCCCATGTCGTGATGATCGGCCCGGCCCCCGTCGGCGCCGCGATCGCCGGTACGCGCGTGTTTGCGCGCGCCGCCGGAATAATCACGAATCGTCAGACGTCGTTCCATCTGAAACCGCAATGAACTCGATACCGATTTATTGCGGTTTATCACTTGCGTTTCACACCAGTCTATCTAGACTGATCAAGTCAAAACGGTCGAATGTGTCATTTTTTAGGAGACGATCACAATGCGCCTCACCATTCGGATTAATGGCAGCGAATCGGCAACCCGGCAATCCTTCGCGGTACTGTGGGTCGATACCGACGAGGGACTGTGGTCGCGCGAGGCACATCAGGGCCTGGATCTGCCGACCTGGGGCAAGGTCCGCGACGTCGAGGGCGCAATGGCGCTCTGCGCGGCCGACGGCGGGAATGCCTTGTGCCAGTTGAAGGGACTGTCGTTCGATGCGACGCAGCGCGAACAAGGTCCCGCGGTGCTCGCCGGCAATCACCCCGGCGCGTGGCGGCTGCAGGCCGTCGATCGCTGCACGAGCGAGCCGGAATACCGGGAATTCATTTCTGTCGCCCGATAGAAATAATCGATTTAATTCGTCTGCGGTTTTCGGGTTTATTCCGGCTTCAGTGATATTCATTTCGATATTCAGCATTAACGGCGCCCCGTTTCGGGGCGTTTTTCATTTTCCGGCTTAAAGAAATAACCGCGGGCCGGTCAATTGATCGCACACCGTGGATGGTCGGCATCGACCGTCCTGAACATTGCGCCTCCCGGATCGACACGCAGCGAATCGCCCCGCTCTTCATCGCCTGCCGCACCGATGAGGTTCCGCTTCCGCCCCGCCTTTCCTTCCTCCCTTGTTGCCCCGAGCCGGAGGGCCAAGGCCCGGTATTTCTCGGGGCCGGAACACAGTTTCCCCACACGGCGATTACCCGTTTATTACAATCGCATTATTCAGACTGACCAGCCGCCTTTCGGCGGCCCGACCCGGCCATTGCATGAGCGTGAAAAAGAAGACCCACCCCGCCGATCCGTACGCGGCCGCGACCAAGAATCCGATGCTTGCGTCGCGCCTGCCGATGTGGCGCTCGAAGCTGATCGTGATCGTCGTGTTCCTCGCGTTCGCCGCGCTGATCGGCCGCGCCTTCTGGGTGCAGGTCGCGAACAAGGCGTTCTACGTCGGCCAGGGCCAGAAACGCTACCAGCGCACGATCGAGCTCGATGCGACGCGTGGGCGCATCGTCGACCGCAACGGCGCGATGCTCGCCGTCAGCCTGTTGACCTATGAAATCTGGGCGAACCCGAAACAGGTCGCCGACACCGACTACCCGCAGATCTCGAAGCTGCTCGACATGCCGCTCGTCGAGGTCAAGCGGCGCCTCGGCAACGACAAGACGTTCGTGCTGCTCAAGCGGCAGGTCGACGCGGACACCGCGGGCAAGCTCGACAAGCTCGCGATCGACGGCATCACGCAGATCGCCGATTCGAAGCGCTTCTACCCGGAAGGCGAATCGGCCGCGCACGTGGTCGGCTTCACGAACGTCGAGGACAAGGGCCAGGAAGGCGTCGAACTCGCGGCAAATGCGCGCCTGGTGGGTACGTCCGGGCAGCGCGAGGTGATCCGCGACCGGCTCGGCCGCATCGTGTCGGACACGCGCCCGCTCGTCCCGGCGCAGCACGGCGCGACGATCGAACTGACGATCG
Source organism: Burkholderia sp. BCC0405 (assembly GCF_902833075.1). Lineage (NCBI taxonomy): Bacteria > Pseudomonadati > Pseudomonadota > Betaproteobacteria > Burkholderiales > Burkholderiaceae > Burkholderia > Burkholderia sp. BCC0405. The sequence continues at coordinate 243,204 of NZ_CADFEO010000001.1, forward strand.
ACCGCCGCATCCAGCAGCTCGCGTTCAGCCAGCTCAAGGCGGCCGTGATCGACAACAACGCGGTAGCCGGCAGCGTCGTGGTGCTCGATGCGCAGAACGGCGAAATCCTCGCGCTGGCGAACTACCCGACCTTCGACCCGAACGACCGCGCGCGCCTCACCGGCCAGCAGTTGCGCAACCGCGCGGTGATCGACACCTTCGAACCGGGCTCGACGATCAAGCCGCTCGTCGTCGCACTGTCGATCGACGAGCGCAAGGTCACGCCGAACACGATCATCAACACGTCGCCGGGCAGCTACAAGATCGGCCCGGCCGTGATCCACGACACGTCGAACCATGGCTCGCTGACGGTCGCGCAGGCGCTGCAGAAGTCGAGCAACGTCGCGCTCGCGAAGCTCGCACTGAACCTGCCCGCCGAAACGATCTGGAACAAATACCAGGAATACGGGATCGGCCGCGCGCCGGAACTGACGTTCCCCGGCGTCGCGTCGGGCCGGCTGCGCGGCTACAAGCGCTGGCGGCCGATCGAGCAGGCGACGATGGCATACGGCTACGGCCTGTCGATGTCGCTGCTGCAGATCGCGCAAACCTACACGGCCTATGCGGGCGACGGCACGCTGCACCCGGTGTCGCTGCTGAAGAACGGCACCGACCAGCAGACGATCGACGCGCATCGCGGCCACCGCGTGACGTCGCCGCAGACGGCCGCAGCGATCCGATCGATGCTCGAGATGGCGGTCGGCGAAGGCGGCACGGGGCGCCGCGCGCGCGTCGACGGCTACCGGATCGGCGGCAAGACGGGCACCGCGCGCAAGCAGGTCGGCGCGACCTATGCGAAGGGCAAGTACCGCGCGCTGTTCGCGGGGATGGCGCCGATGAGCAACCCGCGCCTGATCGTCGCGGTGATGATCGACGAGCCGCGCGGCAAGGGCTATTACGGCGGCACGGTGGCCGGCCCGGTGTTCGCGTCGGTCACGAGCGGTTCGCTGCAGTTGCTCGGCGTGCCGCCTGATGCGCCGGTCGAGCCCGAGAAGGCGCCGCCGGCGAAGGCCCTTGCGCCGCAGAAGACGGTGGCCGCGCCGAAAGCGGCGGCGACGCAGGCAAAGACGGCGGCTGCGCCGAAAACCGCCGCGCCGCTGAATACCGCCGCGCCGTCGAGAGGGCCGGCGCAAGCCAACACGGCCACGGGGTGATCGACGCAGCCCGCGCGGCGCGCCGCCTCGCCCGCCCCGCCCCCGGCGCGCGCGTCACGCCCCGACGGCCTCGTCGCCTCCTCGTCCCTCCCGCCATCGGGCACCGTCCCACTTTCTAGGAACGCCGCGCATCATTTGAGCGTTCCCGCTGCCTCCTCCTACAATTTTTCCGTGCGTCGGGCAGCCCGGCCCGCATGCGCGACGACGACAAAGGAGAGAGACGCATGCGATTCCACTGGAAGACGCTCGCACTGGCCATGGCGAGCGCGGCGCTGGTCGGCGGGGTGCCCGCCCATGCAGCCGACCCCGCCGACGTGAAAATCGGCTTCCTCGTCAAACAGCCGGACGATCCGTGGTTCCAGGACGAATGGCGCTTCGCCGACCAGGCGGCGAAGGAAAAGCACTTCACGCTGATCAAGATCGCGACGCCGAGCGGTGAAAAGGTATCGACCGCGCTCGACAGCCTCGCCGCGCAAAAGGCACAGGGCGTGATCATCTGCGCGCCCGACGTGAAGCTCGGCCCCGGCATCGCGGCGAAGGCGAAGCGCGCGGGGATCAAGCTGATGTCGGTCGACGACCAGCTCGTCGACGGCCGCGGCGCGCCGCTCCAGGGCGCGCCGCTCCAGGGCGTGCCGCACATGGGCATCTCCGCGTACAAGATCGGCCAGCAGGTCGGCCAGGCGATCGCGGACGAGACGAAGCGGCGCGGCTGGAATCCGGCCGAGGTCGGCATCATCCGGATCGCGTACGACCAGTTGCCGACCGCGAAGGAACGCACGACCGGCGCGGTGGACGCGCTCAAGGCCGCCGGTTTCCCGGCCGCGAACGTGATCGACGCCCCCGAAATGACGGCCGACACCGAAGGCGCGTTCAATGCGGCGAACATCGCGCTCACCAAGCATGCGAATTTCAAGCGCTGGGTGGCGTTCGGCTCGAACGACGACACGACGGTCGGCGCGGTACGCGCCGCCGAGGGGCGCGGCATCGGCGCCGACGCGATGGTCGCGGTCGGCATCAACGGCAGCCAGGTCGCGCTCAACGAATTCGCGAAGCCGAAGCCGACGGGCTTCTACGGCTCGATCCTGCTGAATCCGCGCCAGCACGGCTACCAGACGAGCGTCAACATGTATGACTGGATCACGAAGAACCAGGCGCCGCCGCCGCTCGTGCTGACGTCCGGCACGCTGATCACGCGCGACAATGAAAAGCAGGCGCGCGCCGCGCTCGGTCTGTGAGCCCGCCCAAGGAGCCGACATGACACGCACCACGCTCGTAACAGGCGCCGCCGCCGGCATCGGCCAGGCGCTGTGCCGCACCTTCCTCGCGGCCGGCGACCGCGTGCTCGCGCTCGATCGCGACCGCGCGGCGCTCGACCGCTTCCTCGATACGCTCGGCGACGCGCACGCGGCACCGGTCGTCGACGATCTCACCGACGCCGAGCGGCTGCGTTCGCTGCTCGAAGCGCATCCGCCAGTCGACGTGCTCGTCGCGAACGCGGGCACGGCGGCGTCGACCACGCTGCGCGACACGACGCCCGCCACCTGGCGCACGGATCTCGACGCGAACCTGACGGCCACCTACATGAGCGTCGAAGCCGTGCTGCCCGGCATGCGCGCACGCGGGCGCGGCGCGATCGCGATCATCGGTTCGGTCAACGGCGTGCATGCCCTCGGGCATCCGGCGTACAGCGCGGCGAAGGCCGGGCTGATCAGCTACACGAAATCGCTCGCGATCGAGTTCGGCCGCGACGGCGTGCGCGCGAACATCGTGCTGCCGGGCACCGTGAAGACACCCGCTTGGGAAGCGCGCGTGGAGCGCAACCCGCAGGTGTTCGAGGCATTGAGGAAGTGGTATCCGCTCGACGATTTCGCGACGCCCGACGACGTCGCGCAGGCTGCGCTGTTCCTGTGCTCGCCGGCCGCGCGGATCATCACCGGTGTCGCGCTGCCCGTCGATGGCGGCCTGCTGGCCGGCAACCGCGTGATGGCGCAGGAACTGACGCTCGAGACGTTCTACTGATCGTGAAGCGGTGCGCGGGGCCGGCGGCCGCCCGCGGCGTCGCGCCCCAACCGGTGCGCGGCGCGACGCCGCGCGCCGTCAATGCGCAGCGGCCGTAGCCGGCTTCGTCATCCTGCCGAGCACGTGCTCGGTCATCCCGCGCGCGAGTTCGGTCTCGCCCATGAACACGGTGCCGACGCCCTCGTTCGACAGCAGTTCGGCCTCGTCGCCGCTGTTCGTGCACAGCACGACCTCGAGCGTGGGGTTCAGCGTGCGCGAGATCTCTACGATCTGCCGCACGTCGAACACGTCGGGCAGCGTGACGACCAGCATCCCGGCGCGCGCGATATGCGCCTGCACGAGCACGATCGGCTCGATCGCGTCGCCCGACACGGCGGCCACGCCTTCCGCGCGCAGCTTCTCGACGAGCTCGCGATTCTGCTCGACGACGACGTACGCGATGCCGCGCTCGTCCAGCGCATGCGCGATCCGCGTGCCAACCTTGCCGTAGCCGACGATCACGACCTGCCCGGTGAGGTGCGTCTGCGGCGTCGACATCGGCAGCGCGGCGAGCGGATCGTCGCGCGCCTCGAGCTTGCGCGCGAACGCCGAATGCTTGCGGATCCACGCGAGCGCCGGATCGATCATCGCGAACAGCAGCGTGTTCATCGCGATCGAGATCAGCGCGACCGCCAGAATCAGGCTCTGCCCCTCGGCCGACAGCAGCCCGAGCGCGCGGCCGAGCCCGGCAAGAATGAACGAGAACTCGCCGATCTGCGCGAGACCCGCGCCGACCGTCAGCGCGGTATTCAGCGGATAGCGGAACGCGATCACGAGCGCGACCGCCGCGAGCGTCTTGCCGATCACCACGATCGCCGCGACCTCGATCACGTGCAGCGGCTCCGCGAGCAGGATCTTCGGATCGAACAGCATCCCGACCGAGATGAAGAACAGCACCGAGAACGCGTCGCGCAGCGGCAGCGTCTCGTCGGCTGCGCGCCGGCTGAACTCCGACTCGCGCATCATCATGCCGGCGAAGAACGCGCCGAGCGCGAACGACACGTCGAACAGCTTCGCCGCACCGAACGCGATGCCCACCGCGGCCGCGATCATGCACAGCGTGAACAGCTCGCGCGAGCCCGTGCGCGCGACGAGCCACAGAATGCGCGGAAACACGCGCTTGCCGACCACCAGCATCAGCGCGATGAACGCCGCGACCTTCAGCATCGTGACGCCGAGCGTGCCCCACACGCTGCCGCCGGCCGCGTGCGCGTCGCCGGGCGGCGTGCCGCCGAGCAGCCCCGCGACGGGCGGCAGCAGCACCAGCACGAGCACCATCACGAGATCCTCGACGACGAGCCAGCCGACCGCGATGCGCCCGTTGACCGTCTCGACCAGCCCGCGCCCTTCGAGCGCACGCAGCAGCACGACGGTACTCGCGACCGACAGCGCGAGCCCGAACACGAGCGCCGCCCCGACGCTCCAGCCCCAGGTGAGCGCGAGCCCGCCGCCGAGCAGCGTGGCCACCGTAATCTGGACGATCGCGCCCGGCAGCGCGATCTTGCGCACCGCGAGCAGGTCGCCGAGCGAGAAATGCAGGCCAACGCCGAACATCAGCAGCATCACGCCGACTTCGGCGAGCTGCTGCGCGAGCGACAGGTCGCCGACAAAGCCGGGCGTGCCGGGGCCGATCACGATCCCGGCGAGCAGATAGCCGACGAGCGGCGGCATTTTCAGCAGCGACGCGAAATAACCGAAGACCATCGCGAGACCGAAACCGGCCGCGAGCAATGCAATCAGGCTGACGTCATGAGGCATCCCCCCTCCCGAGTTCTTGTAACTATTTAGTAAGGTTCAAGGATGGAAGGATAAGGGATGAGGCGGAAAAATGGCGTGCCCCCGCGAAAAATTCACGCGGCGGCGCGCTCCCGCGGGGTGCAACCCCGGCGAAACGAAAGGCGCCGCGCGGGTGCGGCGGCACCCTGAAACACCTCGGACAAACGGGACAGGCGGGGCGGGCGCCCCGCCGCCCCGTCAGCGCGACGCTTGCGGAAACCGCGCGCCCGGCGGCGGTTCGGGCCGGGGCGACGGCACGCTCTTGCGCACCTTCGCGACCTGAGCAGCCGTCACCGGCGCCCCCGTATTGCCCCAGCTCGTGCGCACGAAGTTGGACACGTCCGCGACTTCCTGGTCCGACAGACGCCAGCCGAACGGCGGCATCGTGAACGTCGACGGCGCGGTGCGCGTGCCCTGGAGGGCGCTGCCTTCCAGCACGACGTGGATCAGCGAGGTCGGATCGTCGCCCTGCACGACCGGGTTGCCGGCGAGCGCCGGGAACACGCGCGTGTAGCCGTGGCCGTCGCTGCGGTGGCAGGCCGTGCAGTTGTCGCGATAGACGGCGGCACCCGGCTTGCTCGCATCGCCGGTCTGCAGCGCCTTCGCGGCGGCCGCGTCGTACACGTGGGGCTGCTCGCCCTGCACGCGCGGCGGCAGCGTCTTCAGGTAGCGCGCGATCGCGTTCAGGTCGTCGTCGGTCATGTGCTGCATGCTGTGGCCGACCACGTCCGTCATCCCGCCGAACGCGGCCGTGCGCAGCGTGCGGCCCGTCTTCAGGAACTGCACGATCTCGGCTTCCGTCCACGTGCCGAGGCCCGTGCGCGCCTCGCCGCGCAGGCTCGTCGGCACCCAGCCGTCGATCGCCGCGCCGCCGGCCAGGAAGTCCGGGCCGTCCGCGTCGGTCAGCCCGCGCTCCTGCAGGGTCGGCGCGCGCGGCGTATGGCACGCGCCGCAGTGGCCGAGACCCTGCACGAGATACGCCCCGCGCGCGACCACCGGATCGCTGTACGGCGCCGCGTCGAACGGCTTCGGCGTCGGCGCGAACATCTTGCGCCAGATCCCGAGCGGCCAGCGCATCGACAGCGGCCACACGATGTCGACCGCGCGGTTCTCGTGCTCGACCGGCGCGACGCCGTGCATGAAGTACGCGTACAGCGCCTTCATGTCGTCGTCGCTCAGGCGCGCGTAGGACGGGAACGGCATGGCCGGATACATCGTGTCGCCGTCCTTGCGCACGCCTTCGCGCACCGCGCGCGTGAAATCCTCGACCGTCCAGCCGCCCAGGCCCGTTTTCGGGTCCGGCGTGATGTTCGTCGAGTAGATCCCGCCGATCGGCGTGTCGAATTTCAGCCCGCCCGCGAACGGCTTGCCGCCGCTCGCGGTGTGGCACGCGATACAGTCGCCCGCCCGCGCGAGGTATTCGCCGCGCTGGATCAGGGCCGCGTCGGCGGATCGGGCCGCGGGTGCGGCCGCCGCGCCGGAAGCCGCCGCGGGCGCCGCGGCCGGTTGCGCGAACGCCGTCGAGCCGGCGAAGCCGAACGCGGCCCAGGCCGCACCGGCCGCCAGCGCGCGCGACATCCGGCGCGCAACGTTGTGGTTCATCGTCCTCTTCATGCAGTCACCAGCGGGGCGGGATTTTTCAGGTATTGCTCGCGGATCGCACGTGCCGACCAGTAGGCCAGCGCCGCGACGATCCCGGTCGGGTTGTAGCCGATGCCCTGCGGCAGCGCCGATGCGCCCATCACGAACACGTTGTGCACGTCCCAGCACTGCAGGTAGCGGTTCAGCACGCTCGTCTTCGGGTCGGTGCCCATGATCGCGCCGCCGACGAGGTGAGTCGTCTGGTACGCACGCGAATCGAAGTGCTTGCCGAACTCGCGCGTCGACACGCCGATCGCCTTCGGCCCCATCGCCTCCGCGATCTTCTTCATCTGCCCGGTCACGTACTGCGCCATCCTGATGTCGTTGTCCTTCCAGTCGAAGGTCATCCGCAACAGCGGCTGGCCGTACGAATCGCGATAGGTCGGATCGAGGTCGAGATACACGTCGCGGTACGACATGTTGGTGCCGTGCGCGTCCATCGAGATCGTGTGCGCGTAGTTGTCCTTGACCGCCTTCTTCCACGCCGAGCCCCACTGCGGCGTACCGGGCGGCGTCGCGATGCCGCTGATCGGCTTCACGCCGGCCTGGTTCACCCACAGCGGCGAGCCGCCGACGAAGCCGAGCGGGCCGTGGTCGAAATTGTCCGCGTTGAAATCGTCCACCGCGACGCCGTTGCCGCCCGCGCCGATGAACGGATTCGTGTAGGTGTCCTTGTCGAAGAACGCCTTGATCGTCGACAGGTTCTGGTACGCGAAATTGCGGCCCACGACGCCTTCGCCCGAGATCGGGTCGTACGGCTTGCCGATACCCGACAGCAGCAGCAGGTGCACGTTGTGGTACTGGAACGCGGCCACGATCACGAGATCGGCCGGCTGGTGCACTTCACGTCCGGCCGGGTCGACGTAGGTCACGCCCGTCGCGCGCTTCTTCGTATCGTCGAGGTCGACGCGCAGCACGTGGCACTTCGAGCGCAGCTCGAAGTTCGGCGCCTGCTTCAGCGCGGGCAGGATGTTCAGGTTCGGCGACGCCTTCGAGTACATGTAGCACGCGTAGCCGCTGCAGTAGCCGCAGAAGTTGCACGGGCCCATCTGCACGCCGTACGGGTTCGTGTACGGGCCCGACGTGTTCGCCGACGGCAGCCGGTACGGATGCAGGCCGAGCGATTTGGCCGCGTCGAAGAAGCGCTGTGCCGAATAGGTGTTGAGCTGTGCGGGCAGCGGGAAGTGGTCGCTGCGATTCGCGTCGAACACGTTGCCGTCACCGACCACCTTGCCGCCGACCTTGTACGCCTGCCCCGACGTGCCGAACACCTTCTCGGCGAAGTCGAAATGCGGCTCGAGCTCGTCGTAGGTCACGCCCGTGTCCTGGATCGTCATCCCTTCGGGGATGAACTTCTTGCCGTAGCGCTCTTCATAGTGGCTGCGTAGGCGCAGCTCTTCCGGCGTGATCCGGAAATGCACGCCCGACCAGTGCAGCCCCGCGCCGCCCACGCCCTCGCCCGGCAGGAACGCGGCGAGCTGCCGGTACGGCAGCGCGGTGTCCTGCAGGCCGTGGCGGATCGACACGGTCGTCTTCGACAGGTCGAGGAACAGCTTCTTGCGGATGTTGTAGGTCAGCTCGTCGATCGTGTTCGGATACGCGCCGTCCGGGTAGGTGTCGCGATACTCGCCGCGCTCGAGCGCGACGACGTTCAGGCCCGCTTCGGTCAGTTCCTTCGCGAGAATCGCGCCGGTCCAGCCGAAGCCGACGATCACCGCATCGACATGCGGTTTTTTCTCTGCGGCCATCAGCTGCGCTCCCCGTTGATCGAGACGGGGCCGTACGGATACGGCTTGCCGTTCTGATTGACGAAATCCATGAAGTCCGCGCGCGCGCCGGGAAAGCCGATCATCTTCCATGCAGCCATGTCGCGATTGCCGCCATGCACCGGATCGCAGAAGTAGCCTTCGCGCGTGTTCTGCAGCAACTGGCCGAAGAACACGCCCGGCGGCACGTCGTCGATCTGCGCGCCGCCCTTCTCCAGCGCGCCGAGCACGGTGTCGCGCGTCGGCGCGTCGAGATCCGCGAACGCCTTGCCGTGGGTCTTCTCGCAATAGCGGTTGACCGCCGCGATGCCGAGCCGGTAGATGTCGCGCGGCACCAGCTTCAGCTGATAGCCGAGCTCGGGCACGCCTTGCTGGAACGGCCCCTGCATGTACCAGGTGGCGCCGTGCGCATACGGCGTCTCCATCTGGCGGTCGATGAATTCGGGCACGCCCGATTCGAGCGCGCCGGGGCCTTCGGCGTCGGCCGGAATCAGCCGGTCGACGGCGGCCTGGACGAACGCCCATTCCTTTGCGTCGAAAAAGGTCGGCTTGTACGGGGCACGCTCGGCGTTGGCCGATGCACCGGGCGCGTTGCCGGTCGTCGCCGAAGGCGACGACGAGCGCAGGTCGCAGCCGGCGACCGACGCGATCGGAACGAGCGCGACCGACGTGCGCAGGAAACGGCGGCGCGAGTTGGGTTTGTCTGGTGGCGTGGACATGGTCGGATGTTGATCGTTGGGGATCGGGGCTCGGACGCGCGCACTCCGCATGCGTCGTGTCCGGCTTGGCAGCCATGCCGCACGCGGCTGGCCGTCCTGTTCTTTCGTTTGTTGCGAACAACCACGATGCAGGCGCCATCCGCGCAATGCGCGGCAGCGCGTTCATGCAGCCGTGCATCGCGCCAAGTCAGGCTGCGCCGCACGGATCGGCTTCTTGATGAGCCCTATCGTCTGACAAATACCGGCATCTGCCCGCATCTGCCCCTCATCGCTCATGACCCTCATTCAACTTAGACGTCGCGTTTGCCGACAGCAAGCGCGACGTGCGCGGCCCTCTTTCGGGCCCGGCGACAAGTGCCGCGAATTATAAATGGAACCGGTTCCATTAAAAATCGCGCCAATGCAATTCAATGAATCGAAAATCGCAACAATTGAAAAATCCGGAAACCGGAACGCGCAAGGATCGTTCGATTACCGGCTGATGCAGGCGTCAGGGAGCGGATTGTTGTGTGGTGGGCTGCGTCGAAGGCTGTCTCTTTCCAGCCACGCAGCGCACCCGAGGGAGCCGATGTGCGTGGCGTTCTGGTAGCCTCCGCGACTCATGAATACATCGAAGAAAAAACTGCCGGCGCCCGACGCGACCCGCATCAGCCGAACCCTCAGCTACCTGCTGCGCCACGCGCCGGAGACGATCGGGCTGCAACTCGACCCGGAAGGCTGGGCCGACATCGACGAACTGATCACCGGTGCCGCCCGCCAGGGGCACCCTCTCGATCGCGCGACGATCGAAACCGTCTGTGCGACCAGCGACAAGCAACGCTTCGCCCTCTCCGACGACGGCCGTCGCATCCGGGCAGTACAAGGCCATTCGACGCCCGCCGTGCAGCGCCGCTATCCGGCCGCGCAGCCGCCCGAGCGCCTCTATCACGGCACCGCGACGCGCTTCCTGGATTCGATTCGGGCGCAAGGGCTGAAACCGGGCGCCCGTCATCACGTGCATCTGTCGCCGGACATCCGGACGGCGCTGGCCGTCGGCAAGCGCTACGGCGTACCGGTGATCCTCGAGGTCGATGCGCAGCGCATGCATCGGCAAGGCCACACGTTCTTCGTCGCGGAAAACGGCGTATGGCTGACCGACACCGTGCCGGCGGAATTCCTTAAGGAGATGGAGAGGCCCGCGCGCTGAGACGCGCGCTCATCACGGCCAGAACATCGACGCGATGGCAAGCGCCAGCGCCGCGCAAAGCGGCGAGTAGTAGCGCGTGTCCATGCGTGCGAAACGCGACCCGCGAATCCGCTTGAAGAAGCCGACGTAACGGAAATCACCGACGGCCCGCACCGCGAAGATGAGTGCGAGCGCAACGACCGCGAACGAGATCGTGCCGTGATTCGCGTGCTGCCCCAGCCACCCGGCACGCGCGGCAACCACGCACGCGCCGCCCAGCAATGCCGCCGCGACCGCGAGCGTGCCGATGGCGGTCGGCCGCAGCAGCGGCTCGCCGTCCTGCTCCGGAATGGCCGCCCCCTTGCCGCGCCGCCCGCCCAACGCCCAGTAGACGTGAATGAGCGCGATCGCGCAAAGCGTCGGCACGCTGAAATACGCTCCGGTCATGTCGGTCGATATCCTCGTCTCGTTGTCTCGCTATCGCGATATGTTGCCGGCAAGGTTCCGGCACGCGGCCTCGGTCCGCGCCACACGTGACGATACCGAAACCCGGCGACACCCGCATTGCGACGTCCGGTCGCAACCCGCCGTCCGCGACAGCGCATGTTGCGATGCAGTGCGCAAGCAGGCGGGCGCGGGCCGGCCGCTTGACTTCCCTTCGCGCACCACTACCCTGTTATTCCAGTACTGCGGTCGATACGCCCCCGCGCGATCGGCCGCACGTGCATCGTTCGCCACATTGCGCACCTGCACGACAACGATAACGAAGGCCATGGAGGCAACTCATGCTGATCGGTGTGCCGAAAGAGATCAAGAACCACGAATACCGTGTCGGCCTCACGCCGGCCGGCGCGCGCGAACTGACGCGGCACGGCCATCGCGTACTGGTACAGCGCGGCGCGGGTACGGCGATCGGCCTGCTCGACAACGACTACACCGCCGCGGGCGCATCGCTTTGCGACGGCGCCGACGAAGTCTTCGCGCGCGCCGACATGATCATCAAGGTCAAGGAGCCGCAACCGGCGGAATGCGCCATGTTGCGACGCGGCCAGATTCTCTACACGTACCTGCATCTCGCGCCCGATCCCGACCAGGCGGCCGCGCTCGTGAAGTCCGGCGCCGTCTGCATCGCATACGAAACCGTGACGGGCCCCGGCGGCGGCCTGCCGCTGCTCGCACCGATGAGCGAGGTGGCCGGGCGCATGTCGATCCAGGTCGCGGCGACCCACCTCGAGAGCCCGCGCGGCGGGCGTGGCTTGCTGATGGCCGGTGTGCCCGGCGTGCCGGCCGCGCATGTCGTCGTGCTCGGCGCCGGTGTGGTGGGCACCGGCGCGCTGCAGATGGCGGTCGGCCTCGGCGCACGCGTCACCGTGCTCGACACCAACGTGAACCGGCTGCGCCAGCTCGACCTCGTCTTCGCCAACCGGATCACGACCGTCTGCTCGAATGCGCACACGATCGACGAAGCCGTGCGCGATGCCGACGTCGTGATCGGCGCGGTGCTCGTACCGGGCGCATCGGCGCCGCGGCTCGTCACGCGCGACATGATCGCGACGATGCGCACGGGGGCCGTCGTCGTCGACGTCGCGATCGACCAGGGCGGCTGCTTCGAGACCTCGCATGCGACCACGCACGCGGCCCCGACCTTCGTCGTCGACGGCGTCGTGCACTACTGCGTCGCAAACATGCCCGGCGCAGTCGCGCGCACGTCGACCTTCGCGCTGAACAACGCAACGCTCACCCATGCGCTCGCGCTCGCCGACAAGGGCTGGAAGCAAGCGATGACCGACGATCCGCATCTGCGCGCGGGCCTGAACGTGTGCGACGGACACATCACGTACGAAGCGGTCGCGCTGGCGCTCGGCCTGCCCTATGTGCCCGCGGCCGGCGTACTGGCATGACGTGACCGCGTTCATGCATGGCCAGCCGCTGGCGGCACGCGCCGTCAGCCGCGCTCACGCGCCCTTCGCGCCGCCGCTGCGTTTCGACGCGCCGCCCGCGCCCATCGTGCGCGCCAGCAGCGGCCTTAATTGCGCGAGCGTGCGCGTGTTCAGCACGTCGGCCCGGGTGAGCCAGCCACGTCGCGCCTGATCGACGCCGTACGCAAGATTGTCGAGTTCGTCCGCACTGCACGCATCCGAGCCGATCGCCACCGGCACGCCGGCCTGCGCGGCCGCGCGGCACCAGATGTCCGGCAGGTCGAGCCGCCGCGGCTGCGCATCGAGTTCGACGAAGCAGCCGCGCGCCGCGGCGTGCTCGATCACGCGCGGCACGTCGAGTTCGCATGCGTCCCGCTCGCCGAGCACGCGGCCCGTCGGGTGCGCGAGGATCGTGAAATACGGATGATCCATCGCGCGCAGCATGCGCGCGGTCTGTGCGTCGCGCGACAGTTCGAAGCCGTCGCGTACCGCACCGACCACGAGATCGAGCCGGCCGAGCATTGCGTCGGGCGCGTCGAGGCTGCCGTCCTCGCGAATGCCGGCCTCCACGCCCTTGAGCAGCACGAAATCGTCGAACGACGCGTTGAGGCGATCGATCTCGTCGAGCTGCCGGGCAAGCCAGTCGAAGGGGTGGCGGCCGCCGCCGGCATGCGGTGCCCGGTCGGTGATGGCCAGGTACGCGAAGCCGTGTGCGCGCGCCGCATCGGCCATCGCGCGCAGGCTGTCGCGACCGGCCGATGCGTCGGTATGCGCATGCAGGTCGCCGTGGACGTGCTTGCGCTCGACCAGCGCCGGCAGCGTGCCCGCGCGCGCTGCGTCGATCTCGCCGCGATCCTCGCGCAATTCGGGCGGCACGTCGTGCAGGCCAATCGCGGCATAGACCGACGCCTCGGTCGCGCCGGCAATCCGTTCGTCGCCGCGAAACACCCCATACTCGTTGATCTTCAGCCCGCCGGCCTGCGCGATCCTGCGCAACGCGATGTTGTGCGCCTTCGATCCCGTGAAGTAGACGAGCGCCGCGCCGAACGCATCGGCATCGACGACGCGCAGGTCCACCTGCAACCCGCTGGCGAGCACCACGCTCGACTTCGTCTTGCCGTGCGCCAGCACGCGCACCACCTCGCCATAGCCGACGAACGCTTCGGCGACGGCCGTCGGATCGCGTGCGGTGACGAGGATGTCGAGATCGCCGACCGTCTCGCGGCGGCGGCGGAAACTGCCGGCCGGCACGGCCTTGCCGACGCCGGCAATCGCGCGCAGGCGTTCGAGCAGCGGCAGCAGCACGTGCGCCGCATCCGGCAGCAGGAAACGTTGGGGTTCGCGCTTGAGCCGGTCGTCGATCGCTTCGAGCAGATGCGCTTCGGTTTTCGCACCGAAGCCCGGCAACTCGCGCACGTGCCCGCTCTTCGCTTCCGCGCGAAGCTGCTCGAGCGAATCGACGTGCAGCGCGTCATGGAGCGCCTTCACGCGCTTCGCGCCGAGCCCCGGCACGTCGAGCAGCTCGACGATCGCGCCCGGCAACGCGTGACGCAGCGTTTGCTGCAATTCGCAGGTGCCGGTCGCGGCGATCTCGCGCAGCTTCGACGCGAGATCGGGCCCGATCGACGGAATCTTCCCGAGATCGTCGCCGTTCGCGATCATCGTCGCGATATCGCGCCCGTAGTCCGCGATCGTCCGTGCGGCGTTGCGATAGGCGCGCACCCGGAACGGATTGGCGCCCTGGATCTCGAGCATGTCGGCAATCTCGGCGAACACGGCCGCACACCCGGCATTGTGGATCGGCATGATCGGCGTGGCTCCCTTCCACGTGGATGACGCCGCGCGCGTGCGCAACGGCGTCTGCCCGCCCGGCGCCGCATGCTGACGCCGCCGGGCGCCCGTTCATCATCGTACGCCGGCCGCGCCACGCGCGCAGCGCCAATATGGCTCGGACGCCGGAGTCAGAGGGTGGCGCGCGGCGTCGTGGCGTAGTGCCGCTCGTAGATCGACTGGCAATGCGTGCAGCGCTCGGCGGCCGGGCGTGCCAGCAGGCGCTCGTAGCCAACCGAGCCGTCGCAGTCGATGCATTCGCCGTAGCTGCCGTCGCGCATCCGCTGCTGGGCGCGGCCGATCGCGCGCAGCTCGGTCAGTTTCATGGCGATCAACGCATGATCGACGTCGACGAAGAGATCCGCATTGGCCTCGTCGCCCTCGTCCGGCGACGCGCCGGCGAGGTCTGCGTAGGATTCCGACGCGCGCTGGCCTTCGCTGGCGCGGATCTCCGCACGCAACGTCTGCTCGATCTCGTTCAGCCGTTGTTTCAGCGTCTGCCGTTGTAGTGGGTCGAGCGACATGGCCGTCTCTCCTGTTCCGGGTTCCGCGCGGAGCATTGCGGCGCGCGGTGTCGCGCCGGTGCGCGGCGGGCAGGCGTCACCGCCTGTCACCGTGTCCGGATATGCGCCCGGGGACACGAAGCGCCGGACGCATTCGACGCAGGATAAACCCATTGAACACGCGTGTGTTGACCGGAATCAGCGTGCACCGCAGCGCTCGCCCTATGCCGTCCCAAACTGGGGACGGACGCAAAATCGCGACACGATCGCAAAACGAAGCGACATCTCCGATGGCAGGCGCAGACTCAAACGCCGCGCCCGCCGCCGACAGGCTGCCGCCCGGGGCGAATTGCGGGCTCGGCATGCGCGTGCAACGGCACGCCGCACTCGAATTCGCCGCCGGCCACGCAATATTCCGGGCCACGCTTCGTCAGAACGCGTTGCGCCCGATGAATCCCCGCACGACCGTCAACAGGATGATCTTCATGTCGAACCAGAAGCTCCAGTTCTGCATGTAGAACAGATCGAACTTCACACGCGCTTCCATCGCCTCGACCTTGCGCGTCTCGCCGCGATAGCCGTTCACCTGCGCCCATCCGGTGATGCCGGGCCGCACGCGGTAGCGATACATGTAGCAGTCGATCAGTTGCCGGTAGAAGTCGTCATGTTCGATCGCATGGGGGCGTGGGCCGACGACCGACATCTGCCCGAACAGCACGTTGAAGAACTGCGGCAGCTCGTCGAGCGATGTGCGCCGCAGGAACGCGCCGACGCGCGTGATGCGCGAATCGTTGCGCGACGCCTGCCGCACGACCCCCGGTTGTGCGCGATGCACGCGCATCGTCCGGAACTTCAGAATGTCGAACTCCCGGCCATCGACGCCCTTGCGGCGCTGCCTGAACAGCACGGGGCCCGGCGACGACAGCTTGACCGCGATCGCCAGCATCGACAGCAGCGGCAGCAACGGAATCAGCACGCCGAATGCGAACAGCCGGTCGAACGCGAACTTCGCCCACAGCTCCGGCGCCGAGCGTGGCGTGGTCGCGAGGTTGATAGCCGGCATGCCGAGCACGTCGGTCGCCGAGCGATCGACCAGCGCCATCTGCCGCACGTCGGGCAGCAGCCGCAATTCCACGAACTCGTCGCGCAACTCGCGGACGATGCGCTGGATCCGCCACTCGTGCGACATCGGCAGCGTGAGCCATACCTCGTCGATCCCGCCGCCGCGAATCAGGTCGCGCAACGCGTTCCAGTCGTCGATCACCGGCACGCCGCCGATCCCGCCGGAGGCAGCCGGTGCGTCATCATCGAATACGCACGCCGCCACGAAAGGGCCCTGCGGCGCGAGCTGCATCCGCTCGACCGCGACACGCCCGTAGGCCGTTGCGCCGACCACCGCGACGCGGCGCTGCCGCGCGCGCGGGTCGTCACGCGTCAGCGCGAGCGCCAGCAGCGCGGCACGGCCGAGCAGCAACGCGGCGTCGCCGGCCAGCACCGTGCGCACGATCCAGCGTGTCGTGATCGTGCCGCCGCGGTTCATGATCCACAACGCGGCGGCCACCGTCAGCACGCTCGCGCAGACGAGCGCCACCAGCGTTTGCGTCAGCGCATGCGTGCCGCCGTGCGGCGCCACGCTGCCGCGCACGGTGCGCAGATAGCGCGGCAGCAATGCCGCGGTCAGCACGCACAGCAGCGCGATCGCGCCGCGCTGCGCGTCGGACAGCCCGCGCCACGCGAGGCCCGACGCCGCCTGCGCGGCGAGCGCGCCTGCCAGCACGAACACGACGTCGGTCGCTGCGATCGCAGCACGCCGCATCGCATTCGTTCCACCGGGCTTCGACTGCATCGTCACGCACCACGGGCCGGGAACCCGCGATGCGCCTCCGGCATGCGGGGCCGAACCGGTGTCGGCCGCGCCGTCCCGCGCGTGCCGAGCAGCCTGCGATAGTCCGCGCGAATCAGGTCGTAGCATTCGCACGCGTGATGTTCGAGGCCGACGCGGTCGAGCACCGTGATGCGGCCGCGGCGCTGCCGGATCAACCCGGCTTCCTGCAGGTTGCCCGCCGCCTCCGTCACGCCTTCGCGCCGCACGCCGAGCATGTTCGCGATCGTCTGTTGCGTGACAGCCAGTTCGTCGCCGTCGATGCGGTCATGCGCAAGCAGCAGCCAGCGGCTGAGCTGCTCGCTGACCGAGTGATGCCGGTTGCACAGCGCGCTGCGCGAGATCTGCGCCATCGCCGCCTGGCAGTAGTTGAGCAGCAGCCGGTAGGTCTGCGGCGAGCGCTCGAATTCGGCGCGCATCACGCAGCTCGGCACACGATAGGCCATCCCGCCGATGCGGACCTCGACCCGGTGCGACGCCGCCGCGCCACCGACCATCGCCGCCAGCCCGACCACCCCCTCGCGGCCGACCTGCGCCACCTCGACCATCGCACCGTCCTCCATCAGGTGCTGCACCGACATCATCGACGTCGTCGGGAAATGCACGTGGCGCATCGGCTCGCCGACCCGGCCGAGCAGCCCGGCCTTGATCCTGACCAGTTCGAGATGCGGTGCGATGGTGCGGATGCTGTCCTCGGGGAGGGCATCGAGGATGGCATTCGCCGAGTAGCTCGAGTGAAGATGAAGCATGTCTGTATCCCTTTTATCGTCCGTGCCGCCTGCAGCCGCGTGCATGGAACTCGTTATCGCGATGCGCGCCCGGACGTTGCAGGGGTTGCGGCCACAACCCTGATTCCGACTGACCATCGGCTTGTTCTCCGCCGGATCGAGTCGGCCGTTCCGTTTCGACACGCCATCCCGAATAAGCGATTTACGTGCCAATACATGCCCATCCTTAATATATGAATCACGCCGGATTTAGATCACCCGAATATCCCGTTCAAAAACAAAAAAAGCGTCTCATTTCCGGACACTCTTCCGAGCGATGGACACTGCACGCCATTTGACTGATCATTTCTCGTGCATCCGACCGGGGCGGCCGCACCGGCGCCGCGAGGCTTGTCGCTCATATACTTACAGTCGATTTTCAATTGTTTCCATGATGTGGCGGATAGCACTCCGCTGCTGCATCACGCCTCACACGGTCGTTTGAAACTGTCTCAAATTTGAATCGCCACACTAATTTCCAGCTCTGTAACCCACCGCACAATTCGACATCAAGCCATTGATTTTTATACAATTTCTCGCGCCAGACATTGGTTTGTCAAATAATGTTCAATACCCGCCAAGCACTTTCCCCATGCGATGCACGCCCCCGATCGATTGATTCCCGGCCGACACGGAATGAATTCCCGAAGTCGCATTCAAATTCCGGATGATTAATTTCACCGAAATGAATCATTAATTCCGGATGACGTTTTAACCCAACCAAAATCGTCAAACTTTGTGAAATGACGCAATATGCAATTGTTCGATTTCAATGGCGTGCTAGCCTTTTCGCCAGTATCGTCACTCCATTTTTGACAAACACAATTCCGCACGATCGTGCGAATTCCCCATTTTCGGGGTATCGCCACGACGACGCGTGACCGCCACCCTACGAGGATGCGCCGTGACTCATCAGGCCCCTGACGCCGTCGCGTATGCGAACGGCATGATCGAGCTTTCCCACAGCTTCGATGCGAACCGCTTTCTCGCGGCCATCGACCGCGACGAGCTCGCGACGCTGGCCCCCCACCTTCAACTCGTCCACCTGAAATCCGGGCAAGTGCTCTGCGAGCCCGGCGACATGCTCGCCGCGGTCTACCTGCCCGTCACGACCGCGATTTCGTTGCAGTACGTGTCGTCCGGCGGCATGACGCTGGAAGTCGCCGAGATCGGCAGCGAAAGCGTGGTGTGCGACGACGTGATCGGCGGCAGCGGCCGGATGCCCTGCCGTGCCGTGGCCTGCCGCGACGGCTTCGTCTACCGGCTCGACCGGCGCATGTTCGCCGCGGCGTTCGACACATCGCCGGTCATCCGCCATCTCGTGTTCATGTGCGTGCGGCTGCTGATGGCGCAGGTCTCCCAGATCACGTTCTGCAGCCGTCATCACGTGCTCAAACATCAGTTATGCAGATGGTTCCTGCTCGCGTACGACCGGACGCGCAGCATCGAGATCCAGGTGACGCACAGCATGCTGGCGCAGATGCTCGGCGTGCGGCGCGAAACGGTCACCGATGCCGCCGGCGAAATCCAGAAGCTGGGCCTGATCCGGCAATACCGCAGCTCGATCGAGCTCGCCGACCTCGCCGGCCTCGAAAAAATGTCGTGCGGCTGCCGCGCGATCGTGCGCGACGAGATGAAGCGCATCCTGTCGGCCGATTCGGGCGTGCCGGCCGCGGCGCGCGCCTGATTGGCGTGCCGCATCGGGACGGCGCTGGCGCGCCGCCTGCGTGCCGGGTCAGCTGTTTGTAGGGTGGCGAACAGAACGCCGTGTCTGCCAATGGTCTACTGATGCCGGACTGCCGGGGGGACGTCAGCGCGTGTCGCGCGTCTGCCCGAGCGGACGACACCACGCACGCCGGAGCAGCACGTGAAAAAAGAAATCAGAACCATCCTGAAGCACGTCGCCCATCTCGAAGCCGCGATCGACTCGATCGGCGACGGGGACGATCTCTACGAAGCGGGCCTTTCGTCGCTCGATACGATCCAGCTGATGCTCGCGATCGAGAAGCAATTCAACATCGAGATTCCCGACGAGATGCTGAACCGCAACCTGTTCCGCAGCATCGACGCGCTCGCGGACACGATCACCACGCTGCAACGCACCGAGCATTCAGCATGAGCGCGCTGCTTCCCGAACTCGCGGCCGACAGCGATTCGCGTCGGCTCGACGAGGCCGCGCATGCCGTCGCTCAGATTGCCGCGCAGCACGCGGACGCGGTCGACCGAGACGCGCGCTGCCCCGTCGAGGCGATCGAGGCCATGCGCGCGCGCCGCCTGCTCGGCGCGATGGTGCCGCCCCATCTCGGCGGCGCTGGCGCGTCGCTGGAAGACATCGCGTCGGCCTGCTCGATTCTCGGCCAGGCCTGCGCGTCGTCGGCGATGGTGTTCGCGATGCACCAGATCCAGGTCGCCTGCATCGTCGACCACGCGCTCGACCAGGGCTGGCACAAGCTGTTCCTGCAGCAGCTCGTGCGTCACCAGTGGCTGCTTGCATCGGCCACGTCGGAAGACGGCGTCGGCGGCAACCTGCGTGCGAGCCAGTGTGCGCTCGAAACCGACGGCGGCGAGTTCCGGCTGCGCAAGTCCGCGCCGACGATCTCGTATGGCGACTATGCGGACGGCATCCTCGCGACCGCACGACGCGATACGGACGCGCCGGCTTCCGAGCAGGTGCTCGTCACGCTGCTGCGCGACGGCTACACGCTCACGCGCCGCGGCGAATGGGACACGCTCGGGATGCGCGGCACCTGCAGCAACGGCTTCGAGCTCGATGCGCGAGGCGCCGCCGTCCAGTGCCTGCCGGTGCCGTTCGCGAAGATCGCCGAGGAAACGATGGTGCCGGTGTCGCACATCCTGTGGGCCGCGGTATGGATCGGCGTGGCCGGCGACGCGTTCCACCGCGCGCACCAGTTCTTCCGCGCACAGGCACGCCAGACCGATGGCGCGCCGTCGCCCGCGTCGCGGCGCATCGCCGAATCGCTCGCGCTGATGCAGGCGATGCAGGCCCGCGTCGACAACGTGCTGCGCCTTCATGCGAATCCGGCGTCCC
The DNA here is from genome assembly GCF_902833075.1 of Burkholderia sp. BCC0405. NCBI lineage: Bacteria > Pseudomonadati > Pseudomonadota > Betaproteobacteria > Burkholderiales > Burkholderiaceae > Burkholderia > Burkholderia sp. BCC0405. The sequence continues at coordinate 263,472 of NZ_CADFEO010000001.1, forward strand.
GCTCGTGGTCGGCCGGCATGGCCCGGGCCGCCGAGATCAACACGCTGAAGACCTACGTGTCGACGACCGCGCTGGAAGTCGCGCACCAGGCCATGATGATCTGCGGGATGGCCGGCTACAAGCAGGGCACGCCGTTCAGCATCGGCCGCCACATTCGCGACCTGCATGCGGCGCCGCTGATGATCAGCAACGACCGCATTGCCGTCAACACCTCGAACCTGCTGCTCGCGCTGCGTCCTGCGACGCTGGAGAAACATACGTGAACGATCGCCTTGCCGTGCCCTCCGCCGCCTCCGATGCACCGATCGACCGCGCGGGCGTCAACCCGCTGCGCGACGAACTGATCGACGCGGGCCTGCTGGTGTCCACCGGCATCCAGGGCCTGTTCGGCCGCAGCGAACGGTTCGAGCGCGTCGTGGAAGCGCTCGACGCGTTCGTCACGCGCATCGGCGCCGACCAGCAGGCCGAAGTGCTGCGCTTCCCGCCGGCGATGAGCCGCACCGAGTTCGAGCGCAGCGAATACATGAAGAGCTTCCCGCAGCTCGCGGGCAGCGTGCATGCGTTCTGCGGCGACGAACACCAGCACCAGCGCGTCTTGCAGTGCCTCGATCGCGGCGACGACTGGACGGAAAGCCAGAAGCCGACCTACGTCGTGATGACGCCGGCCGCGTGCTACCCGGTCTACCCGGTCGTCGCACGCGCAGGCGCGCTGCCGGCCGACGGCCGGATCGTCGACGTCTTCTCGTACTGCTTCCGCCACGAGCCGTCGCTCGATCCGACCCGCATGCAGCTGTTCCGGATGCGCGAGTACGTGCGGATCGGCACGCCCGAGCAGATCGTTGCGTTCCGCGAGACCTGGATCGAGCGCGGCACGCGGATGATCGAGATGCTGCGCCTGCCCAACGCGATCGACCTCGCGAACGATCCGTTCTTCGGGCGCGGCGGCAAGATCGTCGCGCACAGCCAGCGCGAGCAGAACCTGAAGTTCGAGCTGCTGATCCCGATCGAGCACGATGACCGCCAGACCGCCTGCCTGAGCTTCAACTACCACATGGACCATTTCGGGCTGCTGTGGGACATCCGCACCGCCACGGGCGACGTCGCGCACACGGGCTGCGTCGGCTTCGGCCTCGAACGGCTCACGCTCGCGCTGTTCCGCCATCACGGCCTCGACATCGATGCATGGCCGCACGCAGTCCGCGACGTGCTGTGGGGCACGCCATGAGATTCGTGTCCCGCGACGGCGACGCCACGTCGTTCGAGGATGTGCGCCACCGCGCGCGCCACTACCGGCCGCATCCGCTGCATGGCCAGGAGATGGTCTGGAAACAGACCAACTGCTACGTCGACATGTGGCTCGAGGTGCTCCGGTGGTGGGGCTTCAATCCGTACGCGGCGCTGCCGTTTACGATCGCGCTCGATTTCGAGGGTGACCAGTTCACGTTCTTCAAGTTTCCGCACGACGAACTGGAGCGGCTGTACGGCATCGTCGTGCAGGAGCACTCGATCTACGAGCCGCTCGACCAGCACATCGAGACGCAGGTTGCGCGCGGCCACCTGATGATCGTCGAGGTCGACGCGTGGTTCCTGCCCGATACGCGCGGCAGCAGCTACCGCACGCAGCACACGAAGACGACGATCGGCATCGATGCGATCGACCGCGCAAAGCGACAGATCGGCTACTTCCACAACAGCGGCTATTACGTGGCCGAGGATTTCGACTACGACGGGCTCGTCGGCGGCAGCTCGCCGATGACGCTGCCGCCGTACGTCGAATGCGCGAAGCGGCGGTTTGCGCCGCTCGACGAGCGTGCGCTGTGCGAAACGTCGCTCGCCGCGCTGCAGCGCCACCTGCGGCGCCTGCCGGTCGTCGACCCGATCGCCGCATTCCGGCGGCAGTTGCAGGCCGATGCGCGGACGCTCGCCGATTCGCCGCTCGAGCGTTTCCATGCGTACTCGTTCAACTCGGTACGGCAGCTCGGCGCGAATTTCGAGCTGTTCGGCCATTACGCGCGCTGGCTGCAGGCCAGCGGCTGCGTCGGGCCGTTCGCCGAGATCCGCGCCGCGTGCGACCGCATCGCGTCCGAAGCGATGGTGCTCGAATTCCGGCTCGCGCGCGCCTGCGCGCGCGGCAAGGAGGAGCGCGGCGAGTCGACGCTCGAAGCGATCGAGGCCGCTTACGCGGATGTGGTTGCCTGCGCGCGGCAAATCGCCTTGCCGCTGCGGCACGCGACGCCCGTGCGCAGCGACACCGCGGCAGCCGTGCCGGTCATGCGGTGACGCGCACGCGTGCCCTGCCCGCGTGGTCGATGCTGGCGACGGCCGCGGGGGTCGCACGGGAACCGCGCGACCTCCCGGCCGCCGGCGACGGCTGGATCCCGGCGACCGTGCCCGGCACGGTCGCGCAGTCGCTCGCGCTGGCGGGCCGGCTCGACGAAGCCGAATCGCTCGACGAGCGCGACCACTGGTACCGGATCGAACTGCGCGGACACGGGCCGCGCATACTGCGCTTTCACGGCCTCGCGACGCTCGCGCAAGCGTGGCTCGACGACACGCCGATCCTCCGCTCCGACAGCATGTTCGTCGCGCATGACGTATCCGTGTCGCTCGACGGCGCGCACCGGCTGACCCTGTGTTTCCGGGCGCTCGCCCCGCACCTGCGCGACACGCGCGCGCCGCGCCGGGCACGCTGGCGCACGCGGCTCGCCGAGCCGGCGGCGCTGCGCACGATCCGCACGTCGCTGTTCGGCCACATGCCGGGCTGGTTTCCGCCGCATGTACCGACCGGCCCGTGGCGGCCCGTGGACGTGCTCGATCCGGCCGACGGGCCCGTTCTCGTCGATTGCGACCTGCACGCGCGCATCGAAGGTGACACGGGCTGGCTCGATGCGGAACTGACGTTCGCCGCGCCGCTGCCCGACGCGATCGCGGCGCGGCTGTCGTGCGGCCAGCACCACGCCACGCTCGAACGTGCCGGCGCCGACCGTCTGCGCGCCAGCGTTGCGGTACCCAACGTGTGCCGCTGGTGGCCGCATACGCACGGCGAGCCGGTGCTGTACGACGTTGCGCTGCATCTCTGCGACGAGGTGCGGCCGCTCGGTGCAACGGGTTTCCGCACGATCGAAGTCGACGCCGGCGCCGACGGCAAAGGCTTCGGGCTGCGCATCAACGGCGTGCCCGTGTTCGCGCGCGGCGCGTGCTGGAGCAGTGCCGCGCCGCTCGCGCTGCACGCGGACGCCACCACCTACGCCCGCCTGCTCGGGCTCGCGCGCGACGCCGGCTTCAACATGATCCGCGTCGGCGGCACGATGACCTACGAGGCCGATGCCTTTCACGCGTGGTGCGACCGGCTCGGGCTGCTGGTCTGGCAGGATTTCATGTTCGCGAACTTCGACTATGCATTCGACGATCCCGCGTTCGCGGACAACGTCGATCGCGAAGCCCGGCAGTTCCTCTCGCGTCACGGCGCATCGCCGTCGCTCGCCGTACTGTGCGGCGGCAGCGAGATCGCGCAACAGGCCGCGATGTCCGGGCTCGGCCCGAAGCAGCGCTTCCTCGAGCTGACCGCCGACCGGCTGGCCGGCCACGCGGCCGCATGCCGGCCCGACGTCCCGTATGTGCCCGATTCGCCCGACGGCGGCGTGCTGCCGTTCGCACCGCGCGAACGCGTGTCGCACTACTACGGGGTCGGTGCCTACCTGCGCCCGCTCGACGACGCGCGCCGCGCGGACGTGCGCTTCGCGAGCGAATGCCTCGCGTTCTCGAACGTGCCGTGCGACGCGACGCTCGCCGAGCTCGGCTGGCCCGGCGTGCACGAGCCGCGCTGGAAGGCGGCCGTGCCGCGCGACCCCGGCACGTCGTGGGATTTCGAGGACATACGCGACCACTATCTGCAGACGCTCTACGACGTCGTGCCCGACCGGCTGCGGCGCGAGGATCCGTCGCGCTACTTCGAGCTGTCGCGCGCGGTCATTGCGGACCTGATGCGCGACACGTTTTCCGAATGGCGGCGCACCGGCTCGCGCTGCGCCGGCGCGCTCGTCTGGCAGTTCCTGGACGTGATGCCCGGCGCCGGCTGGGGGGTGATCGACGCCGCACACCGGCCGAAATCGGCGTGGCATGCGTTGCGCCAGGTCCTGCAACCCGTGCAGGTGCTGCTCGTCGACGAAGGCTTGAACGGGCTCGACGTGCATGTGGTCAACGAGCGCCCCGCGCCGCTGTCGGCCGCGCTCGAGCTCGTCGCGCTGCGCGACGGCCGCACACCGGTCGCGCAGGCCGGCTGCCCGGTGCGAATCGCAGCGCACGACGCCGTGCGGATCGGCTCGGCCGAACTGCTCGGCCGGTTCTTCGACTGGACCTACGCGTACCGCTTCGGGCCCTGCGAACACGACACCGTCGTCGCGACACTACGCACGGACGACGGCACGCTGTTGTCGCAGGCGTTCCATTTCCCGTCCCGCACACGTGCGGCCGTCCTGGCGCGCCGTGAACTCGGGCTGGAAGCGTGCGTGTCGCACACTGGCGACACGTGGCACGTCGACATCGACACACGGCACGTTGCGTGTCATGTGCAGATCGATGCGCCGGGCTACCTGCCGCGCGACGACTGGTTCCATCTCGCGCCCGGCACGCCGGCGCGCGTCGCCCTCGTTCCGCTCGACATGATCGGCAAGCATGGAGCCGCGGCCGATGGGCCGCCGGTCGTGGAAGTCCGGGCAGTCAACGCCGCGCGCACGGTGCGCGCCACGCAGGCCCGTTGACGCGGCGCTCGCGGCGGCTGAAAGCCGCGAGCGCCGCTGTCGAATCTCAGTCGGACGAGCCCGTGCCGCGCGGCCGCTCGATCCCGTACGCCTCCATCCAGCGATACAGCGTCGCGCGCGACACGCCGAGCTCGCGGGCCGACGCCGCGACGCGTCCGCGCGTGCGCAGCAAGGCGGTTTCGATCGCCTCGCGCTCGATCGACTTGCGGATGTCGGCCACCGACGGCGACGCGGCATCGAGGCAGTATTCGAGTTCGAGATCCTGCGCGGTAATCAGGCGCCCTTCCGTCATCACGACCGCGCGGCGCACGCGGTTGATCAGTTCGCGGACATTGCCGGGCCAGTCGTGCTTGTAGAGTGCCGTGATCGCATCCGTCGAGAAGCCGCGCACGCGATGGCGCGCGTCGCCACGGAAGCGTTCGAGCATGTGATGCGCGAGCAGCTCGATGTCCTTGCCGCGCGCGCGCAGCGGCGGCTGGTCGATGCGCATCACGCACAGACGGTGGAACAGGTCCGGCCGGAAGCGCCCTTCCGCCATCGCGTCCCGCAGGTCGACGTGCGTCGCCGACACGATCCGGACATCGACCGGCACCGGATCGCTGCCGCCCAGGCGATGAATTGCGCGCTCCTGCAGAAAACGCAGCAGGCTCGCCTGACTCTCGTGCGGCAGGTCGCCGATCTCGTCGAGCAGCAGCGTGCCGCCGCTCGCCGCTTCGACATAGCCGATCTTGCGTGCGTTCGCGCCCGTAAACGCACCGCGCTCATAGCCGAACAGTTCGGATTGCAGCAGATGCGGCGGAATGGCGCCGCAGTTGACCGCGACGAACGGGCCGTTGCGGCGCTCCGAATGGCGATGGATCGCGACCGCCGTCAACTCCTTGCCGGTCCCCGTTTCGCCGAACACGAACACCGGTGCGTCCGTGCGCGCGAAGCGCCGCACCGTATCGAACAGCCGCAGCATCGCGCTGCAGGTGCCGACGATGCCTTTCTCCTCCGATTCGAGCCGTTCGCGATCGCGCGCGAACAGGCACTCCATGCCGTACGCATGGCCGACCGTATCGGCGATCCGCTGATGCGAGGCGGGCAACGTGACGTAGTCGAAGCAATAGTCGCGCAACAGCGCGCGCACGTTCGGCGAAGCGGTCTGGCCGACGTCGACGAGTGCGACCCAGACGACGTCGCGCATCGACGCGCAGGTCGACGCGATGCTCCCGATCGCGTCGGCATGGCCGCCGCTCAGGTCGAGGATGCCGCAGGTGATTTCACCGGACGTGTCGCGCAGTTCGCTCGCCTGCGCAACGATCGACACTTTCCAGTCGCGTCGCGCCAGTTCCTTTCGCAGCATGACGGACGGCGACTGCGTCCAGTAAATCAGCGGACGCTGCCCGTTACCACTCCCCGCGCCGGCGCTCTTATCGCGCGTTATTGGCATATTCATAACGAACCATCACTTTCTCCACTCCGCGAACCGTTCGCGTGCGCTGCAGCCGGCGGCGCATGGCCACTTTTCCGCGCCGCGTTCCCGCAGCTTTGGCGAAGATCGAAACCGCACACGGCGAGAGCCCCCGGAGGTCGAGCCGGATGTCATCCGGCCTCGTTGTCATCGAACTCGAAGGGAACGCGCGGCTGCGGGAGCCACGACGTTCCCGCTTTGAGGCGACCCGCCATCCAGGCGGAGCGCGTCGGCAGACGGGAATGCCGTCGGCATGTGCGTCACGTCGTACACGACAGGTGCGCCCGATGCTGAACCGGATGGCCGCCAACCCGTTTCCGGAATGACCGCCGCATTTCATCCGCTCCTGAATTTACACCCCGTTTCGAGATGGTCTTGTTACCAAAAGATAAACCTGAATCAACCGGTTACGCGACCGGCCATGCAACCGGTCGCCCCGCACCACGCGCGTTTGAATACTGAGATTTGATTATCTACGAGTATTCCGGTCAATCAGTGGCAAATACTACTTTTCCCCAAGATGGGGACGGTTGATTGCCAGTGATTTTCACCGAAATCCCCGGGAATGGCCGATACCGCATTCCACCCGCCACATAATCGCGCGCGCCGCCGGACAGCCGAATCGTATCGCGGCGACGCCCGGCCCGCTCGCTCTGCGCTCGTCCGTTACATGCCGTAATCAACCGCACCGCGTCACGCATCCCGTTTCGCGGCATCGGGGCACGGCGAGACGCGTGCCGCGCACGCCGATCGCTCTCCGGCGAGTCGTCGCGGCCACATGTGAAGTCGGTCGCGCCGGCGCGCGCCTCCCGCAATGCAGCATGGCGGTCCGCCACGCGACGCTCAGGCTCGTCGGGACCGGATCCGGCGTTCCGTCGGCACGGATGCGGGCCGCCCGTCGTCGCCATCGGCCAGGCTGCGGCGCCTGATCCCAAGCCGCACCAACGGCATGCGGATGAAGGACGTGTACGCCGCACCGGCACGCCCTCTCCAGAAGGGATTCGACGACGCGGCACACGGTCGGCCTGCGCGATACAGCCGACCCCGTGCGTGAGTGCGTGCCCGGCGCCGCCATGCACGGCCGGCCCGTCGTGAACGCCCGCAATCTTCAAGTCCGGCCCCCGGTTCTTCATTGACATTCGATGTTGACTGGCCTCGCATCGAGGCGGCCCGTCAGGATGAGGCAATTATGAAAAGGCACCGGCCATCCCGGTGTGTGCTACCGCACCTTGCGGCGCTCGTGCGGCGCTCGTGCGGCGCTTCCCGGCTGCGCAAGCCGCACCGGCCAGGCGAATCCGGATCGTGAGTACGCTTTCGAACAGACCGACGCACCGCCCACCCGGATGATGAGGATCGCCGCGCTGCACGGGACGATCGCGTCCGTGCGGCACGGCATGCCGAAGGCATCACGCGAGGACAGCATCATGGAATGGCATTGTTGTGAATTCGAACACCTGGGCGCCGTCGACCTCTATGCAATCCTGCGCGCCCGCAACGCCGTGCTGGTGGTCGAAGACGCGCACACGCATCTCGACATCGACGGCAAGGACGCTGGCGCGCTGCATGTCTATGCAACCCTGCGCGACGGCGACGCGATGGAAGTCGCGGCCTACGCACGCATCCTGCCCGGCGACGACATCGACCCGGACGTCGTGATCGACAAGGTGCTCACGAGCGAGAGCCGCCGCGACGACGATACGCTCGAGCGGCTGATCGAGCGCGCCCTCACCGCCGCGCAGGCCGCATGGCCCGCGGCCGCGGTGCGCATGCACGTCCCGGCGCCGCGCCAGGCGTTCTACAAGCGTTTCGGCTTCCGCAAGGCCTATGGCCCGTATCTCGAACAGGGTGCGCCATTCGTCGGCCTGGTGCGATCGTCCGAGCGCGCTGCAGGCGCGCTGCGCAACCTGCTGTCGCGAGCCGTGTCGGCACACCGGCCGCGCAACGACGACGCGCGAGCCGACAGCCGCACACACAACCGGCAGCCCGCCGACACCGGAGCCAATCGATGACCCGCACCCTTCGTCCGGTTCCCGAGCCCGACCTGCCGTGCATCCTGCCGGTGATTCTCGCAGGCGGCTCCGGCACGCGGCTGTGGCCGCTGTCGCGCGAGCAGTATCCCAAGCAGTTGATCGAGCTCACCTCGAACGAATCGCCGTTGTCGGCGACGGCGCGCCGCCTGAACGGCATCGCGAATGCCGCGCTCGGCGACACGCTGCTGCTGGTCTGCGGCGAGCAGCATCGTGTCATGAGTGCCGCACAGGTCCTCGGCCGCGCGGCACCCGCCCGCATCCTGCTCGAGCCGGCCGCACGCAATACCGCACCGGCACTGACGCTGGCGGCACTCGACGCAAGCCAGCTCGCGGACGATCCCGTGCTCGCGGTGATGCCGGCCGACCACGTGATCGCCGACGTCGGCGCCTTCCAGGATGCGATCTCGCGTGCGGCGCGCTACGCACAGGAAGGCGCAATCGTCACGCTCGGCGTGCTGCCACGCCGCGCCGAAACGGGCTACGGCTACATCCAGGTCGGCGAGCCGCGCACGGGCCGTCTCGGCGGCCAGGGCGGCTACGCGATCGGGCGTTTCGTCGAAAAGCCCGACGCGGCGCTCGCCGAGCGCTATCTGCAATCGGGCGACTACTGGTGGAACAGCGGGATTTACGTCACGCGCGCCTCGGTCTGGCTGAAGGCGATCGCCGCGCTCGCGCCTGACATCCACGCGGCCTGCGAGACCGCATGGCGTGCGGGCATCGCCGAGGATCCGTTCTTCCGGATCGATGCGGCGGCCTTCGAAGCGTGCCCGTCGGACTCGATCGACTACGCGGTGATGGAGCGCCTCGCGGAACACGGCGAACTCGGCATCGAAGGCATCGTCGTGCCGCTCGCGGCCGGCTGGTCGGACGTCGGCACCTGGGATGCGATCTGGGAAATCATGCCGAAGGACGATCACGGCAACGTCGCGCGCGGCCCGATCGTGTTCGAGGATACGCAGGACAGCTTCGTGCGCTCGGAGGGCCGCCTGATCGCGTGCGTCGGGATGAAGGACGTCGTCGTGATCGAGACGCCCGATGCCGTGCTGGTCGCGAACAAGCACGACGTGCAGCGTGTGAAGAACGTCGTCGCGCGGCTGAAGACCGACAGGCGCCCGCAGGCGAGCGAGCACCGCAAGGTGCAGCGGCCGTGGGGCCATTACGACTCGATCGATCTCGGCGAGCGCTTCCAGGTGAAACGGATCGTCGTCGAGCCCGGCAAGCAGCTGTCGTTGCAAATGCACTATCACCGCGCCGAGCACTGGATCGTCGTGCGCGGCACCGCGAAGGTGACGCGCGGCAACGAGACCTTCCTGCTCTGCGAGAACGAGTCGACGTATATCGCGGTCGGCGAAGTGCATCGCCTCGAGAATCCCGGCCGGATTCCGCTCGAAATCATCGAGGTGCAATCGGGCGACTATCTCGGCGAGGACGACATCGTCCGCTTCGACGATCAATACGGCCGGCCGACGTGCCCGCCGGCGGAACTCGAAGCGGCGATGGCGGTGCCGCTCGCTCGATCGACGGCAGAATAGCTGCGCAGCCGGCATCCCCGCACGTCAGCGCACGACGATGGCCGCCGAAACGACGTTCTGGATGAACGGCTTGCCGACCGCCTTGACGAAATACGTGCCCGCCCGCGTATCAGGCAGCGAAATGCTCGTCGCATCGGTGGGATAGCGTCCGACCAGCCTGAACGACGACGGACCAAGCTGCTCGTAGAGCTCCAGATGATCGACGGTGTCCGGATGGGTGATCCGGACGGTCACGCTCGCGCCCAACGGCTGCGCGTCGATCTCCGTGCAACTGGCAATGCCGGTTTCGAGCGCGCTCCCCTCCTCGTAGTCGTTCCACGTAATCAGTTGAACGAACGGGATCTGCTGCCGCGCGCTGTAGCGCTCGTTGATGCTCTTGAACGTGTCGAGCCAGGTGCGGCCGCACGCAGGCGCAAGAAAGCGCGGCGCGGCGGCGCCCCACGACGCCTTCCTGTCGTCGAACCCGCTCCACACGCCACCGACCGCGATCATCCCCGGCGGCTGGTTCCGGGCAATGTTGTAGAAGCGCTCGCGATACAGCAGGTCGTGCCGCGTGCCGGCCGGTTGCGGCTCGGACCACGGCGACGGCTGCTCCCAGACATACGCCCCCTTGCTGTACGGCAGATCGAAACCCGGCGCAAGCGTATGGATCCAGTAGACGTCCGGGTACGCGGCATGAATACGCGCCCAGTCCGCCGTCCCGACCGCATCCATCCCGAACTCGGACACGACCGGATGGCCGTCGTAACGCAGATACTGCGTCGACGTGAAGTATTCGCGGCTGATATACGCGAGGTTGTTCAGGATCGTTTCGGTCAGGTCGCACCCGTGACATGCATTGAACTTGAAGCTGCCGCTGTCGATCATGATCGAGAACGTCATCCCGGGAAACCTCGCCAGCTCGGGCATGGATGCCTGCCACGCCGTGTCGACGAAATGGCCCTGGCCGTACCAGTCGACGATCACGCCGTCGATACCGCGCGACTGCATGTCGGCGAAGGTGCGATAGGCCTGGCGAGGATCGTCGGATCGATAGCCGACGTCCACGCCGCGCGGGTCGGGGCCCCACCACGGCAGGTAGTGGGCCAGCACCCGGGTCGTGCTGCCCGGATACAGCAACGTATGCACGTCGATTTTCGATATCGAAGACGTGCCGGCGAGCAGCCCGTTCGACGAACCCTTGAAATCGCGGCTGCCGGATGTATTGGCGGGCGCGAGCGTCGCCACCCGCTCGTCGCCGTAACCGTGCCCTGCCGACAAGGCCAGTGCGCCGAGCACGGCTGCCGCGTTGCGTCGAAGTGCCCGCATGATGTTCTTCTTCCTAGACGTTCTGTTGCCCGCCAATTTCCATCCACGACGCAAGCTGCGCCGCGTAGCGCGACGGCGTGTATGCCGAGCAATCGTAGTGTCGATCGTCGGTACGCAAGTGACGGTTCAACTCATCGAGTGCGCTCGTCAGGCCGGCCGGCGAATTCCGGTACAGGATCTTGTTGCCGATCTCGCTGCCGAACGTCGACAGGCTGCCGATCTCGTGCGCGAGAACCGGCAAGCCGAGCGTGGCCGCCTCGACCAGCACGAGCGGCGCGTTCTCGGCCCAGACGGACGGCAACACCAGCGCGTCATGTGCGCGCAATGCGTGAAACAGCTCGCCGTGGTCAAGCCGCCCGGCAAAGCGCAGCCGTTGCGCCTCAACCAGATCCTGGTGGCGCGTTTCGAGCTGCGCCCGCATCGCCCCGTCGCCGTAAAGCGTCAGGCTGCCGATACGATGAAAACCGGTCTGGCGCGCCAGTTCGATGAACTCGTGAATGCCCTTCTCCGCATCGAGGCGTCCCACATAGGCGAGATCGAACCGATCACGATGACACACGCGCGGCGGAAACGGCTCCGCCAGCGTGCTCACCGGGTTCGGCAGCAATGCGCTTCGCGTGATGCCGCGCTGTGCCAGCGCGGTGCGCATATACGGGCTCGGGCACAGGAACAGGTCAAATACGTGTTGCGGATTGCAATAGGCGTACACCGCATGCCAGTGCAGTTTCTTCACCGTGTCGTGAATACGGCCCCGAGGGCTCGCGAGCCTGAACAGGCGCGCCGGCTTCGACAGCGCATCGACCGGCACCGGCACCGGGCGCCCGTTGCGATAGGCCAGCAGATTCGGGTTGTAAAAGACCAGGTGGTAGTCGTGGCACGTGAGATACGTGCGGAATCCCTGTTCTCGGCGGCAACGCGCGAGTACCGGCAGGATCGATTGCGTCAGCAGATTGTGATAGTTGTGCACGAGCACGCGATGCGGGCGCACCTCGTCGAGCAGCGCCGCAAGGGCGCTCGCCGCGGCGCGGTTCCAGCCGCGCGCAAGCGAGCCTTCGCCCGGCGGGAAATTCGTCTCGTCGAACGAGTACACGTCGACGCCCGGAATCTTTCGCAGCATTTCGATGGAGGTCCGGTAGACCTCTTCCGCGCCGCCCTTTCGTGCGTAGTCGTTGATCACGACAATGCGCGTCGTTTCCGCGCGGAAGCCAACCGACGGGAAGCTGTTCAATTGGACTTCCCGGACATCGGTTGAAACATTCGATATCGCGGCACGCCGCCTTCATCACTCGCCACCTTCATCTCCCACTCCATGCAGCCCATTCCATTCACGTCGGCGACACGAGGTCGCCCCTGTCAGCCGCGACGCTTCCGCGCCCGGTCAGTTTCGAACCGGATCCTGCGCTGCGTTGACCTGACGATTGCCGACCGGCAGATCGCCGCGTCGCCGCGACGCGGTCAGGCGGTGCGCAAGCCGGACACATGGCGCCTCGCAATACCGGTAGCTTGCGTACGACAACGCAATCAACGGCGCAACGGGCACGATCATGTAGACGCCCAGCGGCCACCCGGCCCATTGATAGCGCTCGCACAGCCAGTAAAACCCGAACAGCGGGATCGCATGAAACAGGTAAATCGAGTAGCTGACTTCGCCCAGCTTCGCGAAAGACCGCGCGCGGACCTTCAATACCGTCGCCATCGCCGTGAATATCACGATGCCGATCACGTAAGCGAGCGACGACGGCAGATGAACCAGGTTGTGATGCCGCCAATCATTGGCGGCGCCAACCAGTGCGACGCCCACGATCATCGCCGCCAGCAGGCCAACCACGGATCGGTACGTCAACGTGATTCCGGCGTGCTCGCCGCGCCCCCATCTCACACGCAACACGTCGAGCGGATGGTCGTACGCCTGACGAAAACAGGCGCCCCAGAACATGATCGCGAGGTGATACGGCATGGCCTTGTACTGGCCCAGCGCATGCTCGGGAATGATGCGCAACCCGAGGGTGATCACGAATATCGTGCACAGCGCGATGCAGACGAGCGCGAGATCGCGCATCCGGTGCAACCCGCCCCACCAGAACAACACGAGACACAGCGCGTAGAAATACAGCTCCGTTTCGAGCGTCCAGTAATGTCCCATGACCGGCTCCTGCCCGAACGCGGTCGGAATCATCGTTGCGTTGGCAACGAGCAGCGACGCGCTTACCGGTTTTCCGAACAACGTCCAGAAGACGAGGCAGCCGATCGGAATGGACAACCAGAACGCCGGATACAACCGCAGGAAGCGGCGGATCAGGAAGCGCCGCGTGCCTTGTCCACGGGCGCCGCGCAGGCTGCTCGGAATCAGCAGGCCGCTGATGCCGAAGAACACCACTACGCCGATCCGCCCGAAATTGACGGCGCGTTGCAGCGTGTCGAGCCATTGTTGAGCGCCCGCCAGCGCGACGAACCGCTCGGCGTAGTGCGTCCAGATGACAAGCAGGACCGCGACGGCGCGCATCGCGTCGATATGATCCAGACGTCCGGAGCTGTTGGAATTCATCGTTGGGGTCGTATAGCGGGCAGGCAGCGTGGCCAAGGACAGGCGAGTTACCGTATCACCGCACCCGCCCGCCGACTGTGCGACATCTGACATAGCCCCGTGGCGACATCGCGTTCCGCCAGGCAACGATGAGGCCGGCGCACATGGCAAAAACCGGCGCCGGCCTCGCATCACGCGGGCGATCCGGCCTCGACGATCCTGCCGAGCGGCGCGCGGCGGGAATCGAGACCCTTGACGAATTCGCTGCACAAGCCGACCACCTGTTCGGCCGCATGCGAACCGAACAGACTGTGATCGAGATCGTCGAGCACAACCGTGCGCGCGCCCGAGAAGCGCGACAGCCGCTTGCCGCGCGGGCCGAAATACATCGTCATCAGGTCCAGGCTGCTGTCGTATGCACCGCATATGAACAGGGTCCTCACCTCCTTGCGCTGCAACGTACGCAGGATTTCATGAGGATCGACCGGCATCGTCTCCGCACACGACCATCCGGCGATCCGGCGTCGCCACGCGCCGATCCGGACCGCCGCAAGCGTCGCCATGCGCTTCATGACGAGCCGGACGAACGGCATGATCTTTCGATCGCCGCTCAGCACCTGCTTCCATTTCTTCAGCTCGAAGAACGACGACCGGTAACCGGCGATCGAATTGGGTCGATGCCTGCGCAACGCGTCGGTCGGCATATCGTCGGGCATATGGAAACTCTGCAGGTTCACCGATATGACACCCGACAGCGCGCACCCCACGAGCGCCGCACGCAACGCGCTGTACGCGCCCGAGCAGATGCCGAAGGACACGACATGGCGATATCCTTGTTCCTTCAACCAATGGGCAGCCGTCGCGACATCCTCGACGACGGCGCTCGAATAGACCGGCGCGCGAGCACCACACCCGGATACACTGTCGCCGATCCCGCGTCCGTCGAACCGCAGCGATGCGATGCCGCGACGCGCCAGTTCCCGGGCGATGCGCACCGATAGCCGGCTGTCGCCGACATGCGCGCTGGCCGACGTGTTCGTGATCAGCAGAACCGGGCCGCGATCGCGCATGGCCGGCGGCAGGCACAGGATGCCGAACAAGCCGGCAACGCCGAACCTGACCGGTTGTTCGCAGGCTTCCGGCGTCCGGAGCATCAGGCCGGAATCCCAATCCGCTTTCAACGCGACGCCGGGCGACGGCGCCTGCCCGGCCTCCCTGGCCGCGATCCAGTCGACCACCGCGTCGAATACACGCGTCGGCATGCTCGAGAACGTCGTTTCCTGCATGAACGCGGCGTAGCCTTCGAACAACCTCGACTCGACTTCACCACCCAGCGCTTCCAGGTTCTTCTTCAGCGGTTCGCTGCCGCCGGCATTCACGTCGACGATCAGCGTGTCCGGCGCCGGCGCGCGTACGCAATCCTTCAACGCATCGACCGCGTCGAACGCATTGAGCCGCGCACGGAACACCGGACTGTAGACCTGCCCGAGCACATTGAATGGCGCGTCTTTCGGTTGGGCCTCACGCAATGGCGCCGGCAGCTGGTCGAGCCAGATATTGCGCATGATCGACAACTCGCGCACGTAGCTGCGCCCGCTCGCCACCGGAGCCAGCAGCACGAGCGCATCCACGTCGCATCGGCTCGCCGCGAGCAGCGCGAGTGCCGCGCCCAGCCGCAGGCCGCACAGCGTCACCCGGGCAATGCCCGTTTCTTCGCGAAGCCGCGCGATGGCCGCGTGCACGTCGTCGACGGCCGTCTCGAACTGGTCGCTCGCGCCATCGGCCCCGTCGGAATCGCCCGTTCCGCGGTAATCGAAACGCAGCACCGGAATCCCGCTGGCGGACAGACGGTCCGCCAGGTTCCGCATGCCGCCGTGACTCCAGACGGATTCGTGCCCGTAAGCGTTGCACAGGACAACACCCCTCGTCCCTTCGCCCGGATGCAGCCATCCGAACCGCCCGCCAAATATGATCGGTCTCATTTTTAATTAGGTATCGGTGAAGAATGCGATATCGCGTCGTTCGGCCGAGGTGCCGAGTCGATCGGCCGAAGGACGGCAATTTGCTCGCGGAAGGCTTTCCCCTTTCCGATATTCCGATAGTCAGGCATCCCCATGCAAGGATCCGGAAGCCGGCCATCCGCGAACCCTTCAGATCACGACATCAAGGCCCTCCGTTCCATTGCGCCGACTTTCCGGTTGGATCGGGCGCGGCGCACTGCCCGGCCCGTCACGACGGGCTGCCCGGCGCTGGCGCAATCAGCTCGCGCCAGCGCCGATCGAATACCGACATGCTGAAGTGCTGCTCGCAATAGGCGGCGAATCGCGTCGCCGCTTCGACGACCTCAACCAGATCCGCGGACGGTTCGACGACGAACCGCTCCAGCCGCGCTTCGCTCATCGCAAGCGCGTCGTCGTGGAATCCGAGGCCCTCGTACGCGGCTTCGTTTCCGACCGGCACGCACCCGTACGAAATGGCCTCCAGCACCTTCGATTTGATGCCGCCGCGAAGGAACGCGGGACACAGCGCGATGGAGGATCCGGTATAGACGTCCGCCTGCGTCGGCGCAAATCCGGCGAATTCGACGTTCGGAACGGGATCGTATCGACCGGTCATGCGCCCGAAAATCACCAGCGGCCTGGCGGGCCTGACGCGCGCCCATAACGCCACCAGGTACTCGATGGCGAGCCGGTTCTGCAACTGGCGGTCCGAACCGATGAACACGAACCGCAACGGTGCCGACGGATGACGCACCGGTTTCAGCGAATTCATCGGCGGGGCAATTACATGCGTCTTGATCGCCTCGTCGTCGGTGAGCGACATCCGCAACGAATGCGCGTCTTCCGCGGAAACGAGCGTGACCGCATTCGACGACCCGATCGCCGCGCGCTCCTGCCGCTTGAGCGCGAACGCTTCATAACCCAGGAATGCGTTGCGGATCATCTTCGCGTTGGCGAGCCTGACGAACGGCCCCGGGATCGACTTTTCCAGATACCCGGCCGACAGCGGAACATCCTGCTCGCGCAGGATGTTCGCGCGGCGCGACATGAGATCGTCGAAATCCACGACGATCCGGCATGCGGGCACGTTGCGCCGAACCAGGATCGCGTAATCCACCAGCCGGATGCCGTCGAAATAGATCACATCCGGCTTGAATGCATCGACGGCGTGCAACAGCGCCGTCCGCTTGCCCGGGTGCGAGAACATCGCCACCTGAAGCGCGCACGGCGCGCCGCGCAACACACTCCATCCGACGCGCACCGCCGCGCCGATCTTCGCGCGCAAGCCTCCATCCTCGAACACGGACCGGATCTTGAATTCGGCCACTTCCGTCTGGTCGCCAAGCGCCTTCCGGATGAAGCTCAGCGTACGCTCCCGCCCGTTCGTCACTTCCTGCGGAATGTCCCTCGTCATCACCATCAGCACCCGATTCTTCACGAGCGGCCCCTCCATCGATCCAAAACCGTTTTCATTCCATTCACTGCATGCGCATCCCGGCGCTCGCGTTCGGCCGGTTGCCGGCGCGGCGACCCACCGGCCGCACGAAAGCGGCCGTTCACGAGCGCTCCCGGTTGTACGCAAGATTCCCGAGAACGACGCACCAGAAGACGAGCAGCGATACGGCGATGCCCGTCGACGGCGCATACATCACCAGCGAGCGCGGCATGACGAACGGCGCGGCGACGATGGCCGCGACGATCAGCACCTGCTTGATCATGATGAGCCGGTAACGGCGCACGGCCAGCAGCCACGTGCTCAACCCCGCATCGACGAACGTGGCGATCGAGCATCCGGTCGCGTAGATCATGATCGGCACGCCCTGGACGAACGCGGGCCCGTAGATCGTCAGGAACACTTTTTGGCCGATGAAACAGCTGCCCACCCACGCGACACAGCCGACCAGGCCGAGATACAGGCCGAGCCTGAACGCCTTGGTGCGCACGAGCGACTCGGTCCGCGCCGCAAAGACCATGCTCGGCGCCAACGCCAGTGCCAGCGTCGTGCCGACCGAATTCCACTGCTCGACCAGCGAGGCCGCCGACGCGTAGATGCCGAGATCCGCCTTGGAGACCAGCACGCCGAGCAGCAGCCGGTCCATCCGCAATACCAGGACACTGGCCGCGATGGCCGGCCAGATCCTCAGCCCGCGCACGACCAGCGCTTTCGTCACGGCTGCATTGCCGCGAAACGGCCTGGGCGACTTCAGCGCCAGCGAGCGATAACGACTGAACGGCGCGGCGGCGGCCACGCACGCCTCGAGCGGCCACGCGAACGCGGCCACGATCACACCCATCGACGCGTGTGCCGCGACGTACAGCCACAGCACCCGGACACAGCTCGCATAGGCTCTCGCCCGCGTGATGACCCACGGCTTGGATTCGGCATAGGCCATCAGCGAGCCGAGCGCGATCGGCTCCACGATCAACGCGAAGGCCGCGATCAACGTCAGCTCGGACACGCTCGACGGGCGCATGACGATCAGCACGATACCCATGAACAGCAGCATGACGGCCAGCGTCAGTGCCAGCCGCAGACGAAACGCGCGGTAGACGACCATGTGCCGCAAACGCGGGTGCTTGCCGAGGATCGGCTGGATCACCTGCGCGCCGAAGATCAGCGCGACGCTGCCGATCACATAGGCGAGCGACAGCGCGAACTGCAGTTCGCCGAACAGGCGCGCGCCGTAGATGTTCGCGAACAGGTGATTGCTCGCGATCGCGGCGAGTGCCCCGATGATCTTTTCGCACACCACGCCCGCGAACGACGAAAACAGAAGCCTGACGAACGCGTTCAAGATATCCCCGTCCGCGTCGCATCGGCGTTCGGGCGCCTCGCATCGATGCAGACCCACCAGATCAGCGCGATCAGCATGTAGAAGAGCGTGCGCGCCCCGAACAGCGTCCAGTAGTCGCCTTGCTGGACCGAGTAGGTTGCGTAGGCAAAGATCTTCGTGATCAGCCACAGCATCACGACACCGCCGCGCATCGCGACCTGAATCAGCATCGCGCTCACCGCTCCGTATATCGCGCCGGTCAATGCAACGAAGAGCGCGCCGCCCGCATAGCCGAACCAGTAGACCGGCACCGCCATGTTTCCCATCGTGAACGTGACGTCGTCGAACACGTAGGCCTTCAGGATCTCCGGCGTGCCGTATGACAGCATCAGGTCGCGCAAGCCGCTCACCGGCGCATCGCTGAAGAACGTCGGTTCCGTGAAGGAGCCGAGCGATGCCACGAAACGCCCGAACGCCGCCATCCCGCCGAGCGGCGGCGCGCCGAACAGATGCGCGTCGCCGTCCACCACGTACCACGCCTGCCCCTGCTCGAGAAAACGCGACATCATCGTCTCGACGATGTCCAGCCCCTGCCCCTTGTACGCGTAGAACACGGACACGCCGCCGATCACGAGCGCGATGGCCGAGCCGATCCCCAGATAGCGCATCACCGGCTTGCCGTTCATCGCCTGAATCGCGACGAGCGGGGTCAGGAAGGTCAGGCACACATGCAATACGGCCATGAACTGCTCGCCGTGCAACGCCTCGAGCACCAGATCGGCGACCATCATGAAGACGGACACCCACCGCACGGTCTTGTTCGAACTCGTGCCGAAGGTACTGAGCAGCACGGCAACGAAGGTCTGGTTGTTCAGGAACAGGTTGAACAGCGTACTGTTCGACGCGTCGTTGCGCAGCGCGTAGCGGTTGATGCCGCTCAGCACCGCAAAGCCGCCCGACAAGCCAGCCAGCACGCCCGTGGCAAGGATCGCGGCAACCAGCCCCAGGCCGAGTGCGACGCTGATCGGCTGGAGCGTCAGCCGCGCGCGGATCGGCTCGTGCGCGGTACGCACCTTCAGAAACCGGCTGAACCCGAGCAGCGCGCACGCAACGAAAATCACGTAGAACGACAGCAACCGGCTGAACGCGCCGTTCGCGACGCCGAAGATGTCCGTTTCCCGGAGAAACCCGCCGGATTCGATCCCCACGCCGGCCACGAAAGCGGTCAACCCGATCACCAGCGGGTAAAGCATCGACACGGCGAACACCGGAAGCGCGACGATCAGCGCGATTACCCCCGCCACCGCCAACAGCAACGTCCAGGTCGCGCTCGGTTCCATCACGCCGAGCGCCGGCAGCATCGCGTTGACCGTCAACGCGAGCACGAACAACGTCGAGACGGTCAGCCCCCACGCCGCTTCGACCCTGCCGTCGGCTCGAATCGTTCGCATCACCGCCTCTTTCACGCTTCGGCCCGGGTTGCGCGCGAACCGTCATGCACGGCCCGGTCCAGCACGTCGTGCAGCTGCGCGCTGACCGCGCGAGACGAAAAACGCCGTGCGTTCGCCCGCCCGTCGCGCACCAGTCTCGCGCGGAGGGTCGGGTCGCCCGCGACGCGATCGATCTGCCGGCCCCATTCGGCCGCATCCATCGCATCGGCAACGGCCACGAACGAATCCCCCATCGTGTAGCGATACACCGGCAGATCCGATGCGATGACCGGCACGCCGACGAATTGCGCCTCGATCACCGTGCGGCCGAAACCTTCGTGCAGCGTCGGCGACACGTACAGGTCCGACGCCTGGAAGAAATGACCGAGCTCGTCGTCGCCGACGTTCTCGACGAAATGGGCGGCAATGCCTGCCTGCGCGGCGATGGCCCGGCACTCGTCGCGGTTGGCCTGGTTTTGCGCGCTGCCCACGCGCAGCACCACGACGTCCTTGCGCCCGAGCGACGCCAGCGCACGAAACAGCGTCGCGTTGTTCTTGCGCGTTTCATCCGAGCCGACGTTCAGCACGACCAGCGCTTCGCCGATCCGGATGCCGAAGCGTGCCAGCAGCGCCGCGCGCGCCTGTTCGCGTACGCCGGCGTCGATCGGCGCATAGCGATCGTCGAACGCATTGGGTACGACCTGCATGCGGTCGGCCCCAATACGAAGCTCCGCCCGCGCCTCTTGCGCCGTCACTTCCGACGGCGCGAGCACCACGTCCGCCGTCGCGATCAGCGACTGCGTCAACCGCATATACGCGTTCTTCAGCTTCTCGACCACGCCGCGCACCTGGCCGGGACGCTGCACGTGATGAAGCACGATGCCGACCCGCCCGCCGACCCGCTGGATCAGCGGAATCATGAAGGCCAGGTCCTCCTGATAGAGCATCACGAAGTGCCCCGCACGCGCGGCCGCCATCGCACGCAGCGGATACAGCACGAACTGCGTCCAGTAGCGCCGCAACGAACGCGGCTCGGCCGGAATGTCGATCGGCTCGACCTCGAACCCCGCAAATGCCGGGATGAAGTCGATGCATTTGAGGCTGTACCGCATCACGCCGTTCCAGCTCACCGGCCGCGGCCCGAGAAACCACACGACCCGCATCGCTTGCGACGCGCGTCGCAGCCCATCCTTGCTTGCCATCGATTCACTCATGCGATGCGCTCCTCGCCCGCGCGATCACGTGCGTGCCGCGGCGAAGCCGGCGCCGATTCGGCGAACGCCATGCAACGGCGACGGCTCGAAGCCGTTGAACACCAGCCCGTCGACGCGCACGCCGACCTTGCGCAGGCTCTCGAGCGCATCCGTCATGCCGGCCGAACTGGCCGAACCCTGGCGCGCCACCAGCAGGGTCATGTCGGAGATGCGCGACAATGCCGCGATATCGCCCACCGGCAGCGCCGACGGTGCATCCACGACGATCATGTCGTACCGGCCTCGCAACCACGCGGCCAGCTTGTCGAGGCGGGCCATGTCGAACAGATTGCGCGTCGACGCGCTGGGCTTTCCGGCAGACAGCGCATCGAGGTGTTCGGTCGCGCGGGTGATCGCCTCCTCGGCCGGCAGCGAACCCTTCAACACCTCGGACAGCCCCTTCGTCGCGGTCACCGGAAAGTAGCGATGCAGCCCCGGTGCGCGCACGTTGGCGTCCACGATCACCGTCTTGAGCCCGCTCTCGGAAAACAGGCAGGCGAGATTGGCGGCAATCATCGACTTGCCCTGCGCGGGCGCCGCGGACGACACCAGCACGATCTTCGCGTCGCCGCCATAGGGGGCCAGCCGGTGCCGCAACGTCAGCGCGAGGCTGTCCATCGCATCGGCCAGCGGCACGTCGGCCGGCTCCTTCGTCGCGACGAAGGCCGGCGTGCGGTTCGCGTCCGCGTCGGCCTGGCGTCGCGAATTCGGCAGGATGCCGAGCATCGGAATGCCGAGCGCCGCTTCCAGGTCGTGCGGATCGCGAATGCGCCCGGACAGCAATGCACGGCACTGCGCGGCCAGGAAGCCCAGCATCAGCCCGATCAGGGCGCCGGCCAGGATCGCGATCAGGCGCTTCGGCCGGACCGGCTTGTCGCTGACGACCGCCTTGTCGACGATCGATGCGTTGCCGACCGTCCCGGCTTCCGCGATCTGCAACTGCTGCGCGTTGTTCAGCAGCCCGACATAGAGCTGATTGTTGACCTCGACGTCGCGCGCCAGGCGCAGGTACGTCTGTTGTTGCGACGGCAGGCGCGCCGCCTTGTCCTTCAGCACGGCGGCCTGCTTGTCGAGCTCCTTCAGCTTGTTGGCCGCCGCGACGACCTGCGGTTGCCCCGGAACGTATTTCGACAACAGGTCCTGGTATTCGAGCTTGGTCTCGAGCCGCGATTTGTCGACGAACGCGAGCTGATCGACCAGCAGGCTGACGTCGCCCTGCGCGTCGATCGACCCCTGCTGATTGCGGAACGCGTTCAACGCCTGCTCGGCCTGCTGCAGCCGGGCCCTGACGATCGGCATTTGTGCGTTGAGGAACGTGAGGCTGCGCTCGGCATCGTCGGCACGGCGTCGCGCGTTGAAGCTCAGATAGGCCGCGGCGATCGCATTGAGCATGCGGGCCGCGAAGATCGGATCCGCATCCTCGAAACTCAGCTGCATGATGCCCGACTGCCGTTTCGTCTCGGTCACGCCCAGTTTCTTCAAGATCGCGTCAAGGCGAACGTCGGCGGCCACGCACCGCACGCGGAATTCGGTACCGGGGCGCGCGACGATCCGCGCCACGTCGACCTGATAGCCGTTGCTCGCGCTCGGCACGCCGACCACGCCGCTCAGCACTTCCCGACCGCTGCGATCCTTCAGCCGAAACCGGTTGCCGTCGAGATAATCGAACGTCAGTGCCTTGCCGATCTGCGCGGACGGCACCTCGAACGTCCTGAATTCAAGACGCTCGCCGCCCCACGCCCACGACGACATCCCGAGCGGCGGCTCGGCGAGACCATCGGCGTCCTTCGACAGGAACGCGCCGATGAGGCCGCCGACCAGCGGGAAGCGGTTCTCGACCGACACCTCGGCCTGGGCACCCGTCGCCTTGATCGCTTCCATCACGACCGAGCGCGAGCGGACGATGTCGATTTCGCCGACCACGGCCGAATTCTGGATATCCAGCGCCTTCGAGATCGACGACAGCGAACCCAGCGCGCTGGCCTTGTTTTCCTCGATCTGGATCAGCGTGTCGGCCGAATACACCGGCGTTGCCGCGATCGCATAGACGATCGCCAGCAGCAGGCAGGCCGCGAAGACGGCCGCGAAGAGGCGCCCGTTGTCGAGCACGTTCTCCAGCAAGTCGATCGGCGACAACCGCGTCACATGCCGGGAAACAGGTTTCGTTTCGTTTTGGTGCCCGGTCAATGCAGGTCGGTCCATCTTCATGCTGAACTCCAGAATCGAAGATCCGGCTGGCTTCGCCGCTTTACGCGCGTTGTTGTTCACATTCATTTCTTTGAAAATCCGGCTGAAAACCCTTCAGCGCCGACCGGGGATCCACCGCGCCGAAAACCTGAATTCCCCGTGTGTTTCCACTCGAATCGGCACGACGGCCGACAAGCCGTTGTCACGGCCTCGTTCGCTTCACTCCGGCATGCGCTCGTCGATCCTGCCGCCACGCCTAAACACGCGCGGCAGCGATGCCGGTCTCTTCCAGCGCCGCGCCGATGTCGGACAGCCGCGTCACGACGTCGATGCCTGATTCGGCTTCCGCGCGGCCGGGCCGGTCGCCGACGAACAGGAAGCGGCGCCCCACGCCGGCGCGTGCGCCGGCATCGAGATCGGATGGCTTGTCGCCGACCAGGATCGAGGCGGACATATCCAGGTCGAGATCGCGCCGTGCGTCGTTCAGCATCCCGGGCTGCGGTTTCCTGCACGCGCATGCCTGCCGGTAGCGACCGATGCCGGCCTCCGGGTGATGCGGGCAGAAATAGACGCGGTCGATTCTCGCGCCGCGCTCCTCGAAACTCCGGCGCATCCAGTTCATGAACGCGACGAACTGCCACTCCGAAAAATACCCGCGGCCGATTCCGGCCTGATTCGTCACGACGACCACCAGATGGCCGGTCGCATTGGCCAACCGCACGAGATCGAAGATCCCGTCGACGAACACGCAGTCCTGCTGCCGATGGACGTAGCCGTAGTCGACGTTGATCACGCCGTCGCGATCCAGGAAGAGGGCTTTACGCTTCACGAGTCCCGGTCTCCAGCATCAGCGGAATGACGGTTTGCGCACGCGCATAATCCGCCGGCACCCCGATATCGATGAACGCCGTGACCTCGGGGAACACGCGGATGTCGAGCGCGGCGACCCGCTCGCCCAGGAAATCCTGTTCGAACGAGAATTTCGCCGGGAGATCGAAACCAAGCAGCTTGCCCGCATTGACGACATACGTGCCCGCGTTGATGCAGCCCTGCCCCGGACGCTTCTCGCGGAACGCCGCCAACCGGCGCGACGCCGCATCGAAGTCGAGCGTGCCGTAGCGCGAAGCATCGTCGACCTGCGCCGCCGCCACGACGAGATCGGGCCCCGTCGCGCGATAGAACGCCGACAACGACCTCAGATCCAGATTCGACAACGTATCGCCATTCATCACGATCATGTCGGGCGCACCGTGTGCCTTCATCGCGTGAACGATCGCGCCGCCGGTGCCGAGCGGCTCGTCTTCCTCGATCACGGAAATCGCGAGCCCGAAGTCGCGGGACGTCACCAGTGCCTTGATCGGGCCGCTGCCGTAGCCGAGCGACAGCACCACGTCCGTCACGCCCTGCTGCTGGAGCCCTCGTAGCATCCAGCACAGAAACGGCTCGCCGTCGATCGAGGCGAGTGCCTTCGGCATCGCGTCGCCCAACACCGGGCGCAGCCGCGTGCCGAGGCCGCCCGCCAGGATCAGGCATGGCAACATCGCGCTCATCCGAAGATCCGCTCTTCGACGATGCCGCAAATGATGTGGCCGCACACGAGATGCCCTTCCTGGATCTTCGGGGTCGACGCGGACGGAATCTCGATGCTGATGTCCGCACGCTGACGCATCTCGGCCGCACCGGGCCCGTTGCCGGTGAACCCGACCGAAAACATGCCGGCCGCCTTGGCCACTTCCAGCGCACGGAGAATGTTCGGCGAACGCCCGGACGTCGAATAAGCCCAGAAGATGTCGCCGGGACGCCCCGTCGCCTGAATCTGGCGCTCGAACAGCTTCTCGTATCCGTAGTCGTTGCCGATCGCGGTCATGACCGAGCTGTCCACGGTCAGTGCAAAGGCCGCGAGCCCCGGTCGATCGAAGTTGAAACGGCTGACGAATTCGCCGGCGATATGCTGTGCATCCGCCGCGCTGCCGCCATTGCCCGCGAGCAGGATCTTGTTGCCCCTGCGCAGCGCCTCCGTCACCCGATCCGCCACCTGTTCGATCCGCGCCAGTTGCTCGCGGTCGGACACGAGCGCCGTCAAAACCGACAGCGTCTGGCGAATTTCGCTCTCTACTCCGATCGTCATTGATTCTTTCTCCACGACTGCGCGCCGATATCCGTGAACGTGCAGTTGAGCACCTGGCCGTTGATTCCTTTGTACGTATCCAGCGCACGCATCACGGCCGACCGTTCGACCGGATCGACGAAGAACATCATGAAACCGCCGCCGCCGGCGCCGGACACCTTGCCGGCCTTCGCACCGGCGCGGACCGCGACCTTGTACAGGTCGTCGATCATCGAGTTCGAGATGTTTTTCGCCATCCGCTTCTTCGATTCCCATGCATCGCGCATCGACGCGGCGAACGCGTCGAAATCGGCGCGCAGCACGGCCTCTTTCATCCGGACGGCTTCATCCTTCACTTCGTGCAGCGCGGCCAGCGAATCGACGACGCCTTCCGTCACGTTGCTGCTCTGTTCCTTGATGATGTTCGCCGACTCGCGCGAGACGCCGGTGTAATACAGCACCAGCGACGCCTCCATCTCGGCCTTGATTTCCTGCTTGATCCGCAACGGATTGACGATCACGCGGTCGCCGTAGAACTCCATGAAGTTCAGCCCGCCGAAGGTCGCCGCATACTGATCCTGCTTGCCGCCGGCAAGCCCGAGATCCTCTCGTTCGATGTCGTGCGCAAGGTGTGCGATGTCGTATTCGCCGAGCGGCAACGACAGCAGTTCGCAGAACGCCCTGACCAGCGCGACGACGATCGTCGACGACGATCCAAGCCCCGATCCCGGCGGTGCTTCGGAGCACGTCGTGATCGTGACGGCCAACGGGTGGCCGTCATGAAAATCCCTGACGATCCGGTTGTAGACACCGACGTGCAAGCCGAGTCCGTTCTGCACCTCGAGCACCGGCGAGACGGGGCCGATCCACCGTGTGTCAGTATCGGCCGCCACCAGTTCGACCTTCGCGTCGTCGCGCGGCGCGATCGATGCATATGCGAATTTTTCGATCGTCACATTGAGCGCCAGACCGCCGAACCGGTCCGAATAAGGCGGCACATCGGTTCCGCCGCCGCCCAAACCCAACCGCAAAGGAGCCCTCGAACGGGCAATGAAGCGTGTCATGAAATTTCTCGCAGACAATGAGTCGGAAGCCGGCGCGATGCCGTGCCCGACCCGCGCGTCCGTCGTACATGCCGGGCCGCACGCCTGACGCATCGCGCCGGGCACCGGTGCCGGACCACGAATGCGCATGACCAGGAAGCTGCTGCCTTGCCGCCGGGAATGCGCGACCATGTTCGTTGGCGCAACTATGCGATAGATGCGCAACACGCTGCGTGCGATGGCTTACATTAAGCCGCCTCCGCGAAATCGAAGCAGCCAACCTGCGTTACGCTCTGTTCACGATCGGCAATCGCAACGTGCGAATCGGTATCGGAATCGCCGCCACGTCCCCCGGCCGGGCATGCAAACGTCAATCCGTCATTGCCAATTTTTGACAATCGATTCCGGAAGCGACGTCGCCATGAAGAACGGACCGATTGCCGTGGGTTCGAATGTCATTGAGGAGCGTCACGACGATGTGCAGAGCGAAGCGGTCTCGCGACAGCAGGCCCGAATTCGATCCGGATACCGTATCAAATGAACGGCCGCCGACGCGTTGCGGCAACGACTGCGCCGGGCAGTCGTTGCTTCGCAATCTGCCGGCCGGCAGCCCGATACCCCGACATCGACATGACTGCCCCGAATTTCCTGATTCAACGATGCTGGATAAAAAAATGAACAACGATCGACCGTTCGATGCCGTGACGCCGGGTCACCATCGCACTGCCGTGCGCCGCGTGTGCATGGCCCTCTCCTTCGCGACCGTCGCGATGCTTTCCGCTTGCACGGTGGTGCCGGGGCAGCACATGAGCTCGACCGCGTTGCCGGTCACGACCGCCGACAACGGCGACGTGACCAGCGACATGCAGGTGCCGGTCAAGCAGATCGACCTGACGCAGATCGAGCGGATCCGGGCCGAACAGAAAAATGCGCCCGCCACCTCCCTCCCGCCGAACCTGTTCGCGAAGCCGGACATCTACCGGATCGGCGCCGGCGACGTGCTGCAGATCACGGTATGGGATCACCCGGAATTCGCCACGGCCGCGGGGCAACCGGTGCAGAACACGAAGGCCGCGGACGCCGCGCCTGGTTTCGTCGTCGACAACAACGGCAATGTGCAGTTTCCGTACGTGCCGCGCCCGATCCACGCAGTCGGGAAAACCGCCGCGCAGATTCAGCACGAGGTCACGACCGAACTCAGCAAGGTATTCGTCAAGCCGCAGGTCACCGTGCGCGTGGCGTCGTTCCGCGCCACGCAGGTCTATATCGACGGCGAAGTGCGCAACCCGGGCGCACAGGCGATCAACGACATTCCGATGACGCTGATCGAAGCCGTCAGCCGTGCGGGCGGTTTTGCGCCGACCGCGGATCAGAGCCGCGTCACGATCTCCCGCAATGGCACGATCTATCCGCTGAACGTCGCGCGGATGATGAAGACGGGGAAGAATCCGGCGGACATCATGCTGAAGCCTGGCGACATCGTGCATGTCGGCGCGCGCGACGACAATCCCGTGTACGTGATGGGCGAAGTGGTCAGGCCGCAAGCCGTTGCCCCGCTTCGCGACGGTTCGCTCACGCTGAGCGAGGCGCTCACGCAGGCCGGCCAGCTCAACCAGCAGACCTCGAATGCGAAGCAGGTGTTCGTGCTGCGCAAGGACGCCGACAGCGCGCCCGTCATCTATCACCTCGACATGGCGTCGCCGGTTT
Source organism: Burkholderia sp. BCC0405 (assembly GCF_902833075.1). Classification (NCBI taxonomy): domain Bacteria; kingdom Pseudomonadati; phylum Pseudomonadota; class Betaproteobacteria; order Burkholderiales; family Burkholderiaceae; genus Burkholderia; species Burkholderia sp. BCC0405. The sequence continues at coordinate 291,580 of NZ_CADFEO010000001.1, forward strand.
CGATGCTGCTCGCGAACCAGTTCCCGCTGGCGTCGAAGGACATCGTCTATGTCGACAACACCGGGCTCGTCCGCGCGAGCCGCGTGCTGAACCTGCTGCTGCCGGCGATCAGCGCCGGCTTGACCGGCGCACTCGTCACCAAGTAACGCTCCACATGCCGGCCGGGTCGAGCGGGTCTTCCGCGCACCCGGCCAGGTTCGATGCGCACGCAACGAGCCGTACCGTATTCATCGGCGCATTCCCCCGCGCAAACGCCCGTTCGCAGGTACTTCTTACTCCGCGCCGCCACCGCAATCGGGAACGATGACCGTCTTTTCATCGCGTCTCACGGCCGTGTCGAATAAAGATCGTACGTATCGGTACAAACACCGATGCTGTAGTCAAACTACATTCATACCATTAGTCGCTGCAGAGAATCGCTACATCCGATTTGGCAGCGTCGGGCGGCCCGTGCGTCGCCGCCCGCATGCGCCGGTCGAGCCCAACCGGCCGTAACGATTCCCCGCCTGGCCTGGCATGCGACGCGCAACCACCCACCATTGCCAGCCGAATGCGTCCGGTGCGAATCCACCGGACGTGCGCAGCTCCAGACATCATTCGAACAACCGGCAATACGATCATGGAGAGCAACATGCGGGACACATTCTGGCCGGCCGTCGTGCTGGCAGCGACCCTCTGCACCACCGCCTACGCAGGCGAAGCCGATTTCAACGCGCAGGGCGACGCCACCGATGCGTTCGCGTCGGCCGCCGCGCAACGGCGCGCCGACCTGCTCGTGCGCAAGATGACACTCGACGAAAAACTTCAACTCATTCATTCGCAATACGAAATGTCAAAGGTGCCGGGCGGCGGCGCCGGCTACATCCAGGGCGTGCCGCGGCTCGGCATTCCCGACCTGAACATGGTCGACTCGGCGACGGGTTCCGGCAGCACGTCGCAGGCCAGCACGACGTTCCCCGCGACGATCGCGGTCGCCGCGAGTTGGGATCGCCGCCTGTCGTACGACTACGGCAAGCAGGTCGCGATCCAGTTGCGCGCGCAAGGGTTCGGCATGGGTCTCGGCGGCGGCACCAATCTCGCGCGCGAACCGCGCGGCGGGCGCCTGTTCGAGTATCTCGGCGAGGATCCGCTGCTCGCCGGCGACCTGCTCGCCGAACGCACGCTCGCCACGCAGCGGCAGAAGGTCATCGCGACCATCAAGCACTATGCAGGCAACGAGCAGGAGCACGGCCGGATGGGCGGCAACACGCAGATCGACGAGCGCACGCTGCGCGAACTCTACCTGCTGCCGTTCGAGATCGCCGCGAAGCGCGGGCGGCCCGGCAGCGTGATGTGCAGCTACAACCGCCTGAACGGCACGTATGCATGCGAGAACCCTCACCTGCTGAACGACGTGCTCAAGAACGAATGGGGCTTCCAGGGCCAGGTGCAGTCCGACTGGGGGGCGACGCACAGCACCGCCGCCGCGATCAACGCCGGGCTCGACGAGGAAGAAGACGTCGGATCGACCGTGTACCTGACGCCGGCGGCCGTCAAGCAGGCCATTGCGAACGGCTCGGTGTCGACTGCGCGACTCGACGACATGGTGCGGCGCAAGCTCGCGGTGATGATTCGCGTCGGCGTGATGGACGATCCGGCCAAGGGCGGCGGCACGATCGATTTCGCGGCCGCGAGCCGGTTCGCGCAGGCCGCTTCCGAGCAGTCGATCGTGCTGCTGAAGAACGACGGCAACCAGTTGCCGCTTGCCGCGTCCGCACTGTCGCATATCGCCGTGATCGGCGGCCATGCCGATGCGGCCGTGCTGTCCGGCGGCGGCTCGGGCAACACGCGCGACCCCGTATCGGGATCGTTCGCGGGCTGCGGCGGCCTCACGTTCGGGTCATCGACGGGATGCAGCTGGTGGCGCAATCCGTGGCTGAAGGTCGACGTGCCGATCGTCGCCGCGATCCGCGCGCTTGCGCCGGCCGCGCAGGTCACGTATGCCGGCAACAGCGATCAGCAGTCGCCGTTCCGCGTGTACACGCAGCAGGAGATCGACCAGGCCGCGGCACTCGCGGGCCGTTCGGACGTCGCGATCGTCGTGGTCGCACAGCCGGCCGGCGAGGATTTCGGCGATCTCCAGAGCCTGAGCCTCGCGAACCCGTCGAACCAGGATACGCTCGTCGAAGCGGTCGCGCGCGCGAATCCGCACACGATCGTCGTCGTCCAGAGCGGCAACCCGGTGCTGATGCCGTGGAAGGACCAGGTATCCGCGATCGTCGAGGCGTGGTATCCGGGCGAAGCCGGCGGCAAGGCGATCGCGAACGTGCTGTTCGGCGCGGTCAATCCGTCCGGCAAGCTGCCCGTCACGTTCCCCGCGCGCGATCAGGATTCGCCGACCTGGGGGCAAAACGGCGCGTTCGACAACGATCCCGTCTATGCGGAAAAGCTGAACATGGGCTATCGCTGGTATGACGCGCACAACATCAAGCCGATGTTCGAGTTCGGCTACGGGCTGTCGTACACGCACTTCGCGTACTCGGGGCTGTCGGTGTCGAAGCAATGGGACGGGTCGCTGAGCGTCGCGTTCACGGTGCGCAACGACGGGCGCGTTGCGGGCGCGGAAACGCCGCAGGTCTATCTCGGCGTGCCGTATAAGGACGAACCGCCGAAGCGGTTGGTCGGCTGGGAGAAGATCCGGCTGAATCCGGGCGAGACACGGCGTGTGCGCGTTACCGTGTCGCCGCGCATGCAGAGCGTGTGGGATACGTCGCGTAACGGCTGGCGCGTGGTGCCGGGCGGGACGGTGTATGTCGGTGCGTCGTCGCGGGATATCCGGTTGCAAGGGCACTGAGCGGCGATAACCCGACGGAAGAGCCGTGCATGTCGTGCCGGGCTCTTCCGTATTCCCCCATCCGCTGACGGGCCTTACCGGAGCGACAGCGCCAGCAAGGTCGCGAGCGCTTCGATCTTGACCAAGCCTCAACAGGTGAACGGCCGCTGCCGCACCATTCACATCGGCGCGCTTCGCCAGTCCGTATCCGGCAGATCAACCAGGCCGGATCCTGCCGGCATCGACATGCTTCGATGCGCACCACGGTAAAATCCGGCTTCCATCCCGCCCATGCAGCCGGCCCATGCCTGCCCGGGTCAGCATCGAAAGAGTCGACACGCCGTCATCACCTTGATTTCATTAAACTTTCCCCGCCGCGACGCATGATGTACTCGCTCGCCACCACTTACATCCGCGAACTCGAGATCCGCAAGAGCCGCTTCATCGCGTACGCGATTCCCGTCGACGACCGCGACGCCGCGATGCAGGCACTGCAACGCCTGCGCGAAGCACATCCGGCGGCCACGCATGTGTGCTGGGCGCTGCTGGCTGGCGGCCAATCGGGAATGTCGGACGACGGCGAGCCATCGGGCACCGCGGGCCGCCCGATCCTGGAAGTGCTGCGCCATCACGATCTCGACGGCGTGCTGGGTGCGGTCGTGCGTTACTACGGCGGCGTGAAGCTCGGCGCGGGCGGATTGGTGCGCGCGTACACCGATGCAATCGCATCGGCGCTGCTCGATGCCGAGCGCGTCGAGCGCATCCGCTACACGCGGCTCGCGATCGAGATCGGCTATCCCGAGGAGGCGCGCGTGCGCCGCTGGATCGAACAGGCGGGTTATGAACTGGTGGACAGCGCGTACGGAATGACGGTCAGGCTCGTGATCAAGCTGCCCGAGACCGCCGACGCGAACGCGCGGACCGAGTTGTTCGACCTGACGCAAGGGCGATCAGGCTTTCCCGATCTGTGACGAGCGGCAACCGCGCGCCCCGTCGCCCCCGCTGCCGGCAAATTCCGCCGAAAAATCAGATACGTCCGATAGAAAAACCGCACGCCGCCACTTAATCTCACCGGGTTCCCGGCGACTCGCGCCGCATACGTTTCCCGCAGGCCGGCGCAAGCAGCACGCAACCGCCACCGGCCGAGGCGGCGCGCCTGGGCCAGGCGCGCCGGCGTATAGCTCACCACGCGTCGCCAATAATCAAAACTCGACTACGGGATAACGGACGCATGCATCAAGTGAAGGCACTGCAAGCCCAGCTTGCGGAACTCGATCGGCGCATCAAGGCGGCGCGAAGCCGCGAACGCAACGCGGTGCTGGCGCAGGTACGCGAACTCGTCACGAACTACGCGCTGACCGCACGGGAAATCTTCGGGCAGGGTTACAGCGATCGCGCGAAGCTGTTCACCGTCGGCGTGAAGTATCGCGACCCGGCAACCGGCGCGACATGGAGCGGGCGCGGCCGCGCACCTGCATGGATCGTCGGGCGCGACCGCGACGCATTCCTGATCCGGGAGTAACGCGCGCCGCGTTGCACGGCGCGCCCCTTCATCGCATCGAACCCGCCGCGGCCACTCAGTAACTCAGTAAATATCCGGCACGATCATGGTGTCCGGCACCGGCCGGCGGATGTAATCCTCGTGATGCTCGCGCGGCGGCAGGTCGATCGGTGCGTGCGGCACCTCGTGATACGGCACCTGCTGCAGCAGATGGTGAATGCAGTTCAGCCGCGCGCGCTTCTTGTCGACGGCCTGCACGACCCACCACGGCGCTTCCTCGATGTGCGTGCGCTGCAGCATCTCTTCCTTCGCGGCCGTGTAGGCTTCCCAGCGGCGGCGGCTCTCGAGATCCATCGGGCTCAGCTTCCACTGCTTGAGCGGATCCTGGATCCGGCTCTGGAATCGCACTTCCTGCTCGTGATCGGTGATCGAGAACCAGTACTTGACGATCTGGATCCCGCTACGCACCAGCATCTTCTCGAACTCGGGCACCGAACGGAAAAACTCCTCGTATTCCTCGTCGGTACAGAAGTTCATCACGCGCTCGACGCCCGCGCGGTTGTACCAGCTGCGGTCGAACAGCACGATCTCGCCACCGGCCGGCAGATGCGCGACATAGCGCTGGAAATACCATTGCGTGCGTTCGCGGTTGTTCGGCGCCGGCAGCGCCGCCACGCGGCATACGCGCGGGTTCAGCCGCTGCGTGATGCGCTTGATCGCCCCCCCCTTGCCGGCCGCGTCGCGCCCCTCGAAAATGACGACGAGCCGGTGCCCCGTGCTCACGACCCAGTCCTGCAGCTTCACGAGCTCACCCTGCAGCCGGAACAGTTCGCGGAAATACTGCTTGCGCGCTTCGCGACGTTCCTGCGAAAACGGCAAGTCGTCGCTGTCGTCGAAGCGGCGATCGTCGAGCTCCATCTCGAGCTCTTCGTCGTAGGCGTCGACCAGATCTTCCTCGAAACGGCGCTGGCGCACCTCCATCGATTCCATATCGGTGCGGTCGTCGGTCTCGTTACGGGTATCGTTGTCGCCCATGGGGCCTCCTTCCATCATTGACGCAGCCAAACTCCGACATTATCCCAGTGTCGCGCGTCAAATTCATGAAAAAGGGCCGGCGCGCCGGTCAGAAGCGGAATGCGAGCAGTACGCTCGCCAGCACGGGGTTCGCGGAAATATCGAACGTGTTCGACGCGAGCTGCCGGTTCGGCTGGTCGATGTCCAGCGTAATCCTCGTACGTAACGGGATATAGGTCACCATGCCGGTGACCCAGAACCGGCGCGTGATCTGGTAGCTCGCGCCGACGGTAAACACCGGCTCCCACACGCTCTTCACCTTGGCCGACACGTTGGTCTTGCCCGACAGCAGCAGGTCGCCGCCGGCATCCCAGATACGCTGGAACAGCGACGGGTCGAGCAGCAGCGACTGCAGGCTGCCGATGTCCGCGCCCGCCGCGAGCAGCCCGCCGAGCGACGCGAGCTTGCGCTGGAATACGGGATTCAGGTTCGTGTTCGTGAAGCGCGTATAGCTGACGCCGATACCCGCGAACGGGCGGAAACGATCGTCGCGCTCGCCGAGGTAATACTTGAACACGACGGAGCCGAGCCACGCGCGCGTGGTCGCGAGCGGATTGCTTTGCGTGTTCGCGAGATCGATCAGCGGAAAGCGCCCCTGGACGCCGGAAAAAATCCGGTCGAGCGGCAGCGCGATGCTGCCGTGCCCGCGCAGGGTCAGCACCGGCGGAATGCCCGCGCCGAGTTCGGCCGCCCAGTGCTCCGAGACGAAGTGGGTCAACGTGAACGCCAGCGTGTTCGTATTGCTGAGCGACAGGCTCGAACCCTGGTTCTGAAAGCTGTTCAGCCCGAGGGCGTCCGTGTGCGTCGTCACGGGTGTCGATCGGCCGGTCGTGCCGATGAAGTGCCAGCCGAGGCCGACCATGTTGCGGTCGTCGCCCATCAGCTGCGTCAGCAGCGGCGGCGCCTGGGCGGCCGGCAGATCCGGCAGCCGCGACGGGTCGATCGGATGCAGTTCGTACGGCATCCGGTCGGCGTGGACGACGCCGCTGGCCGGTGCGCGATCCGCCGTCGCATCGCGGGGCGCGGCCGGCTCGCAGCCGCCAGTTGCGCCGTTGTCGTCGAAGCCGATACCGTCCGCGCCATCGTCGCGCGCGGCCACGCATGCGCGCCCCGCCCCGCTGGTTCGCTGGCCGAGCGTGATCTTGCGCGCCGTCAACGGTACGGTGTCGGGTTGCGGCACGTCGCCCGAGTCGTCACGCTCGCGGCGGCCCGGCCCTGCATCGGTCGCCCACGCGCTCGCATCGAATCCGTCCGCGTCGCCGCCCGGCCAGAAGCCGATTCCGTCGGCGCCGGCCTGCCAACCCGGTTCGGCGCCGCCGTCCGGCTGCGGCGCGCCATGCGCGGCGGCCGCGCAAGCGCACAGCGCCGCAGCGAGCCAGCGCGACAGCGGGCGCACGGCGCCCGGCCGCGCGCGGCGGCGATCCTTGTCCCGGCTCGCCATCGGCTCAGGCCGGCACGCCGAACAGGCGTTGACGGATGCGGTACAACGGCTCGAACAGCCATTCGAGCAGGCTGCGCCGTTCCAGCACGATATCGGCCTTCAGCATCATCCCGGCCCGCAGCGACAGTGGCCGCCCTTCGAACGCCGGCGTGCGGTCGGCCAGCTCGACCCAGGTCTTGAAGTAGGTTTGCGGCGTAGCGGCATCGCCCGGCAGGTTCAGCTCCTTCGCGGAAAACGCGACGGGCGAGATCGACAACACCTTGCCGCGATAGGTGCCGAACTTCTCGACCGGATAGCTGGCGTACGCCACCTTCACTTCCTGCCCCTTCTTCACGAAGCCGGCCTTCGACGACGGAATGTAGACCTCGGCGATCAGCCCGTCGGCCGTCGCGGGCAGGATCTCGACGACGCGCGTGCCCGGCGGGTCGATCACGCCGCCCTGCACGACGTCGAGCCGCACGATCTGCCCGTCGGCCGGCGCGTACAGCACCTGGTTCACGTTCTCGTCGATGTTGTATTCCTTCGCGTTCAGTTCCTCCTGCTTGATCTTCAGTTCCGCGTTCGCGCCGTCGTACTTGCTCTGCATCGTGTCGAGGTCGCCGCGCAGCTTCATCGCGTTCTTCATCAGCTCGGCGCGGCGCAGCAGCAGGTCCTGGTACGCCTGCCCGGCCTGCAGGTACTGCGTGTTGACCTGGTTGTACTGCTCGAGCGTCACGACCTGTTCGTCGAGCAACTGCTTCACGCGCGCACGCCGCTCGCCGTATTCGTCAACGATGCGCTTCTGGTCCTGGATCTGCCGGTCGATCAGCCCGCGGCTCTCGCCCTGCGCGGCGATCTGCTGGTTGATCTGCTGCACCGACGACTTGTATTCGAGGCGCGCGGCATCGATCTGCTGCGTCACCTCGACACGCTGCCGGTCGAGCGCCGCGCGCATCCCCTGCACGTTGTTGGCCTGGCTCACGAAGCTCGTGTCGCGCGTCACCGCCAGCAGCCGCTGGCCGGCCTTCACGTGCTGGTCCTTGCCGACGTAGATGTCGCGCACGGCCCAGCCCGGCGGCGCGCCGACGCCGATCAGCCCCGAGCGCGGCGTCAGCATCCCCGACACGCTCTCGGTATTCGCGTAGCTCAGTTCGACGAGCGCGGTCACGAACATCGCGAACATCGCAAGTGACAGGTAGCAGAAGAACCGCAGCGACACCGGCACGTCGACGACGCCGTGGATCACGGTGCCGAAGGTCGTGCCGCGCGCAAGCTTGCGCGACGGCTTCTGTTCTCGGAGGGTGGCGTTCCAGGTCGGCATGGGGCGGGCTCGTCAGGAGCGACGCCGCGCGGCCGCATCGAGCAGCGGCGTCGGCATCAGGTAAGGCGTGAAGTGTTCCCAGAAATGCCACTGCTCGGGCTGGCGTACCAGCGCCTGCTCGAGCCGGTCGACGATGCGCTGGTGCGTCGCGCGCACGGGCGACGCGTCGTCGTCCGCGCCGAGCATCGGCGCGAGCGGGCTGGCCGCGAGCTCGGTGAAATGCACCGCGCAGCGATCGCGGAACGGCACGCCCGTCGCATACGCGACGAGCAGCGGAATCCCCTGCTCGACCGCGAGCTTCACGCCGCCGCCGGCCATCCGCACCCAGCGGCCGCCGAGCCGGCAGCGGTTGGTCTTGCCGAACCTGCCGTGCAGGTCGGAGAACAGCAGGAAGACGGGCGCCTCGCGCCGCAGGCTCGTGATCAGCCGCCGCAGGTGCACGCGCTCCTCGATGTCGATGAACTCCACTTCGCCGGCGCCGTATTCGGCGACGAGCCGCAGCGCATCGTCGAAGAACGCGCCCGGCGCATCGCGGTGCAGGATCACCATCAGCTTGCGGTCGTCGGGAATCATGAAGCGCAGCTTCGTGACGAACAGCATCAGGTTGCCGAAGTGCAGCCCCGCGAGCATCAGCGGGCCGCCGCGCGCGAGCGCCGTGCGCAACTGCTCGTCGCCTTCGCACGCCATGCCGTCGATCATCGACTTCATCGATTCGAGGCTGTGCGTACGCAGCTTGAGCCCCGCGAACTCGGCCTCGAACAGCTCGCGCACGATCGCCGCCGACACTTCCCGCACCCGTCGCGGATCGTCGTTCAGGTGCGCGCTCAGCATGTATGCGACCGCGCGCTCGATCGACTCGCGAATGCACGGAAAGCAGCTCAGGCATGCGCCCGAGCACCAGCGCATCAGCCGCAGCCCGCGCGCGGGTGACGTGCGCAGCGCGACGGCGCGCACCGCGCGCCGCACCAGGAACGCATACGAGAACGGGTTGAGCAGAAAGAGCCGGCCGAGCATCACCGCGCCTCCTCGGCCGCACGCCATGCATCGGTCGCATCGGTCAATACGCCGTCCTGCATCTCGTAGATCCGGTCGACCATCGACAGGATCGACGCATCGTGCGTGACGAGCACGATCGTGCACGGCAGCGTCAGCACGTTGCGGCAGATCTCGTGCGTCGTCGCCTGGTCGAGGTTCGACGAGAATTCGTCGAGGATCAGCAGGCGCGGCTCGCAATACAGCGCCCGCGCGATCAGCAGCCGCTGCATCTGGCCGGCCGACAGGAATTTCTGCGTATCGCCGAGCGGCGTGTCGTAGCGATGGTCGAGCCGCTCGATCTCGTCGTGGATGCATGCGAGCTTCGCCGCGTCGAACATCGCGCCGATCCGCGGCGCGGGCGCGAAGTTCGTGATGTTGTCGCGGATCGTCCCGCGAAACAGCTGGTCGGACTGCGTGACGGCGGCGAGATGCTTGCGGTACTGCCGCAGGTTCACTTCCGCGAGATCGACGCCGCCGACGAACAGCGTGCCGGGCTCGGGCCGCACGAGGCCGCAGATCAGGTTCAGCAGCGTCGTCTTGCCGCTGCCGGTGCGGCCGACGATCGCGATCTTGCCGCCCGCCGGCACATCGAGCGCGATGTCGCGCAGGATCGGGCGGTGGCCGCCTTTCGGCGTATACGACAGCGCGCGAATCGACAGCGCGCCGTCGAAACCGTCGACCGGACGCACGACGGCGTCCGGCGCGGGCTCCTCGGTCTCGGTCTGCAGCACGTCCGCGACACGGTCCATGTGCACCTGCAGCACCTTGCGGCGCACGTAGAGCTGGATCGAATCGATGAACTTGTCGGCGAACAGGTTCTTGTACTGGATGAACGCGTAGATCACGCCGATCGTGCTCCGGCCGTGCATCACGAGCCACGCGCCGTACGTGACGATCACAAGCTGCTCGACGTGCACGATGCCTTTCGAGATCGCATCGAACAGCAGCTGCAACCGCTCCTGCTGGCGCATCGCCTGCAGCTTCTGCGTGAACGCGTTTACCCACAGGCTGCTGCGCGCGGTCTCGGCCGACAGCAGCTTGATCGAGTGCGCGGAGCGGATGTTCTCGATCAGCAGCGCGTCGGCTTCGGCGCCGCGCGTGAGGATCTGCGACATCGCGTCCTGCAGTTGCGGCTGGATCGCGAGCCGGCTCAGCGCGAACAGCACCATCCCGGCCAGGCTGATACCGGCCAGCACCGGGCTGTAGTACAGCATCAGCACGAGCGTCAGCGTGCAGGTGACGATATTGAGCAGCCCGCCGACGAGGCCATCGACGAGAAAGCGCCCGACTTCCGACACCGACGACACGCGCGAGATCGAATCGCCGGTGTTGTGGAACAGGAAATAGCCGATCGGCAGCCGCGCGAGATGCCCGACCATGTTCGCCGACAACTGCTGCGACACGATGTTGCGCAGGTAGCTCTTGATGTTGCCGACGAGGTTCGCGTAGAGCGTGTCGAACAGGAACACGATCGCGAACAGGATCGTCAGCAGGTACAGGATGTCGACGTCGGTCTTCTTCAGCGCCTCGTCGATCGTCAGCTGCACGTACGACGGGCCGAGCAGCAGCAGGAGCTGCGCGGCGACGCCGCCCGCGATGCCGATCGCGAGGCTCTTGCGAATGCCGGTCAGCCCTTCGAGGTAGTCGCGCAGCCGGATCCGGTCGGCCTGCCCCGCCCGCGTGAAGCCGATGTCCGGATTCAGTTCGAGCGCATAGCCGGTGATGTGCGTGAGCGCCTGCGCGAGCGGCAGCTTCGTTTCGCCGAGCGCGGGATCGACGATGTGCACGCTGCCGTAGCCGACCTTCGTCAGCACGACATAGTGGTTCATCCCCCAATGCAGGATGCACGGCGTCTTCAACGCATCGAGCTCGCCCGCGTCGAACTGCAGCCCGCGTGCGCGCAGGCCGAGATCGTTCGCGATCTCCATCAGGTCGAAGAACGACAGCCCGGAATCGATCCGGACCGGATAGCGGTTGCGCAGCGTGCGCAACGTCGTTTCGCGCCCGTGCCACGACGCGATCATCGCGAGGCAGGCCAGGCCGCACTCCGTCACCTCGTCCTGCAGGACCGGACGGACTTTACGCGTATTGAAGAGCATGGTCGGGCACCCGGGGCGCGACGACGCGCCGCCCGGGCCTGCCGGTAGCGGGCCCGTGGCGGGTCGTGCGCGATACGCATGGGCGCAGCCGGCACGCTGCCGGCTGCGACGGAAGATCGGTGTTCCGGCTGTCGGGCGGGCCGCTCAGCGCGACGAGCCGAGCGACATCCGGAACTGTTCGACGGCGCGGGCCTGGTACTGGGTCATCAGGCCCTGGAGCGTGGTGCCGATCGACTGGTTGACGAGATCGACCGTATAGGCGGCCGAATTGGAGTAAAGCGACGCGCCGCCGCGAATCTGGCGGGCCTGTTCTTCCGTGATGTCTCGCATTTGCTGTGGCCTTTATATTGTCGGAATGCCCGCCACCGTCAGCCAATCGCAATCTCGATGGCCTTTACTTTATTACGTGGATAATCCGGCACTCCTGCCTCCTGATAATCGCCCGAACCGAAAGAAATGCATTTCGGATTCGCTTTATTTCCACTGCGGCGATCGATTCTTTTCCTTCTGTTGCGCAGCATTTCGCGCGGGGGGCGCCTCCCCGCGCACGGCGGTTACTTGCCGGTGTTATTGAACGTCTTCGGGTTCTGCAGGTAATTGCCGAGGCTCGGCAGGAACTGGCCGAGCGCGGTCACCACCGGCGCGGCGTCAACGGCGAGGCTACCCAGCGAGCTGATCGCACCGCCGCCATGCACATTCCTGACCTGTTCCGTCGTCATGACCTTCATCATTCTCTCCTCGTAAAAAATAAAGATGATGCAAAGAACCTTCATTGAAAGACAAACGGCTTTTAATCCCTAGCGACTTGTTAATCTAATAATCACTGCGATTGCGAGCCGAAATCAGGCTATCATGCGAGCGCATCGGAATTCAATGGAGGACACACTCTTACAGGCGCGTTTTCCGATGCGCCACTGGCAGCAGGCATTCACGCAGTTTGAATTTCAATTTCAATACGTTTAAATCCCGCCGCAATACGTTGCGGCACGGGCAGGAGACGGAGACGGCCATGTTTGAAACGAGGCGTGCGAATCGCGGATCGGCGACGCGGAATACGGGTAATTCCCTATCAAGTTTTCCGACTAGGTGGAATCCCCGACTTGCAACTGTGACATTGTTCGCTGTAACGATAGTCGGCATGTCTGCGAACGCGCGTGCGTTCTGCCTCGACACCGCCTTCCAGTACGCGGTCGTGCACGATCCGCGCTACCTGCAGGCGCGCAGCGAATACGATGCGGCCCGCCAGAAATTCCCCGAAGCGCGTGCGCAGATGCTGCCGCAGGCCGCCGCGCAACTCGAATGGGGACGCTACGGTACGCACGCGAACCTGTTCGGCATCGACGTCAGCGGATCGAGCAATGCCGCATACGGTTCCGCGCAGGTCACCCAGGCGCTGTTCAACGTGCCCTACCTGTACGACAGCGGCGCGCGACCGAGTATGAGGAATCGGCAAGACAGAAGCTCGAGGTGGCGAGGCAGGACCTGATCCTGCGCGTCGCGAACGCATGCTTCGACCTGCTGAGCGCGCGCGAGAAACTGCAGTCGGCCGACGACGAAGTGAGCGCGCTCACCCGGCTCGAAAGCGATACGCGCCGCATGGCGCAGCTCGGGATGAAGACGATCGGCGATACGGCCGAAATCGAGGCGCGCCGCAGCCTCGCGCAATCCGACGAAGCGCTCGCGCAAACCGACGTCGACGCACGCCGCGCGCGCTACGAGACACTGCTCGGTTCGACGATCGATTTCTCGCGCTGGCCGCGGCTCGCGATGCGCGGGTCGTCGCCGCGCATTCCATCGGGCGAATACGCGCCGCAGGACAACCCCGCGTACCGGCAGGCGTATCGCGACGTCCAGGTCGCGCGGCTCGCCGCGAAGCGCGTCAGCGCCGAGCACTTGCCGACCGTCGACCTGTTCGCGTCGTATTCGCGCGGGCTCAACCCGAACCTGCGCGGACTCACCGATCGCTCCGACTTCCACCAGAGCGCGGTCGGCGTGCAGGTGACGATCCCGATCTTCTCCGGCGGCAGCGTGTACTACCGGCAGGTGGAGGCCGAACACGTGACCGAGCAGTACCGCAACCGGCTGCGCGAGGTCGAGGAGCAACTGAGTACCGATCATCGCGAGGCGCTGTCCGCGCTCGAGTCGGTCGGCAAGCGCATCCGCGCGCTGCAGCAGTCGCTGCAGGCCGCGCGTCTCGCCTACGATTCGTCGATGAAGGCGCATCAGGTCGGCTACAGCACGACGTACGAGACGCTGAACCTGCGGCGCGACATCTCGGGCATCCGGCAGAAGCTGTTCGACAGCTATCTCGACGCGCTGAAGCTGCAGCTGAAACTGAAAAGCGTGCTGGGTACGCTCGACGAACAGTCGCTGATCGCGGTGGATAGCTTCCTCGAAAGCAACGCGGCGAACGATCGAAGTTGAGCGCGCATCGATGCGCGTCGGCGTTCCACACAAGGCTGTACACGCAACCTTATTCGGTATTGCCGATGCGCAATCGGCGAGGAAGAGGCCTACCAGCAGATCCGCTCGCAGGCGATGGAGCGGCGCATTTCCATCAACCAGCTCGCCGAGCAGATCGTGCAGGCGCATGGGCTGCTGAAACGGTAACGCGGGCGCGATCGCCGCACGTCAGTCCGGCGGCGGCAACACGACCGTGTCCTCCGGCCCGAGCACGCGCCCGTCCTGCGAACGCAACTCCAGTTTCCTGACCGGCAACCCGCTCTTCCGGTCGACGAGCAGCACGTGCGCCTCGTCCGGTTCGAAGAAGAAATCCTCGCCCCACTGCCGCAGCGCGACGAGCAGCGGAAACAGGCCGCGCCCTTTCTCGGTCAGCACGTATTCGTGATGCGCGCCGCCATCCGCGGCCGGCACGATGTCCATGATCCCGTGCGCGACCAGGTTGCGCAGACGCGCGGCCAGGATGTTCTTGGCCAGCCCGAGGTTCTTCTGGAATTCGCCGAAACGGCGCAGCCCGTCGAACGCGTCGCGCACGATCAGCAGCGACCACCAGTCGCCGATCGCGTCCAGCGGACGGGCAACGCCGCAGGGGGAATCCTCGTGCGTGGTTCGTCTGTTCATCGATGCATGGGGCGCCTCCGTTCCCGGAATGCGGGCGGAGCGGCGGTCGTTTCCGTTGAAATGAATGGTTGCAATATAAAACTCACTACGCGAAAAATCAATCGCTCGGAACCCGACTGTTCGCGATCGACGAATGGCAGGGTCGATTCGGGCCTGATTGGCACGCCAACTCCTGCGTCCAGCGGATAAATTACGGTGCCGTTCCTTTCCGACGCGTCGTCATGCACCCATGGCCGGGTCGATCCGCGGTTGGCCCGGACATCTTTCTGGTTGCAACTTGAAACCCGATAACCTACGCTTCATTTTGGTTTCAACTTGAAACCAAATTATCCGACTATCCGAAGGAGCGCTCGATGATCCGGTCCGATGCCACGTTCGACGGCACCTTTCCATTCGCCCCGCATTTCGACGACGCATCCGGCTTCCGGATGCACTACGTGGACGAAGGCCCGCCCGATGGCGAAACCATCCTGTGCCTGCATGGCGAACCCACGTGGGGCTATCTGTTCCGCCATCTGGTTGCCGCGCTGAGTCCGACACACCGCGTCGTCGTCCCCGATCACATGGGCTTTGGCAAAAGCGCGACGCCGCAGGACCGCAGCTACTGGTTGCAGGACCACATCGACAACCTGGAACGTTTCGTACTCGCGCGCGGCCTCGATCGCATCACGCTCGTGATGCACGACTTCGGCGGCCCGGTCGGCATGGGGCTTGCCGCGCGGCATCCGGATCGCATCCGGCGGATCGTGTCCGTGAACGGGCCGACGCCGTTCGGCCAGCCCGATCTTGCCGAGCGCCTGAACGCGAACGGTCGCGACGCGCCGTGGTTCCAGTGGATCATGCGCGCGGCGGCGGACGATACGCTCGAGACGGTGCTCGGTCAGCTCGGCTTCAACATCCTGAGCACGCTGAAGCTGAACGGGTTCGAAAACCACGCGATCATCAACGACACCTGGATCGCCGCATACGGTGCGCCGTTCGCGCAACCGGCCGATTGTCTCGGCGCGATCGGATGGGCCCGCGGGTTTGCCGCCGGTGCGCACCGGTTCGAGGAGCCCGATGCGGCGGCGCTGCGCGCGATACGAGAAAAACCCGCGCTCGCGATCTGGGGAGACGCCGACCGAACGCTCGGCGCCGAACACTTCCTGCCGCTCTTCACGGCGCTGTTTCCGTCCGCGCCCGTCGAGCGGCTGGCGGGCGTCGGGCACTACTGTCTCGAAGATGCGCCCGACGCCATCGCGACACGCATCGCACGATTCATCCGGACCACCGGCTGAGTGTGTTCCACAGCCGGCGGTACGGCACCCGGCTATGGAGCACGACGTGCGCGGCCGCCTTCGCAACCGCGCACGCCTCCTTCACGTCAGTGAATCACCCGCGTCACCCCCCGCCCGCGCGGGTCGGCCATCGCTTCCGGCGTCTTGCCGTCGATCTTGATCACCTGGATGTCGCCGCTGAAATCCTGCCCCTTCAGCGTGTAGCCGCGTGCCTCGATCTGCTTCGCGAGTTCGCCTTCGATCGGGTGGTACGGCTCCCAGAAGATCGTGTTCGGCGGCAGCAGCTGGTGATGGAAGCGCATCGCGCCGACGGCCTCCTTCAACGGCATCTTGAAGTCGTAGATGTTGTTGATCACCTGGAAGATCGACGTGAAGATCCGCGAACCGCCCGGCGTGCCGATCACGAGCGACACCTTGCCGTCCTTGGTCATGATCGTCGGCGACATCGACGACAGCGGGCGCTTCTTCGGTTCGATCGCGTTCGCGTCGCTGCCGACCACGCCAAACATGTTCGCGACGCCCGGCTTCGCGGAGAAGTCGTCCATCTCGTCGTTCAGCACGATGCCCGTGCCGTCTGCGATCACGCCCGAGCCGAAATAGCCGTTGATCGTGTACGTGTTCGACACCGCGTTGCCCCACTTGTCGACCACCGAGAAGTGCGTCGTTTCGGCCTTCTCCGGCATCGTCGTGCCGAGGCCCGGCTGCACGCTCTTCGTATCCGACGGCTCCTTCGGGTTGACTTCACCCGCCCGCTTCGCGATGTAGGCGTCGTCGGTCAGCTGCGCGATCGGCACCTTGTAGAAATCCGGATCGCCGAGATACTGCGCACGATCGGCGAACACGCGCTTCTCGATTTCCGCGACGAGGTGGATGTACTGCGGCGAGTTGAGCTTCACGCCCTCGAAGTCCTGCTTGAGGTCGGCCTTCATCTTCAGCAGCTGCACGAGGCCGATGCCGCCCGAGCTCGGAGGCGGCGCGGTGATCACGTCATAGCCGTTCCACTTCGCCTGCACCGGCTGGCGCCACACCGCGCGGTACTGCGCGAGATCCTCGGTGGTGATCAGCCCGTTGCCGTCGCCGGTCTTCATCGACGCGGCGATCAGCTCGGCCGTCTTGCCCTTGTAGAAACCTTCCGCGCCGTCGTTCGAAATTCGCGTCAGCACATCGGCGAGATCTGGCTGCTTGAAGTTCACGCCGGCCTTCAGCCCGGAGAAATACTTGTCGAAGTTGGTCTTGCCGCCGAACTCCTTCGATGCGTCGACGCCGCGCTGCGCGAGCTGTTCGTCGACGACGAAGCCATCGCGCGCGTAGTGGATCGCCGGCGCGAGCACCTGCTTCCACTTCAGCTTGCCGAAGCGCTTCTGCGCTTCCCACATGCCCGCGACCGTACCCGGCACGCCGACCGCACGCGGGCCGTACAGGCTCATGCCCTTGACGACGTTGCCGTCCTTGTCGAGATACATGTCCTTCGTCGCGGCGAGCGGCGCACGCTCGCGGTAGTCGATGAAGTACGGCTTGCCGTCCTTGTAGATCGTCATGAAGCCGCCACCGCCGATGTTGCCGGCTTCCGGATACGTGACGGCGAGCGTGAATGCGATCGCGACGGCCGCGTCGATCGCGTTGCCGCCTTCCTTGAAGATCCGCTCCGCGGCATCCGCGCTGTACTTGTCGGCCACCGCGACCGCCGAGCTCGTCAGGACCGCGGGCTGCGGCCCCTTCGCATAGACGGGCGCGTTCGGCAGGAAACCGATGCCGGCCACCGTCGCGAGCGCGACAGCGGATGATTTGAAGCGATTCAGCGTAGTCATTGCATGTCCCCCATGTGGATCTCCTTCAGACAAAAAAAGCACCTGTTCCGCTCATGGCCGCTGGCGCGCCGACGGCCACATCCGGTTTCGTAGTATACGGGGACAAAAAGGGTCGAACACGGCGCGTGCAACGAAAGCACATCCGTTGTGTGCGCCCGGTCACACTGCGGCTTCCGAACATGCATGTGGATCGGCCGAAATGGCGTCCGATGCGCGTCATCACGCGGCGCACAAAACCGAAAGTTGCGAACCGCGCAGCGGGCCACGTGGCGCTCGCAAAAAAATCTGCAAACGTCCCTCCCGCGGCACGGGCCGATCTGCGAAGATAGCGCCCCGCTTTCGCGCTGCATCATTTTTCTTGCACGCCCCGCTTCACGTTTCTTCGTCTCGCTTCGTATGGCATCACACAATGCGCATCATGCGTCCGGCATCGCGGCCGGCGTCGCCGCCGCCGTCCTCGTCGCACAAACCGGTGCGACCGGCCCGTGGCACTCGGGTCTGTTCGCCGCATTCGCGGCGGGCGTCGCGGGCGGCACCGCGCCCGACTGGCTCGAAGTCGCATGGTGGAGCCGCAAGCGCCGCCTGTGGGTCACGCATCGCACCATCACGCACTGGGGCATCGGCTGGATCGCCCTGCTTGCGCTCGGGTGGCACGGGCTCATCCATCATCCGCATCCACTGTGGGCCGCGCCGCTGTTCGGCTTCGCATGCGGCGGCCTGATGCACCTGCTCGCCGACTGGCCGAACCCGCTCGGCGTGCCGTGGATCTGGCGGCGTCACTCGCTCAACCTGTGGAACAGCGGGCATTGCGACCTGATCGTCGTGGCCGCCGCATGGGGCGGCACGCTGTGGCTCGCGCAGTCGCTGTGGTCGCGCGCGCCGCTGCTCGAGCACTGGCTCGGCTGGCTGAATCGCGTTTAGTTGCGATTTGACACAATTTGACGCAATTCGGCGCGCGATCGGCGTGCCAGCGCACATGCAACTTTCCGTTCGTTGAAAGTGCGGTGACGGCCCCCCACCTGAATTCGAATCGTAGACACGCGTGCCCGGCACGCCCGCGCGGCGTCTGGCACACTGACGATTCGATTCGTGCGCGCGCCCTCCGCGCGCTTGCACCCCGCTTGCACCCCGCTTGCACCCCATTTCAACGCTCCGATGAACGTCACCGCTACCCGCCCTGCCGCTAGTGCGCTCGACGTGTTCCACCCGGCCGTCGCCGCGTGGTTCCGGCGCACGTTCGCCGCGCCCACCGGCGCGCAGGTGCTCGCGTGGCCGCACATCAAGGCCGGGCGCTCGACGCTGGTCGCCGCGCCGACCGGTTCCGGCAAGACGCTCACCGCGTTCCTGTGCGCGCTCGACGATCTGGTGCGCGATGCGCTGGCGCACGACGGCACGCTGCCCGACGCGACGCTCGTCGTGTACGTGTCGCCGCTGAAAGCGCTGTCGAACGACATCCACGTGAACCTCGATGCGCCGCTTGCCGGCATCGCCGAATCGCTCGCGCAACTCGGCCTGCCGGTGCCGGCGATCCGCACCGCCGTGCGCACCGGCGACACGACGCAGGCCGAGCGCGCCGCGCTGCGCAAGCGCGCGCCGCACATCCTCGTCACGACGCCCGAGTCGCTGTACGTGCTGCTGTCGTCCACGTCGGGGCGGCAGATGCTGTCGAGCGTGCGCTCGGTCATCGTCGATGAAATCCATGCGCTCGCGTCGTCGAAGCGCGGCAGCCATCTCGCGTTGTCGCTCGAGCGTCTCGACGCGCTGGCCGGACGTGCGCTGCCGCGGATCGGGCTGTCGGCCACGCAAAAGCCGATCGACGCGGTCGCGCGCTTCCTGGTAGGTGGCCCGACCGATGCGCCGCGCGATTGCACGATCGTCGACACCGGCCACACGCGCGAGCGCGACCTCGCGCTCGAACTGCCGAACGTGCCGCTCGAGCCCGTGATGGCAACCGACGTGTGGGAACAGGTGTACGACCGCATCGCCGGGCTCGCGGCCGCGCATCGCACGACGCTGGTGTTCGTCAACACACGGCGCACCGCCGAGCGCATGGCGCGCCATCTCGCCGACCGGCTGGGCAAGGAAGCGATCGCCGCCCATCACGGCAGCCTCGCGAAGGAACACCGCTTCGACGCCGAGCAGCGCCTGAAGCGAGGCGAACTGAAGCTGCTCGTCGCCACCGCATCGCTCGAACTCGGCATCGATATCGGCGACGTCGATCTCGTCTGCCAGGTCGGCTCGCCGCGCGGGATCGCACCGTTCCTCCAGCGCGTCGGCCGCTCCGGGCACCATGTCGGCGGCGTACCGAAAGGCCGGCTGTTCCCGCTGTCGCGCGACGAACTCGTCGAGTGCGCCGCGCTGCTCGATTGCGTGCAGCGCGGCGAACTCGACACGCTGCGCATTCCCGAAGCGCCGCTCGACGTGCTCGCGCAAC
The DNA here is from genome assembly GCF_902833075.1 of Burkholderia sp. BCC0405. NCBI lineage: Bacteria > Pseudomonadati > Pseudomonadota > Betaproteobacteria > Burkholderiales > Burkholderiaceae > Burkholderia > Burkholderia sp. BCC0405. The sequence goes on from NZ_CADFEO010000001.1 coordinate 311,442, forward strand.
AGATCGTTGCCGAAGCGGCGTGCACGGAGTGGCAGGAAGACGCGCTGTATGCGAGCTTCACACGCGCGGCGCCGTACGCACGGCTGACGCGCGAGCGCTTCGACGAAGTGATGAAGATGCTCGCCGAAGGCTTCACGAGCCGGCGCGGCGTGCGCGGTGCCTACCTGCATCGCGATATTGTCGGCGGCACCGTGCGCGGGCGCCGCAACGCGATGATGACCGCCACCACGTCGGGCGGCACGATCCCCGACATGGCCGACTACGCGGTGCTGCTCGAACCGCAGGGCATCCAGGTCGGCACGGTCAACGAGGATTTCGCGATCGAGAGCCTCGCGGGCGACGTGTTCCAGCTGGGCAACCAGTCGTACCGGATCATTCGCGTGGAAACGGGCCGCGTGCGCGTCGAGGACGCGCAGGGGCAGTCGCCGAACATCCCGTTCTGGCTCGGCGAGGCGCCGGGGCGCAGCGACGAGCTGTCGGCGGCGGTCGGCCGGCTGCGCGCGCGGCTCGACGGACTGCTCGCCGAAGGCGACCGGCAAGGGCATGCCGGAGGCGGCAAGCGCACTGACGTCGACATTGGCGGGAAGACGGCGGCTGGAGTCAAGGCGACGACCCAAGCCAGGACCAAGGGCGGTGCAAAATCGACGCGACGTGTTGAAGCCGAAGCCGAAGCCGAAGCCGAAGCCGAAGCCGAAGCCGAAGCCGAAGCCGCGATCAGTGTACGAAACGACGGCGCCCGTGCCGCCCCTGCCTGCCCGGCCGACAGCCGCCTCGCACCGGCGTTGCGCTGGCTCGTCGACGATCTCCACCTGTCGCCCGACGCCGCCCGCCAGATCACCGACTATCTCGCCCGCACGCGTGCCGCGCTCGGCGCACTGCCGACGCAGGACACGCTCGTGATGGAGCGCTTCTTCGACGAATCGGGCGGCACCCAGCTCGTCATCCATTCGCCGTTCGGCAGCCGCATCAACCGCGCGTGGGGGCTCGCGCTGCGCAAGCGCTTCTGCCGCAGTTTCAACTTCGAGCTGCAGGCGGCCGCGACCGACGACGCGATCATCCTGTCGCTGTCGCTCGCGCACAGCTTCGCACTCGACGAAGTGTGGCGCTACCTGCGTCCGGCGAGCGCCGAGCACGTGCTGGTCCAGGCCCTGCTCGACGCGCCGATGTTCGGTGTGCGCTGGCGCTGGAACGCGACGACCGCGCTCGCGCTGCCGCGCTTCACCGGCGGCAAGCGCACCGCGCCGCAACTGCAGCGGATGAAGAGCGAGGACCTGCTCGCGACCGTGTTCCCCGATCAGGTCGCGTGCCTCGAGAACATTGTCGGCGAGCGCGAGATACCGCATCACCCGCTCGTCGACCAGACGCTCGACGACTGCCTGCACGACGCGATGGACTCCGATGGCTGGCTTGCGCTGCTGCGCCGGATCGAAAGCGGCGCGATCGAGCTCGTCGCGCGCGACCTGCCTGCGCCGTCGCCGCTCGCGGCCGAGATCCTGAACGCGAAACCCTATGCGTTCCTCGACGATGCACCGCTCGAGGAACGCCGCACGCAGGCCGTGCAGTCGCGCCGCTGGAGCGATCCCGAATCGGCCGACGATCTCGGCGCGCTCGACGCCGACGCAATCGACGCAGTGCGCGACGAAGCATGGCCGCTCGTGCGCGATGCCGACGAAATGCACGACGCGCTGCTCACGCTCGCGTGCATCGCCGATAGCGAAGCACGCATACACGAAGGCTGGCCCGACCGGCTCGCGACGCTCGCCGAACGCCGCCGCGCAACAAAACTCGTCGCGCCGAACGGTGCCGCCCTGTGGGTGCCGGTCGAACGGCTCGTGTGCCTGCGTGCGCTGCATCCCGACGCGCACACCGAGCCGGCGCTCAAGGTGCCGGCTGCCTGCGCGCAACCGTGGGAAGCGGATGCCGCACTCGTCGACGTGATCCGCGCGCGGCTCACCGGTTTCGGCCCGCTTGCGCTCGACGCGATCGCGACACCGCTCGGCTTGCCGCCTGCGTCGATTGCGACGGCACTCGCGGCGCTGGAGCGCGAAGGCTATGTGATGCGCGGCCGGTTCACGCCGGGCGCGACGACGGACGAATGGTGCGAACGCCATCTGCTTGCGCGCATTCATCGCTATACGGTGAAGCGGCTGCGCCGCGAGATCGAGCCGGTCGAGCGCGCCGATTTCATGCGCTTCCTGTTCCACTGGCAGCACCTGACGCCCGACACGCGCGGCACGGGCCGCGACGCACTCGCGGCCGTGGTCGAACAGCTCGAAGGCTACGAGGCCGCGGCAAGCGCTTGGGAAGACGCGCTGCTGCCCGCGCGGCTCACCGACTACATGGCAGGCGGGCTCGACGAGCTGTGCCGCTCCGGCAAGCTCGTGTGGACGCGCATCGGCGCGCCGGCGCGCGCGGCCGGCACGCCCGTGAAGACGACACCGATCGTACTGCTGCCGCGCCGTCACCTTTCCGCGTGGCAGGCGCTGCGCGACCCCGATGCGCAACCGGCACTGTCCGCGCGGGCCACCCAGGTGCGCGACGCGCTCGTCGCGCACGGCGCGATGTTCTTCGACGCGCTGCTCGACGAACTGCACATGCTGCCGGTCGAACTCGAACAGGCGCTCGGCGAACTCGTGTCCGCCGGCCTCGTGAATGCGGACAGCTACGCGGGCTTGCGCGCGCTGTTGAAGCCCGCCGTCAAGCGCAGCGCGACCTATGCGCCACGCACACGGCGCGGCGGCGCGCTGATCGGCGGGATGGACGACGCGGGCCGCTGGGCGCTCGTGCAACGTCACGCGCCGCCGGACGAGGCGCCCGTGCCGAAACGCGGCCAGGTCGCAACCGACCCCGATGCGCTCGAACACATCGCATGGACGCTGCTGCGCCGTTACGGCGTCGTGTTCTGGCGGCTGCTCGAACGCGAAGCCGACTGGCTGCCGAGCTGGCGCGAACTCGTGCGTGTCCTGCAGCGCCTCGAGGCGCGCGGCGAGATTCGCGGCGGACGCTTCGTCGCCGGGCTCGCGGGCGAGCAGTTCGCGCTGCCCGAAGCGATTCCGATCCTGCGCGAACTGCGGCGGCAACCGGGCGACGGACAGACCGTGTGCGTGACGGGCGCCGATCCGCTGAATCTTGCCGGCACGCTGCTGCCCGGCGACAAGGTGCCGGCGCTGGCAGGCAATCGCGTGCTGTTCCGTGACGGCGTGCCGGTCGCATCGCTGGTGTCGGGGGCATTCCACTACGCGCCCGAACTGTCGCCCGCGGCGCGCGAGGATGCCCGCTTGCGGCTCGCACGCCACCACTGACATTGGCTGACACGCGGCCCGCACGGACTACTGATCGCCGGGCCGCGCTACCGCCTGCGTTCGGGTAGCATCGAACGATTTTCCGCGCGGACGCTCGCGCTCGAACACGACAAGACTTCCGGAGACTGCTGTCCATGCCCTCGCATGCCGATTCGCTCGCCGCTCATCGCGCGGGCTCACTGACAATTTTCCAGGGCGCCGCGCTCTATATCGGCGCGGTGCTCGGCACTGGCGTGATCGCACTGCCCGCGCTGGCCGCCGAAGTCGCGGGCCCCTCCTCGCTGCTCGCATGGGCCGCGCTGGTCGTGCTGTCCGGGCCGCTCGCGGCCACCTTCGCCGCACTCGGCGCGCGCTATCCCGACGCAGGCGGCGTCTCGACCTACGCCCGGCGTGCATTCGGCCCGAAGGCCGCGGCCATCGTCGGCTGGTGCTTCTACTTCGCGGTACCGGCCGGCGCGCCGGCTGCCGCGATGTTCGGCGGCGCATACGTCGCGGCCGTCACGGGCGGCGGGCACACGACCGTGGTCGTCACGGCTGCCGCGCTGATCGCGATCGTGTCGGCCGCGAATGCATTCGGCGTCACCGTGTCAGGCCGCATGCAGCTCGTGTTGTCGGCACTGCTCGTCACGCTGTTGCTCGCCGCGGTGCTCGCCTCCGCGCCGCATGCGCGCACCGAGAACCTGCATCCGTTCGCGCCGCACGGCTGGCTGGCGGTCGGCCAGGCTGCGGCGCTGCTCGTGTGGAGTTTCGCCGGCTGGGAAGCGATCACGCATCTCGCGGCCGAATTCCGCCGGCCCGCGCACGACATGCCGCGCTCGGCCGGTATCGCGGTCGTGGTGGTCGGGTTCCTGTATCTGTCGGTTGCTGCCGCGAGCGTGACGGTGCTCGGGCCTTCCGCGGGCGCATCGGGCGCGCCGCTCGCGGAACTGATCGCGGGCGGCATCGGCGGTCATGCGCAGGTGCTGGCGGCCACGGCCGCGGTGCTGCTCACGCTCGGCACGATGAACGCCTATTTCGCGGGCGCGGCCAAGCTCGGCGCGGCGCTCGGGCGAGACGGCGCATTGCCCGCGTGGCTCGCGCAAGGCAGCCAGGTCGGCGGCGTGCCGCGCCGCAGTCTCGGCGTGATCGCCACGCTCGCAGTTGTCGCACTGGCTGCGACGACGCTGACGGACGTCGGGCCGAAGCCGCTCGTGCTCGTCACGTCCGGATGTTTCGTGATGGTGTATGGGCTCGGCGCAGCCGCCGCGCTGAAACTGCTGCCGCGCGGCGGCATCGCTTACCGCTGCGCATGGATTTCGCTGGTCGCGGTCGCCGGGCTGTTCCTGGCGACCGGCTGGTACATCCTGTGCCCGTTGCTGCTCGCGGGCGGTGCGCTGCTCTATCTACGGATGGCTCGCGAGTCGTAGAGCAAAATGCAGTCGTCACCGTTTGCAAACGAAAGCTGTCTACATGAACGCCCCCCTTTGCGCCGGACTTTCGAGTCTTCGAAAAACAGGATGGGCTGCAACGAAAAAAATTCCCATCATTTCTCAGCTTGTACGAAACGTACGGATGTTGTCACAGACTTCGACGCGGCGAAGCCCGACGTCAACTCCACGGCGCGTCGTTGCCACACCCACCGCTACGGTCACACGTCGCGCGGATCACCAGTTTATCGACGATATGCGGCAACTCGGGACGTGCGAAGTGGCATCTGATCAAATGCCAAATTCGCACAGGTCACTTGCAGCGCAGTGCTCTCAACAGCTATGCAAAGTGCAATTTTTTCATTTGATACAAAACCCGATGAATGACGCTGCAAATTCCATCGTGCACTTCGGCAGGGTCACAATATCGCCCCCTACTCATCAAGCCCCGAAGTGATAGATGAAATTACCGGAGTCACAGGGCGCACGTAGCTCAAACTGCTCGTCATTGCTGGAGGCACTTCTGATGGGGTTATCGGCTTCGCATAACCCAGGTTACTGGCGATTTCCCCAGATAACTCCTGTGGAACCTGCCGTTCCGCGATACTCAAACTTCTTGCCACCGCGGCGGTCACATCAGCAGTTGTTGTTACAGGCTTCATTTGTCTTTCTCCTCTAAAAAACCATATTTAACATCAAAACTCCGGAATCGCTCCGGCACACTCAGCGTGTGTCAAAAGAACACGATTGCAGTAAAAATTGGATTCACCACTTCCCTTCCACCTTGTAGTTGCATGTCACTCATACCCCTCTGCCTCAGGGAATCGACATTGCGCGCGATGGGGGCAGATAAGGGTTCCTTGGCATGCCAAAACCTAATCTCGAAAAATCCTCTTCCGCTCGACGGGTATTTTTAATATTTTCGATGGTTTGTCGCTCACTTCTTAATTGCCTCAACTCTATTTGCTTCGCGCGCGCGGATGCATTTATGCAACGGGCGTTCAAAAGTCGTTGCTGAAACGTCAGATCCGCAATGTCAAGCGGGTACCCGTCAGCCTGACGTATCTGGCACCCAAGTTCAGGACGCGGAGCTTCTTCAGCATAACCTAACGTGATCGATTCGAAGCCCGTCGACAACATAACCGCGAAGAACAAACCGGCTAATTTTCTCGCCTTCATGAGAATCCAAACTCCGAATGGTGAATGTCGGTTAATTTCGTCAAGAGACGCGCAGGTATACCCTGGACAAAACACACCTGCGCATACATTGAATCAATCAAATCTGGAAACCCCCGATCAATTGAGCAAAGGGGAAGCCACTACTACCGGGAATGTAGATGGTATTGTTTTGAATCAGGTTTCCGTCACCGGAGTATTTTGAACTCGCAGTCAAGTGCCCCGATAAATCATAACTGTTAGCGTTGTACGTACCATCGCTGTTGTATGAGAATTTCGAGAATCCAGTAAGCTTGCCTGTTGAAGTACTAAAACGATCGGCTTCGATCTGACGCCCGAGACTATCGAAAAGATCACGTTCAAAGAGCTTGCCGGACGTGTATTTGTAATAGTCGTAGATGATATGGTTGACACCAAAAAGCGCGACCATTTCATCTGATCCGTCGAACGTGTGAGCGACGAAACTATTGTCAACGGCGAAATTGTAAAGATTTGTCGCCTTTCCGTTGGAATAAAATATATCCTGCGTCTTGAATCCGCCGGCATTAAAGGTCGCATATTCGATCATCTGGCCCTTGGTGCCGAACAGCGCCGCGAACTGTGAGCCATCGCTATTAAAGACGTGAGAGGCATAGCTTCCGTCGAGATTGAAATCAATCTGCTTCGTTGCCTTCCCGTCTGCGCCAAAGAAGATATCCTGCGTCTTGACACCGGCTGCATTGAATTTCGCATACTCGCTCACTTGACCATTGACGCCGAAAAACGTCGCCGTTTGCGAGCCGTCGGCATTGAAGTCGTACTTTGTGTAGCTCTTATCCAGGTTGAAGTTGTACTGTTGCGTAGCCTTGCCGTTATCACCATAGAAGATGCCCAGTGTCTTGTTGCCGTTGGCGTTGAACTTCGCGTACTCGGTAACCTGGCCAGTCGTGCCGTACAGCGTCGCGGTCTGGGAGCCATCGGCGGCGAAGTCGTACTTCGTGTAGCTCTTGTCCAAGTTGAAGCTGTACTGCTGCGTGGCCTTGCCGTCAGCACCGTAGAAGATGTCCAGCGTCTTGTTGCCATTGGCGTTGAACTTCGCGTACTCGGTTATCTGGCCGGTCGCGCCGTACAGCGTCGCGGTCTGGGAGCCGTCGGCGGCAAAGTCGTACTTCGTGTAGCTCTTATCCAGATTAAAGATGTACTGCTGCGTGGCCTTGCCGTCAGCACCGTAGAAGATGTCCAGCGTCTTGTTGCCATTGGCGTTGAACTTCGCGTACTCGGTTATCTGGCCGGTCGCGCCGTACAGCGTCGCGGTCTGGGAGCCATCGGCGGCAAAGTCGTACTTCGTGTAGCTCTTGTCGAGGTTGAAGTTGTACTGCTGCGTGGCCTTCCCGTCAGCACCGTAGAAGATGTCCAGCGTCTTGTTGCCATTGGCGTTGAACTTCGCGTACTCGGTTATCTGGCCGGTCGCTCCGTACAGCGTCGCGGTCTGGGAGCCGTCGGCGGCGAAGTCGTACTTCGTGTAGCTCTTGTCGAGGTTGAAGTTGTACTGCTGCGTGACCTTCCCGTCAGCACCGTAGAAGATGTCCAACGTCTTGTTGCCATTGGCGTTGAACTTCGCATACTCGGTCATCTGGCCGGTCGTGCCGTACAGCGTCGCGGTCTGGGAGCCATCGGCGGCAAAGTCGTACTTCGTGTAGCTCTTATCCAGATTGAAGATGTACTGCTGCGTGGCCTTGCCATCGCCTCCGTAGAAGATGGCCAGCGTCTTGAAGCCGTTGGCATTGAACTTCGCGTACTCGGTTATCTTTCCGCTCGCGCCATACAACGTCGCGGTCTGCGAGCCATCCGCGCTGAAATCGTACTTCGTATAGCTCGTGTCGAGCCTGAAGTCGTACCGCTGGGCTGCCTTGCCGTCGGCACCAAAAAACACGTCTTGGAACTTGAATCCCGTATAGTCGAATTTCGCTTGTTCCTGGATCTGACCATTGGAACCAAAAAGGGTCGTCGTCACAGCACCTTTCAACGAAAGGTCGCCATTCACCATCACCCATGCGCCGTTCAATAGGGGAATACCTTTCGTATCAATCGTGAATACCTGCTGACCATCGACGACGAAGCTTGTGTATGTGATCGTTGAACCCTGGACCTTCTGCCAGTCCACGAGATTCGGATCCATACCGGAATGCTGAAGAATCCACCAAGCCGCATAATATTGGGTATAGGTCAATTGTAAGGCAATGGACGGCGGGAGCGTGCCATAGTACTTCCCCGCAGCATCGACGAACGCCGCGCCTGGATCGGCAAGCACCTGAGCGACGGCGGACCCCCACGTCACATTTTTGACATCGATGCCCGCTGACAGCGCCAATTGGTTCAATTGCAGCGTCAGCCGGCTATCGGATGAATCCGAGTGCATATGGCCAGCCGAGCCGCCGGTTAGTCCCAACTGGATGGCAACGATGTATTCGGATAGCAGCGCCACCCCTTCGTTCGACAAACCATTCGCGACAGCCTGATCCGGGTCCAGTGCTAACGAACCGCCCGTCCCCCCAAGCAGTAGCGCATGCCCGAGTTCGTGCGCCAGTGTGGTGGCGAACAAGGCTGCTGATTCGCTCCACGTAGGGTCAAGAGCGATCACCTTGTCGGACAAATTGGTAAAAATCCCCTTGTTTGCCTCCCCCTTTACGAACCTCCAGTCGGGGTCACGGCCAAAGTCGTTCAGTTCGCCGGCCAGAAATGGAGATTTTTCTGCTGCAGCGATAATTTCGTTATACGACGAAGAATGTCGACCGAAAATTTCAGCCAGCTTATCCAGCGCTTTTTTTTCGAGAGCAACCGCCATTTTCACCCCTCTTATTTATTAATTTTCTTTATTTGAATAAGAACACTAGAAAGACTGCCAGCAGAGTTGAAGCCGATGGTAATTGCCCTTTCCGCTTTATCGTCTACTTGCTCGAATTTCCACGTTTCGTTTCCATGAGGGGCTGTTGCTGCACCCGGGCCGCCATGGGGAGACGGTGCAGGCGGCACGCGAACAAACTTCTTCTCGAATATTTTCGTGGCAACATAAAAATCCGGACCGCCTTCGTACATTCCAAAGTTCAAGCCGGCCCTGATTGCCCCTGATTGTTCAATCTTTCCACCAACAAACTGCGCCCCCGCAGTCGATCCACCAAATAATTCAGACGTCTTTATTCTCGGAAAGATCGAACTGGACACACTCCCCGAAATCGATATATTTTGCTCAGATTCTTCGATACTGTTGTCAATATTGACATTTTCGAGGCTGAATATATCTCTTAGATTGACCTCGGTATAGAACGCATCTTGCAGCAGGAGATCTCCGTCAAAAATGACCTTGAGGTTCTGAGCAAACTCGACGGGAGTTTTAGGCATGGATATCATCTGCATAACCTCTTCTCCGCCTTGCGGGGAAACGGACTGGTTTGTCGGCGAACCAACTTGTTGTGCGGAATTCAAATGGCTCGTCAATACAGGAGCCATTTTCGGCGCATCCCCCGGTTGCACATAATGCAGACTTCCCGGCAACATAGCCGGTGCGGCGGACGCCGGTACTGGCTGCGCATAACTTATGTTGCTTGCCACAGTGGTGGTTGCAACCGCGGCGGCTGTCACGGCTTTCATCAGTATTTCTCCTCTCAAAAAACTAGGTTCAACAACGAGGTTACGGAATAAATCCGATACCCCCAGAATACGCCACTCAAAAGCGGAATACTTTTCGCATCAATCACAAATATCCGCCAATCATCGACGAGAAGCTTGTGTACGCGATCATTTGGCCCTGAACCTTCCGCCTGCCCACGAGATTCGGATTCATATTGGAGTTCCTAATAATCCACCAATTTGCATAATATTGAGTGTCGTTCGCGCATTAAGCAATGGACGGAGCGAGGGTGCCATAGTACTTCCCCGCAGCATCGACAAACGACGTGCCTGGATTGGCAAGCACCTGAGCGACGGCGGCCCCCCACGTCACATTTTTGACATCGATGCCTGCTGACAGCGCCAATTGGTTCAATTGCAGCGTCAGCCGGCTATCGTATGAATCCGAGTGCATATGGCCAGCCGAGCCGCCGGTTAGTCCCAACTGGATGGCAACGATGTATTCGGATAGCAGCGCCACTCCTTCGTTCGACAAACCATTCGCGACAGCTTGATCGGGATTTAGTGCTGGCGAACCACCCATGCCGCCCGGCAACAGCACGTGTCCGAGTTCGTGCGCCAGTGTGGTGGCAAAAATGGTTTCCGGTTCGCTCCATGAAGGATCGAAGGCAATGACCCTTTCAGATGGATCGGCATAAACCCCTTTGCCTTCCTCTCCAATCACAAAACCCCAGCCTTCAAAATTACCAAATGCGTTCAGTTCGTTAGCCAGAAATGGGGACTTCCCTGCTGCCGCGACAATCGCATTGTACTTCGCAGAATTCAAGCCGAACCCGTCAGCCAGCTTTTCAAGTGCTTTTTCTTCCAGTGTCACCGTCATTTTTGACCGCTCCTATCTTTAATTATTTTTAAATTCAATAAGAACGCGAGAAAGCTCACCGGCTGAGTTAAAACCAACGGTAACAGTCTTTTCCATTTGACCGTCTACCCGCTCGTACCGCCACGTTTCGTTTCCATGGGGTGCTGTAGCCGTAAGCGAACCGCCGTGGGGAGATGGCATCGATGGGACGCGAACAAATTTCCTCGAGAATATTTTCTCGGTTGCATCAAAACCCGGACCACCTTTATAAATTCCAAAGTTTATGACAGCCGTAACCACTCCAGATTGGTGAATCGTTTTTCCGCCCCCAAACTGGGCACCTGGAGCCGATCCACCAAAATCTTCTGGTACTTTTCTTCTTGGAATTACCGAACCCGGCACGTTCGCCATAATCGAAATCTGACGATCCGTGCCTCTGACGTCATCAAATACTCTAACCTCTTCGAGATTGAAAATATCTTTCAGATTGGCTTCGGTATAGAACGCATCTTTCAGCAGAAGGTCGTCGTCAAAAATTACCTTGAGGTTCTTAACGAACTCAATAGGCGTTTTCGGTCGAGATATCATTTGCTTCACCTCTTCACCCGCTTGCGGGGAAACGGACTGTGCTTTTGGCGAACCCGCCTGTTGTGTGGAACTCAAATTGCTCTTCAGTGCGGGATGGAGCTGCGGCGCATCCTCCGGTTGCGCATATTGCAGCCTTCCCGGCAACGTAGCCGGTGCGTCGGACGCCGGTACTGGCTGCGCATAACTTATGTTGCTTGCCACGGTGGCGGTTGCCACCGCAGCAGCTGTCACGGCTTTCATCAGTATTGCTCCTCTCAAAAAACTAGGTTTAACAACGAGGTTACGGAATTAATCTGATACACTCAGAATACGCCGCTCAATAGTGGAATACTTTTCGTATCAATCGTGAATATCTGCTGATCATCGACGAGAAACTTGTGTATGTGATCATTTGGCCCTGGACCTTCTGCCTGCCTACGAGATTCGGATTCATATTGGAGTTCCTAATAATCCACCAATTTGCATAATATTGAGTGTCGTTCGCGCATTAAGTAACGGACGGAGCGAGGGTGCCATAGTATTTCCCCGCAGCATCGACAAACGCCCTGCCTGGATTGGCAAGCACCTGAGCGACGGCGCCCCCCCACGTCACATTTTTGACACCGATGCCCGCTGACAGCGCCAATTGGTTCAATTGCAGCGTCAGCCGACTGTCGGATAAGTCAGAGTGCATGTGGCCAGCCGCGCCACCAGTCAACCCCAACTGGATGGCGACGATGTATTCGGAAAGTAGCGCCACCCCTTCGTTCGTCAAACCATTTGCGACAGCCTGATCCGGGTCCAGTACTAACGAACCGCCCGTCCCCCCAAGCAGCAGCGCATGCCCGAGTTCGTGCGCTAGTGTAGTGGCGAAAATGTTTGCGGGTTCGCTCCATGAAGGATCGAAGGCAATGATCTTATTTTTAGGATCGGCGCAAACCCCTTTACCTTCTTCTGCGCGGGCGAACTCCCAACCCTTCAATTTAGCAAAGGCATTCAACTCGGCAGCCAGAAATGAGGATCTTTCTGCCGCGGCGACAATTGCATTATACGGAGGCGAGTTCAGGCCAAAAAAATCAGCCAGCTCCTTAAGAGCATCTCGATTGAGAGAGGCTTTCATTTTTATCTTCCTCACTCCCAATTCTTTTTTATTCCAATAAGAATATTTGAGAGCTTGCCAGCCGAATTGAATCCAATAGTAATAGTCTTCTCATATTGACTATCTATCTGCTGGCACCTCCATGTTTCATTTCCATGAGGTGCTGTGGGTGCACCTGGCCCCCCGTGAGGAAAAGGCTCAGATGGAAGACGTACAAATTTGTTCGCGAAAATTTTCATCGCAGCGTCAAAATCCGGGCCGCCTTTGTACATTCCAAAGTTCAAGGCCGCTGCGACCATGCCTGATTGATGAATCGTTTTCCCGCCCCCAAATCGTGCACCCGGCACCGATCCCCCTAAAAACTCCGATGTCTTTATTCTCGGAAATACTGAATCCGACACGTTCCCAGAAATCGAAATCTGACGATCCGTGCCTCTGACGTCATCAAATACGCTAACCTCTTCGAGATTGAAAATATCCTTCAGATTGACTCCGGTATAGAACGCATCTTTCAGCAGGATATCGTCGCCAAAAATTACCTTGAGATTATTAACGAACTCAATAGGCGTTTTCGGTCGAGATATCATTTGCGTCACCTCTTCACCCAATTGCCGGTAAACGGACTGTGCTTTCAGCGAACCAGCCTGTTGTGCGAAGCTCAAATTGCTTTTCAGTGCGGGATGGAACTGCGGCGCCGCCTCCGGTTGCACATAATGCAGACTTCCCGGCAACGTAGCCGGTGCGTCGAACGCCGGTACTGGCTGCCCATAACTTATGTTGCTTGCCACGGTGGCGGTCACCACTGCGGCGGCTATTACAGCTTTCACCAGTACTACTCCTGTCAAAAAATGCGCCTAACAACCAGATTACGGAGTTGATCTGACACACTCCGAATTCATTAAAATATATCGTGCTTAACGGCTTAAATCTCGGTCGCTACGCGGCAATTAGCTAGTCCGGTTTCCAGCATCGCGTTGCCAAATTAATCCCTCATCGATTTACGAATCCCGTCCCTGACCGGCTCGAGCAGGTAATCGAAGGCTGAACGCGCATGCGTGCGGATGTACACCTCGGTCCGGAGCCCGGGCCCGAGTGCGACCGGTTCCTTGGCAAGGCGGTTGGCCTTCGCCAGTGCTTGCGCCGGTACCTCGACCCTTACCACGTAAAAACGCGTGCGCTTATCGCTGTCGATCAGTGCATCAGCCGAAATGTAAGTGACCTTGCCGTCGAGCATTGGCGTGGTGCGCGAGTTGTAGGCCGTCAATCGAACGTCAGCGTGACTTCCCGGCGCAATCTCCCGCACATCGTCCGGCCGGATGTTCGCTTCGACGATCAACGGCGCATTTTCGGGGACGACGTCGACGATCGGCTCTCGAGGCGCGACCACCGCGCCAATCGTGTGCACCTTCAGTCCTACGATCACACCCGCCACCGGCGCTGTCACGCGGGTCCGGGCCGACTGATCGCGGGCCGGACGAAGCCGCTCACCGATCTGGATCGCGCGCGTGGCGGCCTCCTTGAGCTCATCGTCGGCCGTCTTCACATATTCGTGACGCAGTCCCGCGATTCGAAGTTCAAGATCGGTTTGCCGCTGTTTCGCGCGGCTTAGATCGGCCGAACCAGACTGGACACGCGACAGTGCGTCGGCCTCGGTCCGCTGTAAATCGAGCACCTTCGTTTCAGAGACGAAACCCTCCTGATGCAAGGTTTCGTTGGTCCGCCGCTGTTGGCGCGCCAAGTCGTAACTGCGACTCATCGTCTGGATCAACTGCGCACTGATGGCGATTTCCTGTCGTGTCTGCGCAAGCTCAGTGCGCAGCATCGCGCTCTGGTCGACGAACGCACGCCGGCGTGCGATGAAAAGCGAGGACTCGCGCGCCAGCAATTCGGCAACGCGCGGATCGTTGCGCCGACTTTCAAGCGTTGCCGGAAACGACAGTGTTTCCTTCAGTTCGCGCTCGGCGGAAAGTCGCGCGATCCTTGCCTGTTCTGAGTCAGACTGCGCCTGCAATGCGGACAGTTCCGCCGCCGGACCCACGTTGTCCAGCACAATCAACACCTGGCCTGCTTTCACCCGATCACCATCTCGGATCAGGATTTCCTTCACGATCCCGCCTTCTAGATGCTGCACTGTCTTGCGTTCGCCTTCGGTGCGCACTGCGCCTTCTGCGACGACAGCACCGGAAAGAGGCGCGAGCACAGCCCAACCCCACATCAAACCCAGCCCCACGACAACACCTGCGACACTAACGCCGATCAACCGGCGCGGCAGCGGCAATGTGTTGGTGCCGGACGTCACGGAATCAGGCCACAAGCGTTTCACGGCTTCGCTCATGCGATGCAACGACATGAACGTTCTCATCGGTTTCCTTCCATGGCCGGTTCGACCGTCGGCACTTTGGCCGCCTGAAGTGAGGACCGTCCCGCCTGCAGCGCAGCCAGATCTATACCGAGTGGCATTCCGCTTGTATCGTCGGCCTGTCCGGTCCCTGAGTGCTGGCCGCAGTCGGCCTGCTGCGGTCCGGACGGCATTTCAAGCTGTTCCATTTGACCGTCTCTCAGCCGCAATATTCGGTCAGCCAGTGCGAGCAGCGATGGCCGGTGGGTAACCGCGATGATGGTCACACCATCGGCTTTCAGTTGGCGCAGTATGCGGTCGAGCACCGCTTCGCCCAGCGTGTCGAGACTGGCGTTAGGTTCATCCAGTAGCAGCACAGCGGGCTCCCCGTACAATGCGCGTGCGAGGGCGATCCGCTGACGCTGTCCGCCGGACAACAACTCACCGGCATCCCCGATCAGCGTCTCGTAACCATCAGGTAAATTCAAGATCATCTCGTGAACCCCCGCGCGCTGTGCAGCCTGCACGATCGCGACCGAATCGAGCGGAAGGGGCTTCGCGGTACGTGCAATGTTTTCTGCCACGGTGCCCGCGAACAGTTCGACATCCTGCGGCACATACCCGAGATACCGACCAAGAGATTGTCTGGGCCACTGCGCCACATCGGCACCGTCGAGCCGCACCGTGCCTGCCTGCGGACGCCAGAGCCCG
Organism: Burkholderia sp. BCC0405; assembly: GCF_902833075.1. Lineage (NCBI taxonomy): Bacteria > Pseudomonadati > Pseudomonadota > Betaproteobacteria > Burkholderiales > Burkholderiaceae > Burkholderia > Burkholderia sp. BCC0405. The sequence goes on from NZ_CADFEO010000001.1 coordinate 326,506, forward strand.
GCAATGACCCGCAGCAAAGTTGACTTGCCGGATGCACTGGGCCCCGTGATCACCAACGTCTGGCCCGCGGCCAGCGTGAAATTGATGCCACGCAGCAGTAGGCGCCCCAGCCCCGGCGTTCGCGATGGCACGCTGAAGGCAATCTGTTCGACACGGATTTCACCGGTCGGCGGTGGCAGGGCGATCGGCTCGGCCTCGCTCTGAGCGGCGAGCAGTGCGTCCAGACGAGGCCATGCCTCGCGCAACTCGCCTGCCTGCTTCCAGTTACCGATCAATTGTTCAATGGGAGCCAGCGCCTTACCGAGCAAGATTGTCGTGGCGAGCATCACGCCGGGCGTCGCATGGCCCGATATCACGAGCCATGCGCCGGCGGCCATCATGATCACCTGGATCGCCTGCCGCAGCCCCTTGGTCACATCGCGATAGAACGCGCTGCGATCCGACACATCACGCTGCGCGTCAGTGTAGTCGCGCTTGCGTGCATCCCACGCACCCACCAAGTTATCCACCATGCCTAGCGCGGTCACGACTTCGGCATTGCGAATGATGTGCTGGTACAACGAATCTCCTTCTCGCTGTCGCGCAAGGTAAGACTCGATACCCTTCCGCGTGAGTCGATCGTTGACCAGTGCAACGCCAATCAACAGCAGTGCGCTGATCACCGCAATCAGCGCCAGGGCCCAATGGAAAAGGCCGATGACGACCACGTAGACCACCAACCACGGGGCGTCGAAAAACGCTATCACGCCGGAACCCGCAAGGAACGCCCGAAGCGTATTGATATCGCCCTGACTCGCGATCGCTCGTGAAGGTGCTCGATGGGCGTGAGCAGAAATTTGTGCCTGCAGGGCGAGTCGCTCGACCCGGTTACCAATCTGCACGCCCAAGTCGGACAAAATTCGGCTGCGGGCGATATCGACGCCCAGATTCATCCCGATTGCAATCGCCATGAAGGCCATGAGCATCAGCAGGGTCTGAATGCTCTGGCTTGGCAGCACGCGGTCATAAACCTGGAGCAGATAGATGGTTGGCATAAGCAGAAGCAAATTTGACGCGATACCGAACGCGGCTGCGATAAGCAGATGCCGCCTGATGAGTTGATGCATTAGTGCCCTCCCGCTGCGCCGGAGGTCGGTGCATGGGCGGAAATGTTCTCAACCAGCATCGTGTCGAGGGCAGCGAGGTCGGCCTCGCCCAGATCGGCGGTACTCGCTTTCAGCTTCAGCGCTTGTGCAAGCGTTTCCGTACGAGCGCGCGCCAGATCGCGCTGTGCCCGGTAGAGTTTGTCTCCTGCGTCGAGTACATCTGCGTTCACTCGAACGCCGACTCGGTAGCCGGTTTGATTCGACCGCCACGCGACCTTGGCGGACCGCACCGCGCTAGCAAGCGCATCAGTCTGTGCCAATCCTCGCGTGACGCCCAAGTAAGCGTCGTGGGCCGTGAGTCGGGCACTGCGCTGTGCATCGTCCAAATCTTCGCGAGCCTTATCTTCCAGTGCGAGCGCTTCACGAAGCTTGCTGCGGGTCATCAGGCCATCGGTCAGCGGCAACGATTCTGGATACCGACATAGCCAGAGCTGCCCCGACTCGCGCCGGTGTAGAAGTTCGTCTGACCGTTGATAAACGCCGCATTTCCATTGCTGATGTTGCTGACCAGGGCGACAGTGGGGGCGTCGCCGGCGCGTGCCTTGCTGCGCTCGCGACCGGCAAGCTGGATCGCGATCATCTTTCTACGCACACCGTAATCTGCGGTGGCGGCCGTGTTCATCCACTGTTCCAGGTCTGCAGGCTCCACGGACGGTAACCGTGCATCATCGCGCCAGCCGTTTACCCTGCCGACAGGACGGCCGACAATCTTCCGGAGCGCGGCGTAGCTTGTATCGAGCTGCGTTTGCGCCACGACCTCATCGGCCCGTGCGGCGTCGAAGCCGGCCAACGCCTCGTTCGTATCAACAATGGTCGCATCGCCCAATGCAAAGCGGCGCTTCGCGAGGGCCAGTTGTTCCGCGACGGCCTTGCGGTGGCCAATGGCGAGTACAAGATCGTCCTGCGCGTTTAATGCAGCAAGATAGGCTAGAGAAACACGAAGCAGCAAATCCTGCTTCGCTTGCGCTAATGCGAGATCGGCATCCATCGCAAGAAGCTTCCCCTGCTGCCAGTTTTCCCAGGCAGCCCAATTGAAGAGCGGCTGGTTCAGCGTCAGGGTGAAACCATTGGTCGAATAGCCGGGTATGGTCTGCCCAGGAATCCTTACTCCGTTGCGATAAATCACCTGCTGTATGCCAACCTGCGGTAGTAGTCCCGCCCGCCCTTGCGGGGCCTTTTCGATACCCGCGCGCCAAGCGGCCTCCGCACTTCTGAATGCCGCATCGGCGGCAAGCGCCGCGCTTGCCAGATTCTCGAGACTGGAAGCATAGGTTGTCGTCGTTGATCCAATAACGAAAAGGCAGGAAATCGCCTTCACGACATGCCGACGAAGCGCCACCTTTCGATTGAACCTCCACGCGATGGGTCCTGCTGTTCGACCGTGCCTACTGCAGCTGCTCATTGTTTTCCTCTATTCGCACATCCGCTGCAGCTGACGTTCCGCGCAAACGTTTGCCCAACTAAGTGTTATTCACAGTGCTGTCGGAGTGTAAAAAGAAGATGGCTCAATGAAAATCGGACGAATTCGAAAATTCGTCCTGAATATCGCTAGAAAAGCCTCGAAAATCGGAATAAAAATGAATCAAGCTCGCAGCATTCGCGGCAACGATCATCATCACGAGTCGGTCAGTCCGGTCGTCGATGGGTTCGAGTCGCGCTTCGTCGACGATGGTCGTTTCGTGCGGAAACAAGCCATGCGTGCGCGACAAGCGCGCTTACATCACTTGTGAAGCCGATTGCTCGATCCTGCGACGCACGTGCATTTGCGCGCGTCATCGTGGATGTCGTGACCTGAGATGGCCTGCCCTGGAAATCCGCGACCAAAACGAGAGTTAAGGTTTCACCAGCAATCGTCCCAGTTTGAACGAGCGGTTTGCGACGAGGCTTAAGCGATACTCGATGGATGAACTCGTGGCCGCGCGCCGCCGAACCTTCGACCGCTAAGGATCCGCAGGCACATCGCGCAGGCGTTCACCGCCCCCCGCTGCACATCATTCTTCACGCCCGTCAGGCGGGCACCAGCTCGAAGCTGAGCCGTTTGCCGAGTGCGGCGGCCGCACTCGCGAGCGTGGCCAGCGTGAGGCTCGTGTCGGTTTCGTCGAGTAGACGATTGAGCGCGGCGCGGCTGGTTTTCATCCGCGCGGCCATCGCGGTTTTCGTGATGTGCTGCGCCTTCATTTCCTGCCCGATCTGCCAGGCGATCACTCGCTTGATCGCGGTGGCCGTGGCCGCTTCGAGATGGCCATCCTCCTCGAGGAAGGTATCGAAGTCGCTGCCGATATGCGGATTATTCGTGGTCGTCAAGTCGTACTCCAGTGCATGGCGTTGCCGGCTGCCCGACCGTCGGAGACGGTGCGTTCAGGCGCAACCGGAAATTCAAATGGCGTGCGTCAGCGCCTTCAGGCGCGCGACGGTGACGTCGAGGTCGTCCGACGGCGTGGCCCGCGACTGCTTGAAGAAGCCATGCAGCAGGACCATCGTGTCGCCGACGACCGTAAACAGCACGCGGGCGCTCCGCCCCGGCAGCATCACGCGGATCTCCCACAGATCCCGCGCCATCTTCCGGACCAGCGGCATGCCGAGCGGCCAGCCGAGTTGAACGGTCTTGATCTCTTCGCCGATCGCTCTTCGCTCCGCTTGCCCGAGCGCCTTGAGCCATTCGCGCACCGGCTCGTTGCCTCGGGCCGTGCGAAAGAACCGCACGCCGAGCGTGACCTGGATCTGCTGTCTCGTCATCGTCTTGACACCAATCGTACCAAAAACGATACGATATGCCAAGCACCGCGAGGACGGCTACTGGCCGGATGGCCGGTCCGGAAGCGGAGACAGGAACCGGGCCAGGCTTGCCGCCCGGCCCGAAGGATCAGGGATTGCCGCGACCCGGCTTGCGCGCGGCGCGTGGCGTCCGGTGCGGGCGCTTGTCGCCGAACCGTGATCGTGCGATCTCGCGCACGGCATCGATCAGCGTCCGTGCGACCGGCGACGGCTGCGCATCGGTGCGCAGAATGAGCCCGACCGGCTCGTCGGTACCCGCGGACGGCAGCGGCAGGCGCGCCAGCGCACCGGCCGACAGATCGTATTCGGCCGCATAGAGCGGCACGAACCACACCGCGTCGTTCTCGAGCGCCAGCGCGCGCGCGACCGATACCGACAGCACCTCGATGAACGAATCCAGCGGCGGCGCGCCGCAAGCGCCGAGCAACTGCTCGGCCGACTGGCGGATCAGCGTGCCGTACGGCGGCAGCACGACCGGATAGCGCGCAAGCTCGGCCGCCGGCGCCGCGCTCGACAGCAGCGGATGCCCGGCGCGCACGACGGCGACGAGCGGCTCGTTGTACAACTGCTCGAACGCGAGCCCGATCATCCGCTCCGGCTCCGACAGCCGCCCGATCGCGCACTCGATCGCACCGGACTTCAGGCGTTCGAGCAGATCGGCGTTCGCGGCCGTCGCGATCCGCACGACGACGCGCGGCCAGCGCTCGGCGAGCGCCTTCATCAACGCGGGCGCGAGCGATGCCGCGACGGTCGGCAGCATGCCGATTTCCAGCGTCGCCGCGGCGGCCCCGCCTTCGCGTGCGAGCAACCCGACGCCCTGCCGCAGCGCCAGCACGCACGCATTCGCGTGCGGCATGAACAGCTGCGCCTCGCGGGTCGGCTGCGCCCCCTGACGGCCACGCTCGAACAGCTTCACGCCGAGGATCGCCTCCAGTTCGGCAATCGTCTTCGAGACGGCCGGCTGCGTGATCGACAGGCTTTCGGCCGCCTTCTGCACGCCGCCCAACTGCGCGACCGCGAGAAAGCACTGCAGGTGCCGGAACTTGACGCGGCCGTCGGCGATACGGTTATTCATAACGGGTCGTTATGGGATTGACGATGAAGTGCCATTTTGCATAACTTTCCGGATAGTCCCAAGCGCTCGACACTGCATCACGCGTGGCGCCGCAGTGCCTGGAAACCGGCCGGTTCCCACATCCGCTTCGCGATCAGCAAGCTGGTGCCGTGCTTTTGCGCGAGCGGTGCGGACGACGATTCCGCATGGAGCGCGGCCGCCTTGCTGCGCAGCCGGCGCAGCTCCAGTTCGAGCTCCGCGGAAGCAGCCTCCGTCAGCATCCCCTGCGAGAACGTCATCGTCTCGCCCTCCCCGTCGAAGCGGCTGTCGAGGAAATCGCCGAGTGCGTGCGCATGGAAGTAACGGCGGATCGGCCCGCCGGGCAGCCAGTCGAAATCGCGCGCGACGCGCACGCGAATCCGGTCGCCCGGCAACAGCGCGACGACGTTCATCCGGTCGAGCATCAGCAGGTATTTCACGCACTCGGCCTTCGTCACCTGATAGGCCGACACGATGTCCTCCACGGTCCAGTAATTGATCGCGCACACGGCGACGAGCAGCAGCTTGTCGTCCGACACGAGCAGCGCCTCCTGCTGCTCGGTCAGCACGTGCAGCCTCGGCGCCGACGCGGACGCCTCCTGCACGAGCTCGGCCAGCGTATAGCCGAGCAGTTGGGCGATCTCCACGACCCGCTCCAGCGTAAAGCGGCCGCTGGCGAACAGCCGCTTCACGCTTGTCTCGGAGACGTCGAGCGCACGTGCGACGTCGCGGTAGGTCATGCCCTGCGCCTTCAACTGGCGCTTCAGCATGTCGATAAGTTGGGCGGTTTCGGTCATTTTGGTATCGAAAAATGATGCTACAGGTCAGATATTAGGCTACCTGAGCACGCAGACGAACACTTTCAGATACTTGTCTGCATAATCCGCTCCGTGCTGTCACTCAACGACGGAGCCGAAATGACCACCCGAACCGAAACCGCTGCCTACGAATCGCATCACACCGCCCCGCGCGATGCCCGCGACACGGATCGCACGATCCCGCTCGCCACGCTCCGCACGCTGGCCGCCAGCGCGCACGTCGGGGATCTCGTGTTCATCCGCGTGCCGGCGAATGCGCCGCGCGACGCGGCAGGCGCGACGGGTGCGTGGGCCAATCGCTTCGGCATCGTCGTCGACACATCGGGCGACGAGCCCGTGATCGCCGAATCGGCGTTTGCGTGGACGAAGCTCACGCCGCTGTCGCGCTTCGTCGCCCGGACCGACGGCGGACGCATCGCGCTGGCCCGTCGCGTCGCGGCACCGACCACCGATGCGCAGCGCCGGATTCATTCAACGGCTGAACGGCGGATCGACGCGCTGCTCGGCAACCGCTTCAACCTGCGGACGCGGCGCGGGTTCTGCGCGAACTACGTGAGCGACGTGCTCGGCGCCGACCGGGATGCGACGCCGGCCGCACTGCTGCGCAGCGGCACGCTGGCACTCGAATTCGACGGGATCGTGTTCGATCCCGGCCGCCAGTCATAACAGGCGCTCAGGGAGACCCGACAACAACAAGAACGACAACACAAAAAAGCAGCGACGGGCTGGCTGGAGGGCCGTGCACGGGGTCGTCACCGACGACGCGAAGCCCGATCGCTTTTTCCGCCGGACAGGCATCTTGTCCGGCGGAATTTTCATTGGCGCGTCGAACATAACGAACAGTTATGCGATTCGCGAAAAAAGGTCATTTTGCATAACTTTCCGGATTAGCTAAAGTCCTGCCATCCCCTTCGCGAAATACCTATCAGGAGACACCCGATGGATTCCCCCACGATCCTCACGCCGCGCGACTGGCCGTCGCATCCGGCCTATGTCCACCCCGAGTACCGTTCGTCCGTGAAGCGCGGCCCGACGCGCCCGCTGATCCCGCTGAAGGAGAAGCTCCGCGACCAGTACGCGCCCGTCTACGGCGCCGAAGATCTCGGCGCGCTCGACCACGACCTGACGAAGAACGCGGTGAAGAACGGCGAGCCGCTCGGCGAACGCATGGTCGTCACGGGCCGCGTGCTCGACGAAGGCGGCAAGCCCGTGCGCAACACGCTCGTCGAGGTGTGGCAGGCGAACGCGGCCGGCCGCTACGTGCACAAGGTCGACCAGCACGACGCGCCGCTCGACCCGAACTTCCTCGGCGCGGGCCGCTGCCTGACCGACAGCGAAGGCCGCTACCGCTTCCTGACGATCAAGCCCGGCGCATACCCGTGGGGCAACCATCCGAACGCGTGGCGCCCGAATCACATCCACTTCTCGCTGTTCGGCGATTACTTCGGCTCGCGTCTCGTCACGCAGATGTATTTCCCCGGCGACCCGCTGCTCGCGTACGACCCGATCTTCCAGGGCACGCCCGAGGCCGCGCGCGATCGCCTGATCTCGCGCTTCTCGATGGACATCACCGAAGAAGGCTATGCGCTCGGCTACGAATTCGACATCGTGCTGCGCGGCCGCGACGCCACCCCGATGGAGCGCTGAACCATGACAACGCTGAAGCAAACCCCTTCGCAGACGGTCGGCCCGTACTTCGCATACGGCCTGTGCCCCCAGCAATACGACTACGACCTGAAGAGCCTGTTCACGCCGACGATCGCTGCGGCACACGCCGAAGGCGAGCACGTGCTGCTCGTCGGCCAGGTGTTCGACGGTGACGGCAACGTCGTCGGCGACGCGGTGCTCGAATTCACGCAGGTGGACGGCGCGGGCCGCTACCCCGCGTCGCGCGACGACATCGCGAAATCCGGCTTCACCGGCTTCGCGCGAGTCGGCACCGGCACCGATGCGCAGCAGCGCTTCGTCGTCGAGACGGTGAAGCCGGGCCGCATCGCCGCCGACGAAGCGCCGCACATCAACGTGACCGTGATGATGCGCGGGATCCTCACCCACGCGTTCACGCGCGTGTACTTCGACGACGAAGCCGCCGCGAACGCAGCCGACCCCGTGCTGAACGCCGTGCCGGCCGAGCGCCGCACGACGCTCGTCGCGAAACGCGACGCGCAGCCGGGCCGCCCGGTCGTCTACCGCTTCGACATCCGCATGCAGGGGCCGGACGAAACCGTGTTCTTCGACGTGTGACGCGCGTGCCGCCGCACGCCGGCTTCGCCCGCTACCTCACCGCCGCGTGGCGCGATACCGACAGGCATCGCGCCACGCGGCGTTTTTCGTGTTCCGCCGTCATCATTCGATGCTGCGGCGCATCGCGCCGGGCCATGTGTGCCGATGCCCGTTATCGCGAGCTTCCGCCCCCTGTAGCGAACGCGCGATTGAAACGCATGCTGCGACTGCACACAACTTGTCGATTCGGCAGGATATCGTTTGCGCGTTATGCGGCGTATTCTTCGTTATCCACAACGCGACCATGCAATTGAATCACGATCAGCAACAATTACGCCTGTAATGCGCGACACCGCCCCGCAGGCTGGACGCGCATTTTTTCTGACCGAGTGCCTTTAAACGCGTCTGACCGAAGTTGGCAGGCGCGTATTTTTTGCGGCAGCCGGCGCACCGGCCTGGCGTGCGCCGACTCCCTCCGGTTAGCGCCGAATCTCCAGATAGCGGCTTGGCGTATCGCCCAGAATGCGGCGAAACGCCGACGTGAACGCGCTGGCGCTCGCGTACCCGAGATCGAGCGCGACGCGCGTCACCGGCTGCCCGTCGCTCAAGCGCGCGATCGCCGCGAGCATGCACACCTGCTGGCGCCATGCGGCAAAACTCACACCCGTCTGCGCACGAAACTGCCGCGTGAACGTGCGACGGCTCACGCCTGCATCGGCGGCCACCTGGTCGAGATCGGCCGCGATCGACGGCGACGCGAACAGATGCCGGCACACCTTCGCCAGCCGTGCGTCGGCCGGCAGCGGCGCATGCAGCGACAGGCGCGGCATCGTCGCGATTTCCGCGACCAGCAGCGCCATCAGCTTGCCCGCGCGCCCGTCGACGTCGTACAGGGCCGGCAGGTCGATCGCATCGTCGATCAGTTGCCGCAGCAGCGCGGACACGCCATAGACACCGCACTGTTCGGGCAGGCCCGCCTCCTGCGCAGCGTCGACCGACACGAACGTGTTGAGCATCGTGACCGGCCCGGTCATCGTCATTTCGTGTCGCACGCTGGCCGGCACCCAACACGCGCGCTGCGGCGGCACCAGCCAGCGCCCGTGCGGCGTCGACACGCTGATCGTGCCGCGCGACGCGAACGCGAATTGCCCGCGCCCGTGCGCGTGCTCCGGAAACGTCGTGCCCGCCGCATAGTCGTTGGCGGTCACGACCACGCTCCGGGGAATGTTTTCGTAGGGATCTAGCAACGTATTTCTCACGGCCCGAATTCCATCATCAATGACCCGATATCGAAGGCGGGTCTCCTTCGCGCGATTTACGATCCGCTCCACCCTTGCGCGACCTGACGGCCGCAAGACCCGTCGGCCTGATCGGCCGGTTTACTGCATCGGAGCGGACATGCCGAATACGTTTCATCGCGTGGGGAGCGGCCCCCACCCTGTTCTTGTACTGCCCGGCTGGTTCGGCGACGCCCATGCGTTCGAACCCGTCGAAGCATGGCTGTCGCGTGACCACTTCAGCTATGTATTCATGGACTACCGAGGTTACGGCCACATGCGCGACTCGGCGGGCCGCTACACGATCGACGAGATCGCTGCCGACGCGCTCGCGCTGGCCGACGCGCTCGATTTCGCGACCTTCAGCGTCGTCGGTCACTCGATGGGCGCGATGGCGGCCGAGAAAATCGCCGTCATCGCGCCCGGGCGCGTGCGCGCGCTGGTGCCGATCACGCCCGTGCCGTGCGGCGGCCTGCCGTTCGACGCGGAGAAGCGCGCGCTATTCGAACGCGCCGCCAACCACGTCGCCGATCGCCGGACCATCATCGATCGCAGCACCGGCGGCCGGCTGCCCGCCGCCTGGGTCGAGTGGAAAGCCGCGTATTCGGCAGCCCGTTCGTCGCCGACGGCGTTCGGCGCGTACTTCAGCGCGTGGGCCGACACGGATTTCAGCGACGAGATCGCCGGCATCCATCCGGTGAAAGTGCTGATCGGCGAGCACGATCCGGCGTTCGACGCGGCGCTGATGGCCCGCACCTATCTGCGGCGCTATCCGCTCGCCACCGTCGACGTGCTGCGCAATGCGGGCCACTACCCGATGAACGAGACGCCGCTCGCGCTGGTCGCGGCGATGGAAGCGTTCCTGCTCGCCGCGAACGCGCGCCCTGCCAGCGACCACTGACGACGCACGGCGCGCAGGCAGCATGGCGTTGACCCGCATCACCGCAGCATGAACGACATCGCCGACAGACTGTTCAGCGTGCGCACCGCGTGCTCGACCGAAGGCCCGTCGAAGCGCAGCGTCACTGCATCGACGCGCGCCAGCGACGGCAGCACGCAGAACAGGTCGGCCAGCGCCGCCGTCTGCACGCGCAGCGTGCAAGCGGCCGGCGCGGGCCGATGGGCGCCGGCGCGCACACCTGCCGACAGCGCGTGCGCGACCGCTTCGCGCGCAGCCGTCGCGATCCGCGCACACGACGCGGCGGGCGTGAGCGTATCGCCGCTCGATGCGCCGCCGGCCGTCTTGACCGTCTCGAAATGCGCATCCGGAAACAGCGGCTGCGTTTCCTCGGCGAATACGTCGTCGCCCGTGGCCAGCGCGACGTGCGCGCCGTATTCCCGCGCCAGCGCGCCGTACAGCCCGGCTTCGCCGAGTTCGACGCCGTTCAGCCATACCTGCGTGAACGCAAAGCTGTTGATCGTGTGCGCGAGTACGCCGCGCGTCTGCGATTTCGCGTGATAGCCGATCATGAACACGAGGTCGGGCTGCTGTTCGAGGCCCGCCATCATCCCGAGCGTGCGCGGCTTGCCGAGCACGACACGCGCACGCGCATCGAGCCCGTCGGGCAGCAGGTTGCGGAAGCCGCCATGCGAATCGTTGACCCACACCGCCTGCGCACCGCCCATGAACGCGCCTTCGATCGCCGCGTTCGCCTCGGCGGTCATCCAGCGACGCGCACGCTCGTATTCCGGATTGCCGGCGCGCGTCTGCTCGGTGGCGAACACGCCGGCGACGCCCTCGATGTCGGTCGAAATCAGGATCTTCATGAATGGTTGGGACGGTGTGCGTTGAGCAGAGAGTCGAGATCGGGCACCGCGTCGCGCAGCGATTGCCGCACGTGGCCGTCGCGCCCGGCGACCGTCACGGCCTGCAGCAATGCATCGGCGATGGCGTGCTCGACGCTTTCGGCCGCGGCCATGAACAGCGGATCGAGCGCCGCATCGGCGACGAGGGCCGGCAGCGCGACCGTCGACGCGTCGTGCGCGATCGTGTAAGCGGTGGAGAAGGCGAGCGCGATGTCGCCGCTGCCGTGCCCGTAAACCGAGCCCGTGCGAGCCAACCCGGCGCCCGCGCGGCGCGCGAGCCGCGATAGTTGCCGCGCATCGAGCGGCGCATCGGTGGCCAGCAACAGGATGATCGAGCCCTGCTCGGGCGGTGCCGCGTGCGCAGCCTCGACCGCACGCCGTTGCGCGACGATGCGCCCGAGCGGCACGCCGCCGAGCGTCAGCATCGGCAGCCGGCCGAAATTCGCGAGCACGAGCGCGCCGACCGTATAAGGCCGCCCGGCCGCGACGGCGACGCGCGATGCCGAACCGAGCCCGCCCTTCAGGTCGAAGCTCGACATCCCGCGCCCGGCACCCACCGCGCCGCGTGCGACGTCACGCGACGCCGTGCGGCACGCGTCGTCGTAATGCGCGGCCGTGACCGCGAACGCCTGGATATCGTTCAGATAGCCGTCGTTGCACTCGAACACCAGCGGGTTGACGGTCGACCAGTCGCGGCCGATCTGCGGATTCGCCGCGATCGCCGCGCGAATCTGCGCCTGCGCGACCGCGCCGACGCCGAACGTATTGGTCAGCGCGATCGGCGTATCGAGCATGCCGAGTTCCTCGACCTGCACGAGCCCGACACTCTTGCCGAACCCATTGATCACGGCAACCCCCGCCGGCACCTTGCAGCGGTACACGTCGCCCGGATGCGGCTTCACGACGGTCACGCCCGTCTGCACGTTGCCGGCATCGAGCGTGCAATGGCCTACCGTCACGCCCGCCACGTCGGCGATCGTGCCGCGCGGCCCGGCCGGCAGCGTCGCCGTCCACATCGGTGAATTGCGCATCAACGGCGCTCCAGCTTCGGATCGAGCGCGTCGCGCAACCCGTCGCCGAGCAGGTTGAACGCGAGCACGGTCAGGAAGATCGCGAGGCTCGGGAAGATCGCGATGTGCGGCGCCGTCACCATGTCCGCACGCGCCTCGTTGAGCATCGCGCCCCACTCCGGCGTCGGCGGCTGCGCGCCGAGCCCGAGGAACGACAGGCTCGCGGCCGTGATGATCGACGTGCCGATCCGCATCGTGAAGTAGACGACGACCGACGACACGGTCCCCGGCAGGATGTGCCGCATGATGATCGTCCAGTCCGACGCGCCGATGCTGCGCGCGGCTTCGACATAGGTCATGTGCTTGAGCATCAGCGTGTTGCCGCGCACCAGCCGTGCGAACGCCGGGATGCTGAAGATCGCGACCGCGCAGATCACGTTGACCATCCCGTTGCCGAGGATCGCGACCACGCCGATCGCGAGCAGGATGCCCGGGAACGCGAACAGCACGTCGGCCACACGCATCGTGATGCGGTCCCACCAGCCTTCGTAGTAACCGGCGAGCAGCCCGAAGAACGTGCCGATCACCGCGCCGAGCGCGACCGAGAAGAAGCCGGCCGCGAGCGAGATGCGCGTGCCGGCGACGATCCGGCTGAAGATGTCGCGGCCGAGCGAATCGACGCCGAACCAGTGCACGGCCGACGGCCCCGCATTCAGCGCGTCGTAGTCGAAATAGTTCTCCGGATCGAACGGCACGATGTGCGGGCCGACGAACGCCAGCACGACGAGCGCCAGCACGAAGCCGCCCGCGACGAGCGCAACGGTCTGCTTGCGGAACTTGCGCCAGAATTCGCGCCACGGCGTGCGGATCGCGGTCGATGCGGCCGGCGCCGCGGTCTGGACTGTCGCGTTCATGCGCGCCTCACTTGAACCGGATGGTCGGGTTGATGACCGCGTACAGCACGTCGACGGTCAGGTTGATCAGGATGAACTCGAGCGAAAACAGCAGCACGATCGCCTGGATCACGGGGTAGTCGCGCATCGTCACCGCGTCGACGAGCAGGCGCCCGAGCCCCGGCCAGTTGAACACGACCTCGACGACGATCGAGCCGCCGAGCAGGAAGCCGAACTGCAGCCCCATCATCGTGACGACCGGGATCATCGCGTTGCGCAGGCAGTGCTTGAGCACCACCATCGGCTCGTGCACGCCCTTCGCGCGCGCGGTGCGCACGAAATCCTCGTTCAGCACCTCGACGAACGACGCACGCGTGAAGCGCGCCATCACGGCCGCGACCGCGGCGCCGAGCGTCAGCGACGGCAGCACGTAGCTTTTCCACGAGCCGTCCGGCACGACCGGCAGCCAGCCGAGCTTCACCGAGAAGATTTCCATCAGCAGCATGCCGAGCGCGAACGCGGGAAACGAGATGCCCGACACCGCCAGCGTCATGCCGAGGCGGTCCGGCCAGCGGTTGCGCCACACCGCCGACGCGATCCCGATCGCCATCCCGAACGCCGTCGCCCACACCATGCTGACGAGCGTCAGCATCAGCGTCGGCATGAAGCGTTCGCCGATCTCGGTCGAGACCGGCCGCTTGCTGCGCGTCGACATGCCGAAGTCGCCGTGCGCGATCTTCGTGAAGAAGGTCATGAACTGCGCGGGCAGCGGCCGGTCGAGCCCGAGATCGGCACGCACCAGCGCGACCGTCGCGTCGTCGGCTTCGGGGCCGGCCGCGAGCCGCGCCGGATCGCCCGGCAGCAGGTGGACGAACAGGAACACCAGCACCGCGACGATCGCGAGCGTGGGCAGCAGGCCGAACAGGCGTTTGACGAGAAAATTCAGCATGGGGCACCGATCGAATCAGCGTGCCGGCGGCTTGCGCCGCCGGCACCGCATGGCGGACGAACCGCCGTCATCACCACTGTCATTTCAGCGAGATTTCGTCGAAATTGAACGAGCCGTCCGGCATCACGTATGCGCCCTGCAACCGCTTGCTGCGTGCATACACGATCTTCTCCTGCACGAGGAAGATCCACGGCGCATCGGTCCAGATCTGCTTCTGCGCATCCGCGTAGAGGTCGGTCTTCTTCGCGCGATCGACCGTCTCGAGCGCCTTCGTCAGGTCGCCGTCGACCGTGTCGTTCTTGTAGTACGCGGTGTTGACGAGCTTCGGCGGCGCCGACGCGCCGGCGAGCAGCGGCGTGATCGCCCAGTTCGCTTCACCCGTCGACGACGACCAGCCGATGTAGTACATCCGCACCGGCGCCTTCGCCGGATCCGGCGCGCTCTCGACCTTCGCGACGCGCTCGCCGGCTTCCAGCGCCTGCACCTGCACCTTCACGCCGACCTGCGCGAGCTGCTGCTGCACGAACTGGATCGCCTTCTGCGACGTCGAGTTGTTATAGGCGGACCACAGCGTCGTCTCGAAGCCGTTCGGATAGCCGGCTTCCTTCAGCAGCGCGCGCGCCTTCGCCGGGTCGTACGGCCACGGGCCCAGCTTCGTCGCGTAGTCGACACCCTGCGGCACCACGCCGGTCGACGGCGTCGCGAAGCCGGAGAAAGCGACCTTCGCGAGCGCCTCCTTGTTCACCGCGTAGTTCAGCGCCTGCCGCACCTTCGGATTGTCGAACGGCTTCTGCAGCATGTTCAGCGACACGTAGCGCTGCACGATCGACGGCCGCTCCACGATGTCGACCTTCGGGTTGCCCTTCAGGTCGACCGCCTGCTCGAACGGGATGCGGAACGCGAAATCGGCTTCGCCCGTCTTGATCAGCGCGGCGCGCGTGTTGTTGTCGACCACCGGCTTCCAGTCGATCGCGTCGATCTTCGGATAGCCCTTCTTCCAGTAGCCGGCGAACTTCTTCACCTTCAGGTCGTCGGTCTGCTTCCATTCGACGAACTCGAACGGGCCCGTGCCGACCGGATGCAGCGCGATGTCGCGGCCCCACTTCTTCAGCGCAGCCGGCGAGATCATCACGGCCGACGGGTGCGCAAGCGTGTTGATCAGCGCCGAGAACGGCTCGCGCAGCGTGATCTTCACCGTGTACGGATCGACCACTTCGGTCTTCTCGATCACGCGGAACATGTTGTAGCGCTTCAGGTGGTTCGCGGGATCGGTCACGCGGTCGAAGTTCGCCTTCACGGCCGCCGCGTTGAAATCGGTGCCGTCGTGGAACTTCACGCCCTGGCGCAGCTTGATCGTGTAGACCTTCGCATCGGGGCTCGCGTCGTAGCTAGTCGCCAGCACGTTGACGAGCTTCATGTCCTTGTCGAAGCCGAACAGCCCCTGGTAGAACGACTTGACGACGGCCTGCGACACCGTGTCGTTCGCGTCGTACGGATCCATCGTCGTGAACGTCGAATCCACCGCCATCACCGCGGTCTGCTGCGCGAACGCCGGCACTGCGGCCGACAGCGCGAACGCGCCGGCGAGCGCAACGAAACACGCGCGCGGACGAAACATCGGGAACGAATGCTGCTTGGTCATGTTGCTGGGCTCCTATCGGTGAATCGGTGACGCCTCACGGGCGTTTCGGTTTCGACTTCCTGCAAGCTCGCGCATCGGCGTGGCGATGCATGCCTTCAGTACGCGCCGCCAACGCGGTGCGTCGCGACGTAATGATCGGGGCCGACCGCGACGAGCGGCGCGACGACCGGCTCGTCGCCGACCGCGCGGATCGGGCTCGGAATCTCGTCCGCCGCAAGCTGGCGCGGCGCATGCCGGCGCGCGGGGTCGGCCACCGGCACAGCGCTCATCAGCTTCTTCGTATACGGATGTTGCGGCGCCTCGAAGACCGCGCGGCGCGGGCCGATCTCGACGATCTGGCCGAGATACATCACCGCGACGCGATGGCTGATGCGCTCGACCACGGCCATGTCGTGCGAGATGAACAGGTACGCGACGCCGAGCTCGCGCTGCAGGTCGAGCATCAGGTTGACGATCTGCGCCTGCACCGACACGTCGAGTGCCGACACCGATTCGTCGGCGATCACGACCTTCGGGTTCAGCGCGAGCGCACGCGCGATCGCGATCCGCTGGCGCTGGCCACCCGAGAATTCATGCGGATAGCGGCGCGCGGCCTCCGGCGGCAGGCCGACCTTGTCGAGCAGCCAGTCGACGCGCGCCTGCGCTTCGCGGCCGCTCGCGACGCCATGCACGAGCAGCGGCTCCATGATCGAGAAGCCGACCGTCAGGCGCGGGTTCAGCGACGCGAACGGATCCTGGAAGATGAACTGGATGTTGCGGCGCAGCGCCTGCAGGTCCGGGCCCTTCAGCGCGCTGATGTCGCGGCCGTCGAACTCGATCGAGCCGCTCTGCGATTCGACGAGGCGCAGCAGCGAACGGCCGGTGGTCGACTTGCCGCAGCCCGATTCGCCGACCAGCGCGAGCGTCTCGCCCGCGCGCAGTTCGAAGCTCACGCGCTCGACCGCATGCACGTATTGCGACACACGGCCGAACACGCCGCTCTTCACCGGGAAGCGCGTCACGAGATCGCGCACGCGCAGGATCGGCGCCGCAGACCGATCGACAGGCGGCTGCGCCTCGTCGTTCGCGGCGGTGGCGGGCGACGCCGCCGGCGCTGCCGCGCTCGCGCCCTCCACCTTCAGCAGCGGGAATTTCCCGGGCGCATCGGTGCCCCGCATCGAGCCGAGTTTCGGCACGGCCGCGAGCAGCGCACGCGTGTAGCGATGCTCGGGCGCGGCGAAGATGCGCTCCGATTCGCCCTCCTCGACCTTCTCGCCGCGATACATCACGAGCACGCGGTCGGCCACTTCGGCCACCACGCCCATGTCGTGCGTGATGAAGATCACGCCCATGTTCATTTCGTCCTGCAGCCCGCGCACCAGTTGCAGGATCTGCGCCTGGATCGTCACGTCGAGCGCGGTCGTCGGCTCGTCGGCGATCAGCAGCGAGGGCCGGCACGACAACGCCATCGCGATCATCACGCGCTGCCGCATCCCGCCCGACAGCTGGTGCGGATAGCGCGCGAACACGCGGCGCGCCTCCGGGATGCGCACGAGTTCGAGCAGCCGCAGCGTCTCCGCGCGCGCTTCCGACATGTTTTTCGACTGATGCAGCGCGATCGCCTCGCTGATCTGGTCACCGACGGTGAACACCGGGTTCAGCGACGTCATCGGCTCCTGGAAGATCATCGCGATGTCCGCGCCGCGAATGCCGCGCATCGTCGCGCCGCTGGCCTGCGCAAGATCGACGAGCGCACCGCCGCGCCGGCGGAACGCGATCCGGCCGTTCGTGATCGCGCCGCCGCCATGCTCGACGAGCCGCATCAGCGCGAGCGAGGTGACCGACTTGCCCGAACCCGATTCGCCGACGATCGCGAGCGTCTCGCCGCGATCGACGTGAAACGACACGTTGCGCACCGCGTCGAACGTCGCGCCTTCGCGGCGGAACGTGACCGACAGGTCGTCGACGGCCACCACGCGCTGCTCGGGCAGCACCAGGCCGGACGGGTTACGGCTCGAAGTCATCGTGGCTCTCCTCCTCGTGCGGTCTACGATCAGGCCGTGTCGTCGTCGCGATAGATGCCGACCACCGGCGCTTCACCGACGCGCGCGTAGCCGCGGTACATCCCTTCGGTGTTGAACGGCATCGCGACGTTGCCCTGCGCGTCGACCGCGATGATCCCGCCGCGGCCCGCGAGGCGCGGCAGCTTGTTCATCACGACGTCGTGCGCGGCATCGGCGAGCGATGCGCCGCGATATGCGATCTGCGCGGCCACGTCATGCGCGGTCGCGAGCCGGATGAACATCTCGCCGGTGCCGGTGGCCGACACCGCGCAGGTTGCGTCGTCCGCATAGCAGCCCGCGCCGATGATCGGCGAATCGCCAACACGCCCCGGCTGCTTGTTCGTGATGCCGCCCGTCGACGTCGCCGCCGCGATGTGGCCGTGCCGGTCGCACGCGACCGCGCCGACCGTGCCGTGCTTGCGGTCCGGATCGAGCGGTTCGGCCGGCTGCTGCCGCGATTTGCCGAACGCGAGACTCGCCGCGTCGTGGTCGAGCATGGTGCCCGCCGCTGCGCACGCCTTGAGCCACTGCGCGTGACGCGCCTCGGTGTCGAAGTAGCCCGGTTCCGCGAGTTCGAGCCCCTGCGCGGCCGCGAACGCATCGGCGCCCTCACCCGCGAACAGCACGTGCTCGCTCGCTTCCATTACACGCCGCGCGGCAAGCACGGGATTGCGCACGCGCGTCGCGCAGCAGATCGCGCCGGCGCCGAGCGTCGCGCCGTCCATGACCGCCGCGTCGAGTTCGTGCTTGCCGTCGGCCGTATAGACGGCGCCACGCCCGGCGTTGAACAGCGGACAGTCCTCGAGCATCCGCACCGCGACGGTGACGGCGTCGAGCGCGCTGCCGCCATCGGCCAGCACCTGCTGCGCGGCCGTCAGGATCGCGGTCAGTTCGGCACGGTATTGACGTTCGGTGTCGGAATCCATCGCCTCGCGCAGGATCGTGCCTGCGCCGCCGTGAATCGCAACGATCGCGGATGAAGTCATGTTTTTTTCGGACGGTGAGAAGGAGGGTTGGCGGCCGGCAGCGTCGCTTGCGGCTGGACGAGCCACGGCAGCAGGAATTCGGTCATCTCGGCCGCGGATTTCGCGGACCGGTGCGTGCGCAGCGCGACCGCGTCTATCAGCGCCTCGATCATCGCGAGCACGGCCGCTTCCGACGTGGCCGCGAAGCGCCGTTCGGCCTTGACGTACAGGTTCAGCGACGCGATCGGCGCAAGCGGCGATTGCGGGCCGTCGGAAATACCCAGTACGCGTGCGCCGCGTGCGGCCGCGCGACGGGCGAGTTCGATCGTGTCCTTCACGTAGCGCGGAAACGCGAGCGCGATCACGAGATCGCGCGAGTCGGCCGTATACAGCCGCCGCGCCGCGTGCGACGGGCCGCCGAGCAGCGCGAGCGACTGCACGTTGTCATGGCAGACGGACAGCCCGTGCTCCATCAGCCCGGTGAGAAACGCGCTCGACCCCGCGCCGAGGATCAGCACGCGACGCGCGCCGACGATCGCCTCGACCGCGGCCTCGACATCGGCCGCATCCAGTTGCGCGCGGGTGTTCTCGATGTTCGCGACGGCCTGGTCGAATACCGCATCGATCCACGCGGCGCCGCGTACGCCGGGCTCCTGCTCCTGCGCGGAACGCAGCCGCTCGACCGGCCCGAGCGTCGCCTCGAAGCCACGCACCAGCGCCGCGCGCATCGCCGGATAGCCGTCGAAACCGAGTGCCTTCGCGAAGCGGTTCGCGGTCGCGATCGACGCGTTCACGGCCTGCGCGAGTTCGTCGATGCGCATCGTCGCCGCGCGGAACGGATTCGCGAGCACGAACTCCCCCATGCGCCGGTGGATCGGCGTCATCAACGGCATCGCCGACGCGATCCGCTCGGCAATCGCGGATTCGTCTTGACTGGCGTCGTGCAGAACGAGAGGCGTCATGCGAAGGGTGGTTGCAAGGATGATGAAAATGAATTTACACAACTCCCATCCTGAAAAGAAATAAATTTTCATCCGGATTGTCGCGCCCCATCCCACGCCTTGCGATCGCCCGACGCCCGCACAGCCCCGCCGCACGGGCCTTTGGCACGTGATCGCCGTGCGGCGCCGCGCCTGCTGACTGCCCTCGCGAGTCGGGGAAAACCCCGACCAAGTTCGTTCGAATGCATTTTCACGTTGACCCGATTCGAATTCGAACATAGGATGTTCGCAAATGATCAGTCGTCAGATAACATTGGCCTTCGACGACGCCGAAATGTTCGCTTGAACACCCCTATTCCGGCTCGAGCCGGGAAAACTGGCGCCCATCAAGATCGGACATCGTACAAATAAAGCGAAACAGGCCATCCCGAACGGATGGTCGTCATGGATCGGGCCGGCGCCGCGCGCCGGCCCTGCCCGACAGGAGACAGCAGTGAAGACAGTCAAGGCGTTGCGCTGGTGGATCATCGTGCTCGTGTGTCTGGGCACGATCCTCAATTACCTCGCACGGAATTCCCTCGCGGTGCTCGCCCCCGAGCTGAAGCAGGTGTTCGCGATCTCGACGCAGCAGTATTCGTACATCGTCGGCGCGTTCCAGATCGGTTACACGATCATGCAGCCCGTGTGCGGCTTCGTCGTCGACCTGATCGGGCTGCGGCTCGGGTTCGCGCTGTTCGCGATGCTGTGGTCGGTGGTCGGCGTTGCGCACGGCTTCGCGTCGGGCTGGCTGTCGCTCGGCATCCTGCGCGGCTTTCTCGGCCTGTTCGAAGCCGCCGCGATTCCGTCGGGGATGAAGGCGGTTGCCGAATGGTTTCCCGATCGCGAAAAATCCGTCGCGGTCGGCTACTTCAACGCGGGCACGTCGCTCGGCGCCGCGATCGCGCCGCCGCTCGTCGTGTTCATCTCGATGCGGTTCGGCTGGCAGGCGGCATTCATGGTCACCGGCGCGCTCGGCTTCGTGTGGGCTGCGCTCTGGTACACGCAGTACCGGTCGCCGGCCGATCATCCGCGCATCACGCCGCAGGAGCGCGCACTGATCCGCGACGGCCAGGCGACGATGCCGCCGGTGTCGAAGCGCCGCATCCGCGACGTGGTCACCGCGCGGCGCTTCTGGGCCATCGCGCTGCCGCGCTTCTTCGCCGAGCCCGCGTGGCAGACCTTCAGCTTCTGGATTCCGCTGTACCTCGCGACCGAGCGCCACATGCCGCTCACGCAGATCGCGATCTTCGCGTGGATGCCGTTTCTCGCGGCCGACGCCGGCGGCATCGCGGGCGGCTACCTGTCGCCGTTTCTCGCCAACCGCTTCAAACTGCCGCTCGTGTGGTCGCGCGTCGCCGGCGTCGCGCTCGGCGCGGTGCTGATGCTCGGGCCCGCGATGATCGGCCTCGTGGCGTCGCCGTACACGGCCATCGCATTGTTCTGCGTCGGCGGCTTCGCGCACCAGATGATCTCCGCGCTCGTCAACACGCTGTCGGCCGACGTGTTCGACTCCGAGGAAGTCGGCACCGCGAGCGGCTTCGCCGGGATGGCCGCGTGGATCGGCGGGCTCGGTTTCTCGCTGCTGGTCGGCGCGCTCGCGGACAAGATCGGCTATGCGCCGCTGTTCGCATGCCTCGGCCTGTTCGACATCATCGGCGTCACGCTGCTCGCGGTGCTGATCCGCGGGCAGTCGAAGCAGGAACGCCTGCTCGCACGGCACGCCTGACCTTCGCTTTCACAGGAAATCGCATTCATGACTTCGCTTCTTCATCCGCCCGTGTTCCGCGTCGCCGGCCGGCACGCGAACCGTGTGCTGCTCGCGTCCGACGCGGGCGCGACCATCGAGATCTTCGTGCTCGAGGACGACATCGTGCGCGTGCGCGTGCTGCCCGACGCGACGGCGCGCAACCCGCGCACCTGGTCGATCGCACCGGGCCTCGACGACGTGCCGCTCGACGGGCGCGACCGCCTCGACCTCGACGGCTTTGCCCTGCCCGCCTATACGCTCGACGAAGACGACGACGGCGTGCGCATCGAGACCGCGCAGATCCGCGTCGTGGTGCGCCGGCAAGGCGGCCATTGCACGTGGTCGATGCGCGGCGCGGACGGCACGTGGCGCGTTGCACTCGCCGACCGCGCGACGCAGGCGTACAACTTCGGCTGGTGGGACGATCGCGCGTATCACTACGTCGCCCGCGAGCGGGGCGACAAGGTGTTCGGCCTCGGCGAACGCGCGGGCGACCTCGACCGCACCGGCGCGCGCTTCGAGATGCGCAACATCGACGCGATGGGCTACAGCGCGAAGCACACCGATCCGCTGTACAAGCACATTCCGTTTTACATCACGTGGTCGCCCGATGCATGCCAGGGGTTCGGGCTGTTCTACGACACGCTGTCGGACTGCGCGTTCGACATGGGCCGCGAGCTCGACAACTATCACGGCCCGTACCGTTATTTCGTCGCCGAGCACGGCGATCTCGACTACTACTTCATCGCATCGCCCGACACGCCGCTCGCGGCCGCGCGGCGCTTCACGTGGCTCACCGGGCGCCCCGCGCGCACGCCGAAATGGGGGCTCGGCTATTCGGGCTCGACGATGAGCTATACCGATGCGCCGGACGCGCAGCAGCAGATGAACCAGTTCGTCGAACAGTGCGACACGCACGACATCCTGTGCGATTCGTTCCACCTGTCGTCGGGCTATACGTCGATCGGCGCGAAGCGCTACGTGTTCAACTGGAACCGCGACAAGTTTCCCGACGCGAAGGGCTTCGTGAAGCATTACCGCGACCACGGCATTCGCCTGTGCGCGAACATCAAGCCGTGCCTGCTGCGCGACCATCCCGCATTCGATGACGCCGCAAAGCGCGGGCTGCTGATCCGCTCGGCGTCCGGCGAGCCTGCGTGGGTGCAGTTCTGGGACGAGGTCGGCGCCTATCTCGACTTTACGCAGCCTGACGCGTACCGCTGGTGGCGCGAGCAGGTCACGTCGGCGCTGCTCGAATACGGGATCGAGTCGACCTGGAACGACAACAACGAATACGAGATCTGGTCGCCCGACGCGATCGCGCACGGCTTCGGCCAGCCGTTTCCCGCGCGCGACGCGAAAGTCCTGCAGACGATGCTGATGATGCGCGCGTCGCGCGACGCGCAGCGCGCGCATGCGCCGGGGCAGCGGCCGTACCTGGTGTCGCGCTCCGGCGGCGCCGGCATGCAGCGTTATGTCCAGACCTGGTCCGGCGACAACTACACGTCGTGGGAAACCTTGCGCTACAACCTGAAAATGGGCCTGGGGCTCGCGCTGTCGGGCGTGTCGAACATCGGTCACGACATCGGCGGCTTCTCCGGGCCCGCACCGTCGCCGGAACTGCTGCTGCGCTGGGTGCAGTTCGGCATCTTCATGCCGCGCTTCAGCATCCATTCGTGGAACGACGACGGCACCGTCAACGAGCCGTGGATGTACCCGGAGATCACCGCGCAGATTGCGTCGCTGATCAAGCAGCGCTACCGGCTGCTGCCCTACCTCTATCACCTGCTGTGGCTGTCGACGACGCGCTACGAGCCCGTGCTGCGGCCGACCTTCGCCGATTTCCCCGGCGATGCGCGCTGCTACGACGAATGTGACGAGATGATGCTCGGCGACGCGCTGCTCGTCGCCCCGGTCGTCGATCCCGGCCTGACGGCGCGCACCGTCTACCTGCCGTCGGGCGCGCGCTGGATGTGCTGCGCGAGCGCGCAGTCGTTCGACGGCGGCACGAGCGTGACGCTGCCCGCGCCGTTCGACACGCCGGTGATGTTGCTGCGCGAGGGCCGCGTGCTGCCGCTGAACGTCGCGGAACAGCATTTCGGCGCGCGTGCCGACACGCGCGGCTTCCTCGTCGCGCCGCGCATCGAGGACGGCGTCGCACAGGGCGAATGCGTCGAGGACGACGGCGAGACGGAAGCATGGCGCGACGGCGAATACGGGCTGTGGCGCATCGAGACCGGCCGCGAGGCGTCGGGCGCGCTCGGCGTATCGGTGCGCTGGAACGGCTGCCCGGCGCGCCCGGCCGATCGCGTCGAGATTCTGCTGCCCGCGTCGCTGCAAGGCCCGGTCGCCGCGCGCGGCGCGCGCGTCGAACACGATGCGCAGGATGGCGCATGGCGCCGCCTCGTCGTCGCATTCGACAGCTGAACCGCATAACCCTGGCAAGGCGGGCCGTTCATGCGGCCCGCCGCCCGTCACAGAGGAGGCGACCGAGCCTCCCTTCCACCTTGAAAAGATGAAGCGATCTGGAGATTCGACGATGAAAGCACCCGTCAACCGCTATGCAATCCTGATTTTATCGGCCGCGTCGCTCGGCACGACCGCCGCCCACGCGCAAAGCAGCGTGACGCTGTACGGCGTCGTCGACGATTCGCTCGCGTACGTGAACAACCAGCAGGGCCACTCGAACATCTACATGCGCGACGGCAACCTGTATGCGTCGAAGTTCGGGCTGCGCGGCGACGAGGATCTCGGCGGCGGCACGCATGCGATCTTCGACCTGCAGTCCGGCTTCAACCTGAACACCGGCGCGCAATCCGCCGCCGGCACGATCTTCAATCGCCAGGCGTTCGTCGGCCTGCGCAACGATCATTACGGCACGATGACGGCCGGCCGCCAGTACACGCCCTACTTCCTGTTCGTCGGCCCGTACGCGTCGAGCAGCTGGCTGACCGGCGCAACGGGCGCGCATCCGGGCGACATCGACGGCCTCGACACGACGATCCGCGTGAACAACTCGGTCACCTATACGTCGCCGACCTTCGCGGGGCTGACCGCAAGCGCGATGTACGCATTCGGCGGCATTGCGGGCGCGACCGGCAAGGGCAACACGTTCAGCGCCGCGCTGCGTTATGCGAACGGGCCGATCGGCGTCGCGGCCGGCTACCTGCGCATCAACAGCTCGGGCTCGACGGCCGGCTTCCTGAATCCGGCGACCGCCGCATCGGGCAGCTTCGCGGTGTCCGTATTGAACCAGGGCTACCTGACCGCGAAGGCCGTCGAGCAGGTCGCGGCAGCCGGCAACTATACGCTCGGCGACCTGACGATGGGCGTCAATTATTCGAACGTGAAGTACCTGCCCGGCAACGGCTCCGCGTTCACGGACACAGCCGTGTTCAACACCTACGGCGCGCTCGCCGCGTACCGCTTCACGCCGGCGTTCTCGGTGGCCGGCGCGTTCGCATACACGCTCGCGTCGAAGGCGAACGGCATCGACAGTGCGGCCCGCTACCAGCAGTATTCGCTGAAGGAGTCGTACAGCCTGTCGAAGCGCACGACACTGTATGCCCTGCAGGCATACACGCATTCGAGCGGACAGACGCTCGGTGCGCAAGGCGCCGGCCACGTCATCGACGCGGCACCAATCGTCGGCGATTCGCAGCAGCTCACGCCGTCGACGACGCGCGGCCAGTTCGTCGGCATGGCCGGCATCGCCGTCACGTTCTGAACCTCCATGGCAGCGCCTTCGGCGCGCTGCCCCTGCCCCGGGCGACACGCTTTTCCGCATTCCACGCGTGCCGTCCGGGCGCCCGACACACGTCCGTCACGGCGCTTTCAGCGCCCGGTCCGCCCGCCGGGCGAACCCCGCGGGTTTTCTCGATCCCCTCAATACCTTACAATTCGCCAGGCTTCCCTTTCTGCATACCCTTTCTTGCAGTCCTGACACCGCGGTACACTCGACGCACGCCGTATCAGGGTCCGACGCGCACCCGCGCGCCGGGCGGCGTCGCGCCTTGTTGCGCCCACAACTGGATGCCCGCCATGCCAGATTCCCGTCCCTCGCCCCGCACGACATTCAAGCCGCAGGTCGTCCTGCCCGCGCTCGCGGTCATCGGCGCGCTGCTCGTCGTGTGCGCGTTGCGCCCAAGCGAAGCCGGCGCGCTGTTCTCCGCCGGCCAGCAATGGGTCATCGCGCGCTTCGACTGGTTCTACGTACTCGCCGTCACCGGCTTCCTCGTGTTTCTCGTGCTGATCGCCGCGAGCGACTTCGGCAACATCCGGCTCGGCCCCGATGATGCCGAGCCCGAATTCAGCTT
Organism: Burkholderia sp. BCC0405; assembly: GCF_902833075.1. NCBI lineage: Bacteria > Pseudomonadati > Pseudomonadota > Betaproteobacteria > Burkholderiales > Burkholderiaceae > Burkholderia > Burkholderia sp. BCC0405. Next base: position 352,187 of record NZ_CADFEO010000001.1, read on the forward strand.
CGTGTCGTGGACAGCCATGCTGTTCGCAGCCGGCATGGGCATCGGGCTCATGTACTTCGGCGTCGGCGAGCCGATGCAGCACTTCCTGAAACCGCCGACCGTCGACCCCGGCACGCCAGCCGCCGCGCGCGAGGCGATGCTGATGACCTTCTTCCACTGGGGCTTCCATGCGTGGGCGATCTACGGGCTGATGGGGCTCGTGCTCGCGTACTTCGGCTTCCGCTACAACCTGCCGCTGACGCTGCGTTCCGGGTTGTATCCGGTACTGCGCGAGCGTATCAACGGGTGGATCGGCCACACGGTCGACGCGTTCGCGCTGGTCGGCACGGTCGCCGGCATCGCGACGACGCTCGGCTACGGCGTGATGCAGCTGAGCGCGGGCCTGCATACCGTCGCCGGCTGGGACACCGGCAGCAACCTGTTTCGCATCGGGCTCGTCGCGGTCGTCGTGATCCTCGCGGGCGTATCGGCCGCAACCGGCCTCGACAAGGGCGTGCGGCGACTGTCCGAGCTGAACCTGCTGCTGGCGTTCCTGCTGCTCGCGTTCGTGGTCGTCGCAGGCCCGACGGCGTTCCTGCTGCGCGCGCTCGGCGACAACATCGGCCAGTATCTGTCGAGCCTCGTCGACCTGTCTTTCAGGACGTACGCGTACGCACCGCCGCGCGAGGAAGGCTGGTTCGGCGGCTGGACGATCCTCTACTGGGCATGGTGGGTGTCGTGGTCGCCGTTCGTCGGCATGTTCATCGCGCGCATCTCGCGCGGCCGCACGATCCGCCAGTTCGTGATCGGCGTGCTGCTCGTGCCGACCGCGTTCAACCTCGTGTGGATGACCGTGTTCGGCAACAGCGCGATCTGGCTCGATACGCACGGCGCGGCCGGCGCGCTCGCGCAAACGGCCACCAATGTCGACGCGCTGCTGTTCCGCTTCTTCGACTTCCTGCCGATGCCGCAGCTGCTGTCGATCGTCGCGATCGTGCTGATCGCGGTGTTCTTCGTGACGTCCGCCGATTCGGGCGCGTTCGTGATCGACCAGATCGCGACGCGCGGCAACGCGCACTCGCCCGTCTGGCAACGGCTGTTCTGGGCCGCGCTGCTGGGCGTGACGGCCGCGGTGCTGCTGGTCGCGGGCGGGCTCGGCGCATTGCAGGCAATGACGCTGATCGCCGCGCTGCCGGTCGCGATCATCATGATCGCGCTCTGCTACGGGCTGTGGCGCGGGCTCGCTGCCGACCGTGCGCACTACTCGCAGGACGTCGCGCCCGCGACGAGCTTCTGGACCGGCCAGCACTGGCGCCACCGCCTGACCCACATCCTGCGGCAGACGACCGAAGCCGAAGCGCGCCAGTTCGTCGCCGAGACGGTCGAGCCCGCGTTGCGCAAGGTCGCCGACGAGCTGCGCGCGAGCGGCGTCGATGCGAACGTGCAACGCGACAGCGACGATGCCGTGCGCCTCACCGTGCCGACCGCCGACCACCGCGATTTCGTGTACGGCGTGCGCGTGACGGTGAAATCCGCGGCGGCGTTCCTCGTGCGCGAGGCGGTCGAGCCGGAAGCGGAGCGGGCCCACGTGTACGGGATCGTCACGTTCTTCGAGGACGGGCGGCTCGGCTACGACGTCGAATACCTGCGCAGCGACGAAGTGATTGCCGACGTGCTGCGCCAGTACGAACGCTATGTGTCGCTCGCGGCCGACACGCGCACGCATCTGCTGAGCCGCGCGCCGGGGCACGCGACGGAGGCCGAATGAACGCGTACGCCGGAGTCTTGACCGCGCGGCGCCGGCCCGGCGCGATCGACGGAGCCACGCGATGAGCGGGTTTCTGCAAAGCCGCTCCGCCGACCTCGTCGCGCTCGGCACGCTCGCCGCGCTTTATCTCGGCGGGGCCGGCATCGCGCTGTGGCGGATCCGGGCCGCGGCGCCGCGCGGCAAGCTCTACTGGATCGTCTGCATGGCGCTGCTGGCCGGCGGGGCCGTCGCGATGGGCGGCAATCTGTCGCCCGCGCCGAACAGCGGGGAAATGCCGCCCGGCTTCGCGCTCGGCGTCGAGTCCGTCCTGCTCGGTCTCGTGCTGGTTGCCGGCGGTTGCGCGTGGCTGATGCTGCGCACGCGGCGACGCTGACGCGCAGACGTCACGCGGCCCCGCTTCATCCCGCGCGAACGACAACGCGCGGGGCGAACCGGCCGCCCCTTCCGCGATCCACCGCTTTACCGCGACGCGTTACGCGGACGGTGCCCGCGCCGTCACGAGCCAGCATGCCGCGTCGAAGCGCACCTCCGCGCCGTGCACGTAGCGCTCGAACGCCGCACGCACCGTGTCGACCACACGCCGTCGCGTCGCATCGTCCGTCTCCAGCAGCGCGAGCCCGACCGGGCCCAGCCGTGCGATGTAGTCGTCCAGCGCGGATTCGGGCAACGCGCACGCCAGATCGACCGGCTCGATCGCGATGTCCGCCCAGCCGCTGTCGGACAGCACCGACGCGATTCGCTTCCGGTCGCCGAACGCGAACTGCCCCGGCGCGCCAGGCCGCCGCGCGGGCAAGTTCGGCAGCAACGGTGCGGCGGCCCGCTCGGCCGTCGTCATGAACGGATTGTCGGCCGCGCTGCGCCATGCGACGAACCGCATCTGCGCATCCGGCCGCGCCGCGTGCCGCAGATTCGCGAAGGCCCGGACCGGATCGTCGAAGAACATCACGCCGAGGCGCGACACGATCAGGTCGACGCTCGCAGGCTCGAACGCGTGCGTCTGCACGTCCGCGCGCACGAAGCGGGCGTGAACGCCGCTGCGTTCGGCACGCGCCTGCGCGGCGTCGATCATCCGGGCCGAGATATCGATGCCCGTACATTGCGCGCCCGCACCGAGCCGCCGCGCGATCGCAAGCGTGACCGCGCCCGTGCCGCAACCGACGTCGAGCACGCTGCGCGCGGACGACGTGGCCGCCGCATCCACCAGCAAGTTCTCCAGCGGTTCGAGCATCCGGTCGATCGGCGCCTGCGTATCGACCCAGGCACGCCCCGACGGGCCGTTCCATAACGCGGATTGTTCATCGTTGGGCCGGCTGGTTTCCATCGTCGATTCCCCTTCTGGTTCGTTGATCGTGCCTCGCACTGTGCTGCTTCAAGCCGGCTTGAGGTCAAGGCCTTCCGGCCGCGACCTGCCGCCGCGATGTCGACGCCCGGCCCGCGTGCGCGCCCCGTCGCCCCCCGTTTTTTTCATATTTCTTACATTCGCGCTGCGTATCGTTGACGACTTTCCTACGGGGCCTCCCATGCGACGACTCTTCCCGCGCGCGCTGCTCGCGCGCTGCGCTCCCCTTGTTGCCCTCGCCGCGCTGTCCGCGTGCTCGAACCACATCGATTCGCCGGCCGATCCGGCAAGTGCGTCGGCCAACATCCAAGCCGCGTGGGTCGAAATCGGCGATACGAACCAGGCAATCACGCGCGTCATCACGAACTACACGCCCGCTTCGGCCAGCGATCCGTTGTGCCCGCAACTGACCGTCGACGGCAAGCTGTCGCGCATGTCCGTGCGCGCAGGCGCCGCGACCGTCGCCCAGCGGCCGACCGCCAGCGATCCGTCCGATTCGAAGCCGTCGAGCTTCCCGGTGTCCGTCTGCGAGATGACGCTGCCGGCCGGCGCGCAGGCGGCGAGCGTCGCGGGCCGCACGCTGCCGCTGCCGAAGGCGCAGCCGCAACGCATCGCGATCATCGCCGACACCGGCTGCCGCATGAAGAAGGCCGACAACGCCTGGCAGGCGTGCAACGACCCGACCGTCTGGCCGCTCGACACGATCGCGGCCAGCGTCGCGAAACTGTCGCCCGACCTCGTGATGCACATCGGCGACTACCACTATCGCGAGAACGCGTGCCCGCCGGACATCGCCGGCTGCAAGGACAGCCCGTGGGGTTATGGCTGGGATACGTGGCAGGCCGACCTGTTCCGCCCGGCCGCCCCGCTGCTCGCGAAGGCGCCGTGGGTCGTCGTGCGTGGCAACCACGAGGAATGCGCGCGGGCAGGCCAGGGCTGGTTCCGCTTCCTCGATCCGCGTCCGTATTCGGCCGCGCGCTCGTGCGACGATCCGGCCAACGACAACAACGCGAACTATTCGGAACCCTATGCGGTGTCGCTCGGCGGCGGCTCGCAGGTGATCGTGTTCGACACCGCGAAGGTCGGCCGCACGCCGCTCAAGACGACCGACGCGCAATTCGGCATCTACCAGAAGCAGTTCCAGACGGTCGCCGCGCTCGCGTCGAAGGCCGGCATGACGACGACGATCTTCACGAACCACCATCCGATCCTCGCGTTCGCGCCGATCGCCGGCAGCACCCCCGCGCCGGGCAATCTCGCGCTGCAGTCGGTGATGTCGAGCCTCAACGCGCAGGCGTACTACCCGCCCGGCGTGCATGTCGCGCTGCACGGCCACGTGCACGATTTCCAGGCGATCAACTTCTCGTCCGGGCATCCGGCGACAATCGTGTCAGGCAACGGCGGCGACAATCTCGACGTCGCGCTGCCCGACCCGTTCCCGGCCGGCCTGACGCCCGCACCGGGCGCCGTGATCGAGCGGCTGTCGCACAACAACAGCTTCGGCTTCCTGATCATGGAGCGCCGCGCCGCCCCGGCGACCGGCTGGGTGTTCCACGCATATTCGGCGGCCGGCAAGCTGCTCGCATCGTGCAACCAGTCGGGCACGACGCTCGCCTGCGACAAGACGGGGTTCATTGCGCCGTGAGTGAAGGAGTTCGATGTGACGGCCGCCATGCACGCGGCCGGCAGACGCGGCGCACCCTCGCCGCTGCCGTGCTCGCCGGCCTGGCGCTCGCGGCTCGCGCCGCGCCGGCCGAAACGGTCCTGCTTCCCGGTGCTCCGCCTTCGCGAGTCGTCGGCACGATCGGCAACGGCACGCCGCAGGTAACCGGCAAGATCGATGCAGCCACCGCGCGCTTCGCGCCCGACCCGACGCTCGTCGCGCTCGGCCGCCGGATCTTCTTCGATCCGAGGTTGTCCGAGCCACGCGGCATGTCGTGCGCGGGCTGCCACGACCCCGGCCGCGCGTTCGCGCCGACGCTGTCGGCCGCCTCGCTCGCGGGGCCCGGCGTGCCGGAAGGCAGCCGGCCCGGGCACTTCAGCCAGCGCAACGCACCGTCGCTGCTCTATGTGCGCTATGTGCCGCGCCGCCACTTCTACCAGGACGACGACGCACCCGCGCCGTCGCCGTTCGGCGGCCTGTTCAGCGACGGCCGCGCGGATACGCTCGCCGAGCAGATTCGCGGGCCGCTGTTCGACCCGAACGAGATGAACAACCGGTCGCCGGCCGCGCTGCTGCGCAAGGTCGACGCGACCGAACTCGCGCCCGATCTCGCCGCACGCTTCGGCGCGACGGTGCGGCGCGATCCCGAGCAACTACTGCGCGCGCTGGGCCTGGCCGTCGAGGCCTATCTGCAGAGCGACGAGATGGCGCCGTTCACGTCGCGCTTCGACACGTTCCTGCGCACCCGCAAGCCGCTCGCACCGGCCGAGATGCGCGGGCTCGCGCTGTTCCGGAATCCGGACAAGGGCAACTGCATGAGCTGCCATACGTTGTCGGAGACGTCGAGCCGCCCGGAGCGTTCGCTCTTCACCGATTTCGGCTACGACGCAATCGCGGTGCCGCGCAACCGCGCGCTGCCGTCGAACCGCGATCCGCGCCATTTCGACAACGGGTTGTGCGACACCGCACGGCGGCTGCGCTGGCCCGAGCCGACACAATGGTGCGGCTACCTGCGCACGCCGGGGCTGCGCAACGTCGCGGTCAAGCAGACGTTCATGCACAACGGCGTGTTCACGACGCTGCGCGACGCGGTCGTGTTCTACAACACGCGCTCGACCGACCCGGGCTTCTGGTATCACGGAGCCAGAACGTTCGACGACGTGCCGGCCGCCTATCGCGGCAACATCAACGTCAACTCGACGCCGATGAACCGCCGGCCCGGCACGCCGCCCGCGCTGACCGATGCGGAAATCGACGACATCGTCGCGTTCCTCGGCACGCTGACGGACGCGCGCTATACGAAGGTCGCTCCCCCCGTGGCGCCCGCTGCCGCTGCTGGCCGGATCGCGCGAACCGCCGTGCCGGCTCGCTGACCCTGGCCGAACGGCCAGCCGCACGCGCACCCGCTTGCGGTCGCCGCAAACACTGGTTATATTTACAGTACTGTATTTATGAACAGTGAGGTGCGCGATGGAACACCTAATCCGTATCGTCAACGAAGCCGATCGCCAAGTGCTGGCGTGGCTCCGTGCCCAGGTCGGTGATGCCCGCGTCGAGCGCGCGGCTCGCCAGCTCGGGCATACGCGCAAGCCCTTCCCGTCCGCCGTATGCCGGTATCTGGGCATGAGCGCACCGGCCACGCTGCGCCAGGCCGAACGGCCCCGCGCCGCGCGTGATTTCTCGGTCGGCGATCGTTACCTGTCGCTGATCCGCCAGCACCTCGCCATGCATTCGGCCAGCCGATGAAATGGCGGCGGCTGGCGGCGTCGGTCGCGCGAAAAGCCGCGGGGCTTGCCTATTCGCAAGCCCGGCCGGCCGACACCCCGCTTACATGGCTGCCGTGGCTTCCCGTACCAGGCGGCCGAGCGTTTCGAATGCCGCTTCGTGCGCCGCATCGAACACGCGCGTGCAAGCGAGCCGGATATAGCCGTCGAAGCGGTCGGAATTCGAGAAGATCGAACCGGGCGCGATTCTGACCCCGTGCGCCAGCGCAGCGTCGAACAGCGCTTCGGAGCGCACGCCCTCCGGCAACGCGATCCACAGCAGCATTCCGCCCGGCGGCTGGTTCATCCGGGTTCCAGCCGGGAAATGCCGCGCAATCGCATCGATCGTCACGTCGCGCTGCACGCGCAACTGTTCGCGGAACCGGTGCAGATGGCGATCGAACGCGCCCGAGCCGACGAATTCGGCCGCAACGGCCTGCAGCAACGCGGCGTTGTGCCGGCTGTGCGCGAACTTCAGCATCTTCACGCGTGCGTGCCAGCGCCCCGCGCTGATCCAGCCAAGCCGCATTCCGGGGGCCAGCACCTTGTTGAACGACGGGCAGTAGATCACCGTGCCGTCGCGATCCCATGCCTTCACCGGCTTGACCGGCTGCGGCGCCTCGACGAGCTCGCGATAAGGCTCGTCCTCGATCACGGCCACGCCATGGCGCGAACACAGCGAGACCAGCGCGGCCTTGCGCTCGTCGGGCATCACGCAGCCGAGCGGGTTCTGCAGGTTCGGCACGACGACCACGGCCCGAATGTCCGGATACGCGGTCAGCGCCACTTCCAGCGCCTCGATCGACAGGCCGGTCGTCGGGCTGGCCGGGATTTCGAGCGCGCACAAGCCGAGGCTTTCGAGCAACTGGATCAAGCCGAAGAAGGCCGGCGATTCGATCGCGATCGTGTCGCCGGGGCGTGCCACCGCGCGCAATGCGAGATTCACGGCATCGACGCCGCCGCTCGTCGACATCACGTCGTCCGGCGTCACCGTCACGCCGTACGACAGCGCGCGCTTGGCCATCGTCTGCCGGAATTCGGGCGAACCGCCAACGGGCCCCGCATCGGTCAGCAAGGTGGGCTTGCGCCGCAACAGCCGGATCGCGAGCGCCTGCAGGCGCTCGGCCGGATACAGCGTGGCCAGCGCGGACGCGCCGCCGAGATTCAGCGCATCGGGCGCCGCGTTCGCGCGATCGATCACGCGCGATACGCGTTCGTGCAGGCCCGCGAACGGCGGCTCGACGCTCAGCGGTGGCCCATCGCTTTCCGGCAGCGTTTCGAGCGCGACCGCCGCGCGGCGCCGCACGAAGTAGCCGGAGCGCGGCTTCGCTTCGCACCAGCCGGTATCCTCGAGCCGTCGGAACGCCTGGATCGCGGTCGACAGGCTCACGCCGTGCTGTGCCATGAATGCGCGTACCGACGGCATCCGGTCGCCGGGCGACAGCGTGCCGGCCGCGATGATGCGGCGGTAATGCTCGGCGAGCCGTTCGTAAAGCGGTTCGCCGTCCATCGGCAAGGGCGGGCGGGATGAATCGGTGAAAGGCGTCATGCAGGCGATCGTGCCCGCGCGGCCGATCGCACGCCAGATACAGATTCCGGGGAAACCCACCGATACAGCGTCGCGAAATCGTCGTTTGCACCGCAACAGATTCCCGGCCCCTGAATCTGTCGCGCCGGTGGCCGTTTCCCTAACCTGATCGCACGCTGTCGCCTCGCCGTCGCGAGGCCGCGCATCCGGGAAAGGGAATCGCCATGCAAACGCATCACATCCGGCTCGACGCCGGGCAAAGCCACTTTGCGTGGTTCGACAAGGGCAGCCAGGTGATCGCGCTGGACGGCGCGCTTGCGGTCACGCTGCGTCACGGAGGGCTCGACTGGCTGCCCGACGAGCCGCAGCACATTCGCCGCCTGCTCGACGAGGGCGAATGCCTGACGCTCGAGACGGCCGGCCACGTGGCGCTGTCGGCCGACGGCGCGGGAGCGGCCAGTGCGACGGTCGTGGAGCCGGCACGCCCGAGACGCTTGCGCGTTGCATGGCGCATGATCCTGCGCCGGCTGTCCGGACGGATACGCGGCGGCCATCATGTGCGCGAGCATTCCTGAAATGGCGGCTTGCCGCGTCACCAAGCGGCGTCTGGCTGACCCTGCATCATCTGGCGGGGATCTGGCGCGATCCGGTTCGACCGCCCTCATGCAGATCGACCAACCTTGAACGCTCCAACCGCCGCAGCCTGTTCGGCACGCGGCGGTCACGACATCACCGCACGCTCCTGCGCCGCTTGCCGACAAGCTGCCTTGCCCCCTCCTTCGCTCAGGCCTGCTCGCCCGCAATCGCTTTCGCCGCAGGGAGGCGCGCCGCATCGGCACGAACCACGCCGAGCGCCAGCACCGCCATCCCCGCGATCACGCACGGCGCCGCGACGACGGCAAACGCCGTCGGCAACGGCACGCCCATCGCCAGCATCGCGCCGCCCGCCATCGATCCGACCACCGAGCCGCCACGGCCGATCCCGTTCGCCCAGCTCACGCCGGTGGTGCGGCACTCGGTCGGATAGAACGCGGCCGATAGCGCGTTTGCGCCGACCTGCGAACCCGACACGCAGAAACCGGCCGCGAACACGGCGAGCGCGGCGCCCCACGGCGATGCGGCCAACACGCCGATCGCGGCGACGAACACGCCGGCCGCGGCATAGCTGCAGGCCAGTACGCGATGCGGGTCGAAACGGTCCATCAACCCGCCGAGGACGATCGCGCCGAGCGTGCCGCCGACCTGGAACATCGCGGTCACGCGCGCGGCCGTCTGCAGCGTCGCGCCGGTCGTGCGCAGCAGCGTCGGCAGCCAGCTCGACAGCAAGTAGATGACGAGCAGGCTCATGAAGAACGTGAGCCACAGCAGCAGCGTGCCGCGCAGCAGGTCGGCGCCGAACAGGCGGCCGAGCGGCGATCCGGCCGGCTTGCCGGCCGGCGCGATGAACGACGCGCTCGGAAGATGCGGATCAGGTGCGATACGACCGAGCATCGCCGCGATCCGCTCGCGAGCCGCGCCGGTGTTGACGAGATAGCGCACCGATTCCGGCAGCCGCCACGCGAGCACCGGCAGCAGAAGCAGCGGCGCCGCGCCGCCGACGACGAGCACCGAGCGCCAGCCGCAATGCTCGATCAGCGACGCCGCCGCGAGCCCGCCGAGCGCGGAGCCGATCGTAAAGCCGCAGAACATCGTCGTCACCAGCAGCGACCGGCGCCGCGCCGGGCAGTATTCGGACGTCAGCGTGATCGCATTGGGCATTGCGCCGCCGAGCCCGAGCCCGGTCACGAAGCGCCACGCGATCAGCTCGGTCAGGCCGCCGGCGCTCGCCGACGCGGCGCTTGCGATGCCGAAGCACGCCACGCAGGCGAGCAGCAGGCGCTTGCGGCCGAACCGGTCGCCGAACGGCCCGAACACGATCGCACCGGCCATCAGCCCGGCGAGCCCCGCGCCGAACACAGGCGCGAGCTGCGCGGGCGACAGGCCCCATTCGGCGCGGATGACGGGGGCAATGAAACCGATCGATGCGGTATCGAAACCGTCGATCGCGACGATCAGAAAGCACAGGACGACGATCGCGGCCTGAAACGGCGCAACGCGATGCCGGTCGATCCATTCGCTGACGTCGATGGACAGCGTATCGGCCATGAGGGGTCTCCTCCAGGAAGGCGGTCGCGCGTCATGTCGTTGAAATGCGCGCCGCCGGAATCGGGCTGAAAACACGTGTTACGCGACGGGTTTCAGGCAATCCTCCGCACGCCAGCCGTGCAGCCAGTCGAGCGCGTCGTAGAACTGCGCCTGCGTGCGTCCGGCCCAAAGCCCGTTGCGCACCTGCCGCTCGACACCCTTCGCGTGATAGATCCGCCCCATCTCGCGCGCCGAATACAGCACGCGCGCGGTGCGCGGAATCCGCACGCGCTCGTACAGCGAAAACGCCGCTTCGAAATCGCCGTCGGTCCGTGCCACGGCCGCGCCGAGCGTCACGGCATCCTCGAGCGCCTGGCACGCGCCCTGCGCGAGGTATTGCGTCATCGGATGCGCGGCGTCGCCGAGTACCGTCGCACGGCCCTCGCTCCAGCGTTCGACCGGATCGCGGTCGGCGGTCGCCCAGCGCTTCCACGACGTCGGCCGGTCGAGCATCTGCCTCGGCAGTGGATGGATGCCGTCGAAGTACGACAGCACTTCCTCCTTGCTGCCCTCGCGCACGCCCCAGGTTTCCTGTTCGCGGCTGTGGAACGTGACGACGAGGTTGTACTGCCGTCCGCCGCGCAGCGGATAGTGGACGAGATGGCAATGCGGGCCGGCCCACACCACCGGCGCATTGATCCGCAGATCCTGCGGCATGTTGTCGACGTCCACCACCGCGCGATACACGACGTGACCCGTCACGCGATGGGCGTCGCCGATCAGCGCATGACGGATCGCGGATTTCACGCCGTCGCAGCCGATCACCGCATCCGCGCGAAAACGTTCGCCGTGCTGGTCGGTCACGGTCACGCCGTTGCCGTCCTGCTCGAAGCCGCACACCTGCGTGCTCGTCCGGAATTCGATCAGCGGATGATCCTTGACCGCCTCGTAGATCGACAGGTGAATGTCGGCGCGATGAATCACCGCATACGGATTGCCGAAGCGCTCGCGGTACGCGGCGCCCGTATCGATGCGCGCCACCTCGCGCGCGTCGACCGCATCCATCAGTTGCAGCCGGTCGGTGAACACCGCCCGGCGGCGCGCAGCCTCGCCGGCACCCAGCGCGTCGAGCGCGTTGAATGCATTCGCCGCGAGCTGGATCCCCGCGCCGATCTCGCCGATCTGGCCTGCCTGTTCGAGCAGCTTCACGCGAATGCCCTGGCGCGCGAGCGCAAGCGCCGCCGCGAGCCCGCCGATGCCGCCGCCGATCACCAGCACGCGCCGGCCCTTGTCTTTTGTCTCGCCCATGTCTGTCTCCTGCTTCGTGTTATGCGACGTAATCCGGTTGTCGCTGCGGCTGTGCCGCGTCGAACGCCGGCTCGCGCCGCGCGTGTTCAACCACCGCGAGGCTGCGCGGATACGCACTCAGGTCGCAATCCATCCGCAACGCATTCGCGACCTGCGGCACGAGGCATAGGTCGGCGAGCGTCGGCGTGTCGCCGAAGCACCACGGCCCCGCGTCCGCGCGCGCGAGCAGCCGCTCGACGCCGGCCAGCCCTTCCGCGATCCAGTGCCGGTACCACGCGGTCTTCTGCTGCGGCGTGACCTTCAGCTCGCTGTCGAGATAGCGCAGCACGCGCAGGTTGTTGACCGGATGGATGTCGCATGCGATCAGCGTCGCCAGTTCCAGCACGCGCGCACGACGGTGCGGTTCGAGCGGAATCAGCCGCGGCTCCGGCTGGATCTGGTCGAGGTAATCGAGGATCGCGAGCGACTGGCCGAGACGAAAATCGCCGTCGACCAGCGCCGGCACGGCTGCCGACGGGTTCACGTTCGCGACGTAGGCCGCCTCGCGATGCTCGCCGGTACGGATGTTCACCGGCAGCGTGTCGTACGGCAGCCCTTTCAGCGCGAGCGCGATGCGCACCCGGTAGGATGTCGAACTATTGAAGAAGCTATGCAGTTGCACGATGTCGCCTTTCGAGGAAGATGCGTCAGACCACGCGCACGGTCAGCTCGCCGAGCCGTTCGACGCCGACCCTCATCACGTCGCCCGCGACGACCGCGCCGACGCCTTCGGGCGTGCCCGTGAAGATCACGTCGCCCGGTTCGAGGCGGAAGAACTTCGACAGGTCGGCCACCGTTTCCGCAACCGACCAGATCAGGTGCGACACGTCGCTCTGCTGCTTCGTCGCGCCATTGACGGTCAACCACAGGCCGCCCTGCTCGAAATGACCGACGTCGCTTGCCGGATGCACGGGCCCGATCGGCGCCGAGCGGTCGAACGCCTTGCCGATCTCCCACGGCCGGCCCATCTCGCGCATCTTCATCTGCAGGTCGCGGCGCGTCATGTCGAGGCCGACCGCGTAGCCCCATACGTGTTCGAGCGCGCGCTCGAGCGGAATGTCCGAACCGCCCTTGCCGATCACCGCGACGAGTTCGGCTTCGTAGTGATAGTTCTGCGTCTGCGACGGATACGCGAGATCGAGCGTTTCGCCGTACGCGACCGGCACGATCGAATCGGCCGGCTTGCAGAAGAAGAACGGCGGCTCGCGATCGGGATCGAAGCCCATTTCGCGCGCATGGGCCGCGTAGTTGCGACCGACGCAATAGACGCGGCGTACCGCGAACTGCGCGTCGCTGCCGGCGACGGGGAGCGCCACAGGCGCTTCGGGCGGGAAAACGAAAGTCATGAGTGGCTCCAGCGTAAATACGAATGAACGGGGCGCCGCCGCGACGGCGCACGGGAAACGGGAAATGAATCGTCGAAAGCGGCCGGCGTCAGTCGCGCGCTTCGCGCAGCAGGTTCAACGCAGACAGCACGGGCCGGTCGGAATAGCTGAACAGCACGCTGTCGGACGATGCCGACAGCCGCACGGGCGCCCACGACGGCGCGACGAAGATGTCGTGCGGCTCGAATGCGAATGCGTTGCCGCCGATGTGCGCGGTGCCGCTGCCTTCGACGACGCAGTAGATCGTCGCGTCGGTGCCGCGATACGTGCGACCGTCGAAACCGGCAGGCAGGAACTGCATGAAGGTGGCGATCGTCGGCATCGGCCAGCCGCCCGTCGCGGGGTTCACATAGCGCAGCTTCACGCCATCCCATGCGTCGAGTTCGCCATTCCGGTACAGCGCGTCGAGCGCTTCGCGGGTGCGTGCATACGGGTAGCTGAATACCGGCGACGTCGGATCGGTCACGCGATGCCGCACCGGCGCCATGTTGTGACCGAAGCGCGCAAAGCTGTCGCCTTCCAGGCGATTCACGGGCTGCACGGCTTCCGGGTAGTTCTCCGCGAAGCCCGCGTCGAGGCTCGCGACGAGCGGGATGTCGAGCCCGTCGAGCCACACGACCGGCTCGCCGCCCGCTTCCTCCGACAGGTTGCCGTGGTCATGCCATGCCCACGACGGCGTGATGATGAAGTCGCCCGGATGCATCGTCGTGCGCTCGCCGTTCACGGCCGTCCACGCGCCACGCCCTTCGACGATGAAGCGCAGCGCCGACTGCGTATGCCGGTGGCTCGGCGCGATCTCGCCCGGCAGGATCAGCTGCAAGCCCGCGTACAGGGTCGGCGTCATGCTCGACTTGCCGGGCAGCCCCGGGTTCTCCAGCACGAGCACGCGGCGCACGGCTTCTTCCGCGCTGATCACGCTGCCGGCCTGCATCACGAGGTCGCGCACCTGAGCGTACTTCCAGATCGCGGCCTGCGCGGCGGGCTGCGGGGATGTCGGCACGAGGTTGTGCAGCGATTCCCACAGCGGCGCCAGGCGTTGCTCGGCGATCCGTGCGTAGTAGGTGGCGCGCGGCACGTCCGGATGGCGGGTCGTCATGTTGTCTCCTTGGCGTCGGCCGATCGGCGTCGGCGCTGTGTCTGTCGGGTCGGGGACCGTGCTGCAGTCCGTCAGCCGATTTATATTCGACCCAGACATACCCGGTAAAATGGTCAAATCATCTGATCCATATATTTCTGGATATACCTACTCGCGACGAGGCATGCGATGGACTGGACCCACCGGCTGCGACTGCGGCACCTGCAGGTACTGTTGAGCCTTGCCGGCACCGGCAATCTGAGCCAGTCGGCGGTCGCGCTCGCGACCACGCAGCCCGCGCTGTCGAAATGGCTGAAGGAACTGGAAGAGGATGTCGGGCTGCCGCTGTTCGAGCGGCATGCACGCGGCCTGCGGCCGACGCCCTACGGCGAAGCGCTGATCGAGCATGCGCGGCGCGTCGAAGCGCAGCTCGACATCGCGCGCGACGACATGGCCGCATTGCGGGAAGGCGGCAGCGGCCTCGTGACGATCGGCACGTCGGGCGTGGCGGCGGCCGACACGGTGCCGCTCGCGGTGTCGCAACTGCTGAAACGGATGCCGCGCGCGCAAGTTCGGATGACCGAAAGCACGATGAACCTGCTGATGCCGCAGCTCGCGCGCAGCGAACTGGATATCGTCGTGGGCCGCTCCGGGTCGGCCTCCGTCGACCCGCTGCTGCATGCCGAAGCGCTGTATGTCGATCCGGTCGTGTTCGTCGCGCGGCCGGGCCACGCGCTCGCCGGTGCGGCGTCGGTCGGCTGGGACGACGTGCTCGCCTATTCGTGGATCGTGTGGCCGTCGGGCACGCCCGTGCACAACGCGCTGGAGGCCGCGCTGACGGCCGCCGGCCGCGTGCGGCCACCGCACTGCGTCGAATCGAATTCGTCGATCCTCAACCTCACGCTGCTGAACAACACCGACCTGCTCGGTGTCGCGTCGCACCGTGCCGCGCAGCGCTTCGCTCAATTGAACGCGATCCGGATCCTGCCGATGCAGCTCGAGGGCCAGGGCGCGGTGTCGATGTACTGGCACCCCGACAGCGCGAATCGCGCGGCCGTGGCCGCGACGATCGAGTGCCTGCGCGCCTGTGCGGCTCCGCAGGTCGGCGGATGGGGGAACGTGCAGGCGGATTGAATGTGGCGCGGCCCGGCGTCAACCGGGCCGCGTTGCTGCGTTGCTGCGTTGCTGCGTTGCTGCGTTGCCGCGTTGCCGCGGTACCGCGTTGCCGCGTTGCCGCGTTGCCGCGTTGCCGCGGTGCCGCGTTGCCGCGTTGCCGCGGTGCCGCGACGCATCACGTCACGCGCCGTCGCAGGACGCCGTGCCATCCAGCATCAGCGTGCCGACCCGCGCGGGCACGAGCGGCGTGCGCGGCACGGGCGGTGTCCAGCCGAACAGCGCCTGCGCGGCCGCGCCGCACACCCGGCCCTGGCACGCGCCCATCCCGCAGCGCGACTGCAGCTTCGCGGTCGTCCAGCCCGGCTCCTGCGCGACCGCGTCGAAGCGCACGTCCTCGCAGCGGCACAGCAGCGTATCGGGCCGCGCGAGCCGGCGGATCGGTTCGCGAATCGCGAAGCGCTCGCGTACGGCATCGGCAAACGCCTGCCAATGCGCGCGCCGCGCGACGAGCGTGGCCAACGGCGCGGCCTGCCCGGTCGCCGCATAGCCGGCGATTTCGCCTTCGACCATCGCCAGTTCGCTGCCGCCGACGCCCGTACACTCGCCCGCCGCGAATACCCTGTCGCGGCTCGTGTGCTGGTGCGCATCGATCGCCACCGCGCCGTTGTCGATCCGGCAGCCGAGATGGCTCGGCAGCACGGTATTCGGCACGAGGCCGAAGCCGCATGCGAGCCGGTCGCAGTCGACGTCGAACTCACGATCGCCCTGACGAATCCGCACGCGCTCGAGCCGCTTGTCGCCGAACGCTTCGACGACATGCGCATCGGGCCGATAGGCGGCGGTGACGAGCTTCGCGGCCTGCGCGAGCTTCGACGGCCAGCGCCACAGCCCCGCCCCGAAACCGGCCACGTCGCCCCACGCGGCCTGTTCGAGCACATGCGACACGCGTGCGCCGGCCTGACGGGCCGTCGCGGCGCTCGCCAGCAGCAGCGGCCCGCTGCCCGCGATCACCGTGCGCTGCGCACGCACGTCGAGGCCGTACTTGATCAACGCCTGCAAGCCGCCCGCGCCGGTCACACCCGGCAGCGTCCAGCCCGGAAACGGCAGCAGCAGTTCGCGCGCGCCGCAACAGAGAATCAGCGTCCGGAAATCGAGCAGCAGCCCGCGTTCGTCGTCTTCGAGCAGCAGTGTGCCCGGCTGCGTTTCGGCGACGATGCGCGTCGCCGCGAGATGCGTGACGTTCGGCTGCCTCAACACGGCGAACCGCTCGGCGGCGGCCGGCGTCGGCGTCGCCGCCGCACCTTGCCGCCAGATCTGCCCGCCCGCCCGCGGGTTGTCGTCGACGATCGCAACCGTCGCACCGCTTCGCGCGGCGGCCCGTGCGGCCGACAGCCCGGCCGGGCCCGCGCCGACGATCGCGACGTCGACGCTCAGTCGTTCCTGTTTCATCGCGTGCGCTCCACCTGCATCCCGTCACGGCACAGCGTCTGGCAGGCCAGCCGGCGCCGGCCATCGATCGTCATCCTGCACTCCTGGCAAACGCCCATCCCGCAAAACGGCGCGCGCGCCGCGCCCGTGCACGACACGCGCGTCGTGTCGTCGCCGCTCGCCGCGACAGCGGCCGCGACGGTCGCGCCGTCGGCCACCGTCAGCGCGCGGCCGTCCAGATGAATGATCATGTCAGCGCTCCGGCTACGCGGGACGCGGTCAGGAAGCGTCCCGGCAAATACGGTTCGATATCGATGGGCGGCCGTTCGCCGGCCATCCGCGCAGCGACGAGCCGCGCGCTACCCGGCGCGGTCGTCACGCCGAGCCCTTCATGCCCGACCGCGAGCCACACGCCCGGCCGCGCCGGATGCTCGCCGAGCAGCGGCAGCCCGTCGGGGCTCGCGGAACGGAACCCCGTCCACGCGCGGATGCCGTTCAGGTCGGCCAGGCCGGGCAGATAGCCCACTGCGCGGCGCAGCATCCGCGCGAGCACCGGCGGCTCGACACGCGCGTCCTCGGTGTCGAACTGGCGCGACGAACCGATCAGCAACTGGCCGGTCGGCCGCGGCTGCACGTTGAACGCGACCGACGTGCCGTCGCTCGCATGCGCGCTTGCCGCATAGCCCAGCTCGACGAGCTGGTGCGACACCTGGCCCGGGTAGCGGTCGGTAATCAGCAGATGGCCCTTTTTCGGGCGCAGCGGCAGTTCGGGCAGCAGCGTGCGCGCCGCGACGCCGTTCGCGACGACCACCCGTTCCGCACGCAACGTGTCGCCGCTCGCGAGCGCCACGCTCCGGCCGTCGACCGCGACGGCGCGGTCGCGCCGCAACGTGATGCGCGACGCGCGTTGCAGCAGCCAGTTCGCGGCGACGGGCGCATAGAGGATCGCATCGCCGGGAATCTTCAGCGCACCGCCCAGGCCCGCGCGCAGCATCGGCTCCAGTTGCGCGAGCGTCGCCGCATCGATCAGCTCGCCCGCCACGCCGTGCGCGGCCAGCGTCGCCTGCTTCGCACGCGCCAGATCCATTTCGTGCGCATCGGCGGCGAGCCACAGCGTGCCGCAGTTGCGGTACGCGCAACTGTCGGGCATCTCGCCGCTCAGCGCGCGCCACAGTTCGATCGAGTAATGGCTGAGCGCGAGTTCGGCCGCGTTGTCGTCCATCGCGACGAGGTGGCCCATCCCCGCGCCGGTCGCGCCGCCGCTCGCGTCGTCGACGACGAGCACGCGCAGCCCGCGCTGCGCGAGTTCGTGCGCGCACGCCGCGCCGACGATGCCGGCGCCGATCACGACGACATCCGCCTTCGTGTCGCTCACGGCGCGATACCCCAACCGAATGGATCGTCTTCCTCGATCAGCAGCGTCGCTTCCGCGCTCAGGTGCGCGCTGCCGCGGATCGTCGGCACGATGCCGCCTTCGGCCTGCTCGTAGCTCGCCTGGAACACGCTGCCGATCACGCTCGCCTGCCGCCACACGGCGCCCGGCGCGAGCTTGCCGTCGGCCGCGAGGCACGCGAGCTTCGCGCTCGTGCCGGTGCCGCAAGGCGAACGGTCGTACGCGAGGCCCGGGCACAGCACGAAGCTGCGGCTGTCGTGCTCGGGATCGTCGGCGAACAGCTCGATATGGTCGATCTCGCCGCCGTTCGCGCCGGTGATGCCCGCGCGTTCGAGCCCTTCGCGCACGGCCAACGCATACGCGGTGAGCGCCGCGACGTTGTTGCCGGCGACGCGCTGCCCGTGGTCGCTGATCAGGAAGAACCAGTTGCCGCCCCACGCGATGTCGCCTTTTACAGGGCCGTAACCCGGCACGTCGAGCGCAACGCCCTTCGCATGGCGATACGCGGGCACGTTGCGCACGCTGACCGACAGGTCGTCGTGCAGCGTCGCCTCGACGGTGCCGACCGGCGTTTCGATCCGGTGCACGCCGGGCGCGATGCGCCCCATATGGTGCAGCGTGCGCACGACGCCGATCGTGCCGTGCCCGCACATCCCGAGATAGCCGCTGTTGTTGAAGAAGATCACGCCGGCCGCCGCATCGGGCGACACGGGCTCGCACAGCAGCGCGCCGACCAGCACGTCGCTGCCGCGCGGTTCGAGAATGCATGCGGTGCGGTAGCGGTCGTGCTCGCGCGCGAGCACGTCGCGGCGCTCGGCCATGGTGCCGCTGCCGAGCGCGGGGAAACCGGACACGACGAGCCGAGTGGGTTCGCCGCCCGTGTGCGAATCGATGATCTGGATGCGCTTCATCATGAGCCGTCCGAAGTGGGGAAAGGAGCACAGCTTCCTCCGTCGCGCGTCCGCCCGCTTGTGGCTTTTCGATGAGGACGACGACGAAATCGGCATAGTGCGATGCGCCCTTCCCGCGCCGTCCGGGCGCTGTGCCGATTTCGTCATTTTGCTCCGCGATACGACTCAAGCGTGATGGGCATTTGCGCGGCGATACTGGTTGCCACACCGACACCTGTCGGCCGACCGATACAAACACGTAGGAGATTGAAGTGAGCCGAAACGCCATTCAGTGGACCGGGGTTTTCCCGGCCGTCAGCACCCAGTTCAAGCCGGACTTTTCCCTCGACATCGACGCCACGCACCGGGTGGTGAAGAACCTGGTGAACGACGGCGTATCGGGCCTCGTGGTCTGCGGCACGGTCGGCGAAAACACGTCGCTGTCGACGAGCGAGAAGCTCCAGGTGATCGAGGCTGCGCGCGACGCGGCCGGCGGCAGGATTCCGGTGATCGCCGGCATCGCCGAATTCACGACCGAATTCGCCCGCAACACGGTGCGCGAAGCGCAGCGCGTCGGCGTCGACGGCGTGATGGTGATGCCCGCGCTCGTCTACTCGGCAAAGCCGCACGAAACCGCTGCCCACTTCCGCGCGGTCGCCACCAGCACCGACCTGCCGGTGATGGTCTACAACAACCCGCCGATCTACAAGAACGACGTGACGCCCGACGTGCTGATCGCGCTGCAGGATTGCGAGAACATCGTCTGCTTCAAGGATTCGTCGGGCGATACGCGCCGCTTCATCGACCTGCGCAACGCGGTCGGCGATCGCTTCGTGCTGTTCGCGGGCCTCGACGACGTCGTGGTCGAGAGCATTGCCGTCGGCGCCGAAGGCTGGGTGTCGGGCATGTCGAACGCGTTCCCGAAGGAAGGCGAGACGCTGTTCCGCCTCGCGAAGCAAAAGCGTTTCGACGAAGCGCTCGCGCTGTACCGCTGGTTCATGCCGCTGCTGCACCTCGACGCGCGCCCCGATCTCGTGCAGTGCATCAAGCTGTGCGAAGAGCTGGTCGGCCGCGGCAGCGCGATCACGCGTCCGCCGCGCCTCGCGCTGCAGGGCGACACGCTCGCGGAAGTGAAGGCCATCGTCGCCAAGGCGCTCGACACGCGCCCGGCGCTGCCCGACGTCGGTCTCTGACCGACTCCCCCTGCGGCGGCGCAAGGCTTTCCCCCCTCGCGCCGCCGTCTTCGGTCCGGCATGGCCTGCGGGATCGTTCGCCCCGGCGCCTGCCTGCGCCGCGCGTGAACGGCCCGCGGCCCGCCCCGGTCGTTCGAACCGGGCGACGCCGGCCGGCAGGCATGCGCCGCTGCTCCGTCGGAGCGCGGCGCACCTCAAGCCTGTGCCGATATTCCTCCCAGGAGACAAGCCCATGCCAGGCCAAGGCAACGCTCACCCGTCTGTCCCGCTTTCCCGTACCGCGCACCCCGACGCGGGTCACGGCAAGTTCAAGAAACAGCTGTCGCTGACCGATCTCACGTTCATCGGTCTCGGCGCCATTTTCGGTTCGGGGTGGCTGTTCGCCGCGAGTCACGTGTCGACGATCGCGGGCCCGGCCGGCATCTTCTCGTGGCTGCTCGGCGGCTTCGCGGTGCTGCTGCTCGGCATCGTCTACTGCGAACTCGGCGCCGCGCTGCCGCGCGCGGGCGGCGTGGTCCGCTACCCGGTGTTCTCGCACGGCCCGCTGCTCGGCTACCTGATGGGCTTCATCACGCTGATCGCCTTTTCGAGCCTGATCGCGATCGAAGTCGTCGCCGCGCGCCAGTATGCGGCCGCGTGGTTTCCGGGCCTGACCGTCGCCGGATCGAGCGACCCGACCACGCTCGGCTGGCTCGTGCAGGCCACGCTGCTGTGCTTCTTCTTTTACCTGAACTATTCGAGCGTGAAGACGTTCGCGAAGGCGAACAACATCATCAGCATCTTCAAGTTCATCGTGCCGCTATCGGTGATCGCAGTGCTGTTCACGTTCTTCAAGCCCGCAAACCTGACCATGCACGGCTTCGCGCCGTTCGGCATGCCGGGCATCGAGATGGCCGTGTCCGCGGGCGGCATCATCTTCGCGTACCTCGGGCTCACGCCGATCGTGTCGGTCGCGAGCGAGGTGCGCAATCCGCAGCGCACGATCCCGATCGCGCTGATCCTGTCGATCCTGCTGTCGACACTGATCTACGTGCTGCTGCAGCTCGCGTTCATCGGCAGCATCCCGACTGCGATGCTCGCCGGCGGCTGGCACGACATCAGCAAGGCATTCACGCTGCCGTACCGCGACATCGCGCTGGCGCTCGGCGTCGGCTGGCTCGCGGTGATGGTCGTCGCCGACGCGATGATCTCGCCGAGCGGCTGCGGCAACATCTACATGAACGCGACGCCGCGCGTCGTCTACGGCTGGGCGAAGACGGGCACCTTCTTCAAGGTGTTCACGCGCGTCGACGAAGCGTCGGGCATCCCGCGCGCGGGCCTGTGGCTCACGTTCGGCCTCGCGATCTTCTGGACGATGCCGTTCCCGTCGTGGGAAGCGCTGATCAACATCGTGTCGGCCGCGCTGGTGCTGAGCTATGCGGTCGCACCGGTATCGGTCGCCGCGCTGCGCCGCACCGCGCCCGACCTGCCGCGGCCGTTCCGCGCAAGCGCGTTCGGCATCACCGGCCCCGCGTCGTTCGTGATCGCCGCGCTGATCGTCTACTGGTCGGGCTGGAGCACGGTGTCCTGGCTGCTCGGCCTGCAGATCGTGATGTTCGCGATCTATCTCGCATGCCGCCGCTGGGTGGCGACCGCGCATCTGAGCCTCGCCGAGCAAGTGCGTTCGTCCGCATGGCTGATCGCGTTCTATGCCGCGATGATCGTGCTGTCCTATCTCGGCGGCTTCGGCGGCACGGGCCGGCTTGCGCATCCGTACGACACGGTCGTCGTCGCGGCCGTCGCGCTCGTCATCTATTACTGGGGCGCGAATACCGGTGTGCGCGCCGACAAGCTGCAACTCGACGACGACGAAGACTGACGCACCCGTTCCTTTTCCCATGATCCCTTCGGCCGGGCGCCCCATGCCCGGCCCCTGCTTTTTCCGAGGAAAACCATGCAACTCACAGGTCAGCTCCTGATCGGCCAATCGGCCGTCGCCGGACAGAACGGCACCCTCCACGCGATCGCCGCCGCAACCGGCGAGCCGCTCGAACCCGCCTTCGGCGGCGCGAGCCTGCACGACCTGGAGACGGCCTGCGCGCTCGCCGACGACGCGTTCGACACGTACCGCGAAACCAGTCTCGACGCGCGCGCCGCGTTTCTCGACGCGATCGGCCGCCACATCATGGCGCTCGGCGACGACCTGATCGAGCGCTGCGTCGCCGAAACGGGTCTGCCGCGCGCCCGCATCGAAGGCGAGCGCGGCCGCACGGTCGGCCAGCTCGCGCTGTTCGCATCGCTCGTGCGCGACGGCGGGTTTCTCGACGCGCGAATCGATCCGGCGCGCCCCGAACGCAAGCCGCTGCCGCGCGTCGACCTGCGCCTGCGCAACATCGCGCTCGGGCCCGTCGCCGTGTTCGGCGCATCGAATTTCCCGCTCGCGTTCTCGGTCGCCGGCGGCGACACGGCCTCGGCACTCGCGGCCGGCTGCCCGGTGATCGTCAAGGCGCATTCGGCGCACCCGGGCACGTCGGAGCTCGTCGGCCGTGCGATCCAGCAGGCCGCGCGCGAATGCGGGATGCCGGCCGGCGTGTTCTCGCTGCTGTTCGACGCGTCGCGCGAAATCGGCCAGGCGCTCGTCGCCGATCCGCGCATCAAGGCCGTCGGCTTCACCGGCTCGCGCCGCGGCGGCGTCGCGCTGATGCACATCGCGGCCGGCCGCCCCGAGCCGATTCCCGTCTATGCGGAAATGAGCTCGATCAATCCCGTGCTACTGCTTCCCGCCGCGCTCGACGCGCGCCACGGAGCGATCGCGCCGCAGTTCGTCGCGTCGCTCACGCTCGGCGCCGGCCAGTTCTGCACGAACCCGGGCCTCGTGCTCGCGATCGACGGCCCCGCACTGCGCGCGTTCGAGAAAACGGCCGCCGCTGCGGTGCGTGCCGCGCCCGCGCAAACGATGCTGACGCCGCACATCCACGCCAGCTACGAACAAGGTGTCGCGGCGCTTCGCGATCACGCTGCGGTCGAGCTGCTCGCGCAGGGCGCCGAAGGCAATCGGCTGCAGGCCCGCGCGGCGCTGTTCGCGACCTCGGCCGAGGCGTTCATCGCGCATCCCGAATTGCGCGACGAAGTGTTCGGCCCCGCTTCGCTCATCGTGCGTTGCCCGGACGCCGGCACGCTGCATCGCGTGCTGAAGTCGCTCGAAGGCCAACTGACGATCGCCGCGCACCTTGCCGACGGCGACGCCGCGTTGTTCGCCGCGCTGCGACCGCTGCTCGAGCGCAAGGCCGGCCGCATTCTCGTCAACGGCTTCGGCACGGGCGTCGAGGTCGGCCATGCGATGGTGCACGGCGGCCCGTTCCCGGCCACGTCGGACACGCGCACGACGTCCGTCGGCGCGCGCGCGATCGAGCGCTTCCTGCGCCCCGTGTCGTATCAGGACCTGCCGGACACGCTGCTGCCCGATGCGATCCGCGACGGCAATCCGCTGAACGTGCCGCAACGCATCGACGGCGTGCCGGCGCCGCGGGAGGCGAACCATGTCTGAGCCGATCACCGAAGTCGTCCTGTCGCTCGATGAAGTCCACACGCTCGCGCTGCGCGTGCTGACGCACAACGGATTGTCCGACGCCCATGCGCGGGCCATCGCCAACGTGATCACGCAGGGCCAGCGCGACGAATGCCATTCGCATGGCGTGTACCGGCTGCTCGTCTGCGTGCGTTCGCTGAAGAAGGGCAAGGTCGATCCGCAAGCGGCGCCGACGCTGCGCCGGCTGTCGTCGTCGATCGTTGCGGTCGACGCGCATCGCGGCTTCTCGCTGCTGAGCTTCGAGACAGGCCTGCCGGTGCTCGTCGAGATGGCGAAGCAGCACGGCATCGCCGCGCTGACGATCAACCGCTGCTACCACTTCTCCGCGCTGTGGCCCGAGGTCGAGGCAATCGCCGCGCAAGGGCTGGTCGGCATCGCGATGAATCCGAGCCATAGCTGGGTCGCGCCGGAGGGCGGCCGCGAGCCGGTGTTCGGCACGAATCCGATCGCGTTCGCGTGGCCGCGCCCGGGCGGCGTGCCGTTCGTGTTCGATTTCGCGACGAGCGCGATCGCGCGCGGCGACATCGAGCTGCATGCGAAGCAAGGCAAGGCGATCCCGCCGGAATGGGCGATCGACGCCGACGGCCGGCCGACCACCGATCCGAAGGCCGCGCTGCAGGGCGCGATGCGCACGTTCGGCGGCCACAAGGGTTCGGCGCTCGCGGCGATGGTCGAGTTGCTCGGCGGCGCGCTGATCGGCGACATGACGAGCCGCGAGTCGATGGACTTCGACGAAGGCGTCGGCGCGACGCCGTGCCATGGCGAACTCGTGATCGCATTCGACCCGAAGGTGTTTCTTGGCGACGATCTCGACACGGGGCTCGCGCGCGGCGAACGGATGTTCGAATCGATCGTCGCGCAGGGTGCGCGGCTGCCGTCGCAACGCCGCTTCGACGCTCGCGCGCGCAGCATCGCGAACGGCGTGCGGATTCCGAAGGCGCTGTACGACGAGATCCTGACGCTGCTCGACTGACGCCGACGCGCGGGGCCGGATCGCGTGTTCGCCGCCGATCCGTGCACGAGCCGGCCACCGCTGCGGACGGTCACGCCGGCATCCCGCAGCCGTGCGCGGGTTCCGCGCCGGTGGCCTGCCCCATGGGCGCCACGCCCGCGGCGGCTGTGGGATAATCGCCCGGTTTGCCCTGGGCGCAGCTCAAGAGGTTGTTCGCACGGGCGCGCGAGAGGCCTTTATTCCCCGTGCCTCCACCCTTTTCCCGCGATATTTCTTCAGCAACGACAATGCCCACTTACCGTTCCAAAACCTCCACCGCCGGCCGCAACATGGCAGGTGCGCGCTCGCTCTGGCGCGCCACCGGCATGAAAGACGACGATTTCTCGAAGCCGATCATCGCGGTCGTCAACTCGTTCACCCAGTTCGTGCCGGGGCACGTGCACCTGAAGGATCTCGGCCAGCTCGTCGCGCGCGAGATCGAGGCTGCCGGCGGCGTCGCGAAGGAATTCAACACGATCGCGGTCGACGACGGCATCGCGATGGGCCACGACGGCATGCTGTATTCGCTGCCGAGCCGCGACATCATCGCGGACTCGGTCGAATACATGGTGAACGCGCACTGCGCGGACGCGATGGTCTGCATCTCGAACTGCGACAAGATCACGCCGGGGATGCTGATGGCCGCGATGCGCCTCAACATTCCGGTGATCTTCGTGTCGGGCGGCCCGATGGAAGCGGGCAAGACGCGCCTCGCGAACCCGGTCACCAAGGCCATCGAAGTGAAGAAGCTCGACCTCGTCGACGCGATGGTGATCGCGGTCGACCCGTCGTATTCCGACGCCGAAGTCGCCGAAGTCGAACGCTCGGCCTGCCCGACCTGCGGCTCGTGCTCGGGCATGTTCACCGCGAACTCGATGAACTGCCTGACCGAAGCGCTTGGCCTGTCGCTGCCCGGCAACGGCACGGTGGTGGCCACGCACGCCGATCGCGAGCAACTGTTCAAGCGCGCCGGCCGTCGCATCGTCGAGCTCACCCGCCAGCACTACGAACAGGACGACGAACGCGTGCTGCCGCGCTCGGTAGGCTTCAAGGCATTCGAGAACGCCATGACGCTCGACATCGCGATGGGTGGCTCGACCAACACGATCCTGCACCTGCTGGCGATCGCGCAGGAAGCCGGCATCGACTTCACGATGAAGGACATCGACCGCCTGTCGCGCGTCGTGCCGCAGCTGTGCAAGGTCGCGCCGAACACGAACAAGTACCACATCGAGGACGTGCACCGCGCGGGCGGCATCATGGCGATCCTCGGCGAGCTCGACCGCGCCGGCAAGCTGCACACCGACGTGCCGACCGTGCACGCGCCGTCGCTGAAGGACGCCCTCGACCAGTGGGATATCGTCCGCACGCAGGACGAAGCGGTGCGCACGTTCTACCAGGCCGGCCCGGCCGGCATCCCGACGCAGGTCGCGTTCAGCCAGAACACGCGCTGGCCGAGCCTCGACCTCGATCGCGCCGAAGGCTGCATCCGCTCGTACGAGCATGCGTTCTCGAAGGAAGGCGGCCTCGCCGTGCTGACGGGCAACATCGCGCTCGACGGCTGCGTGGTCAAGACAGCCGGTGTCGACGAGAGCATCCTCGTGTTCGAGGGCACGGCGCACGTGACCGAATCGCAGGATGAAGCCGTCGAAAACATCCTGAACGACAAGGTCAAGGCCGGCGACGTGGTGATCGTGCGCTACGAAGGCCCGAAGGGCGGCCCCGGCATGCAGGAAATGCTCTACCCGACCAGCTACATCAAGTCGAAGGGCCTCGGCAAAGCGTGCGCGCTGCTGACGGACGGCCGTTTCTCGGGCGGCACGTCGGGTTTGTCGATCGGCCATTGCTCGCCGGAAGCGGCAGCGGGCGGCGCGATCGGCCTCGTGCGCGACGGCGACCAGATCCGCATCGACATCCCGAACCGCACGATCAACGTGCTGGTGTCGGACGAGGAGCTGGCGCGCCGCCGTGAAGCGCAGAACGCGAAGGGCTGGAAGCCGGCGCAGCCGCGTCCGCGCAAGGTGTCCGCGGCGCTGAAGGCCTACGCGAAACTGGTCATGTCTGCCGACAAGGGCGCCGTGCGCGACCTGTCGCTGCTCGACGACTGACAGGGGCAGCCCCTGACCGGCTGCCTGCAACGCGCAGCCGGTCAAGGCTGCGGGCCTCGCAACCGCCCGCTCGCCCGATCCAGAAGCCGCTCTCCGGAGCGGTTTTTTTTCGTCCGGCGCCGGCCGAAAGCGCCGGCATCGTCAGTGACGGAAGTCTTCCGGACCGCCGCCGCCAGCACCGCTACTAGCACCACCATGGCTTCCGCCGTTCCCGCCGCCTTGCGGCCGCGCGCCGCCGTAACCCCCACCGCCGCCCGGGTGCGCCGGCATCGCGCGGACCTCTCCGCCCGGTGCGGGCGGCGGGCGCATGACGGCCGGTGGCGGCCCTGCCGGACGCGCATTGCCGGCTGCCCCCGGCGGCGGCGTGCGGATCGCGCCGTTCCAGCCGCCACGCGCAGCCGACGGCCGCGTGTCATGCACGGGCGGCGGACCGCCCGGTTGCGGGCGTCCCGGTTGCGGCGGTACGCCGCCGGGGCCGAGCCTCGGCTCCGGTCGATGCGCCCAGCGATCGCGGTCGTGATACCACGGCCGGTTGCGGTAGTAGCGATCCCAGTACGCCGCGATAGCGAAGCCGGTGATCGGCACGCCGATGATCGCGCCATAGTCGAGCAGCGGCACGTAACCGCCCTGGTACGGATAGTCGATCAATTGCGCGTCGATCCAGCCGCGCACGCCCGGCAGCGCGACGTCGCACCACGTGTAGTCGCTCAGGCAGCCGAACACGTCCAGCGCGGTGCCCGGCGGAATCTGCGCGACGACCGGATAGTCGGGCGCCGGCCCGGCGAACAGTTCGGCCGGCGAGTTCGTGTAGCCGGTGCTCTGCGCGTCCGCGAGACCCGGCACGGCCGCCAGGCCGAGCAAAGCGACGCACAGGCCGCGAACGATCGTATTCCTCATGCTCATGATGCTCTCCCGCGCAGCGCCGCCGCGCGCCGGTCAATGCCGATGCCCGCCCCAGCCGCCACCGCCCCACGGACGATGCCAGTACCCGCCGCGTCCACGCCAGCCGCCCCATCCGCCCCAGAAGCCGACCGAGATCGCCGGTGCGCCCCAGCCGTACCAGCCCGGGTAATACGCCGGGGCATAGTACGGATACGGATACGGATAGGGATACGGCGACGGATAGGCCGGCGCGACGTAGACGGGAGGCAGGTCGGCCACGGGCGGCGCGCTCGCCGCCGAGGTCGGGCCTGGCGCCGCGGCGGCCGGTGCAGCCGGTGTGACGGGGATCTCGCGCTGCGTCAGCGTGGCCGGCGCCGGCGCGTAGTACGGAGCATAGCCATACGGACTCGTGTAATAACAGCCGCCAAGGGTCAGCGTCGTCAATGCGAATACCGCACACCTCGCGGCAGGAATCGGGGTCATGTCTTGCTCCGGCAGAATCCGCGCGTCGCCGCCAGGCGCGCGCCTGACTCTAGCTTACGTCCCCTGCAGATTTCCGCGCGGTATGATCGGTTACTTTTTGTTTCCTGCACCGGACGGACGCGGGCACGCCGCGGGCTGGCACGTCTGCCGCACTCACGTTGAAGTTCGCGCAAATGCCCTCAACTTGAACGATGTCAGGCTGGCCGGCGCGGACGGGGTTCGCGACCACCCGGCGGCCCGAAACCAGCGGACTTCGGCCCGCCCAGACAGGAGCGCGGCTCGCGCCGCCATCGACATGACTACGCCACGCCCCACTTCCCGGGCGGACACGCCGCTCGATCCGATCATCCAGTTGCTGGCGCTCGCCGGCGAACAGGGATATCTGACCCACGCCGACCTCGTCGACGCGCTGCCGCCCGAAAGCGACAGCCCCGACGCGCTCGACGTCGTGCGCGCCGCGCTCGCCGACATCGGCATCGCCGTGCTCGACGAGCCGGCCGCGCCTGCGCCGTTCGCCGGTTCGGCGCCGGTCGACGTCGATCGCGATGCGCTCGACGAAGGTCGCGCGATGCTTGGCGACCTCGCACGCGGCACGAGCGCGTCGACCGATCCGCTCGCGCTCTACACGCGCCGCATGCAGGCGGTGCCGCTGCTCACGCGCGAAGGCGAAATCGTGCTGGCGCGCGAGATCGAGACGGGCCGCCACCAGATCCTGCACGCGCTCGCCGGCTATCCCGCGGCGGTCGACGCGCTGCTTGCGCGTCATCGCGCAGCGGCCGCGGCCGGCGCCGCCGGATCGCACGATGACGACGCAGGCGACACGCCCGCGCCGGCCAGCTATGACGCACTGCAGACGGCCGTCGCGGCCTTGCGCGGCGCGTTGCGCGCGCATGGCTTCGGTTCGGCCGAATACCGTGACGCGCGCAACCGCGTAGCCGCCCTGCTCGGCTCGATCGCCTGGGTCGCGCCGGCCGTCGACGACGCGAGCGGTGTCGTGCGCACGCTCGCATCGGCGCCACATGGCGCCGCGGCAGGCGAAGCCGCCTGCTTCGACGCGGTCGCGCGACGGGCACTCGCCGCAGCGCTCGCCGACGGCCAGCAGAAAGTGCGCGACGCCACGCGCGCGATGCTCGAGGCGAACCTGCGGCTCGTGCTGTCGATCGCGCGCAAGTACATGAACCGCGGCGTCGACCTGCCCGATCTCGTGCAGGACGGCAGCCTCGGCCTGATGCGTGCGATCGAGAAATTCGAATACCGGCGCGGGTTCAAGTTCTCGACCTATGCGACCTGGTGGATCCGCCAGGCGATCGCGCGCGCGGTCGCGGATCGCGCACGCACGATCCGCGTGCCCGTGCACGTCGGCGACCAGTACCAGCGCGTGCAGCGGCATGCGCTGCGTTTTCACCAGCGCACGGGCCGCCGGGCGACGCCGGTCGAACTCGCGGCCGAAACCGGCCTCGACGAGGACAAGCTGCGCGCGGTGCTCGCGCTCCCTGCCGAGCCCGTGTCGCTCGACACGCCGCTGCCCGACGCGGACACCGGCCTCGTGGAACTGATCGAGGACCAGGCGTCGGCCAGCCCGTTCGAGCAACTGGCCGACACGCGCATGCGCGAGTGCGTGAGGTCGCTGCTCCGGTCGGTCACGCCGGCCGAGGCCGACGTGCTGCGCCGGCGGTTCGGCCTCGGCGGCGCCGGGCCCGATACCTACGACGCGATCGCGCAGGACGCGGGCATGTCGCGCGAACGCGTGCGGCAGATCGAGAAACGGGCGCTCGCCGCCTTGCGCACGGCCGCCGAGGCCGAGAACGCGCAGTCGTTCCTCGACGCGTGATCGCGTCACGCGACGCACGGTCGTGCCGCTCTCCGGCACGACCGTGCGCTGCGAACCTGTGCTACGTTTGCCATTGACCTGCGTCAAGTTTTCTTGATCGCGTGTCGAAACAATGGTGCAAAGCCGACCGG
The DNA here is from genome assembly GCF_902833075.1 of Burkholderia sp. BCC0405. Taxonomy (NCBI): domain Bacteria; kingdom Pseudomonadati; phylum Pseudomonadota; class Betaproteobacteria; order Burkholderiales; family Burkholderiaceae; genus Burkholderia; species Burkholderia sp. BCC0405. The sequence goes on from NZ_CADFEO010000001.1 coordinate 382,172, forward strand.
CGCATCGTTCGCCGTGTCCATTCCGTTTGTGCTTCCCCGGGTCCCTCGGCATGCAGACGACCGCCAGCCAGACGTACGAGGAAAACCGGCATATCGCGACCTGCCTGCGCGAGGCGGCGCAGCGGCTGGCTGACCAGGGCGCGAATCCGTACCGGGTCGCCGCGTACCGCGCGTCGGCCGACACGGTCGATGCGCTCGGCCTCGACATCCGCGTGCTGTTCGAGTCCGGCGGCGTCGATGCGCTCGGGATGCTGCCCGAGATCGGCACGGGCGTCGCCCAGGCGATTGCCGAGCTGCTGGTGACGGGGCGCTGGCGCCAGCTCGACCGGCTGTGCGGCGACACCGAACGCACCTCCGCGTTCGAAGCCGTGCCGGGCATCGGCCACGCGCTCGCACTGCGCATTCACGACCTGCTGCACATCGATACGCTCGAGGAGCTCGAACGCGCGGCCTGCAACGGCCAGCTCGAAACGATCTCGGGCGTCGGCCCGCGGCGCGCGGCCGGCATCCGCGCCGCGCTCGACGACGTGCTGAGCCGCCGCCGGCGCTGGCAGGGCCACGTGCAGGACGCCGGCCCCGGCACGGAGCCGCCCGTCGAGCTGCTGCTCTACATCGACCGCCTGTACCGCAACAAGGCCGCCGCCGGCGTGTTGCCGACGCCTGGCGTTGCGCAACGCGCCACCGCGCACCGGCGGCCGAACGCGGACGGCTACGTGCCGCCGCCCGTGATGCACATGACCAAGGGCGGCTGGCACTTCACCGCGCTGTGCCTGCATGCCGCGATGCGCACGCCGGAGGCGTCTCGCCCCACGGACTGGGTTTCGCTCTATTTCTACGACGCCCGGCAGTGCGAGCACCAGCGCACCGTCTTCACCGAAACGTATGGCTCGCTCATCGGCAAGCGCATCGTGCGCGGGCGCGAGCAGGAATGCCGCGTGTATTACGCCGGATGAGTCAGTCGTCGCTGACCTCGTCGATGTCGAACGCGACGTCGAGCACCGACGCGATCTCGCGACATGCATGAGTGAGCGCGCGTGTGCGGCGCCGGAATGGCCCGCGCCGAGAGGGAACCAGGTCGAATCCGACACGTAATCGGCGGTGCTTTTCCGGTCCGGCACGTCGAGCCCGGCATGGAATGGTGCGGCGCGCCGCCCTGCCGCCACGCCAACCCGCCGATGCGCGTTCGCCGCCTACGCGCTTTCCGTTTTCGCGCGGCGCGCCGGATGGCGATGCGCGGCAATGCGCAGCAGCTTCTGGAACGACGGGCATTCGAGATGGTTCGGTGCCGGGCACACGGCCGCATGCCGCAACGCATCGCGCACGGCGCCGAGACGGCGGATTGTGCGGTCGAGTTCGTCGGCCTTGCCGTCGAGCTTTGCGCGATCGATCGCGGGCGGGCCGTCCGTGCCGACCATCGCGAGGATGTCGTCGAGCGAGAAACCTGCCTCGCGGCCCAGTGCGATCAGCGCCAGACGCTCCAGCACCGACTCGTCGTATTGCCGCCGCAGCCCGTGGCGGCCGGTCGGGACGATCAGCCCCTTTTCCTCGTAGTAACGCAGCGTCGACGCGGGCAATCCCGAGCGTCGCGCCACATCCGCAATGTCCAGCCGGCTCATGCTTGACCTCAAGTGAACTTGAAGTTGCAAGATAGTCGTTCGACTCCGTAAAGACAAGCCGGGACTGCCATGCAACCGCTGAAACCACGCTGTATTGCGCTGTACCGCCCTGCCTTTTCCCTTCTCCGCGGAGGCTCTCGATGAGCCCGACCGACGTCCTGCTCAACCTGGTGCCGATCGGCATCGGCGCCACGTTCGTGATGGATCTGTGGACGCTGTTCCGGCGACGCGCATTCGGCATTCCGTCGCTCGACTATGCGCTGGTCGGCCGCTGGATCGGTCACATGATGCACGGCCGGTTCCGGCACGTGTCGATCGGCGCCGCGGCGCCCGTGCCGGGCGAACGCACGCTCGGCTGGATCGCGCATTACGCGATCGGCATCGCGTTCGCGGCGCTGCCCGTCGCGATCGCCGGAACGGAATGGATCGGCACGCCGACGCCGCTCCCCGCACTCGTCGCCGGCTTCGCCAGCGTGGCCGCACCGTTCCTCGTGATGCAGCCCGCGTTCGGCTTCGGCGTCGCGGCGTCGCGCACGCCGCACCCGGGCGTCGCGCGCAGGCGCAGTCTCGTCACGCATTTGTCTTACGGCGCGGGGCTTTATCTGGCGGCGTTCACACTCGCGGCGCTGCTGCGTTGAACATGCGGCTTCGTCAAAAAAGCCGTAGAAGGTAGCGTCGGCGCGATCGAGCCGACGTCGACGCCCACGCAAACACTTCGTCGAGCATGACGGGCGCATCGTCCTGTACCGTCGGACGAAAGCCCCGCCGGGCACCCGCATCGGCACGACGGCGACGACAACGCCGCATGCCGGCAGGGGGCAAACGCGGCATGCTCGCGCGCTGCCACCCGGCGTGTTCAAGTCATTCATCCGGGCCGCCCGAACGGCGGCGCGGATCACTCTCCGCCGCAGTCGATCAGGTTGCGGCGCACGCGCCCGAGCAGCCGCACCAGCGTATCGCGCTCGTCGGGCGTGAAGCCGCGCAGCCCGTCGTCGGCGACGGTGTCGCCCACTTCGAGCATCTGCGGAAAGATCTCGCGCGACTTGTCGGTCAGCCGGATCACGAATGCACGACGATCGTCGTCGTTCGCGATGCGCTCGATCCAGCCATAGCTCTCCATCCGGTCGAGCAACCGCGTGAGCGAAATCGGCGCGATCTCGAGCCATTCGGCGAGCCGCGCCTGATTCATCTCGCCCTTCCACGTCAGGTACGCGAGCACGCGGCTCTGCGCGCGCGTCAGCCCGATGCGCTTCGCGCGCCGGTCGAACAGACGTCCGTTCAGGCGGGCAACGTCGGCGATCAGATAGCCGATCCGGTTCTCGTAAGTCTTGTCCATGCGGCGATTATAGGGTCAAGCCTGGAACGGCCCGCGGCTCGCGGCCCAGCAATAAGCGGATATATAATAAGCGTGCTTATAAATCCAGCGATACCGGATCGCCGCCCACGGCGACCGCCCCACGGAGACAGCCGCTTGAACCCCGCCGCCGACGCCCCCGCCTCGCCCGCCCTGAACCGGCCGATGCTGACCCTGTCGATCATGCTCGCCACGCTGATCCAGACCCTCGACAGCACGATCGCGAACGTCGCGCTGCCGCACATGCAGGGCACGCTGTCCGCGTCTCAGGACGAGATCACGTGGGTGCTGACCTCCTATATCGTCGCCGCGGCGATCGCGACACCGCTCACCGGCTGGCTGTCCGACCGGCTCAGCGTGAAACGGCTGCTGATCGTGTCGATCGCGGGCTTCACGGCGGCTTCGGCGCTGTGCGGGCTCGCCGAGACGCTCGTGCAGATCGTCGGCGCGCGTCTGCTGCAGGGCGTGTTCGGCGCCGCGCTGGTGCCGCTGTCGCAATCGATCCTGCTCGACATCAATCCGCGCGAGAAGCAAGGCCAGGCAATGGCGATCTGGGGGATGGGCGTGATGGTCGGCCCGATCCTCGGCCCGACGCTCGGCGGCTGGCTCACCGACAGCTACAACTGGCGCTGGGTGTTCTTCATCAACGTGCCGATCGGCGCGTTCGCGCTCGCCGGCGTGATGACCTTCCTGCCCGCACGCGCGCCGCGCCCGCACGTGAGGTTCGACGCGTTCGGCTTCGCGACGCTCGCGCTCGCGATCGGCGCGTTCCAGGCAATGCTCGACCGCGGCGAACAGCTCGACTGGTTCGGCTCGTACGAGATCCGCATCGAGGCGCTCGTCGCGGCACTCGGCTTCGCATTCTTCCTCGTGCATACGGCGACCGTCGGCAAGGCGTCGTTCTTCAAGTCGGAATTGCTGCGCGACCCGAACTTCGCGACGGGTACGCTGTTCATCTTCGTGGTCGGCGCGGTGCTGTACGCGACACGCGCGCTGCTGCCGCCGATGCTGCAGAACCTGATGGGCTACCCGGTCGCGACGACGGGCCTCGTCACCGCGCCAAGCGGCGCCGGCACGATGATCGCGATGCTGTTCGTCGGAAGGCTGCTGAAATACGTGGATGCGCGCATGCTGCTGCTCGCGGGGCTGTCGATTTCCGCGCTGGCGCTATGGCAGATGATGCAGTACACGGTCGTGCTGTCCGAAGCGGACATCGTGTGGCCCGGCGTGGTGCAGGGCTTCGGGCTGGGGCTCGTGTTCGTGCCGCTGAGCGCGCTGTCGTTCTCGACGCTGCCGCCCGAGCTGCGCGCGGACGGCACGGCCACCTACAGCCTGATGCGCAACATCGGCAGCAGCATCGGCATCTCGATCGTGCAGACGCTGATGACGCGCAACACGCAGGTCGCGCATGCCGACCTCGCGACCCACATCACGCCGTTCAACCCGGCCGTGCAGGCAATGGCCGGCAGCCGCCTCGACCTCGCGCTGCTCGACCGCACGATCAACCAGCAGGCGTCGATGATTGCTTACCTGAACGACTTCAAGCTGATGTTCGTCGCGACGCTGCTGATGATCCCGCTGTTGCTGCTGATCCGCCCGCCGCGGAAAGCGGCGAGCGTGGATGTCGCGCACGCGGCGATGGATTGACGCGCCGATGCGGGCGGCGCCTCTCGCCCGGCCGGCGGCTCCCCGCCCCGCATCCGGAACGCGGAGCGCCGCGCGTGCGTCAGGCCTTCATCGTGCCCGTTCGCACGTAGCGCTCGTGCCACGACAGCGCCTCGGCGAGCAAATGCGGCGTGTGCTTGCCGAAGCTCTCGCGCGACGCGCGCTCGAAGTAGTCCTCGAGCATCGGCCGGTAATCGGGATGCGCACAGCTCGCGATGACCTTGCGTGCACGCTGCTTCGGCGACAGGCCGCGCAGGTCCGCGAGGCCCTGCTCGGTGACGACCACCGCGACGTCGTGCTCGGTATGGTCGACGTGGCTCGCCATCGGCACGATCCGCGAGATCGCCCCGCCCTTCGCGGTACTCGCCGACATGAAGCACGACAGGTAGCCGTTGCGCGCGAAGTCGCCCGAGCCGCCGATGCCGTTCTGGATCTTCGTGCCCATCACGTGCGTCGAGTTCACGTTGCCGTAGATGTCGGCCTCGATCATCCCGTTCATCGCGATGCAGCCGAGCCGGCGCACGAGTTCCGGATGGTTGCTGATCTCCTGCGGGCGCAGCACGATCTTCTCGCGGAACGTCGCGATTTCGTCGGCGAAGCGCTGCACGGCGGCCGGGCTCAGCGACAGCGCGGTGGCCGACGCGAAGCTCAACGTGCCGTCCTGGAGCAGGTCGAGCATGCCGTCCTGGATCACCTCGGTGTACGCGGTCAGGTTCGAGAAGCCGGCCGAGCTCAGCTCCGCGAGCACCGCGTTCGTGATGTTGCCGACGCCCGACTGCAGCGGCAGCAGGTTTTCCGGCAGGCGGCCGCGCTTCACTTCATGGCGCAGGAAGTCGATCAGTTGCAGCGCAATCTGCTTCGACGTCGCGTCCGGCGCGGAAAACGCATTGCTGCGATCCGGCGCGTCGGTCTCGACGATCGCGACGATCTTGTCGGCCGGGCAACGCAGGTACGGCTCGCCGATCCGGTCGTCGCTCTTCGTCAGCGGAATCGGCTTGCGGTGCGGCGGCAGCGCGGTGCCGTAATAGATGTCGTGCATCCCGTCGAGGCCGAGCGGCTGGCGCGCGTTGACCTCGAGGATCACGTGCTTCGCGCGTTCGAGCCAGGTCTTGTTGTTACCGATCGACGCGGACGGAATCAGCAGCCCGTCCTCGCGGATGCCCGCGACTTCGACGATCGCGACATCGAGATCACCGTACAGCCCGAACCATGCGTACTGCGCGACGTGGCTCAGGTGAACGTCCTGGTAGTCGACTTCGCCGCCGTTGATCTTGTCGCGCAACGTCGGGTCCGACTGGTACGGCAGGCGCATCGAGATGCCGTTGGTACGGGCGAGCGCACCGTCGAGTTCCGGCGCGGTCGACGCGCCCGTCAGCACGTTGATCCGGAAGTCCTCGCCGCGCGCGTGCGCCGCGTCGATGTGGGCGGCAAGCGCGGCCGGTACGGCCTTCGGGTAGCCCGAGCCCGTGAAGCCGCTCATGGCGACGGTCATGCCGGGACGGATCAGCGCGGCGGCTTCGTCGGCGGTGCGGACGAGCGAACGCAGGGCGGGAGCGAGGATGCGTGATGAAGACATGGCTGGTTTCTGACGCTTGGGTCTGTCGTTGACGTCGCGGGGGGTGTCTCCTGAGCGACATGAAGCCCTTGGGGCCGCCAGGGGCGGCCGGCACCACAGGCACGATCGGAGTATCGCAGAGGCGATCGCCGCGAAATGTCCGCCAAATGAAAAAGATCCTTGCCGGATTTGCCGGGTATCGAACGGCCGTTCTGTGACAGGCGTACCGTTTAAATCGGATGCGCACGAAAGGTGCGCGAAAGCAACCGGCAGAATGCCCGGTCGTCGATCGCCAACCCGCGTGCATCAATTGACGGATTTCCCCTGCAATTTATCGCCCGCCGACCAGCAATGACCGACATCGGTCCGGCGCGGCCAATTGTCACCCGATGCGGATTGCCCCGGCCTGACGCACGTCAAGCTCGCACGCGCCGCGCGACGCGCATCGGGAAACGCGAAAGGCGCCGCCGCACCGGCCTCCGAGGCCCGTCCGTCCTTGACAGCCGCGCGGCGCGAACCACACTGGAATACGGAACCCGCAGCCCCGTTCGGCCGCCCTTTCGCGTACGCGCTTTTCGGCCGGCCTATCGCCGCAAGACGCGGTAACACTCCCTCATGTCAGGACATTGATCGAATAAAAAGCAACAAATTACAATTCCGTATATATTTCGCCGATGGACCAAAGAAAAACCGCCACACGTTCCGAACCGCCCCTGCCACGCACCTGGGATGCGCGGCTCGCGCGCTCGCTTGTCCGGCCGCTGGTCGACACGCCCGTCACCCCGAATCACCTCACTACCGTCCGTCTGCTGATCGGCCTCGCCGGCGCCTGGTGCCTCGCGCACGGCGGCTTCGGCTGGAGCAACGCAGGCGCGTTCCTGATCGTGCTGTCGAACTTCGTCGACCACACCGATGGCGAGCTCGCACGCATCAGCGGCAAGTCGAGCAAGATCGGTCATTTTTACGACCTCGCGGCAGACGCGCTCGTCACGATCGCGCTGTTCGTCAGCATGGGCGTCGGCATCGTCGCCCAGGGCGGCCAGATGGCCGCGCCGCCGGTGCTGCTCGGTGCGGTGGCCGGTGCGGCCGTCGCGCTGATCTTCTTCCTGCGCATGCGGATCGAATCGTTCGCCGGCAAGGCCGGCACCAAGCAGGCATTCGCCGGCGGCTTCGAAACCGAAGACGTGCTTTACCTGCTGCCGCTCGTGACGCTGTTCGACGGCGTCGAGCCGTTCCTGCTCGCGGCGTCGATCGGCGCCCCGCTGTTCGCCGCCTGGGTCGTGATCGACTGGTGGCGCATCGTCCGGCGCGGCAACGTTGCTCAGAATCCAACCGAAATCCAGGCTTCCAAATGAATAGCGCGCGCGACGACTCCGTGCTGAGCCCGGCACGCCCCGCGCCCGTGCGCGCGGCCGTAGCCGATCCCGATCGCACCGTGGCCGACTGTGTCGGCCGTCTCGACCTCGAGCGCCTGCGCGGCGACTACACGCGCCAGGGCTCGTTCCTGTACCTCGACGCATTCCTGCCGGCCGACGCGCACGCGAAGCTGGCCGATGCCGCCCGCGCGATGCAGGCCGGCCTGAACCGCAATTACCTGCCCGGCCACAAGCAGGGCGGCAGCGTGAGCCGCCATACGATCGACGAGCAGGCGCCGTACATCGCCGAACTGTATCGCTCGAAGGCGCTCATCGCCTTCCTCGAGAAGGTCACGGGCGACAAGCTGATGCTGTCGCCGGACGACGATCCGCACGCCTACGCGCTGTACTACTACACGAAGCCCGGCGACCACATCGGCTGGCACTACGACACGTCGTACTACGACGGCCGCCGCTACACGCTGCTGATCGGCGTGATCGACGAATCGTCGTGCCGGCTCGACTACGAGCTGCACACGCGCAATCCGGACGTGGCCGACGAACCGGGCTCCGTCCAGATCGCCGACGGCGGCATCGTGCTGTTCGACGGCGACAAGCTGCGCCACCGCATCACGCCGCTCGGCCAGAACGAGATGCGCGTGTCGCTCACCTTCGAATACGTGACGAACCCCGGCATGCGGCCGTGGAAGCGCTTCATCTCGAACATGAAGGACGCGATCGCGTATTTCGGTTTCCGCCAGGTGTTCAAGCAACTGGCGACACGACGCACGACCGGGTCATGACGCGCGCCGGCCTCATCCTGCTGTCCCTCGGGACCGCACTCTTCGTTGCACTCCTTGCATGGCAGGGCGTCGGCGCGGTCGCGTCCACGTTCCTCGCGGCCGGCTGGGGGCTCGCGCTCGTCGCGGCGTTCCACGTCGTGCCGCTCGTGATCGACGCGATGGCGATCACCGTGATGTTCCGCCCCGGCCAGCCGGGCGCCGAGCTCGGCAACGCGCTGCGCGCGCGTTGGGTCGGCGAATCGGTGAACAGCCTGCTGCCCGCCGGGCAGATCGGCGGCCCCGTGCTGATGGTGCGCCACCTCGCGCAGCGCGGCACGCGGATGGCCGACGCGGCGGCGGCCGTCACCGTCAGCACGACGATGCAGGCGCTCGCGCAAATGGCGTTCGCGCTGATCGGCATCGCCGCGTTCAGCCTGTATGCGACGCACGAATCGGTCGCGCACCTGCGCACGCCCGCACTGATCGCCACCGGCGTGCTCGGCGCCCTCGCCGCGCTGTTCTACATGGCGCAGCGGCGCGGGCTGTTCGGCCGCGGCCTGCGCCTCGCGTCGAAGCTGCTCGGCCCGCGCGACTGGTCGTCGCTGGCCACCCGCGCCGACGCGATCGACGATGCGGTCGGCACGCTGTACCGCGATCGTGCGAAGGTCGCGAAGACGTTCGCATTGAGTCTCGTCGGCTGGATCGTCGGCACCGCGGAAGTGTGGCTCGCGCTGCACTTCCTCGGGCACCCGGTGAGCTGGCTCGACGCGCTGCTGCTCGAGAGCGTCGGCCAGGCCATTCGTGGCGCGGCCTTCGCGATCCCGGGCTCGCTCGGCGCGCAGGAAGGCGGCTACCTGCTCCTCGCGCCGCTGGTCGGACTGCCGCCCGACGCGGCGCTCGCGCTGTCGCTTGCGAAACGCGCGCGCGAACTCGCGCTCGGCCTGCCCGGCCTGCTCTATCTGCATTTCAGTGAAAGAAACTGGCAGCGGCGCCGTGCGCCGCAGCCGCTCGCCGACTGATCGTTCAGATCCGCCGGCTTTTTGGTTGGAGAACCCATGCGAGCCATCATTCTTGCGGCAGGCCTCGGCTTGCGCCTGCAACAACCGCCCGAGGCGCAGTTCCCGAAGTGCCTGCTGCGCTTCGACGACGTTTCGCTGCTCGAGCGCCATTTGCGCGTGCTCGATGCCGCGGGCGTCGACGAGATCGTGCTCGGGCTGGGCTTCCAGTCCGGGAAGGTCGAGCAGGAATTGAAGCGCCTCGGCCGCCAGGCCGAGATCGTGATCAACGACCGCTACGACCTCGGCAGCGTGCTGACCGTGCATACCGTCGCCGACGCGATGACGCGCGGCGGCGACGTGCTGCTAATGGACGCCGACGTGCTGTATGACGAGAACATCCTGCACGCGCTGGTGGCCGATGCCGACAAGGCGGTCGACCGCCTGCTGATCGACCGCGACTTCGAGGCCGGCGACGAACCCGTCAAGCTGTGCCTGAAGAACAGCGTGCCGGTCGAGCTGCGCAAGCAGCTCGCGGTCGACCTCGACTACGACACGATCGGCGAATCGGTCGGCTTCTTCCGCTTCACCGAAGGCACCGCGCGCCGCCTCGCGGCGATCGTCGCGGGCTACGTCGACAGCGGCCGCGCGAACATGCCGCACGAGGAAGCCGTGCGCGACCTGCTGCTCGAAGGCGGTCATTCGTTCGACGTCGCCGACGTCACCGGCTCGCCGTGGATCGAGATCGACTTCCCGAACGACGTCGCTCGCGCCACGCAAGAAATCCTCCCCCTGATTCAACGCACCACCGCAGGAGTCGCACGATGAACGCACGCGAACCCAATTTCACCGAATCGCGCAGCGCGCGCCTGCGCCGCATGCTCGTCAGCAGCGACCTCGAATTCCTGATGGAGGCGCACAACGGCCTGTCCGCACGGATCGTCCGCGAAGCCGGCTTCAAGGGCATCTGGGCGTCGGGCCTCGCGATTTCCGCGCAATTCGGCGTGCGCGACAACAACGAAGCCAGCTGGACCCAGGTCGTCGACGTGCTGGAATTCATGGCCGACGCGAGCGACCTGCCGATCCTGCTCGACGGCGATACCGGCTACGGCAACTTCAACAACGTGCGCCGCCTCGTGAAGAAGCTCGAGCAGCGCGGCATCGCGGGCGTCTGTATCGAGGACAAGCAGTTCCCGAAGACGAACAGCTTCATCGACGGCGAACGCCAGCCGCTCGCCGAGATCGACGAGTTCTGCGGCAAGATCAAGGCCGGCAAGGATTCGCAGACCGATCCCGACTTCTCGATCGTCGCGCGCGTCGAAGCGCTGATCGCGGGCTGGGGGATGGACGAGGCGCTGCGCCGCGCGAACGCGTACGCGGAAGCCGGCGCCGACGCGATCCTGATCCACAGCAAGCTGTCGCGCCCGGACGAAATCCTGCAGTTCGCGCGCGAATGGAGCGGCAAGGCGCCGCTCGTGATCGTGCCGACCAAGTACTACAGCACGCCGACCGACGTATTCCGCCAGGCCGGCATCAGCACCGTGATCTGGGCGAACCACCTGATCCGCGCGTCGGCATCCGCGATGCAGGCGACCGCACGCGAAATCCACGAGAACGAAACGCTGATCAACGTCGAAGACCGCGTCGCATCGGTCAACGAGATCTTCCGTCTGCAGGACGCCGACGAATACTCGGCAGCCGAGCGCATCTACCTGTCGTCGTCGTCGCGCGCGTCGAACGCGGCGATCGTGCTCGCCGCGAGCCGCGGCAAGGGCCTCGAAGCCGTCACCGAAGACAAACCCAAGGTCATGCTGCCGGTCGCCGGCAAGCCGCTGCTGCGCTGGCTCGTCGACGGCTTCAAGAAACACGGCGTGAACGACATCACCGTGGTCGGCGGCTATCGCGCCGACGCGATCGACACGTCGGGCATCAAGCTCGTCGTCAACGAACGCCACGCGCAGACGGGCGAACTCGCATCGCTCGCATGCGCGGCCGAACGACTGACCGGCGACACCGTGATCTCGTACGGCGACCTGCTGTTCCGCAGCTACATCCTGCGCGACCTCGCGGAGAGCGAGGCCGAGTTCAGCGTGGTGGTCGATTCGTCGCTGACCGAGCCGACCAACCAGAGCGTGCGCGATTTCGCACTCTGCACGGCCGAGGACGATCGCGGCCTGTTCGGCCAGAAGACGTATCTGCAGCGTGTGTCGAGCGACGTCGCCGCAGGCACGCTGCACGGCCGCTGGATCGGCCTGCTGAACGTGCGCGGCGCCGGTGTCGACCGCCTGAAGGCGATGCTCGCGACGCTGCAGGCGCGCGACGATTTCGACACGCTCGACATCCCCACGCTGCTCAACGAACTGATCGCCGCCGGCGAGAAGATCGAGGTGCAGTACGTGCATGGCCACTGGCGCGGCGTCAACGATCTCGAGGACTTCCGCCGCGCGGGCGACTTCGCGCACGGCCAGACGCCGCTGTCCGAACCGGGCACCGCCAACGGGGGCGCGCAATGATCGAAGCGGCCCAGTTCGTCGAGGCCGCGCGCGAGCGCGGTTTCGACTGGTACGCGGGCGTGCCCTGCTCGTACCTGACGCCGTTCATCAATTACGTGCTGCAGGACCCGACGCTGAATTACGTGTCGGCCGCGAACGAAGGCGACGCGGTCGCGCTGATCGCGGGCGCGACGCTCGGCGGCAAGCGCGGCATCGCGATGATGCAGAACTCGGGGCTCGGCAACGCGGTGAGCCCGCTCACGTCGCTCACGTGGACGTTCCGCCTGCCGCAGTTGCTGATCGTCACGTGGCGCGGCCAGCCGGGCGTGGCCGACGAGCCGCAGCACGCGCTGATGGGCCCGATCACGCCGGCGATGCTCGACACGATGGAGATCCCGTGGGAGACGTTCCCGACCGACCCGGAACAGGTCGGCCCGGCACTCGACCGCGCGATCGCGCACATGGACGCGACGGGCCGCCCGTACGCGCTCGTGATGCAGAAAGGCAGCGTCGCGCCGTATGAACTGAAAGCGAACCCGGCGGCGAAGCCGCGCGCGCATGCCGCGGCGCAAGCGTCGTCGCGCGCCGCGTCGGCCGACGCCTGGCCGACCCGCCAGGACGCGCTGCAGCGCGTGATCGCGCACACGCCGGTCGATTCGACGGTCGTGCTCGCATCGACCGGCTTCTGCGGCCGCGAACTCTACGCGATCGACGATCGCCCGAACCAGCTGTACATGGTCGGCTCGATGGGCTGCGTGACGCCGCTCGCGCTCGGCCTCGCGCTCGCGCGCCCCGACTTGCGCGTGGTTGCAGTCGACGGCGACGGCGCCGCGCTGATGCGCATGGGCGTGTTCGCGACGCTCGGCACCTACGGCCCGGCGAACCTGACGCACGTGCTGCTCGACAACGGCGCGCACGAATCGACGGGCGGCCAGGCCACCGTGTCGCAACACGTTTCGTTCGCGGGTGTCGCAGCCGCGTGCGGGTATGCGTCGGCAGTCGAAGGCGACACGCTCGACGTGCTCGATACGGCGCTGGCCGCGCCGGCCGACGGTACGCAGTTCGTGCGCCTGGCGATCCGCACCGGCGTGCCCGACGGCCTGCCCCGCCCGACCGTGACGCCGGTCGAGGTCAAGACTCGTCTGATGCGGCACATCGGCGCCGCGCAGACCGAAGCCCACGTTGAAGGAGCCCATTGATGCTGCTGCTGAACCCCGGCCCGGTCACGCTCACCGAACGCGTGCGCCGCAGCCTGCTGCAACCCGACCTGTGCCATCGCGAAAGCGAATTCTTCGATCTGCAGGATGAGGCGCGGGCGCGTCTCGTCGCCGCGTATGAGCTCGATCCGGCCGAGTGGGCGGCGGTGCTGATGACCGGTTCGGGTACGGCTGCCGTCGAGAGCATGATCGCGGCGCTCGTGCCGAAGGACGGCAAGCTGCTCGTGATCGAGAACGGCGTGTACGGCGAGCGGATTACGCAGATCGCGACGCAATACGGGATCGCGCATGACGTGCTGAAGCATGAGTGGATGCAGGCGCCCGATCTCGCGCAGATCGGTGCACGGCTCGATGCGGGCGGGTACTCGCATGTTGCGGTGATTCATCACGAAACGACGACGGGCCGGCTGAATGATCTCCGTGCGATTGCCGAGGTGTGCCGTTCGCGCGGCGTGAAGATGCTCGTCGATGGTGTGAGCAGCTTCGGCGCGGAAGCGGTCGATTTCGCCGGTGGCGATATCGATGCCGTTGCCGCGACCGCGAACAAGTGCCTGCACGGCGTGCCGGGTGCCGCGTTCGTGATCGTGCGTCGCAGCGCGCTCGCGAAGGCGGCAAGCCGCACGTATTACCTCGACCTCGGCCGTCTCGCGAAGCTGCAGGATCAGCGGAACACGCCGTTTACGCCGTCCGTGCATGCCTATTACGCGCTTGTCGAGGCGCTGCGCGAGTTTGACGAGGCCGGTGGCTGGCGTGCGCGGCATGCGCATTACAAGGCGCTGGCCGATCAGGCGCAAGCCGGGCTTGCCGCGCGCGGGATGCCGCTGGTCCTGCCGGAAGGCGAATCGTCGGTTGTGCTGCGTGCGTACCGGTTGCCGCAAGGCGTGACGTACGAGACGCTGCACGACGGGCTGAAGGCGCGTGGCTTCGTGATCTACGCAGGGCAAGGCGGGTTGTCGAAGGAGTTGTTCCGCATCTCGACGATGGGCGCGATCCAGGCGGCTGACGTCGACCGGTTGCTGGAGGAGTTCACGGCACTGACGCGGTAAGCGTTCGCCCGCCCGTTCCGTAGTCGAAGAAAGGCCCGCAAGGGCCTTTTTTAATTCTTCGCGGATTTCTCGAAAACACGGGCCCCGGTTGTCGGCGTTCGGCCATCTCCGGCCATGCGACACGTGCTGTCGAGTCCCGACGCCTTCTCGTCACTCATCCTGGCGCGTATCCTTGCGATAATCCGTAGGACTACTGCCGGTCCAGTGCTTGAACGCGCGACAAAAACCGGTGGCGTCGGAAAAACCAAGATCGAATGCCAGCACTGCCACACTGGTGTTCGAGTTTGTCAGCCGATCGACCGCGATATCCCGTCTCAGCCCGTCTTTCACCTGCTGGAAATGAGTGCCTTCTTCCGCAAATCTGCGATTGAGCGTGCGTACTGACGTATGCAACGCCTGCGCGAGCGCCCGTATCGTCAGCGGCTGCGCGATATTCCGTTCGAGATGCTCGCGTGTTTTGGCAACAATCGAACCGTGATGAAACACGCTGAAGGTCCAGGCTCCAGGAGCGGCGTTAAGGAACGCCCATAGTTCGTGCTTTTCACGCTTGAACGGCTCGGCGCAATCCTGGTACGAGAAATGGATGCTCGTCATCCCGGCATCGAACTGCACCGCCCCGGGAAACAGGAATGCATAGTCTTCCACGTACCTGGGCCTGGCGAAGCTGAACTCGACCCGTTGCACCGCCAGTTCCCTGCCCAGAAGCCAGGACGCTATGCCGTGAGCCAGCTTCATCATCAACTCATGTCCGAGGGGCGTAACCTGCGTGCCAGGCGTGCGCTCCACCAGCGCCAGCCGCACCCGCTCGTTCTTCGTCGAGATCTGCAACCGGTAGTCATCCAGCAGCAAATTCCAGAAACGAACAAAACGATTGAACGCGACCAATACCGTTGGCGCGTCCAGCAGGCTGAGCATCAGGTACTTCAACGTGCCGCCCCTGATCGGCCTGGACCATAGCCCCAGCATCTCGTCATCGAGCGACGCCGCGACCGTCCGATACAACGCGACGTACTGCTGCCGAGTGATGCGTGCATCGGGTTGATTGAGAAGAGACAGCGGGATGGCTGCGCTCGCGAGGACCTGTGCCGCCGCTTCCTCTCCGTGACGCGCGCGAACGGCACGCAACATCCCGTGCAGGAAGTGCGCCGAAACAGTGAGAGGACGTTGGCGGGACAGATTCATGACTGGATCATTATGGCGCATTTTGCATATTAATTGGCGCGATGTGCGAATTCCTGACCGGCCTCCTCCCTATACTGACGCGCTATCTTCGTGATTTCTGAACTTCGTGAGAGGTGTCGGATGGCGCATTGCGCCAATTTCCGGCTGCCTGTCTTCATCAGTCAAAAGAGGAGCACCGTTTGAATACGAGACGCATTGTCGTGACTGGCATGGGTATGGTTTCGCCATTGGGATGCGGAGTCGAATCCGTATGGAGCCGCCTCCTGAAGGGTCATTCGGGCGTGGTCGGCTTGCCCGACGATGTCACGGACGGCATTGCGTCGAAGGTCGGTGGCGTCGTGCCCATGCTGACGCCCGACTGTCCATGGGGATTCGATCCTGCCCTCGCGGCGGAACCCAAGGACCAGAAGAAGATGGACCGGTTCAGCCTGTTTGCGCTGGGCGCCGCGCAAGAGGCCTTGCATCAATCCGGGTGGCAACCTGAAACCGAAAGCGCTCGCGAAAGAACCGCAACCATCGTAGCGTCCGGCGTGGGCGGGTTCGGCGCCATTGCAGAGGCCGTCAGGATCACTGACGAACGCGGGCCAAGACGGCTGTCTCCCTTCACCGTACCCAGCTTCCTGGCCAACATGGCCGCTGGCCACATCTCCATCCGCCACGGCCTTCGCGGCCCCCTGGGCGCACCGGTTACGGCCTGTGCCGCCAGCGCACAGGCAATTGGCGACGCAGCACGCCTGATCCGGGCGGGCGAAGCCGACATTGCCGTGTGCGGTGGCGCGGAGGCCTGCATCGATCGCGTCAGCCTGGGGTCATTCGCCGCGGCAAGAACCCTGTCCACGGGCTTCAACGCTCATCCGGCGCAGGCATCCCGCCCGTTCGACGCCGGGCGAGACGGCTTCGTCATGGGAGAAGGCGCCGGCATGCTCGTCATAGAGGAACTGGAACACGCGCTGCGGCGAGGCGCCACCCCCATCGCCGAAGTACTCGGTTATGGCACGAGCGCCGATGCATACCATATGACGTCGCCGCCCGGGGACGGCGCCGGGGGACGACGCGCGATGGAACTCGCCATCCGGCAGGCGAATCTCGAACCCGGGCTGATCGGGCATTTGAACGCCCATGCGACGTCCACGCCCGTCGGCGACATCAGCGAACTCGCGGCCATCAAGACTGTATTTGGAACGGGTCGCGGCCCTGCCGTATCCGCCACCAAGGCGTCGACAGGCCATCTGCTCGGAGCTGCGGGCGGCGTGGAAGCGATTTTCACCATCCTCGCGCTACGCGACCAGCTCGCGCCGCCTACGCTGAACCTGACCCAGCCAGACTCGGCAGCGGAAGGCATCGACATTGTCACCGGCTCGGCCCGCAGCATATCGACGGAATATGCGATCTCCAACGGCTTTGGCTTCGGCGGTGTCAACGCCAGCCTGGTATTCCGTCGACTTTGATCCGGCTTCGAGCCGAAGGAAACGCTCGAACACCGGCCCGGCGCCATCATCTGCAACGGACGCGACGGGCTGCAGGTTCGGCGCGCATCCGTCCGCGTTTGCCGAATGAAATCGGGGCTGTGTCGCTCCCGTGAAGCGGGTCCGATGCAGGTGGCGGTACAGATCCGGTCAAGTACTTAGACGGTCTTTCCGCGTGCTGGGGTACGCTTCGGAGCGGTAAGCGACATCCACGACAACCCGTGAAGAACCTGTTCCCATCGTGACCACAAGAATTCTCCGCTTCGTCCCGCTGCTGGCGCTCGTCGCCGCCCCCGCCGTTCACGCGACAGACAATCAGCCTTGCGGCGACGATACCGTCACCGCCGTCGCCCGCTGGGCCGGTATCGCAAGCGCCCGCATCGCCACACGCGACGCGGACCGGCTCGTCGTCGCGGCGGCGTGCAAGGTCATGCCGAATGCGCCGGACACGACGATCGCGGCCATCGCATTCGATTCGCTTCCCCAAAGCAAGAACCCGGACGACAGCACCAAGCTGCAGGTCGTCGCGCTCGTCGAGGGCGGCAAGGTCGTGGCGGCCGAAAAGTCGGTCGTCCAAGAGGATGCGGCGATACAGATCGGCGAGAACAGCTATCGCATCGATACAGCGCCGTACCGGCTATCGCCCGATGTGCGGGCGTTCGGCGTCGTGTTCAGCAGCACCGCACACGGACCGAGTTGCCCTGATGCCTACATGGAGAACGAACTGACCCTGTGGATTCGCGACGGTGCTCGCATCCGCCCCGTGTTTGGTACCAATCTCAATGGCTGGGTCGCCACCACAGGCACCGCGTGCGGCCCCGATACCAGCGACCTGCGCAGCGAGTCCGCCCGCATGACGATTGCTGTCGAGAAAACGTCGCACAACGGCTTTGCGGACCTGTCGATTACGGCACACGTGAAAAACGCGGAAAGCAACGACGATAAACAACCGGACGCGGGGAAACGCACCGTGCGCACGGTCGTCAAATACGACGGCAAATCATACGGGAGCGATATGTACCGGGACTTCTGGTATTCGCCTGCCTCGAAGAAGCGATTCAAATGACGGTAAGCGGGCCGCAGTAACACCGCCCCGCCCGCCTACTCCGCCACCTTCGCTCCGATCGCCTCGCCCGACGCGGGCATCCGCCGCGCGTCGTCACGCACACGCCGCATCTCGCGCGCCGCATAGCGATCCTTCAACCGCAGGAACGGCTTCTCGACGAGGAAATAGCTGGCCGTTGCGGCCAGCAACGCCCACGCGATGCCGAGCGGAAACGCATGGGGAACCTGCAGATCCGGATTTGCAAACGGCTGCTGCCAAAGATAAAGACTGAACGAGATCGTGCCAACGAACACGACCGGCCGGGCACGCAACCATCGCGCGCACCAGAACTCGCTGCGGAAATTCAGCACGACGATCACGATCGCGATCAGCGCGGCTTCGAGCGTCACGCCGTACGTCGCATTCCAGAACCCGCCGAGCCGATGTTCGGCGAGCGGCATGCCGATCAGCACGATCAAGATGATCGCGGTCGCGATGCGCGTCTCGCCACGCCAGGTACGAATCCACGCTTCGAGCCGTTCGCGGTTGAGCGACGCATAACAGCCGATCAGAATCGAATCGACGCCCGTGTGAAGCATCATCGCGAGCTGCCCGCGCAGCGCGGGCGCAACGAAATACGTGAGCGCGCGCACCAGCGGCACGGTCAAGATCAACGCGGCCAGCCAACGCGTCCCGCCGCGACGCATCCCATACACGAACAGCAGCGGCCAGAACCAGTAGAACTGTTCCTCGAGCGCGAGCGACCAGAAATGGCCGAGGTACCACGCACCGTCCGGATGCAGCGTGTTGTCGGCAGTCAGCCCGAACCACGCCGAGTAATTCCACAGATGCAGCGCCGCATACAGCCACTGCCGGCGGTCGACGTCGAACCAGCCCGCGAAGGCCACGATCGCGACCGCCGCGAGATACACGTAGCAGGCCGGCCAGATCCGCAGCGCGCGGCGCACGTAGAACGACGTCAGCGCGATGCCGCCCGTGCGCGCGAACTCGGCGCGCAATACGTTGGTGATCAGGAAGCCGCTGAGGACGAAGAAGATCAGCACGCCGAGCCGGCCGTCGGCGATCAGCCGCAACGGCGCGTACCAGCCCGTGTAGCCGCCGGGCAGCACGTGCTCGGCATGTCCGACCACGACCATCGCGACCGCGACGGCGCGCAACCCGGTCAATTGCGTGACGCGATGGTTCATCGGCTGGTTTCCGTTGGCACGGTGGATGGGCGGCAGACCGGCGCCCCGCTTCGGCACGCCGATATGCCGCCGGGATTTTGTATGAAAAATATCGGAATGAAATTAATTCAAAAATCCGGCTCAGCCGCACGCCCCCGTGCCACCGCGCCCCCGCTTAGTCGGTCGTTTCCCGAAGTTTGGGGGAATTAGCATTCCGGGCCAGTAAAGGCAGCGCCACCTCAAAGTGCCGCTTGTCTCCCCAAAGCGCGCGATCGCCAACGATGTAAAGGTATTTCTTCGCTCGCGTGACGGCGACGTTCAACAGATTTGCCTCCGCTGAAGCCCAGTTGATTGCTCCTTCGTGTCGCGAATCACAGCCGAGCACAAAAAAGACCACGTCGCTCTCCTTGCCCTGAAACGTATGCACCGTCCCGACGCGCGTCCGGATCCAGTCCGCGAGATCCGTCGGCAAGCGTTTTCCGGTGCCGGCCAGCGCCCGCTCCCAGCGGGAACGGTCGCTCAACAGGTCGACGAGGCCGTGCTTGACCTGCCTGAACGGTGTGATGACGAAGGCGTCGGGCATCGTGCTTGCGCCCACCTCGTCCAACGCCTGCCGGAAAAGCAGCGCCAGCGCGTCGAACACACGCTCGCCCTGCTCCGCGATGTATTTCGACGCGTCGTCGGCCTCGCCCCCGACGTCCCACCAGTCGCTGGCGCCCAGCACCGGATGCGGTTCCGGCAAATACGCGTCAGCCAGCCGCTCCTTTTCTTCGTGCAACATGCGCCCGCCGTATGCGATCGCGTTCGCGATCTTGAACATTGGATCGTGGCAGCGCCGATGGATGATCAGCGGCACACCGATGAACCGCTCGGGCATCATTGGGTTTCTCACGCCCAACGCGCAGATACGATCCGCCAGCGTCTGAACGGAATGGTGGTCAACCGCGTATCGCATACGCTGCCTGCCAAGCCAGTGATCGCCGAGATTCGCCAGCAACAGCGTCGACTGCGTGACGACCGGCGGAATCTGCTGCGGATCGCCGACGACCACGACGCGTTGCGCACGCATCAGCGCGCCGACTGCCGCCTGCGGAACGGCCTGCCCGGCTTCGTCGATCACCAACCAGCCCAACCCTTCGGGCACGACACCGGAAAATTGCTGCCGAATCGACGCGAACGTACTCGATACGACGGGCGTCAGCATAAAAAACCACTGCCACAGCGCATTCACGCCACTGATTGGAGGTCGCGACAGCAGGTTCGACAATGCGTAGACGAGTTCGTTGAAGCGCGCCTGTTGCGCATGGACATTCAGAAAAAACGCTTCGTGTAATTCCATTGCCGAAGCAAAAAGCTCGTTTCGCAGTTCGTTAAGCGCTTCCGCTTGCCAGAACGCACGCTTCTGACTGGCAGCCCGCTCGACTTCGGCACCCTGAGCCAGATCCTCGCCATTCCAGAGTGGAACGCCATATTTGCCCTGCATCCGCTCGGCTTCCCGGAAATCGTCGCGAACGCCACTCAACAAAGCCGCGGCGTCAGTCGCCCCGAGCCAATCGCGATATACATCGTGGCGGAGCCACTTCGAGACCCAGCGCAGCCACGACGGACCGAGCCGACGCTCAAACTGCAACACGTCCCGATTGAGCCGGTCGATGCGTGCATCGAGCACCTCGCGCTGCTGCACCAGTTCGCATCGGTTGAACAGTGCGATGTCGGGGCAAGATCGGGCGACCTGTGGCCACACCGCTTCAATAGCGTTCAGGCGTGCGTCCAGTCGCTCGAGTTCACGTCGCGCCGCCTCAAATTTCTCCTGCGCGGCGGTGAAATTGCGTTGAGCGGTCTGGAACGGAATGCGCGCGACGCTACCCTTGCGCCAGTGATGCAAGTAGCGCCAGTAGGTCATCGCACCTACCGCATCCCAGCTTCGAAAATCGACGTCGCCGTTTTGCAGAAATGCGTCCCCAGGCTTGTCGTTGGGCGTCGCAGCATAGTTGTTGAAGATGTTGCTGAACAGTCGTCGATTGGCACGCTTGCCAAGTGCGGCCGCGACCAGCCCCCACACCGGCTCCTTGAGTTTCCATGGCTTCGACGCGTGACTTCCGGCATATTTCGTCGCAAGCGGCCCGAAATAGGACAGCCGATCGCGCAGGCGCACATCAACGTGACGGCTCTGTGGCAGTTCGAGCGACAGATTCTCGACCGCGCCATTGTTAGTGGAAGCAACGACGATTTCAAAACCGGTCAACGCAGGTGAAAGCACCGGTACCGGATAGCTTTTCCCCCCGAAATCGGCTTCGACGCTTTCTCCCGTCAAACCCGCTTGCCAATCCGGCAACTCAGCCAGCACGCTGGCACGCGCGACAACCAAATGCGCAATCAAGTCACGTAACAGCGTCGTCTTGCCCGTTCCGGGCGGACCATTGACGGCAAGAATCTCGCCGACGCGCAACGCCTTCATCTTAGTGAGCGAGTACTGCTGCATCAGCGACTGCACCTGACTGGGCGGAGACGGCCAACGCCCTGCGATGCCATGTGTGGGACCCAGTGAATCGACGATTTCCCGCTGACCGGCGGGATACGCATCGAGGTCCGTCTTCGATGCATCCTGCGCGGCCAGATAGTTGAGAAGCGCACGCGGCGGTGATGCGGCGTTGAGCATACGGCGCGCGTCCGCCAGATCGCGCACGTAAAAGCTGTTCAGTATCGGCAGATCGACGCTGGCGGCATCCTCGTCGTCGTCATCCGCCGCCCCCGGATCGTCGGCGGCAACCAGTTGCGCCGCGCTGTTCAAGCGAGTCGCTGCACTTGGCGCTTGATATACCCTGCCACTATTGGCCGCCTTGATCGCCATCCAGGCGAGCAATCCGTCGCCCGGCTCCAGCCCGGCCCAGGTTTGCAGTCGCCGCACCATCGCGATCAATACGTCGCAATCGATCGCGATCGTACCGCCACCGAGCAGCATGTCGAAATCACGTCTGAGCGTCGCGGCGTCCGCGTCGAATGCGGCCGCGTTCAGATCCGACAGTTCACTGTCGCGTAGTCGTCCCAGCGCCCACGGCAATGCGGAAACGCTCAGCGCGTCACCGCTTGATCGACCACCCACCCCGATCGACAGCTTGGCGAAACACGTCAATCCTTCGGGGGCCATCTCCTCGTCGCGGATCCGTTCGATGACAGTACGCGCCGTTGTGCGCTCGGCCACGTGTGCATCGATCAAGCGCGTCGCGAGCGATACATCGAACGGGACGAGGTACAGTTCGCCCGGCTGTCCGATCGCACCTTCCCAGGTTGCTCGCGCGGTCGCGTCGGCCCGCAAGCAGATTGTGTCTTGTCGACGCCTGCGAGCCTGTTCGAGTTGATCGTCGAGATCATAGCTATTGAAGAATTCGACACAGTGCCAATAGTCGAGCACCGCCTCCATATCGCGATTCATTGCGGCCCTGTCGTATTTTTTCTTGAAAGAACTCGCAGGTTAGCGCAAACGCCCCGCTCCGAACACGGTATCGGCCGGCACGCCACGATGCCGACCACGTATTTCGCGCATAATGCCTATCCAACCTTCCTGCTCCTCTCGCCCATGTACCCACCGATCGAACCCTACGCCCACGGCCATCTCGACACCGGCGACGGCCACCGCATCTACTGGGAGCGCTGCGGCAACCCGGCCGGCAAGCCCGCCGTGTTCCTGCATGGCGGCCCCGGCGCCGGCTGCAGCCCCGACCATCGCCGCCTGTTCGATCCGGAGCGCTACGACATCCTGCTGTTCGACCAGCGCGGCTGCGGGCGCTCGACGCCGCACGCCAGCCTCGAGAACAACACGACGTGGCATCTGGTCGCCGATATCGAGCGCCTGCGCGAGATGGTCGGCGCCGAAAAGTGGCTCGTGTTCGGCGGATCGTGGGGCAGCGCGCTGTCGATCGCGTACGCGGAAACGCATCCCGAGCGCGTGAGCGCGCTGGTCGTGCGCGGCATCTTCACGATGCATCGCGCGGAACTGCTGTGGTACTACCAGGAAGGCGCATCGTGGCTGTTCCCCGATCTGTGGGAAGAATTCGTTGCACCGATTCCGGAAGCCGAGCGCGGCGACCTGATGGCCGCCTACCATCGCCGGCTGACCGGCCACGACGAAGCCGCGAAGCTCGAAGCCGCGCGCGCGTGGAGCATCTGGGAAGGCCGCACGATCACGCTGCTGCCCGACCCCAAACTCGCCGCGCACTTCGGGGACGGCCACTACGCACTCGCGTTCGCGCGGATCGAGAATCACTACTTCGTGAACCGGGGCTTCGTCGAGGAAGGCCAGCTGCTGCGCGACGCGCATCGCCTGGCCGGCATCCCGGGCGTGATCGTGCAGGGTCGCTATGACGTCGCGACACCCGCGCGTACCGCATGGGATTTGTCGAAGGCATGGCCGGATGCGACGTTCGAGATCGTGCCCGGCGCCGGGCATGCATACAACGAGCCGGGAATCCTGGAAGCGCTGATCGCGGCAACGGACCGGTTCGCGGACTAGCCGCGCGACGTCAGGAACTCGTTTCCCGGCGCGCCGGATCCGCAGGCGCGTCGGGGTTCGCCGCCAGCTCCCAGTCGCTACGCTTCGGCGGCTTCGTCACGCGAATCAGCACCAGCGCAACACAGAACGTCACGGCCACGTAGACCATGACCGGCTGCCACGGAATGGCAACGGCCGTGCGTTGATATTCCTGCGGCATATGGCGAACCAGCGGCGTCGCGGTCGACACGTAGCCCGCCAGCATGCCCAGCATCGCGATCGCAGCCGTCATCAGCGCCATGCCGCAGTTCCACATGCGCCGCCCGCGCGGCGCGATGGCGGTGCCCAGAACCAGCAGGACTGCCGCCGCCTGCAGCAGGTTCTTCGGCCGGATATTCGGAATGATGTAGGCGAAAGCGCCGGTGTGGGCCGCCGCGTACGATATCGCCCAGTAATACAGTGCCGACGCCGCGGCCAGCAGACCGGAAGACACGAAGCGCCGCACCGTCGAACCCGCCGCGACCTGCGGCAGGCTCAGGTAATCGTTGCCGAGCCGGTTGTACATCAGCGCGAATCCGACAATGCCGAACGGCAACGCGACGAGCACCGGGACCCACGTCGACAACAGGAGCCACACGACACACGATATGCCCCAGGTCGCCACAGCGAGCGTGCGTCCCCAGCGGCGACGCAACGCAAGTGCGACGTGACTGACCAGCCCCGCAATCGCCGACACGAACAACGCGCCCTGCAACGCCCGGAACTGCCACGACCACGCCGAAAACGCAGTCAGCGATCGCTCGTGCTGGACGAACAGCATGAACGGGACGAACTGCAGCAGTGACGTGAAGTTTTGCAGGATGCCGTGATACGCGATCACGCGAATCGTCGTATAGCGGCGGGATGCGGGAATGGCAGCGCCTGTCGTGAGCATGAGGCATGCGTCGAAGAGTCGGTCGGACCGAGAGCATACTCCTCGATCCGGTCAGCCGCGCCGCCCGTGTGCCACGTGTGTCGTCACAGTGCCGCTTCGACGATCGCCTTGCCGCTGATCGCCCGCTCGACGAGCTGCTCGTCGCCGACCTTGCGGATCGCCTCGTCGAGCAGCCCTTCCGGCGCTTCGGTCGCCACCTTCAGCAAGCCCGACAGGCCGCGTGCGTCGAGCACCACCAGCGTCTCCATCGAATCCGCGCGGCTCACGAGCACACGGCGCCACGCCGGCCCTGCGCCGAAGCTCGCGCAGAGCGGAATCGTCTCGCTGCCGAGCGTGTAGTCGAAGGTCTTGATCATGATCCGCCGCCGTTGCAAGGGAAAGGCGATGCGCGACGGTGCGGCGCCGTGACGCCGACGCACCCGCGCGCGCCGCCGGCGCCCCGGATCGAGCCCGATCCGTTCGCCGGCATGACCATGCTAGGCGTGCAGTATTAACGAAGACTTAAACGGCATGCGCGCAGGTACGCGGCATGCGTCACGGCGCATCGAGCGGCTCCACCGTCACGCCGACCTTCAGCTCCTGATCCGCGCCGCCGCCGCGAATCACGCCGCGCAGCGGCGTCACGTCCGCATAGTCGCGGCCGATCGACAGCATCACGTAGTCGTCGCCCGGCGCACGATCGTTGGTCGGGTCGAGCTGCAGCCAGCCATTGTCCTCGGGCCACGCCGGGTCGTACACCTCGACCCATGCATGCGACGCGTCGGCGCCGATCAAGCGCGGCTGCCCGGGCGGCGGCTGCGTAAGCAGGTAGCCGCTCACGTAACGCGCGGCCAGCCCGAGCGAGCGCAGCGCGCCGATCATCACGTGCGCGAAATCCTGGCACACGCCCTTGCGCAAGCGCAGCGCATCGAGCGCCGACGTCGTGATGTCGGTGCTGTTCGGCGTATACGCGAAATCGGCATGCACACGCCGCATCAGCTCCCACGCGGCCTGCACGAGCGGCCGGTGCGGCGTAAAGCTCGAAGCCGCATACGCGGCGAGTTCGGGATCGCACGCGACATGCGGCGACGTGAACACGAATTCGCTCGCCGCGTCGTAGGGTTGCCCTGCGCGAAATCGCAAGCGCTCGCGCACGGCTTCCCACGCCATCGCCCGTTTCCCGTCGGGATTCGCGATGGCGGGCGGCGGCTCGCCGCGCGCACCGCGCGACCAGACGGGCGGCGTCACGCGTACCGTGCTGCGGCTGCGCACGAGCAGCGCATCGTGCGGCTGGTTCAACGCAAACGACGCGCGCGCGTTGCCGAATGCATCGATCTCGGTCCCGACCGATTCCGGCGCGGGATCGATGTCGAGCGCGAACGACAGCACCTGCTGGCGCGGCGTGACGAGCGGTTGCAGGCGTGCCTGGTGCTGCGCCGATTCGACGCGCGCCGCGTAGCGGTATTCGGTGTCGTGCGTGACGCGCAGCAACCGGCCGGGAGCAACGGCGGCCGGTGCGGCCGGTGACGCTGCCTGTCGTGCATTGCCGGAGCCTGGCGGCACTTTACCCGCGCCTTTCGTCGTCACCATAACGTCCTGCCCGCCTCGCGCACGTGGCTGAAATAGCGCTCGCCGATCCGGTTCGACAATTCCCAGACCGCCTTCACCGTCGTGTCGAGCGCATCGAGCAGTTTGTCGTGCCGGCCGCCTTCGGCGGTCTCGCACAGCTCGTGCAGCGACCACGCGGGGACGTCGGGAATCGTCTCGGCCAGCTCGGACAGCGCATAGCCTTCGCTTCGCTCGACCTTCGTCAGCCGGCCGCGCAGCGCCTGCACGACCCAGCCGAGCGACCGCGGGTTGTCGGTATCGAGCACGACGAGCGACAACAGCGGCGCGACGTCGAAGCCGCGCTGAAACCGCGAACGGAACGTGATCGTGCTGTCGAACAGCTCCAGCACGAGCTCGAAGCCGTCCTGCCGGTGCACCGCGCCTTCGTCGAACGCCACCTTCAGCACGCTGCACAGGAAGTCCAGCCGGTCGATCTGCCGGCCGATCGACAGCAACCGCCAGCCGTCGTCGCGCGTCATGTTGTCGGTCTGCGCGCCCGTGATCGCGCCGAGCAGCAGCCCGAGACGCTCCAGCAATTGCAGCGCCTCGTTGCCGATCTGCTCCTCGGCTTCCGGCTGGCCCGCGCTGTCCGCGAACAGCTGGGTCGCGTCGTCGATCAAGCGCCACTGATCGCTCGACAGCCGTTCGCGGATCGCGGCGGCCGCGCCACGCATCCCGAACAGGCAGGACGCAATTCCCGACGTGCGATCCGTGCCGCGCGTCAGCGACGTCGCGAGCGTGTGCTGGAACGCACGCGGCGCATCGACGGCGTTCGGCGCATCGGCCGCGATCAGGCCCGTGTCGCGGCACAACGTGTCGAGCAGTTCCAGGTGCGCGGGGCTGTCGACGTCGTCCTCGCCTCGCAGCCGTTCGAGCGCGGCGCGCGCGAGGCGCATCAGGTTGGTTGCGCGCTCGGTATACCGGCCGAGCCAGAACAGGTTTTCGGCCGCGCGGCTCGCGATCGCGCGCGGGCGTTCGACGAGGTCGTCGGGGCCGAGGTGCGTCTGCAGCAGCGTCGTCGAATCGACGATGCCTTCGGTCATCACCCACGTATCGACGGTACTGCCGCCGCGCGGCATCGGCGCGTTGAACAGCGTGTCGCGCGTACCGACCCGCGACAGGCCGCCCGGCAGGAGCCGCCAGCGCTGCGCGCCGTCGGCGAGCGCGAAGACGCGCAGCAGCACCGGCTTCGGCACGATGCGCGCGCCGCCGTCGCCGTCGGGCGCGTCGTGCCCGGGCCAGGTCGGCGCCTGCGACAGCGGCAGGTCGGCCTGCACCGTGTAGTGCTCGGGCCGCGCGAGAATCCGCGCGCGCCACTCGGCCAGTTGCGCCTGGGTGAGCCGCGCGCCGATCACCGGCTCGAACGGGCCGCCGGCCTGCACCTCGGGTGGATAGGACGCCTTCACGATGCCGCGCGCGAGCTGCGGCAGTGCGTCGTCGCACGCGGCCGCCTCACCGCACCACCACGAATGCACGGCCGGCAGCGTCAGCGTTTCGCCGAGCAGCGCTTCCGCCAGACGCGGCATGAAGCCGAGCATCGCCGGCGATTCGAGGAAGCCCGAGCCCGGCGCATTCGCGAGCAGCACGTTACCCGCGCGCACGGCCTGCAGCAGCCCCGGCACGCCGAGCATCGAATCGGGCCGCAGTTCGAGCGGATCGAGCCACGCGTCGTCGACGCGCCGCAGGATGCCGTGCACGGGTTCGAGCCCGCCCAGCGTCTTCAGGAATACGCGGTTGTCGCGCGCGGTCAGGTCGCCGCCTTCGACGAGCGTGAGGCCGAGGTAGCGCGCAAGGTAGGCGTGTTCGAAATACGTCGCGCTGTGCGGCCCCGGGGTGAGCAGCACGATCCGCGAATTCTTGCGGGCCGGGCTGAGCGCCTGCATGCTCTGCAGCAGCGCGCGGTACGCGGACGCGAGCCGCTGCACGCGCAGCCCGCGAAACCCGCGCGGAAAGAGCCGCGACACGATCAGCCGGTTTTCGAGGAGGTAGCCGAGGCCGGCCGCGCCCTGCGTGTGCTGCGCGACGATCCGCCACTGCCCGTCCGGGCCGCGCGCGAGATCGAACGCGACGACGTGCAGCCAGGTATCGCCCGGCACGCGTGCACCGCGCATCGCGCGCAGGTAGCCCGGATGCCCGGTGACGAGCGCGGGCGGCAGCAGCCCGCGCTCGAGGATCGTCTGCGGGCCATACAGGTCGGCCAGCGTCGCGTTCAGCAACCGCACGCGCTGCAGCACGCCGCGCTCGATCGCGACCCAGTCCTCGGGCGTGACGATCAGCGGCAGCAGGTCGAGCGACCACGGGCCGGCCGCGCCGTCGCCGGCGCGCTGCTCGTGCAGTTGATAGAACAGGCCGTTCTCGCGCATGCGCCGGTGCAGCGCGTCGGCGCGGCGATCGAGGTCGGCCACGCCGTCGCTGCCGACCGACGTGAAGAAGCTGCGCCACGCGGGCGCGAGCGCAGGCGCGTTCAGGCCCGCCGCGCTGCCGCGCAGTTCGTCGTAGCGGCCGGCGGCGGCCGGCGCCGCGAGCGCGGCGGCCAGTTCGGCGGCATCCGGCTGCGCGCCGGTATCGAAAAGCGTGGGCATCGCGTCGGGGGCGGCGAGATGATCTGTGTCTATGGGCGGCACGGTGTCGTTCCGTCGTCAGGGCCCGGCCGCGCACGCGCACCGCCACCCGGGCGGCGAGCCGCGGCGCGCGGCCGCAATCTGCCCGCATCCTAGCATTCCGGCGGGGCCGCCAGCGACCGGAGCCGCCGGGTATCGCGAACCGCGCATCGTCGTCCGTCCTGTCATCGTCCGGTCACGGCCGCCGCAGGTCGAGCGTGAACGGGAATTCGCGGCTCGGCGCGGCGGCCGCGACATCCATCCGCCCCGGCGTATGCCCCATCTCGACGAAGCGTGCGAGCCGGCGGCTTTCGGCTTCGTACGCATTGACCGGGAACGTCGCGTAGTTGCGCCCGCCCGGATGCGCGACGTGATAGCGGCAGCCGCCGAGCGAGCGCTGCAGCCACGTATCGACGACGTCGAACGTGAGCGGCGCGTGCACACCGAGGGTCGGATGCAGCGCGGACGGCGGCGACCACGCCTTGTAGCGCACGCCCGCGACGTATTCGCCGACGGTGCCGGTCGGCTGCAGCGGCAGCGCGCGGCCATTCACGGTCACGACGTGCCGGTTGTCGTTCAGCCCCGTCACGCGCACTTCGAGCCGTTCGACCGACGAATCGACATAGCGCACCGTGCCGCCGGGCGCGCCCTCCTCGCCCATCACGTGCCAAGGTTCCAGCGCGCCGCGCAGCGACAGCTGCATGCCGTTCACCGCGATCTGGCCGAACAGCGGGAAGCGGAATTCGAAGTGCGGCGCGAACCACGCCGGATCGAACGCGAAGCCGGCGTCACGCAGTTCGGTCAGCACGTCGTCGAAATCCATCTGAAGAAACGCGGGCAGCATGAAGCGGTCATGCAGCGCGGTGCCCCAGCGCGTGAGCGGCGTCGTGTACGGCGTGGCCCAGAAACGCGCGACCAGCGCGCGCAGCAGCAATTGCTGCACGATGCTCATCCGCGCATGCGGCGGCATCTCGAACGCGCGCAGCTCGAGCAGGCCGAGCCGGCCGGTAGACGCATCCGGCGAATACAGCTTGTCGATGCAGAACTCGCTGCGGTGCGTGTTGCCGGTCACGTCGATCAGCAGGTTGCGCAGCACGCGGTCGACCAGCCACGGCGGCATGTCCTGCCCGTACAGCAGCTTGTTGCGCTGGATCTCCGCGAACGCGATGTCGAGCTCGTAGAGCTGGTCGTTGCGCGCCTCGTCGACGCGCGGCGCCTGGCTCGTCGGCCCGATGAAGAGCCCGGAGAACAGGTACGACAGCGACGGATGGTTGTGCCAGTACGCGATCAGGCTCGCCAGCAGGTCCGGGCGGCGCAGGAACGGGCTGTCGGCCGGCGTCGCGCCGCCGAGCACGAAGTGGTTGCCGCCGCCCGTGCCGACGTGGCGGCCGTCGACCATGAACTTCTCGCTGCACAGCCGCGACTGCCATGCGGCGTCGTACAGGAATTCAGTGTGGTCGACGAGCTCGTCGAAGTTGGTCGCCGGATGGATGTTCACCTCGATCACGCCGGGATCGGGCGTCACCTGCAGCAGCTTCAGCCGCGCGTCGCGCGGCGGCGGATAGCCTTCGAGCACCAGCTTCACGCCGAGCGCGTGCGCGGTCAGCTCGATCGCGCCGAGCAGGTCGAGATAATCCTCGAGCGCGGCCAGCGGCGGCATGAACAGGTACAGGATGCCGTTGCGCACTTCGACGCACAGCGCCGTGCGCGTGATCCACGCGGCGGATTCGAAGCGCTCGGGCTGGCGCTGCGGGTCGTGCGCATGCGCAGCATGCCGCCCGCCGGCCACGCCGTCGTCGCGCCACTGCATCACGGTCTGCGCGGTTGCCTCTCGATGCACGCCGGACAGGTAGCGCGGCGCATCGGCGGGGCCGGCGTAGCGCGCGCGGATCGCGGCGGCGTCCGGCAGCGCGGTGCGCGGCGCGAACGGATCGCGCTCGACCAGATACGGATAGTCGGCGCGGCTCGCCCACGGCAGCGAATCGAGCGGCAGCCGATAGCCCATCGGCGAATCGCCGGGCACGAGGTACATCCGCTCGTCGCGGAAGAACCACGGCCCCGTCTGCCAGCGCGGCCCGTCGAGGCCCGCCGCGTCTTCCGCGCGCTTGACCGGCAGCACATAGCCGACCACGCTGTCGAGCTGCTGCTCGAACACCTTGCGCAGCCGCGCGCGTTCGAGCTCGTCGTCGAGACGTGAGTCGAACGGGTCGACGTTGACCGGCAGCCGACGCTCGCGCCACAGGTAGTACCAGACGTCCTCGTAGCCGGGCAGGATGAATTCGCCGGTCAGGTTCAGCCGCGCGGCCAGCGCGTCGATGAAGCGCTTCGCGTCGTCTGTCGTATAGGCGGACGGCTCGCGCTCGTCGGCGAACAGCGACGGATCGTGCCACACGGGCTGGCCGTCGGCACGCCAGTAGATCGACAGCGCCCAGCGCGGCAGTTGCTCGCCCGGATACCACTTGCCCTGCCCGAAATGCAGGAAGCCGCCGTCGCCGTATTCGGCGCGCAGCCGCTGCACGAGCTCGGTCGCATAGCCGCGCTTGGTCGGGCCGAGCGCGTCGGTATTCCACTCGGCGCCGTCGCGATCGTCGATCGACACGAAGGTCGGCTCGCCGCCTTGCGTGAGCCGCACGTCACCGGCCGCGAGCGCGCCGTCGACCTGCGCGCCGAGCGCCAGCACGCCATCCCATTGCGATTCCGTGTACGGCTTCGTCACGCGCGGCGATTCGTACACGCGCGTCACGGCCATCTCGTGCTCGAACGACACCTCGCACTCGTCGATCAGCCCCTCGACCGGCGCGGCGCTCGTCGGCTGCGGCGTGCAGGCCAGCGGAATGTGGCCTTCGCCGGCAAGCAGGCCCGAGGTCGGGTCGAAGCCGATCCAGCCGGCGCCGGGCAGGTACACCTCGCACCACGCGTGCAGGTCGGTGAAGTCGACCGACGTGCCGCTCGGGCCGTCGAGCGACTTCACGTCGGGCGTGAGCTGGATCAGGTAGCCCGACACGAAACGCGCGGCGATGCCGAGATGGCGGCACAGCTGCACGAGCAGCCAAGCGCTGTCGCGGCACGAGCCCGAGGCCAGTTCGAGCGTCTGCTCGGGCGTCTGCACGCCCGGCTCCATCCGCACGAGATAACCGATGTCGCGCTGCAGCTGCTGGTTCAGCGCGACGAGGAAGTTCACGGTGCCGGCCGGCGTGCGGTCGACGCCGTCGACATACGCGCGAAACAGCGGCGCGGCGCTCGTCTGCGGATCGCACGCGAGATACGGCGCGAGTTCGGTCTTCAGCGCGTCGTCATAGCGGAACGGGTACTGCTCCGCGCTGGCTTCGAGGAAGAAGTCGAACGGGTTGTACACCGACATCTCGGCGACGAGGTCGATCGTGATCTCGAAGTGCTCGGTGCGCTCCGGGAATACGAGCCGCGCGAGATAGTTCGAGAACGGGTCCTGCTGCCAGTTGATGAAGTGCTGCGCGGGCTCGACCGTCATCGAATACGCGAGGATCGGCGTCCGGCAGTGCGGCGCGGGACGCAGACGCACGACCTGCGGGCCGAGGTTGACGAGCCGGTCGTAGCGATAGCGGGTGGTGTGATGCAGCGCGACGTGGATGGACATGGGAGCTCGGTTCGGGTTGGGCCGGCCGCGCGCCGCGTCGCGCTCGATGCGACGCGGCGGCCCGGCCTGGCGGATTCGGCGAAAGCGTGCGCGAGGTCAGACGAGCTCGGGCGTCTGCACGACGCTGATCTCGACGCCGACGGCCGTCGCGCCGAGCCCCGTCACCGGTTGCGCGTCGCGATAGTCGAGGCCGACCGCGATGCGCACGTAGCGCTCGTCCGGGCAGCGATTCATGAACGGATCGAACCCGACCCAGCCGAGCCCTTCGACATAGGCCTCGGCCCACGCATGGCCGGCCGGTTGCTGCATCAGCCCGGCCGCTTGCTGCTGCGCGCCGAGCGCCGGCTGCGGCAGCCCCTGCGACTGCGCGGCATGCGACGCGCCGAGCGCCTGCTGCATGCCCTCGCCGCTCTGCAGCGCGAGCGCCTCTTCCTCCTCGACGTCGCCCGCGCTCTGCTTCGCGTCGGCGATGCGCTGCATCGCGCTGTCCGCCAGCACGTAGCCCGAGATATAGCGTGCGGGAATCTTCAGTACGCGCGCGGCCGCGATGAACGCATGCGCATGGTCGCGGCTCGTGCCCTCGCCGCTTTGCAGCGCCGTTTCGGCATCGACGGGCGCGTCGGCGGCCAGGTTCGGCGCATACGCAATGCGGTCGTGCACTTCCGTCATCAGCCAGTGCAGCGCATCGAGGCTGCGCGGCTCGATCGGCAGCGCCTGCGTGAGCGCGCGCACGGTGTCGCCCGCCTTCGTGAGCGCGGTCTCGCGCTCGAAGATCCACGGCGGCGCATAGCCTTCGGGATTGCCGATAATGCCCGAGCGGTCCTGCGTCTCGACGACGCCGGCCGCGATGACGACGATCTCGGCCTTCGCGCCGCGGTCGTGCCGCACGAGGTCGATCCGGTTGCCGAGCCCGTCGGCATAGGACAGCGTCGGCTCGACGCCGTCGATCGTGACCTGCCACGCGCGCACCGTCTGCCCGGGGCCCGACTGCGGGCGCAACCGCAGCCGTTGCAGCGCATGGGTGGCTTGATCGTCGAACTGATAACGCGAGATGTGTCGGATGGCGAGTCGCATGGCAAGTCTCAGTCGAAGTTGTAGGCCTGGGCGATTTCGAGCCCGAGGCTGTTGTTGCGGCCGATGAAGTCGGTCAGGAACTCGTGCAGGCCGCTCTTGAAGATCCGCTCGACCGAGGTATCGGACAGCATTTGCAGGATCTTCGTGGCCGTGTCGTGACAGGGATGTGTCACGCCGTAATCCTTCGCGAGCAGGTTCAGGCTCGACACGACGCGCCCGTAGCAATAGCGCAGCGAACGCGGCATGCGGCCGTTCAGGATCAGGTAGTCGGCGATGTTCATCGGCTTGTACTGCACGTCGTACACCCAGCGGTACGAACGGTGCGCGGCGACGCAGCGCAGGATCGTCTCCCACTGGTAGTTGTCGAGGATCGTGCCCACGTGCGACACCGACGGCAGCAGCAGGTGGTATTTGACGTCGATGATCCGCGCGGTGTTGTCCGCGCGCTCGACGAACGCGCCGATCTGCGCGAAATCGAAGATCTCGTTGCGCAGCATCGTGCTGTAGAAGCTGCCGAGGATCAGCGCGGTTTCGCGCTTCACCTGGTCGAGCACGGCCGGCACCTCGCTTTCCGGCACCGGCTGGGCGAGCGCGCGGCGCAGCGCGAGCCACGCGCCGTTCACGCTCTCCCACGCCTCGCGCGTGAGCGCCGTGCGCACCATCCGCGCATTCGAGCGCGCGGCCTCGATGCACGACAGCACGCTCGACGGGTTGTCGCGGTCGCGCAGCAGGTAGTCGGTTACGGTATCGGCCGCATACGCGTCGTATTTCTGCCGGTAGCCGTCGTCCGTGCCCGAGCTGACGAGCACCGACGACCATTCGGCCGGCGCGTCGGACGTGCGCGTGAGCGCCATCCGCAGCCCGGCATCGACGATGCGCGCGATGTTCTCCGCGCGCTCGATATAGCGGTACATCCAGTAGAGACCGCTTGCAGTACGTCCCAGAAGCATCTCGTGTCCACTCCGTCTTCATTCGGTTCGCGCGCCGGCTCCGGCGCACGGGGTCGCGTCCGGCTCAGTCGGCCAGCACCCAGGTGTCCTTGGTGCCGCCACCCTGGCTCGAGTTGACGACGAGCGATCCCTCCTTCAGCGCGACGCGCGTGAGCCCGCCCGGCGTGATGCGGATCCGGTCCGACACCAGCACGAACGGCCGCAGGTCGACGTGGCGCGGCGCGAGGCCGGCTTCGGTCAGGATCGGCGTCGTGGACAGCGCGAGCGTCGGCTGCGCGATGTAGTTCGCGGGGCGCGCGCGCAGCTTCGCGGCAAAGGCCTCGAGCTCGGCCTTCGACGCGCACGGACCGACCAGCATCCCGTAGCCGCCCGAGCCGTGCACTTCCTTCACGACCAGTTCGTCGAGATGGTCGAGCACGTATTTCAGGCTGTCGGCTTCGCCGCAGCGCCAGGTCGGCACGTTCTCCAGCAGCGCCTTGCGGCCCGTGTAGAACTCGACGATCTCCGGCATGTACGAGTAGATCGCCTTGTCGTCGGCGATGCCCGTGCCGGGCGCGTTCGCGATCGTGATGTTGCCCGCGCGGTACACGTCCATGATCCCCGCGACGCCCAGCACCGAATCGGGGCGGAACGTGAGCGGATCGAGGAACGCGTCGTCGACGCGGCGGTACAGCACGTCGATCGGCTGGAAGCCTTCGGTCGTGCGCATCGCGACGCGGCCGTCGATCACCTGCAGGTCGCTGCCCTCGACGAGGTGCACGCCCATCTGGTCGGCGAGGAACGAATGTTCGTAGTACGCGGAATTGTGGATGCCGGGCGTGAGCACGGCGACGGTCGGGTTGTCGGCGTTGCCGCCCGGCGGGCACACGGCCGCGAGCGACTGGCGCAGCATCTGCGGATAGGTCTCGACCGGGCGCACCTTCACCTGCTGGAACAGCTCCGGGAAGAGCTGCATCATCGTCTCGCGGTTCTCCAGCATGTACGACACGCCGGACGGCGTGCGCGCGTTGTCCTCCAGCACGTAGAACGCGTTCTCGCCGGTGCGCACGATGTCCACGCCGATGATGTGCGTGTAAACGTTGCCGGGCGGCCGGAAATCGATCATCTCCGGAATGAACGCTTCGTTGTGCGCGATCAGGTGCTTCGGCACGATGCCCGCGCGCACGATTTCCTGGCGATGATAGATGTCGTCGAGGAAGGCGTTGAGCGCCATCACGCGCTGCTCGATGCCGAGCGACAGCCGGCTCCATTCGGCACCCGAAATGATGCGCGGGACGATGTCGAACGGAATCAGCCGCTCGGCGGCCTCCGCATCGCCGTAGACGGCGAACGTGATGCCCGTCTTGCGGAACACGCCTTCCGCGTCGTGGGCTTTCTGGGCGAGGCTCGCGGGATTCTGCGTGTCGAGCCACTGCTTCAGGCGCGCGTAGGGCGCCCTTACCATGTCGCCGGATTGCAGCATTTCATCGAATGGCTTCATCGATCTTTTCTCCATCGATCGTTTTCCCCGGCATTGCGCATGCCGGACCGGCGTAATGAATGCTTTGCAAGGAACGTGCCTTGCGCGATCCCTCGATATCCCCCCGTTTTCGCGCCGCGCCGGGCCCGCCCGCGCGGCATTGCGCACCACAACGGTGCAACCCCTGACGCGACGGGCGACCGCGGTGCGCCGCGAACGCGCACGGCCGATGCTGCGCCGCGTCTTTCGAACATAGTTCCCCCGCGTGTCACGAATGTGCAATCTGCACTGCACAAAAAACGGGCCGCCCGGGCGCCATACCACCGGAACGAAAGGATCGGAAGGCGGGCCGGCACGCGCACGGCGCAACCGGCCCTGGGGGAAGTACCGTCTGCGGCCGCACCGGCAGTTCGACGCGATGAACTGTCCGGTTAGCCGGGTCCGGCACCTCAACGCTATGCAGCCGTAATCCCGCCGACAACGCCCATGCATATTTCGACTGACACCCATCGAAAAAAAACATCGGGCCGACTGGCGCGAGGCGCGGTACGCTAGAAAGTTCGTGCAGCAAACGGTGCCGCCGCCTTTCAGGCGCCCGACGATAAAAAGCGAAGATCGACATGGAAGCAAAGTGGCTGGAAGATTTCCTGAGCCTTGCGGATACCAAGAGCTTTTCCCGGGCCGCGCGTAACCGGCACCTCACGCAGTCGGCATTCAGCAGACGAATTGCCGCACTCGAAACCTGGATGGACGCGAAGCTGGTCGACCGGAGCATCAACCCGATCACGCTGACGCCGGCCGGCCAGATGTTCCGCGGGCTTGCCGCGGACATCCTGCGCAGCATGTATGCGGCGCGCAATCTCGTGAACGGCTACGACCAGTTCGCGGCCAGCGATCAGGTCGTGCGTTTCGCGGTCGCCCACACGCTCGTCTTCACGCTGTTTCCCGAATGGCTGAAGCAGCTCAACGGCGAGGTCGGCCACGTGACCGCGCGCGTCAATGCGGTCAATGTCCCGGAAGGCGTGCAGCAGCTCGTCGAAGGCGAATGCGACCTGCTGCTCGGCTATCACCACCCGCAGTTGCCGATCGTGCTCGACCCGAACCACTTCCCGTTCGTCAGCCTCGGCGTCGAACGGATCCTGCCCGTATCGACGCCGGATGCGCGCGGCAAGCCGGTGTTCCAGCTGCCGGGCACCGCCGATGCGCCGCTGCCGCTGCTCGCGTATTCGTCGGGCGCGTTTCTCGGCAACATCGTCGAGATGCTGCTGCTGAACGCCACCGAGCCGTATGTGCTGCACCGGTGCTTCGAGACGCACATGTCCGAGGCCCTGAAGGGCATGGTCGTGGCCGGGCACGGGATCGGCTGGCTGCCGGAAAGCTGCGTCGCGAAGGAACTCGCGGAAGGCACGCTCGTGTGCGCGGGTGCCGGCGACTGGATCACCGAGCTCGAGATCCGCCTGTACCGGTCGGCCCGCAAGCGCGGGCTCGCGGCCGAGCAGCTGTGGACCTACATCATGAACCGGCCGCGCGCGGCGGTCGAAGGCGCGGCTGACGCGGCCGCACCGGCGGCCGCGCCGGCGATGCGCATCGCGCGGCGCAGCGCGGGCGGCAGCCGCTGATCTTCGCGTTCGCGTCGCTCCCGCAGACGACGCGAACGCGAGTACGGATCGTGGCAATCCTGTGTGCGCATGCATGCGCGTCGCGCCGTTTCCCGGCGAACGCGATCCTCTCCCCGGCAGCAAACAGCGATCCCGATAGCCTGAGAAATCACCACGCCAGACCCGTCATCGTTACCAGAGGAATCGCAATCGTTTGCGTTTCCGGAATGGTTTCTTTACGTCGAACATGGCATGCCTGCATATTCCGTCTGATTATCATGAAAGAAACACCCTGTTACAGAAAAAATAACGTTTTCGATTTTCATTTAACAATCCAAAACGTCGTACGGCCATTTCATATCGCGCGACCTGTATCCGGATCCAAATCAATTCGACTGGAACACAGCCGCAAAAATTTCTTTTATCAGTCGTTATTTTTCGGCACGAAAGTCGATACATCCGACGTGATTCAATGCGTACTGGATCATCGCTACCGGACGGAAATAGTCATATTCGGCAATATCGACTTTCTTCAGCGTTAAGAGAGTCACGCGAATCCGACGTTATCCTATTTAAATAGGATATTTAGCCACGTCCCATTCCGGCCACACGCGGTTGTTGGTTAAAAGTCCATCGTGTATCAATAGCATGTCGCAAAAAGAACGCTGGCAAATCTGACTCCGAATAAATGCTCGTCATTGATTCCGGACGGGAGGTTGCAATGTCTTCCTCGTTTCGACAGCATGCTCGCCCCTTCCTGAGCGCCACGCTCTCCGTGCTCTGCATGAACGCGACCGCCCAGACGCTCGCGTCCCAGCCACCGGCTCCTGCCCCCGCTCCCGATCCGGGTGCGGGCCGCTACGTCATTTCGTATATCTGCGGCGATGCGCGGATCGACGGTACCGCACCGCTTCCGCCCGACGGCCGGCCGTACAACCTGGGCGTGTCGTTTGCGTCGGCCAAAACGGGGCAGCCACTCGCCAACGTCCAGGTGCGCCTGCGGCGACATGGTCGCGTCCTCGTCGAATTCAATGCCTCGGGGTCGCGTTGCCTGTTCAGCGTGCCGGATGCGAGCTACCGGGTCGAAGGCACCTATCAGGGCGCCACCCAGTTCGCGATCGTCGAAACGGGTGCGATGACCACGCAGTTGCGATGGTGAGCACCACCCGCCCCCGCCCGGATCGCGACTTTCACCGCAACGTATCGAATCGAGGAGCTTTGAATGACTCGTGCAGAACGACAGGACGATTCGCCCGCCCGCCAGCCGAAACCCACCTGGGGCCCTGGAAAGAACGCGGCGCTCAGCTTCGTTGCCTTCGCCGCGATCTTCGGCATCTTCGCCTACGCCGAACGGGGCACGACGGTCGGCCATGCGAGCGTAGCGCACGGCATCTCCGGGATGATCGGAACCGCCGTCGGGAAGACCCGCAAGGCGATCGTGGCCGCAACCGCGCGCGCCACGGGCGCGTCCGGCGGCCCCATGGCTTCGGCTGCCCCCGAGCCGGCGCCGGCACTCGCAAAGGCCGCGCCCTCCTTCACACCGCAGCCGTCCGCTTCGGAAGCCCCCGCGAGCGCGACGGCGCCCCCCGTCACGCTCGCGGCCGAGCAGGAAACTGCGCCGCGGCCCGCGCCCCGTGCCGTCGCGCAACACCGGCAGCAACCGCTTGCCCCGCCCGTGACGCTCGCGGCCGGTACGCATGCGACATCGGCCTACGGTCGTATCGCCACGCGACACGGTGCCGAGCATCGTGCGCAGCGTGCCGAAACGCTGGCAGGCACGAGCCGGCGCATGGACTTCGCGCCCAAGCCCCGGCCGTATGGCGCCGACATCGTGCACCTGCAGACGGCAAGCATCACGCATGCGGAACTGGAAAGCGCGCGAGCGCTGGCAAAGGCGCGCTCGTGCGCGGTGATCGACGAATGGCGCTGCGTGGAACACAACGCGAGCCGGGCGCTCGCGATCGACCCGACGAACAGCGAATCGCGGGCATTGCTGGGTCAGGCGGTCCGCAACCGGCTCTGAGCCGGGCCCGCATCGCCGGGCACTCGCAGCCCGGCCGCGCGACGGCGTGCGTCGCCTGGCAAGCAACCGATGTGGTCGTTTCGAAAGGAGGACCCCTCGTGGACAGCAATCGTCAACAACAATGCACCACCGTCACGCCGTCCAACCGGCGGATCCTCCTGCATGCGCCGCTGGTGTTGCTGCTCGTCGCGTCCGGCCCCTGCTTCTCCGCCGACGGCGATACGGAAGCGGGCCGCGTCAACGAAATCGCCGGGGCCAACGGCGCGCCGGACGCGCCACCGCCCGGCATGCAGCCAACGGTCGTGTCGATCCCGATCGCCGACGCGGCGGGCGCCCCGCCCCCGCATGCGCCGACGCCGATCGCGCAGGCTTCGGATGCGTCGATGCAGATCGCGCAGGCGTCGAACCCGCAGCCGGCCGTGCCGACCACGGTCGTGGTGGAACCGGAGGCGCCGCGCTCGAGCACCCCGGTGGCGGGCGCGCGAGCGCCGGATACACCGAATACGCCGGCGCCGGTCGCGCAAACACCGGAAGCGCCGATGCTGCTTGCGCAGGCCGAGATCGCCCGGCCGCCCGATGCATCGGCGCGTCCCGCCTCGACGACGCCCGACACGTCTGCCCCCGCTTCGCCGGCGCCGGTCGTGCCGGCTTCGGACATCCCGGCGAAGGTCGCGCAAGCCGCCCCCGCCGCGCCGTCGAATGCGCCGACGCAGACCGCGCAGGCCTCCGGCACCCCGATGCCGACCTCGCCTGCGCCCGTTCCCCGGATGCCGGGCTCGCCACCGCCGTCGTCCCCGGCGCCGAACGCCCGGACACCCGGCGCCCAGCTACCCAGCGAACCGACACAACCCTCGCAAGGCCCCGACGTCGAGGCCCCGAACGCCCAGGCGCCGAATCTCCGTACCGCCGACGTCGAGACCGTGCGCAACGACGTGTTCGGCCTCGCGGCGAGCGGCGGCGCGATCAAGGCGCTCGACGAAGCGAAGGCGCGGCCCGATGCGTTCTCGGCCGTCGACATCGCGCAACTCGAGGAGCTGTCGATTCGCCAGCAGGTGCGCGGCGGACGCGACAAGTCGCGCGCGATGACGAGTTCCGACCGTTTCGACGGCATCGACAACGCGCTGCGCGCGGCCGACGATCTCGACAAGCGGATGCCGGCCACGCCCGAGTACATGCCGGTCCGGACGGCGCTCGCGGGCGACCGCACGGTCGCCTACGCGGCGCGCGGCGACATGGAGACGGCCGTCACGACGTTCGAGACCATTCCGTCGAACGCGGAGATCTCGATCGATGCGCTGTCGGCCGTCGGCGACGCCTACCTGTACCTGAGCGAACCGGCCAAGGCGAACGCCGTGTACCAGCGCGCGCTGAAGCAGGCAACCGCATCGCCGACGGACCGCGCGACCCGCGGCTTCCAGTACGGTGCACGCACGCGCCCGATCGAACTGCGCGAAGGGCTGTTCTGGTCGTACGTCGACCAGGGGCGCGCGGCGGACGCGAAGCAGGTGCTCGACGAAATGGGCGCGTCGCTGCCGCCGGTCAAGGAGGTCCGCGCCTACGGCCCGGAGGAAGGCGACTATCTGCGCTACTACCGGCTGCGCGCGCAATACCTGATCTACACGGGCCACGTCGACCAGGGGATCGCCGCGCTCGAAGCGCTCGAGAAGCAGGTGCCGTTCAACGCGGAGATCCGTGCCGCGCACGCCGACGCGGTGTCCGGCCAGTCGCATCCGCGCCAGGCGATCGCGATGTATCGCGCGTCGCTGACCGACCACCCGGACAGCGTCGAGATGCTCGCGGGCCTCGGCCGCGCGGCGCTCACGGCCGACGACTACGCGACCGCGAAGAGCGTCGACCAGACCCTGGACAACACGTTCCCGGACAGCGGCGCCGTGCGCGGATTCAAGCGCGACTACAACGCGTATCGCAGCCCCGTGTTCACGACCGACCTGAGCTACGAGCACGGCAACAGCGCACTGGCCGACAACAGCTTCACGTCGGACAGCTATGTGTATTCGCAACCGTTCGGCGACAACTGGCGCGTCTTCTCGCACACGTTCTTCGGCTATGCGCAGACCGACTCCGGCAACGTCAGCCGCACGCGTACGGGCGTCGGCGGCGACTACCGGCACGGGCCGCTCACGGTCCTGGGCGAAGTCACGCGCTCGTTCGGCACGGACGGCCGAACCGGCGGCCGCGGGTCGGTCGCTTACGCGCTGAACGATTACTGGACGGTGAGCGGCGAGCTCGACACCAACGACAACTCGCTGCCGTGGAAGGCGTATGTCGCGCACATCTGGGGCCGCTCGGCGAACGTCTCGGTCGTGTATCGCCAGAACGACCGTCGCGAGGTCAAGCTGAGCTACGGCGTGAGCCGCTACAGCGATTCGAACCTGCACCAGGAGATCTCGGCAACCGCCACGCAGCGCGTGTACACGAGCGCCAACCAGCAGGTCAACGTATCGCTGGATCTCGGCACCGACAGCAACACGCGCCAGGACGCGCCCTACTTCAACCCGGGCCGCGACTATGCGGCCGCGGCGACCGTCATGCACCAGCTGACCCTGTGGAAGCAGGGCGACATGGGGCTGCAGCAGCGCGTCTCGGTGTCCGGCGGCGTGTACAACGAGCGCGGCTTCGGCACCAGCCCCCTGTGGAGCGCGCGCCTCGAGCATGCGTGGACGTTCAGGCACGACATCACGCTGAGCTATGGCGTCGAGGTCAGCAGCCACGCGTACGACGGCGAGCACGAACGCTCCGAAACCGGCTTCATGTCGGTCAACCTGCCGTTCTAGCAAGGAGATCGAGTCATGCAATCCAGACGAACCTTCATGTGCGGATGCCTCGGTACGTTTGCCGCCTGTTCGCTGTTTCCCGGCGTGACCAACGCCAGGATGATCGACCTGCTGCCGCCTTCCGATCCGGCCGACGGCAAGACGTTTCGCGTGATCTGCATGCATGACGTGCGCGACAACCTGATGGCGTCGTTTTCGTCGGCGTCGTCGCTGGTCGACCCGTTCGCGGTCGATACCGGTACGCTGACCGCGATCTTCTCGTGGCTGCAGACCAACAACTACCACACCGTCACGGTCAGGCAGATCGAGGAGTCGCGGCACGGCGGCCAGCCGCTGCCGCCGCGCGCGGTGCTCCTCACGTTCGACGACGGCTTTCGCAGCCACTACACGAAGGTGCTGCCGCTGCTCGAGCGGTTCAAGTATCCGGCCGTGATGGGCATCGTCACCGCGTGGATCGATACACCGCCGGATACGCCGATCCGCCTCAGCGACACGGTCCAGGTGCCGCGCGACTACTTCATGTCGTGGGACGAGGTGAAGCAGGTCGGCCAGTCGCCGCTCGTCGAGCTCGGCTGCCACACGCACAACCTCCATCACGGCGCGGTCGCGAATCCGCAAGGCAACGAGTTGCCGGCGACCACGTCGCACCTCTACCTGCAAGACGAGAAGCGCTATGAAACCGACGCCGAATTCGAAGCGCGCGTGCACGACGACCTGCAGACATGCGTGCGCCAGATCCACGAACATACCGGCATCGTCGCACGCTCGATGGTGTGGCCATACGGCGCGGAAAACCAGCCCGTGCGCCAGATATCGACGTCACTCGGCATGGACATCCAGTTCAGCCTCGATGCCGGCCCGAATACGCCGGACGTGCCGCTGGACCGGCTGCGGCGGATTCTGATGATGTACGACGTCGACATCGGCGGGTTCGAGCGCTCGATGCGCGAGCCGGCTTCGAACCGCGGCGACGTCGACGTGCCCGAGCGCACCGTGCAGGTCGACCTGGACCAGGTCTACGATCCGGACCCCGCGCGGCAGGAAGCGAATCTCGGCAAGCTGATCGAACGCATCTACCGGATGCAGCCCAAATCGGTGTACCTGCAGGCGTATGCGGACCCGAAAGGCACGGGCGTGGCCGAATCCGTGTATTTCCCGAACCGGCACCTGCCGATGCGCGCCGACCTGTTCTCGCGTGCCGCGTGGCAGCTCAACACGCGTTCCAACGTGCAGGTGTACGCATGGATGCCGGTGCTCGCGTTCCGGCCGCCGGCCGACAAGCAGCGCGGGCTCGAGGCCGTGAGCGCCTACGGCGGCGCGCCGGCCCGCGAGAACGGCACACGCACGTTCCGCCTGAGCCCGTTCGATCCGGACGCGCGGCTGATGATCCAGCAGATCTACGAGGATCTCAGCAAGCACGCATCGTTCAGCGGCATCCTGTTCAGCGACGACGCCGTGCTCGACGACTACGAGGATGCGGGCCGGCACGCGCTGCGCACCTACGCGCAGTGGGGGCTGCCGGCCGACGTCGGCAAGATCCGCGAGAACCCCGACCTGATGAAACGCTGGACCCGGCAGAAGTCGCGCTACCTGATCGACCTGACCCGCCAGCTCGAACAGATCGTGCTGGCCCACCAGAACGCGGGCGACGTGCTGACCGCGCGCAACATCTTCGCGATGCCGGTGCTCAAGCCCGAATCGGAAGCATGGTATGCGCAGAACTACGACGATTTCCTCGCCACGTACGACTACGTCGCGCTGATGGCGATGCCGTACATGGAGCAGGCGAAGGATCCCGAAGGCTGGATGGACCAGCTCGTGCAGGCCGTCCGTGCGAAGAAGCCCGGACTGCAGCGCACCGTGTTCGAACTGCAGTCGTACGACTGGCACGCGCACAAGGACGTGGCGGCCGGCACGCTGCTCGCCCAGATGCGGCGGCTGCGCAGCGAGGGTGCGGTGAATTTCGGCTACTACCCGGACAACTTCCTGAACGACCGGCCGGATCTCGACGCGATGCGCGACGTGATGTCGTTGCAGTCGCGCCTCGACCCGACCTCGATCAACGCACTGATGCAGATGCAGAAAACACCGGGGACGAGGACGCCATGACCACCCACAGCCTCATCCAGCGCCTGCAGGATTTCGTCTTCTACTATCCGTTCTTCATGTCGTACCTGTGGATGATCGGCGGCGTCGTGCACTACTTCCTCCTCGAGGAAGGCCGCGAGCTGTCCACGCGGACGATCGCGTCGAGCGGGATCCCGAAGATCTCGATCGTCGTGCCCTGCTTCAACGAAGCCGCGAACGCGCGCAGCGTGATCCGCCACCTGGACCGGATGCAGTATCCGAACTACGACATCATCGCGGTCAACGACGGCAGCCAGGATCGCACCGGCGAGATCCTCAACGAGCTCGCCGTCGAGATCCCGAGGCTGCTCGTGATCCA
This sequence comes from Burkholderia sp. BCC0405, assembly GCF_902833075.1. Lineage (NCBI taxonomy): Bacteria > Pseudomonadati > Pseudomonadota > Betaproteobacteria > Burkholderiales > Burkholderiaceae > Burkholderia > Burkholderia sp. BCC0405. The sequence continues at coordinate 426,697 of NZ_CADFEO010000001.1, forward strand.
TCACGCGCGCAACGAGGGCAAGGCGGTCGGCCTCACGACCGCGGCGGCCGTGTCGAACGCGGAATACCTGCTGTGCATCGACGGCGATGCGCTGCTCGCGCACGACGCGATCGGCTGGATGCTCGAGCATTTCCTGACCGATCCGGGCGTCGGCGCCGTGACCGGCAACCCGCGCATCCGCACGCGCACGTCGCTGCTCGGCCGCATGCAGGTCGGCGAATTCTCGTCGATCGTCGGGCTGATCAAGCGCACACAGCAGGTGTACGGCCGCATCTTCACGGTATCCGGCGTGATCACGATGTTCCGCAAGACCGCGCTCGCCGACGTCGGCTACTGGAGTTCGGACATGCTGACCGAGGACATCGACATCAGCTGGAAGCTGCAGTGTCGCGACTGGCGCGTCGTGTACGAGCCGCACGCGCTGAGCTGGATCCTGATGCCGGAGACGGTGAAAGGCCTGTTTCGGCAGCGGTTGCGCTGGTCGAAGGGCGGCATCCAGGTGCTGATGAAGTACGCGGGCACGCTCGCGCGGCCAACGCAGATGATGATGTGGCCGCTGTTCGCGGAGTACCTGATCGGCATTGCGTGGGCCTACGCGATGTCGTTCATCCTGCTGCTCGCACTCATCGGTGTCGTGTACCCGCTGCCGCAAAGCTGGCACGTATCGGTCGTGCCGCACTGGCACGGCATGCTGCTGGTCGCCACCTGCATCATGCAACTGATCATCGGCAGCATGATCGATCGTCGTTACGACGAAAAACTCCTGATGTATTTCCTTGACACCGTCTGGTATCCCGTCGCCTTCTGGCTGATCAGCATGATCACCACCGTCGTCGCCCTGCCCGCCATCGTGCTGCGGGGCCGCGGCAAGCGGGCCGTATGGGTCAGCCCCGACCGAGGCATTCAACATGAAGAACGCGCCGATTATTGACCTTTCCCTGCGCGCGCCGCGCGAAATGATCGCCGAGCGCGGCCGCATCGTCGGGTCCGTGCTGATCATCTGGTTCCGGCTCTTGCGGCCGGCGCTCGTGGGCGCCGTATGGGCATCGATCTGCATCTATACGTACCGCTACCTGCTGCCGTTCAACCCGGCCGAGATGCCGATCGAACAGATCGTGTTCTACGCGACCGGCATCGCGATCATCGCCGGCACCATCGTCACGTGGCTGATCGCGGGGCGCGTCGTGCATCCGCTGGCGTACCGGCTGCGGGTGTCGAAGATGCTGCGCCGCTCGGCCAGCGCAAAGGTGCGCTCGGTGCCGGCGAACGCGCTGGCCGGCGCCCACCGGCGCGGCGCGCGGCGCACCACGCGCATTCTCGTCGCGTCGCACGACGCGAACGGCTCGATATCCGGCATCGAATGGGTAACCCACGCGGGGCCGCAGCCCCGCGAGTAGGTCGGCGCAGACGCGCCGCCGCGCACGGGACCGCATCGGTGCCGCGCGGCGCCGCTCCCGACACCGTGCTGCCGTGCCTGGGCAGCGCGGCAACCTTTTATGGACGAGGTGAATCATGTGCGGAATCGTCGGAGCAAGCGGCCTGAACAACCAGGTGCCGCAACTGGTCAATGCGCTGAGCCGGCTCGAGTATCGCGGCTACGATTCGTGCGGCATTGCCGTACAGGACGATGGCCGCCTGCGCAGCGAACGCACGTTGCGGCGCGTGACCGACCTGCAGGCTCGCGTGCTGACGCTGGGCCTCGAGGCGCAGACCTGCATCGCGCATACGCGCTGGGCGACCCACGGCGCACCGTCCGAAATGAACGCGCATCCGATCATGTCCGGCGACACGATCGCGGTCGTGCACAACGGCATCATCGAGAACCACGACACGCTGCGCGTCGAGTTGCGGGAGCGCGGCTATACGTTTCGCGGCCAGACCGACACCGAGGTGATCGCGCACCTGATCCACAGCCTCTATCGCGACGACCTGTTCGACGCGGTCGTGCGCGCCGTCAAGCGGCTGCACGGCGCGTACGCGATCGCGGTGCTGAGCGCGCGCGAGCCGCAGCGCCTCGTCGCCGCGCGCGCGGGTTCGCCGCTCGTGATCGGCATCGGCGCGGAACAGAACTACCTCGCGTCGGACTGCGCGGCGCTCGGCGACCTGACCGACCGCTTCGTCTACCTGGAAGACGGCGACGTCGCGCTGATCACGCCGGATCGCATCGCCGTGGTCGACTCGGGCGGGCACGAAGCCCAGCGCCCGCTGTGCCAGGTGAAGGCACGCGAAGGCGACGCCGCGCTCGGCCCGTACCAGCATTTCATGCAGAAGGAAATCTTCGAGCAGCCGAAGGCGATCGACAGCACGCTCGACGGCATCGACACGATCTCGCCGGCGCTGTTCGACGCGACCGACGGCGCACGCGCGCGGCTGTCGAAAGTGAGGAGCGTGCTGCTGCTCGGCTGCGGCACCAGCTACTACGCGGGCCTGACTGCGAAGTACTGGCTGGAGGCCATCGCGGGCGTGCCCGCCCAGGTCGAGATCGCCAGCGAATTCCGCTACCGCGATACGGTGGCCGATCCGCGCACGCTCGTCGTCGGCATTTCGCAATCGGGCGAGACGGCCGACACGATCGGCGCGATCGAGCGGGCGCGCGACAGGGGCCAGGCGCTGTCGATGGCGATCTGCAACGTGGCGACCAGCACGATCGCGCGCAACGCGCCGCTGCGCTTCCTGACGCGGGCCGGCATCGAGCTCGGCGTCGCGTCGACCAAGGCGTTCACGACGCAGCTCGTCGCGCTGTTCGTCTTGAACCTGACGCTCGCGCAGCTGCGCGGCCGGCTCGATGCGGCGCAGGTCGCACAGCACCTGAAGCAGCTGCGTGCGCTGCCCGAGCGCATCGGCCACGCGCTCGCCCTCGAAACGCAGATCATGGGCTGGGCCGCGAAGTTCGCGCGCACCGAGAACGCGCTGTTCCTCGGGCGCGGCATTCATTTCCCGATCGCGATGGAAGGTGCGCTGAAGCTCAAGGAAGTGTCGTACATCCACGCGGAAGGCTACGCGGCCGGCGAACTGAAGCATGGCCCGCTCGCGCTCGTCACGAGCGCGATGCCGGTCGTCACGATCGCACCGGACGACCGCCTGTTCCAGAAGCTGAAATCCAACATGGCCGAGGTACGCGCGCGCGGCGGGCGGCTCTACGTGCTGGCCGGCGACCGTCTCGGGATCGACGCCGACCGCGACACGCACCTGATCCGCGTGCGCGAATCGGGCGACCTGCTGTCGCCGATCGTCAACGTGATTCCGCTGCAACTGCTCGCATATCACGTCGGCTGCGCGCGCGGCGCCGACGTCGACAAGCCGCGCAACCTCGCGAAATCGGTGACCGTCGAATGATGGGCCGAGCGCGCCCGGTGCGCGTAGTCGCGCGGTGCGTCGCGGCCGCGCTGTGCGGCGCATGCGGCATCGTCACGGCGCCGCCGCCGGCCTGCGCCGCCACGCAGGCCGTGCATACGGTCACCGTGCAGGACGCCCCGTCGCCCCGCCCGAGCGTCGATCCGCGCAGCTTCATGCACGGCATCGGCGTGGCCGACGCCGGCAACGGCAAGCGCTGGGTGTTCTTCAGCAGCTCGGGCATCGTGCCGCACGGCGCGATGCGCAACGGCAACTGGCCGCACGATGTGTACGTCGGCGAATGGCTGCCTGGCAAGCCGCACCTGCTGCACGTCCATACGTTCATCAGCCGCCCCGAAGCGCAGGAGCCCGTATCGATCGCGCAGAACGCGCGCGGCGATATCTTCGTCACGTTCGAGGACGGCTGGAACGCGCCGCAGGAGGTCAGCCAGCGCTACGGCGTCTATCGCCGTGACCTGAAGCCGATCAAGCCCTACCCGAACGACGTCGAATCGGGCGGCCACTCGGGGCATGTCGCCACGGCGGCCGACCGTTTCGTCGTGTTCTATTCCGCCGACTGGATCGACGGCGGCGGCGTCGACAATCTCGGCACCGGCAACGGCGTCTACGTGAAAACCTACGACGCGGCCGGACGCGTGCTGAACCAGGTGGCGGTCGCGCCGCACCGCCGCGAGTGGTGGCCCGTCGTCGCGGGCTCGCCGCATATCGCGCTGCTCGTGTGGCAGAAATACATCGACGGCAGCACGAACGCGACGCTCGAATACGCGATGTTCGACCCGGTCACGGCCAAGCTGGACAAACTGGGGACGCTGAACGACGCGATCCAGTACTACGTGTACGCGTCGGCTTATGTGCCCGGGATCGACCGCTTCATCGTCGTCACGACGACGGCGGACGATCGCGGCGTCGCGATGCTGATCGCGCCGGACGGCCGCCGCACGGCGACGCTCGACTGCCTGCCGGCGTCGGTGCGCGAATCCGGCATCGGCGTGTCCGGCACGCATGCCTACGTGCCGCTCCGCGACGGGCGGCTGCTGACGCTGGCGCTCGGGCCGGCGGACATGTCGGTCAGCGGCGCGCAGCGTTCGCCGATTCCGTGGGGCTCGACCGGTATCGCCGGCTTCCCGACACCCGGCACCGCGATGCATTTCGTGTCGCTGACGCCGTCGGGCACGCGCGAAGCCGATTTCGAACCGGAGCATGAAACGCCGTTGCCGAAGCGCGAAGTGCGTTGTTCGAGCCATTGACGGCGGCCCGGTAACGGGATCGCCGTGAACGCGGCGGGCCTGCGCCCCGGCTCATCCGCCCCGTCGCGCCCGGGCCGCGCCGCGCGACGCCCCATCCGTCCCGCCCCCCGATCGCCGCGCACGCGGTGGTCGATCCGTCCGGTCGCGGCCGCCCCTTCCCGCGCCGCAGTCGCCAGCGCCGCGCGTACCGGATAGACTGTCGCCCGATTCCTTCCATCGGCCGCGGCGTGCGCCTCCTGTCGCGGCCGGAACGCCCTTTTCCGGAGAACGAATGCTGAAGCGCCGGTGGTTTTCGCTTTTGCTGCTGACGGTATGCCTGATCGGACAACGCGCGTCGGCGCAGTCCGCGCTTGAACTCGAGACGGACGGCACGGCCCGCGCCCTCACCCGGCAGACGCTGCTCGCGCGCCCCGACGCCACCGACATCCACGTGCCGCGCGACATCGCATACGGCCGGCCGATGACGTTCCGCGCGGTGCCGTTCGCCGCACTGCTCGGCGACACGCCGCTGCCGGCCGACGGGGTGCTCGAAACCCGCGCGGCCGACGGCTTCGCCGCGCAACTGCCGCTGGATCTCGTGCGCCGGCGCACGCCGGCCGGCGCCGTCCCGTGGCTCGCGATCGAGGATCCCGTGCATCCGTGGCCGAAGCTGCCAGGCAAGCAGGTCAGCGCCGGGCCGTTCTATCTGGTCTGGCTCGGGCCGGACGCGTCGTCGGTGCGCGGCGAGCAGTGGCCATACCAGATCGTGCGCATCACGATCGAGTCGTCGCCGCTCGCGCGCTGGCCGTCGCTCGCCGTCGATGCCGCGTTGCCGGCGAACGATCCGGCTCGCGCGGGCCAGCGCCTGTTCGTCACGCAATGCCTCGCATGCCACCGCCTCGACGGTGCGGGCAGCAGCCATGCCGGCCCCGACCTGAATACGCCGATGAACCCGGTCGACTACTTCCAGCCCGCCGCGCTGCGCCGCTATATCCGCAACCCGGCATCGGTGCGCGACTGGCCCGGCCGCAGCATGCCGGCGTTTCCGCCCGACCAGTTGAGCGACCGCGAACTCGACCAGATCGTCGCGTATCTCGCGTATATGGCGCGGCGCAAGGCCGGCCGGTAACGCGCGGCCGAATCGAATCACTCAAGGAACGTTGATGACGCCAGGCGACACGCTGTTCACCATCGCACCGATCGACGCCGCGCAGACGCACCCGCTCCGGGCGACGATCCTGCTGAATGGCGATCTGGGCGCGTGCGAACTGGCCGGCGACCATGCGCCGACGACACTGCATGTCGGCGTACGCGACGCGTCGGGCATCGTCGCCGTTGCGTCGCTCTGCGAGGAGTTGCGCGACGACGATCATGCGCGGCCGGCGTGGCGGCTTCGGGGGATGGCCGTCCATCCTGCCGTTCGCGGAATGGGCTTCGGGCGCGTGCTGGTGCAGGTTTGCGTGCGGCACGCGCAAGCACGCGGGGCCGCGCTCGTGTGGTGCACGGCACGCGAAGCCGCGTACCGGTTCTATGAAAAGCTCGGCTTCGCAGCCGACGGTGCGACGGTGGCGATGCCGGGGCGCGCCGATACGGCATTCCATGTGATGCGGCGATATATCGATCGGCAACCGCCCGGGGCGTGACCCGAACCACGCGCTCGCGTCGTCAGGCGCAAACCGGCGCGGCCCGCCCGGAGAACACACCTCCGCCGGACCACCGCCGCCGCACCCAGGCTCAGGTTTCCTGCGCGCTTTGCAGCACCGCACGCAACAGCACGTCGGCGCCTGCCGCCGCCCACTCGGGCGTAATCGCTTCGGCCTCGTTGTGGCTCAGCCCGTCGACGCACGGCACGAAGATCATCCCCGTCGGCGCGACGCGCGCCACATAGCACGCGTCATGACCCGCGCCGGACACGATATCCATGTGCGACAGCCCGAGCGCCCGTGCCGCATCACGCACGGTGTCGATGCAGCGCGGCGCGAACGGGATCGGCGCATACGTAAAGATCTGCTCGATCTGCGCGCCGAGGCCCGTTTCGTCGGCCACACGCGCGAGTTCCGCGCGCAGCGCCGCGTCCAGTTCGTCGAGCACCGCGTCGTCGGGATGACGGAATTCGACCGTGAAGAAGCAGCCGCCCGGCACGGTATTGCGCGAGTTCGGCCGCGCCTCGATCATCCCGACCGTCGCGCGCGCGTACGGCGCGTAACGGCGGCCGAGCACCTCGACAAACGAGATCATCCGCGCGGCGCCAACCAGCGCATCGCGACGGAATTCCATCGGCGTCGTGCCCGCGTGCGCATCGACACCGGTGAGCGTCACCTCGTACCAGCGCTGCCCCTGCCCGGCCGTCACGACGCCGATCGTCTTGCCGGCCCGCTCGAGAATCGCGCCCTGTTCGATATGCAACTCGTACGCCGCATGCACCGGATAGCCGCCGACGGGCTCCGCGCCCGCATAGCCGATCCGCGCCAGTTCCTCGCCGATCGTCCGGCCCGCGCCGTCGGTGCGCGACAGCCCGTATTCGAGCGTATAGACGCCCGAAAACACGCCGGCCGACACCATCGCCGGCGCGAAGCGCGAGCCTTCCTCGTTGGTCCAGATCACGACGTCGATCGGGCGCTCGGTCTCGATGCCCGCGTCGTTCAGCGCGCGCACGACCTCGAGCCCGCCGAGCACGCCGTAGATGCCGTCGTAGCGGCCGCCCGTCGGCTGCGAATCGGCGTGCGAGCCGGTCATGACCGGCGCGGCGTCGGGATTGCGCCCCGCGCGGCGCGCGAACACGTTGCCCATCTGGTCCACGCGCACCGTGCAGCCGGCGTCTTGCGCCCATTGCACGAACAGGTCGCGCGATTCGCGATCGAGATCGGTCAGCGCAAGACGGCAGACGCCGCCCTTCGGCGTCGCGCCGATCTGCGCCATCCGGTCGAGCGACGCCCACAGGCGGTCGCCGTCGACGCGCGGCACGCTCACGCGCTCGGCCATTGCGTTGTCGTCACGCATCGCCGTTCTCCGGCGCGGCTTGCCGCGCGTAACGGAAATCGCAGCGCTTGCCACCCTGCATGATCGTGCTCGTACGCGTGAGCGCGATGTCCGGCGCATAGCCCTGGATGAAATGGCTGTCGCGCGCGCAGCTCAGCAGGTGCCCGATCTCGCCGAGCCCCATCGCGTGATACATCTCCGCGTAGCTGCAGCGATGCACGTCGTAGTCGTAATGCGCGTCGTCCGCGCGCCGCACCTCGACGTCGAGCGCATCGTCCTTCTCCCACAACACCTGCAGCGCGATGAACGATTTCACGCTCGTGCCGCCAGGCTCCTGCGCGGCGAACGTGCGGCCGGCGTCGACCGCCGCGCCGCGCACGGCTTCCGCGATCACGGCCTGCGCGCGCTCGACGCCGAACTCGCGCTTCATGATCTCGTAGATGGGCTTGATGATTTCCGCTTCGATGCGGCGCCGCGCGAGGATCCCGAGGCGCGAGTCCTCGGCGGCGGCGGATGGATGGGTGGTGTCGGTCATGGGGATCGTCTTGGTCGCTTGGTCGCTGTGTCGCGCTGTATCGCGCTATGTCGTTTACTTGGTCGCGGTGCGCGAGCCGCCGAGCACGTCGACGACGGCCCATTTGCCGCCGCGCACCTGGTAGATCGTGAAGGCCGGGTCCTTCAGGTTGCCTTCGGCATCGAACGCGATCCGCCCCGTCACGCCGGGCCGGTCGATCGCACGCACTGCCGCGACCAGCTTCGCCGGTTGCGTCGTGCCGGCCTTCTGTGCGGCCGCGATCAACGTGGCGGCCGCGTCGTACGCGAACGGCGCATGCAGTTCGATCGGGGCGCGGAAGCGCGCCTGGTATTGCGTGTCGAACGCCTTGCCGCCCGGCATCCGGTCGAGCGGCAGGCCCGGTTCGAGCGCCGTCACGCCATCGCCGTCCTTGCCCGCGAGCGACAGGAAGGTCTGGCTCACGAAGCCGCCCGCGCCGAGCAGCGGCGCGTTCACGCCGAGCTGGCGCATCCGGCGCGCGATCGGCGCAGCCTGCGCATCGAGGCCGCCGAAGAACACGAGATCCGCGCGCTTGCCCTTGATCGCGGTCAGCACCCCGCTGAAGTCGGTCGTCTTGTCGTTCACATACTGGCGATCGACGATCGCGCCGCCGTTCGCCTGCACGCCCTTGATGAACTGGTCGGCCAGGCCCGAGCCGAACGACGTGCGATCGTCGATCACCGCGATGCGCTTCGCTTTCAGCGTCTTCACCGCGTACGCGCCGGTGAAATGGCCGCCCGCATCGTCGTGACCCATGATCCGGAAGGCTGTGGCATAGCCCTGCTGCGTGTATTGATGGCCGGTGGACGCCGGCGCGATCTGCGGGATGCCCGCATCGCGGTAGACGCGCGACGCCGGCACGCTGCAGCCCGTGTTCCAGTGGCCGACGACGCCGATCACGTGCTTGTCGACGAGTTGCTGCGCGACCGCGACGGCCGTGCGCGGATCGGACTGGTCGTCGGCCGCGACGAGCTTGTAGACCACCGGCTTGCCGCCGATGGCCGGATGCTTCGCGTTCGCGTCGTCGATCGCGAGTTGCGCGCCGTTCTGCAGATCCTTGCCGATCCGCGCGGACGGGCCGGTGAGCGGCGCGGCAAGACCGATCAGGATCGTCTGCGGCGCGGATTGCGCGAACGCGGGAACGGAGGCGACCAGGGCGGCCGCCGAGAAAGCGAGGCTGGCGTGGAGAAAAGCGATTTTCATGTGCGGGGATGGATCGGGGAATCGGATCAAAACATGAAAAATATTAAATATTCCGCACCCAAACCCTAAATACCCAATTGTTGGATGCTTATGCCGTTCCCAACACATTAGCCCATGTCACTGTAAATACAGGATATTTTCATGTTGTCGCTTACCCTGACTTTTCGATAAAATTCGATACATGAAAAATATCGAACAATTACCGCACGATCCGCCGCTGCGCGCGGTGCGTGCGTTCGAAGCGTTCGCGCGTCTCGGGTCGGTCACCGCGGCGGCAGGCGAGCTCGACATCACGCCGTCGGCGGTCAGCCATCAGCTGCAGCTGCTCGAGGCGTTCATCCAGACGCCGCTGACGGTGCGCGAGGGCCGGCTGCTCGCGCTCACCGACGAAGGCCGCGACTACTACCGCTCGATCAGCGCCGCGTTCTCGGTGCTGCGCAGCGCGACGCGTTTCGTGCGCGACCGCTCGTCGCTGCGGCAGATCACCGTCAGCCTGATTCCGCTGCTCGGCATCGGCTGGTTCATTCCGCGGCTGCACGCGTTCCTGGCCGACAACACGGACGTCGACGTGACCGTGCTGTACGCGCATCACCGCAACTACCGCAGCGATGCATCGGACCTGTCGATCCGCTTCGGCACCGGCGACTGGCCCGGCTACCGCTGCGAGCGGCTGCTGCCGGGCGCGATGGTGCCGATGTGCAGCCCGTCGTTCCTGAAGCGCCACGGGCCGTTTCGCACGCCGGCCGATCTCGCGCGCGCACCGCTCGTGCACGACGAGGATCGCAGCACGTGGGTCAACTGGCTGCAAGGCGCCGGCGTGCGGCACGTGTCGCACGCGGTGGGGCCGATGTTCGAGGATGGCCAGCTCACGCTGAGCGCCGCGCGCGCCGATCTCGGCGCGGCATTGCTGCGCGCGCCGCTGGTCGAACGCGAGCTGGCGAATGGCGAGCTCGTGAAGCTGTTCGATCACACGCTCGACGACGGGCGCGATTACTACCTGTGCACGCGCGACGACGCGGACATGCCGGACGGAGCCAGGCGGCTGGCGGCGTGGTTGAGGAAGATGGCGGGGATTTGAGCGGCTCGCCTCCCGCGTTGCCGGACAGCGGCTTACGCGAAGACGCCGCGCCCGCCCGAGAGTTGCATGCGCTCAATCAAATATATATGATATGCATATCATATATCGGAGGCTGTCATGAGCCGGATTCTGGTTGATCTGCCGGATGGCCAGCTCGACGAGCTGGCCGCCATCGTCGAGACTGAACATCGTCCCCGCGCCGCCATCATTCGCGACGCGATCAGTGCCTACATTGCCCTGCACAAGCGCCCGCTCGCCGACGACGTATTCGGTCTCTGGAAAGATCGCAAGGTCGACGGGCTCGCGTATCAGGAGGAAATGCGCTCGGAATGGTAAAAGCGCTCTTCGACACCAACATCCTGATCGACTATCTGGGCGGCATGGAATCCGCCCGCGCGGAACTGGGCCGCTACGACTATCGTGCGATCAGCACGATCTCGTGGATGGAAGTCCTGGTCGGCGCGTCCGCACGCGACGAAGCCCCGATCCGCGCATGGCTCTCGTCATTCGAGGTCATTGCGCTCGACAGCACGGTGGCGAATCGCGCCGTGATCATTCGCAAGGAACGCCGCATACGCCTGCCCGACGCGATCGTCTGGGCGTCGGCGCAAGTGAACGGGCTGCTGCTCGTGTCGCGCAACACGAAAGACTTTCCCGCCACGGAACCCGGCGTTCGCGTGCCCTATCAGGTCTGAGCCGATGTGCGCGGCGGCGATGCAAATGCGCCGTGCGACGCATTTGCCCCAAACCTCTCCTGAAAGAAGTGTCGCGTGTGCCTCGCCAGAAGATCGGCCCGCTCGCCGAACACGGCGTAACCGAATCGCTCGTCACGCCACTTCGCATCGGGATTGAAAAGGCATCGATCCTCGCGACCGCGCCCCCTCTCCCCTCACGCTTGCATCGAACGAGCGCCCGCGCGCGCACTTTCTCGAGCGCCCTCCGCGCACCCCACGCAAACGAGGGCCGGAAGCAGATAGAAATTCCCGATGCCCCGGATTGAAACAAGCAATTTCACAAAGCCAGGGTGAACCCGGATACTGGCAACACTCCACTCACCACTGAAGCAAAGGAATTCTCCAGATGCCGATCATCAACACCCAAATCAAGCCGTTCAAGGCAACCGCTTACCACAATGGCGATTTCGTGCCCGTCTCGGAAGAGAACTTCAAGGGCAAGTGGTCCGTCGTCGTGTTCTACCCGGCCGACTTCACGTTCGTCTGCCCGACCGAGCTGGGCGACCTCGCCGACCGTTACGCGGAATTCCAGAAGCTGGGTGTCGAAATCTACGGCGTGTCGACCGACACGCACTTCACGCACAAGGCATGGCACGACACGTCGGACACGATCGGCAAGATCAAGTACCCGATGATCGGCGACCCGACGCTCACGCTGTCGCGCAACTTCGACGTGCTGATCGAGGAAGAAGGGATGGCGCTGCGCGGCACGTTCGTGATCAACCCGGAAGGCGAGATCAAGCTGTGCGAAATCCACGACAACGGCATCGGCCGCGACGCAGGCGAACTGCTGCGCAAGGTGCAGGCGGCGCAATACATCGCGGCGCACCCGGGTGAAGTCTGCCCGGCCAAGTGGACGCCGGGTGCGCAAACGCTGACCCCGTCGCTCGACCTGATCGGCAAGATCTGACGATCGCTCCGCGCGCCTCGCACGAGGCGCGCGAGACACCCGATCCCGGGCCGCCGCGGCATGCGGCCCGCGCCCTCCTCCGGCACGACGTGCCCGACCAGAATCATCAATACGGAATCCGAAACGCCATGCTCGACGCCAATCTCAAGAACCAACTCAAAGCGTACCTCGAAAAGATCACGCGCCCGATCGAACTCGTCGCCTCGCTCGACGACAGCGCGAAATCGCAGGAACTGCTGGCGCTGCTGAACGAGATTGCTTCGCTGACGGATCGCGTGACCGTGACCGAACGCCGCGACGACGCCGAGCGCAAGCCGTCGTTCTCGATCGGCGAGCCCGGCAAGCCGGCCGGCATCCGCTTCGCCGGCATCCCGATGGGCCATGAATTCACGTCGCTCGTGCTCGCGCTGCTGCAGACGGGCGGCCATCCGATCAAGCTCGACGACGACGTGATCGAACAGATTCGCGCGCTCGACGGCGACTACGCGTTCGAGACGTACTTCTCGCTGTCGTGCCAGAACTGCCCGGAAGTCGTGCAGGCGCTGAACGTGATGTCGCTGATCAACCCGCGCATCCGTCACGTCGCGATCGACGGCGCACTGTTCCAGGATGAAGTCGAGTCGCGCCAGATCATGGCCGTGCCGACGATGTTCCTGAACGGCGCATCGTTCGGCCAGGGCCGCAGCAGCGTGAAGGAAATCCTCGCGAAACTCGATACGGGCGCGAGCGCACGTGCCGCGAAGTCGCTCGAGAACAAGCCGGTGTTCGATACGCTGATCGTCGGCGGCGGCCCGGCAGGCGCGGCGGCGGCGATCTACTCGGCGCGCAAGGGCATTGCGACGGGCGTCGTCGCCGAGCGTTTCGGCGGCCAGGTGCTCGACACGATGGCCATCGAGAACTTCGTGTCGGTGCAGGAAACCGAAGGGCCGAAATTCGCGACCGCGCTCGAGCAGCACGTGAAGCAGTACGACGTCGACATCATGGACGTGCAGCGCGCCGACGCGCTGATTCCGGGCGATGTGCACCAGATCCGCCTCGCGAACGGCGCGGTGCTGAAGGCGAAGACGATCGTCCTCGCAACCGGCGCGCGCTGGCGCGAAATCAACGTGCCGGGCGAGCGCGAATACCGCAATCGCGGCGTCGCGTACTGCCCGCACTGCGACGGCCCGCTGTTCAAGGGCAAGCGCGTCGCGGTGGTCGGCGGCGGCAACTCGGGTGTCGAGGCCGCGATCGACCTCGCCGGCATCGTGAAGGCCGTCACGCTGATCGAATACGGCGCGCAACTGCGTGCGGACGAAGTGCTGCAGCGCAAGCTGCGCAGCCTGCCGAACGTGACGATCGTCACGCAGGCGCAAACGATCGAGTTGACCGGCGACGGCAGCAGGCTGAACGGGCTCGTCTACAAGGATCTGCGCTCAGGTGAAACGCAGCGCATCGATCTCGAAGGCGTGTTCGTGCAGATCGGCCTCGTGCCGAACACCGAATGGCTGAAAGGCACGGTCGAACTGTCGAAGCACGGCGAGATCGTCGTCGATGCGCGCGGCGCGACGTCGGTGCCCGGCGTGTTCGCGGCCGGCGACGTCACGACGGTGCCGTTCAAGCAGATCGTGATCGCCGTGGGCGAAGGCGCGAAGGCATCGCTCGGCGCGTTCGATCACCTGATCCGGCAGGACGTTGCACCGGTTGCCGCCGCGCAGCCGCAGGCCGAGGAAGCGGTCGCCGCGTAATGCGCGTCAGCCCGTCGGCGCAACAATTTGTCTCTCTTGGCCCCGCATGCTTTGGTCGGCGTGCGGGGCCCTTTTTATGCGGAAGACATCGGCGCTTACTGGGGCGCGGTCGGGCCGTCGTTCGCCGGCACGGGCGCAGGCGCCTGCGGCTTGAAACTACTCGACTGCCTGACCAGTTGCTCGGTCATCGCGGCGGCCACCGGATTCGCGCCGGACGACGCCCTTCCCTGCCGATATGAACCGGTGCCCGCCGACATCGACGGCATCGATGACGTCGACGACATCGACGGCGGCGGCAGCGACGGATCGAGCTTCGCCGATTCCCTGACGAGGGCGGCCGTCTCCGGCGTTTCGGATTGCGTTGCGGAGGGTGCCGCGGCCGCGTGGCGTTCGAGGCCGTCACGCTTGCGCGGCGCGCGTTGCGTGACCTGCGCGGGTGCGGGCGGCGGGGTCGAATCCTGTGCATCGACGGTCACGACGTTGACCTTCGGCGGCGGCGCGCTCGGCTGCGCTTTCTCGCTGACGACGGGAACGGGAGCCGGTGCGGCGCTGACACGCGCGGGTGCTGCCGGGACGGGTGCGGGTGGAGGCGGCGGAACGGCTGCCTGCTTCGATGCCGTATCGGCCTGGGCTGCCGGGGCTGGCGGCGCGATGGCGCCCTGCACCGCGTGATCGTTGTTCGCGGGTGCCGCGGCAACCGGCGCGGCCGAATCGCCGATGCCGGCCTCTTCGATCGCGCGGTGATCCGCACGCAGGAGCATCACGTAGGCAGTGCCGGCTGCGGCGACCAGGAGCCCACCGGCGATCATCAAGGTTTTGCGGGTACTCGTCATGCTTGCTCACCGCTCATATCGACGTGAACAAGCCATCATACGCGGCGATCGGCCGTCGATCCCGCGCGAATACATTTGGTTGCATTGTGCCGGAACAGGTCGGCGCGGCGTTCGTCAGACGTATCGCCGCCCTGCTCCGGCACCTTCGACGCGCCGCCGTTACTCAGGAAACGGCAATTCAGTCTGCCCTTCCGCGCGCATGCCGAACGTGTTCAGCGTCATCGCGACGAGCGCGTAATAGCCGAGCAACGCAACGAGATTCACGACGGTTTCGTGGCCGAAGCGCGCTTGCGCCCGGGCAAACGTCGCGTCGCTCACGCGCCGCGTGTCGTACAGTTCGCTCGCGAATGCATGGATCAGCGCATCGTCGTCCGACTCGAATGAAGGTTCGATGCCGCGCCGGATCGCCTCTGCAGTCGCGGCCGGCACGCCAGCGTCGAGCGCGATCGGATGGTGGATGTGCCACTCGGCCTGCGAGCGCCAGCGCGCGGCCGTCACGAGAATCGCGAGTTCCGATAGGCGCAGTGGCAGGCCCGTACGGTAGCGGCAGAACGCGCCGAGCTTCTGCGCATGCTGCGCCAGCTCGGGGCTTGCGATCCAGCCGAGAAACGGCCCGTTCAGGTTGCCGCGCGGGCCGCTGAGAATGTCGGCCAGTACGGCCTTCTGCTCATCGGTGGCCGACGCGGAATCGAACGGAGGCAATCTGTTGGTCATGGCGATGTCCGAACAAGGTTCGATGAATGCGTTCACGCCCCGGCCGCAGCAAGCGCCGCACCGATCGCGCCCGACAGCCGCTCGACGATCGTATCGATCTGCTGCGCGGTGCAGATGAACGGCGGCGCGACCAGGATGTGATCGCCGTGAACGCCATCGATCGTGCCGCCCATCGGATACACCATCAACCCGCGCTGCATCGCTTCGCGCTTGACCGCCGCATGCAGCTTCAGCGCGGGATCGAACGTCGCCTTGCTGCCGCGATCGCGCACGAGCTCGACGCCGACGAACAGCCCGCGGCCGCGCACGTCGCCGATATGCGGATGCGCGCCGTAATGCTCGCGCAGCGATGCGCGCAGCTGCTCGCCGCGCGCCTTCACGTTGTCGAGCAGCTTCTCTTCGGCGATCACGCGCTGTACTTCGAGCGCCGCCGCACATGCGGTCGCATGGCCGAGGTACGTGTGGCCGTGCTGGAAGAAACCCGAACCGTCGACGATCGTCCGGTAGATCCGGTCGCTGACAAGCGTCGCGCCGATCGGCTGGTAGCCCGCGCCGAGCCCTTTCGCGATCGTCAGCAGGTCGGGCGCGACGCCGTCTTCGTCGCACGCGTACAGGTAGCCCGTGCGGCCCATCCCCGACATGATCTCGTCGAGGATCAGCAGCACGCCGTACTTGTCGCACACCGCGCGAATCTTCTTCAGGTACGTGCGCACCGGCGGCACCGCGCCGGCCGTTGCGCCCACCACCGTCTCCGCGACGAACGCAGCGACGTTGTCCGCGCCGAGCTCGACGATCTTCTGCTCGAGCTCGTCCGCCAGGCGCTGCGCATACGCTTCGTCGGTTTCGCCCGCCTGCTGGTCGCGATACGCATAGCACGGGCTCACGTGGTGCGCCTCGATCAGCAGCGGCAGGAACGGCTCGCGCCGCCATGCGTTGCCGCCGATCGCGAGCGCGCCGAGCGTGTTGCCGTGATAGCTCTGGCGCCGCGCGATGAAATGGCGGCGCTGCGGCTCGCCCTTCTCGACGAAATACTGGCGCGCGAGCTTCAGCGCGGCCTCGACCGCCTCGGAGCCGCCCGACACGAAATACACGTGTTCGAGGCCGGCCGGCGCGGCGTCGACGAGCCGGTCGGCCAGCTCCTCCGCCACGTCGGTCGTGAAGAACGACGTATGCGCGTACGCCAGTTGCTGCGCCTGCCGCTTGATCGCGTCGATCACGCGCTGGTTGCTGTGGCCGAGACACGAAACGGCCGCGCCGCCGCAGGCGTCGATATAGCGTTTGCCGGTCGAGTCGATGATCTCGATGCCGTCGCCTGCGACGGCAACGGGCAAGGTGGCGCGCGGAGCGCGATGGAAAACGGTCGTCATGCGTTGCCTCATGGATCAGGACGCGTCGTGCGCGCGCCCGGACGGCACGATGCGCGTCGCGAAACGCGGCGTGCCGTGTTGGTGAATGGTGAAATCGATCGATGCCGCGCCGATCGCGAACACGGCCGTGGCCAGCGTGTTCTCGTCGTCGGGGTCGGCCGGATCGTCGCGGTAGATCGGCAACCCTTCCGGCGCGCGATCGCCTAGCACGCGCCGCAGCGCGGCTTCGTCGATCGCGTCGATGGCGGGCGTCAGCGCATCGACGCGGCGCTGGCGGTCGGCCGACGATTGCGTGATGACCTGCGCCTCCGCGTCGCAGCCCGGATGCACGAGATGGTTCGCATGCCCCGCGAGCCGCGCGACGTCGATCACCGAACAGCGCGCAACGCTCGCCTCGATGCTCAGCAAGCGTTCATCGCCGATCGCACCGATCGTGTGATGAAAGCCGCTTGCGCGCGCATGACCGCGCAGCACGTCGGCCGCCGCGTCGAGCGACGTCGCATCGAGCACCGCGCGCGCGAGGATCATGCGCGGCACGCCCGCTGCCGGCGTGCGGATCCGCAGGTTGTTGATCGCCTGCGCAATGCCCGCCCGGTTCGCCGCAAAGGTATGGCCCGGCAGCGAGCCGGGGTAGTAGAAGCTGACGAAGCCCGGCTTGCCCGCCGGCTGCACGTCGACGAGCAGGCAGCGCTCGCGCAGGAACGGATCGCCGTCCTCGTTGTGCGCGATCCAGCGCGTGCCGTCAGCGCCGCGCGCGGCAAGCGTCGTGCAGCCGTCCGGCGCGTTGTGGATCAGCTCGCCGCGGCAATTCCAGAGGAAGATGTCCTCGGCCGGCCAGCCGATGCCTGCCGCGATCCCGTCCAGTTCCGCGACGAGATCGGGGTACGCGGCCAGCGCGGCCTGCCGCAGCGCAGCGACGAACGGATGGCCGCGCCAGCGCCGCACGGCCTGCCACGCGCTGCTCTGCTGCATGTATGCATCGAACACGGGGCGGGCGAGCTCGCCGAGGCGCACGCCGATGTCGAACGGCGCGCCGGCGATGACGGGAGAAAGGGAAAGCGGCATGTCGGATGTTTCGATATCGTTCAGGACACGTGTTTCAGGAATTCCTTCAGGCGCGGCGTCGGCGGCCGGTCGATCAGGTCGACCGGATGGCCGTCCTCGGCAATCCCGCCCTGATCCATGAACAGCAGGCGCGTGCCGACCCGTTTCGCAAAGCCGATCTCGTGCGTGACGACGATCATCGTCATCCCTTCGGTAGCCAGATCCTGCATCACTTTCAGCACTTCGTGGCGCAATTCCGGATCGAGCGCCGACGTCGGCTCGTCGAACAGCATCAGCCGCGGCCGGATCGCGAGCGCGCGCGCAATCGCGACACGCTGCTGCTGGCCGCCCGACAGCTCCGACGGATAATGATTCGCGCGCGATTCGAGGCCGACCTTGTCGAGCAGCGCCATCGCCTGGTCGCGCGCGTCGGCACGCGATGCGCCGCGTACCTGGATCGGCCCGAACATCACGTTCTCGAGCGCGGTCATCTGCGGAAACAGGTTGAACTGCTGGAACACCATGCCGGCCTCGAGCCGGATGTTGCGAATCGTCGTCGCGTTGCCGCGCACGCTTTGGCCGTCGACGAGCAACTCGCCGCCGGTGATTTTCTCGAGCGCGTTGATACAACGCAGCATCGTCGACTTGCCCGAGCCGGACGGGCCGATCACGACGACCACCTCGCCCGCGTCGATCTTCAGGTCGATGTGCTTCAGCACCGGCACGTGGCCGAAGCTCTTCGACACGTTCTGGAATTCGATCATGCTCATAGGATGCGCATCCTCTTCTCGACGAGCCGCAGCGTCAGCGTCATGGCGCCGGTCAGCAGCAGATAGATGACGGCCACCGCCGTCCAGATCTCGACCGCCTGGAAATTGCCCGCGATGATTTCCTGCCCCTTGCGCGTCAGTTCGCCGACGCCGATCACGATGAACAGCGACGTGTCCTTCAGGCTCACGATGCACTGGTTGCCGAGCGGCGGGATCAGCCGCCGGAACGCCAGCGGCCCGACCACCTTCAGCAGCACGCGCGGCATCGACAAGCCCATCGCGAGCCCCGCTTCCGTCAGCCCCTTCGGGATCGACAGCAGCGCGCCGCGCACCACTTCCGCGAGATACGCGCCGGAATTCACCGTGATCGCGATGATCGCGGCCGTCAGGCCGTCGATGCGGATATGCGCGAGCAACGGCAGCGCGAAATACAGGAACATCACCTGCACGACGATCGGCGTGCCGCGGATCAATTCAATATAAACCTGTGCGAGCACGTTCATCGCCTTCGGTCCGTATGCGCGGAACATGCCCGCGATCATCCCGACGACGAAGCCGCCCACCAGCCCGAAAAATGCGATGAACACCGTCAACCGGACCCCGTCCATCAGGTCCGGCAACGCCGCCCAGATCGCCGACCAATCGAAATTCACTTGTCGCTCCCCGTTCGATTCAAGACCGGCGCGGCCGCACGGCCGCGCGCTGTTGCGGCGTCACGCTCACATCTTCGGCGGCTCGGCGCCGAACCACTTCTTGTAGATCTGCGCGTAGCGGCCGTCGGCCCGGATCTTCATGAGCGACGCGTTGACCTTCGGCACGAGCGGGCTGCCCTTCGGGAAGCCGATCCCGTACTTGTCGCCGCTGACCGGCTGGCCCGCGACCTTCACCTTGCCCTTGCCTTCGTTGTTCACGAAGAACAGCACGTTCGGCGTGTCGTGCATCGCCGCGTCGACGCGGCCGGCTTCGAGCGCGAGGTACGCCTGGTCGATGTTCGGGAACTGGCGGATCTCCTTCGGTTTCAGGTGCGCCTTGATCCAGTCGATCGTCGCCGTGCCGGTTTTCGCGGCGATCACCTTGCCGTTCAGGTCGTCGATCGACTTGATCGTCGTGTTGCCGGTCTGGACCATCGCCGCGAGACCGCTGTCGTAGTACGGCGCGGAGAAGTCGATCGCCTTCTTGCGCTCTTCCTTGATCGTCATCCCCGACAGCGCGACGTCGATGTTCTGCGTCTGCAGCGCCGGGATCAGGCCCGCGAAATCCATCGGCTGGATCGAGTATTTCCAGCCCTGGTCCTTCGCGATCTCCGCCCACAGGTCGAGATCGAAGCCGACGTACTTGTCGCCCTGCTTGAACTCGAACGGCATGAACGACGTGTCGGTGCCGACGACGAGCGTCCTGGTATCCGCGTGTGCGAGGCTTGCGCCGAGCGGGGCAACGACCGCGACGGCTTTCAGGAAGGAACGGCGACTCATGGTTTCTCTCCGCATGATTGAGCGATGTGACCGGCCGGGCGGCCGGCGGAACGACGACATCAAGCCGCACCGCAACATGCGGTGTCGAATTAGACCTTAGTGCAACATGTGTTGTCAACGGCGATACTACGACAACAAAAAAGTCCGCAACGGATAAATGCATCGAGACAAACCCGCGGCGTGCGGGGCGGATAAATCGGGGGAAAGGGATTGCGGCCCGGGGGCGAAGCGGCCGGGCTGGGCCGAATCATGCCGCTCGGGCCGATGGCGATGTCTGACGAGCCGTTGGCGGTGACTGGCCCGGACGGGCAGGTTTGCCGCGCCGGGCATCACGCGCGAGAGGAGAATGGCGGCGCAACCGCGCGACGCCGATTGCCGCCGCCTGCGCGCTTGTCGGCCTGCTTGTTGGCCTGCTTGTTGGCCTGCTTGTCGGCCCGTCTGTCAGCCCGTCTGTCAGCCCGTCTGTCAGCCCGTCTGTCAGCCCGTCTGTCGGCCCGTCTATCAGCGCGGATCGTCAGCGTTTCGACGCGCGGCGTCGTGCCGGGCGGCCGCCCGCGCGATGCCGGCAATCGCCGGTGCGGCTCAGCGAATGTTGCGGAATGCGCGCGGCCCAGCCGGCCGCGCGCCGATACAGCGCCGATGCAGCGTCGTTTACGCCGCTACCCCGCTCGCCTGATGCGACACGAGCCGCGCATACGCGCCCTGCCGCGCGATCAGGTCGGCATGCCGTCCGGCTTCGATCACGCTGCCGTGCTCCATCACGAGGATCAGGTCGGCATTGCGCACGGTCGACAGCCGGTGCGCGATGATGATCGACGTGCGCTGCGTCATCAGGTCTTCCAGCGCCGCACGGATCTGCTGCTCGCTGATCGTGTCCAGATGGGACGTCGCTTCGTCGAGGACCAGCACCGGCGCATCCTTCAGGAACGCGCGCGCAATCGCGACACGCTGGCGCTGGCCGCCCGACAGTTGCACACCGCGCTCGCCGACGCGCGTCGCGAGCCCGTCCGGCAGCCTCGCGACGAATTCGCCGAGCGCCGCATGGTCGATCGCGCGCCGCACGTCCGCGTCGGACGCGTCGTTCGCGGCGAGCCGGATGTTCGCTTCGAGCGTGTCGTTGAACAGGTAGGTATCCTGCGCAACCAGCGCGATGTGCTGCCGCAGGTCGTCGAGCCGCAAGTCGCGCAGGTCGACGCCGCCGAGCGTCACGCGGCCCTGCTGCGGATCCCAGAAGCGCAGCAGCAGGCTCGCGACCGTCGACTTGCCGGCGCCCGACGCGCCGACCAGCGCGATCGTGCTGCCGGGCGGCACCTCGAAGCTCACGCGGTCGATCGCGGGCACGCTGCGGCCCGGGTACGTGAAGGACGCGGCCTCGAAGCGCACCGCCGGATCGGCAGGCATCGCATGCGTGCCGTCCGTCACCGGCACCGGCTCCTTTTCCAGCGCGCGCAAGCGGCGCGTCGACGCGATCGTGTCGGCAAGCTGGCGCGCGACCTGGCCGATTTCGGCCACCGGCATGAAGGCGGCCACCGCCACCAGCACCAGCAGCGGCAACGACTCGCGCGGAAACCAGCCGCGTGCGCACAGCAGCGCGCCGAGCGCCGCGACGACCAGCCCGCCGAGCCCGCTCGCGATCTCCAGCGCGGCGCTTTGCGCCGACAGGTCGTCGAGCAGCTTCGCGCGTTGCTTGCGGTACGCATCGACTTCGGCCACGAACGCTGCGCGCCGGCGCGCGACGGCCTGGAACGCGGTCAGCTCCGCGAGCCCCTGGATCGTTTCGGTCAGGTGCGCGCCGAGCTGGCCAAGCGCTTCGCGTGCGCCGGTGCCGAGCCGGTCGACATCGCGCCGCGCCAGCACCGGCGCGAGCCCGGCCCACGACAGGAACGGCAGCAGCACGAGCGCGAGCGGCCAGGCCACCGACGCGAGCAGCACCAGCACGGCGGCCGGCACGAGCACCGCGACGAATGCGGGCGCCAGCGTGTGCGCATAGAAATACTCGACGGTCTCGACGTCCTGCGTCGCGAGCGACACGAGATCGCCGGAACGGCGGCGCAGCAGCCCGGCCGGCGCGAGGCGTTCGAGCGTCCCGAACAGCGCGATGCGCATTTCCGCGAGCAGCCGGTACGCCATGTCGTGCGCGAGCCA
Source organism: Burkholderia sp. BCC0405 (assembly GCF_902833075.1). Taxonomy (NCBI): domain Bacteria; kingdom Pseudomonadati; phylum Pseudomonadota; class Betaproteobacteria; order Burkholderiales; family Burkholderiaceae; genus Burkholderia; species Burkholderia sp. BCC0405. The sequence goes on from NZ_CADFEO010000001.1 coordinate 448,806, forward strand.
CGATTCGAGCCAGTGCAGCACGGCCGCCACCGGCGCGATCACGAGCAGCGCGGTGACGAGCGCCGGGCTCACGTGGCCGCCCGGCACCGCGCCGACCACCCGCGCGCCGATCACGCCGACGCCGATGAACGCGAGCACGCGGCCGATCCCGAACAACACCGTCAGCACGACCTTGCCCGGCCACGGCCGCACGAAGCGCAGCAGCGTCCGCAGGGTTTCCGGCCAGCCGATCTCCGCCGCATCGTCGTTCAGCGGCCGCACCTGCGGCCCCGACGACGCGTGCGCGGTCGCGCCGGCCGTCGTCGCCACGCCGACCGATTCGGCGGCCGCTTCCAGTTGCGGCCCCATCAGCCGGCGATACGGGCCGTCACGCGCGATCAGCGCCGCGTGCGTGCCCTCGTCGACCACCTGCCCCTGGTCGAGCACCAGGATGCGGTCGGCGCCGATCACGCTGGACAGCCGGTGCGCGAGCACGAGCGTGGTCCGCCCGCGCGTGAGCCGGTCGAGCGCCTGCTGGATCAGCGCTTCGTTCTCCGCGTCGACCGACGACAGCGCCTCGTCGAGCAGCAGGATCGGCGCATCGCGCAGCAGCGCGCGGGCAATCGCGAGGCGCTGGCGCTGGCCGCCCGACAGCATGAGCCCGCGTTCGCCGATGCGCGTCGCGTAGCCGTCGGGCAGCGCCGAGATGAAATCGTGCGCGTTGGCGGCGCGCGCCGCGGCGATCATGTCCGCGTCGCTCGCATCGGGGCGGCCGAGCCGCAGGTTGTCGGCGACGCTGCCGTCGAACAGCGTCGCATCCTGCGCGACGACCGCGATCATCTCGCGCACCTGGCCGGCATCGAGCGTGCGCACGTCGTGACCGCCGATGCGGATCGCGCCGCCCTGCGCATCGTGCTGGCGCAGCAACAGGCGCACGATGGTCGACTTGCCCGCGCCGCTCGGCCCGACGATCGCCACCGTCTCGCCCTCGCGCACCGAGAAGCTCAGCGCCGCATGCGCGCCGGCGCGGCGCCCCGGATACGCGAAGCTGACGGCGTCGAACCCGATCTCCGGCCGCAGGCCCGGCACGCGCGGCGCATCGGCGGCCGGCGCATGGCTGCCGGCGTCGAGCAGCGCGTGGATCGCATTCGCCGCCGACTGGCCGATCATCCCCTGGTGCAGCACGGAACGCAGGTCGCGCAGCGGCCGGAAGATTTCGCTGCCGGCCATCAGCACGATCAGCAGCGCCTCGAGGCTCATGTCGCCGTGCCGCACGCGCCACGCGCCGACCGCGATGGCAGCGGCCGCCCCGAGGCCGGTGCCGAGATCGGTAAAGAGCCGCGTCAGCAGGCCGAGTGCGAGCACCCAGAACGTGCTGCCGGACAGCGCGCGCGCCTTCGCGGCCAGCTTCGCGCCGTATGCCGTACCTTGCCCGAACGCCTTCAGCGTCGGCAGGCCTTGCACCGCGTCGAGAAACTCCTCGCCGAAAGCCTTGAACGCGGCCGAACGCGCGAGCGCCGCACGCTTGTCGGCGCGATGCACGAGCTGCGGCAGCGCGAGCGTGACGAGCGCCGCGACCAGCAGGATCGCGGCCGTCGGCACGTCCCACCACGCGAGCACCGCGAAGATCATCACCGGCGCGCAGGCGGCGATCACGAGCTGCGGCAGGTAGGTGCCGAAAAAGGTCTGCAGCTGCTCGACGCCGTCGACGACGGCCAGCATCACGCCGCCCGTGCGTTCACCGCTGAACCATGCGGGGCCGAGCGCCGCGATCCGGTCGAACAGCCGCGCGCGCAGCGTGGCCTGCACGCGCCCGGCCGTGTGCTGCGCGAGCACCGTGCGGCGATGGTCGAGCCATGCACGCAGCAGCACGCAGGCCGCTGTCGCAACGACGGCTTCGCCGATGCTGCGCGCCGGCGCGCCGGAAAACACCAGCGCCAGCACGCGGCCGAGAAAGACGAAGCGCAGGATCCCGACACCCATCGCGAGCAGGCCGAGCGCGACGGCCGCGGCGACCCGCCAGCGCAGTCCCGCCATCATTGCCCATAGTCGCCGGTCGAAATACATGAAGCCCTCCAGTCGTGTCCGATGACGTTTTTTCTTGACCGGATCGAGGCTACCCGCGCGGCCCACGCGCGGCAAAAGATGATTTTTCAACGGGTGTTGAGTCAACTACAATACCCCGCATGTCGCACCTCCCTCCCCTCGGCGCATTGCGGGCTTTCGAGGCGGCCGTCCGCCTCGGCGGGTTCGCGCGCGCGGCGGTCGAGCTGAACGTGTCGACGAGCGCGGTCAGTCACCAGATCCGCACGCTCGAGGAATCGCTTGGCGCGCGGCTGCTCGAACGCAGCACGGGGCTCGGCGGCATCAGCCTCACGCCGGCCGGCGCACGCCTGCTGCCGGCCGTCAGCGATGCGCTGTCGCGGCTGACCGATGCCTGTGCCGAGATTCGCGGCACCGCGCAACGGCTCACCGTCTCCGCCAACGCGCCGTTTTCGGCGATGTGGCTCGCACGCCGCCTCGCGGAATTCTCGTCGCTTCATCCCGAAACGCCGCTGCATGCCGTCGTGCTCGACGACGAACCGGATTACGCGCGCAGCGGCGTCGATCTGGCGATCGTGCACGTGCCCGCGCACCGGCTGCAGGCCGACGACGACGTGCTGATACGGGAGACGGTGTTCCCGGTATGCAGCCCCGAGCTGTTTCCGTACGCATCGGGGCACGTGTGCCGCTCGCGGCTGCTGCAGGAGATGCACGAGGACAGCCCCGAGATCGACTGGCGCAACTGGGCATCCGAATTCGGCTTGCCGGGCGACTTCGAGACGAAGATCGTCCGTTACAGCAGTTTCAGCCAGGTGATCGGCGCGGCGGTCGGCGGCGCGGGCATCGCGCTCGGCCGCATGCCGCTGATCGAGCCGGAGTTGCGCAGCGGCCGCCTGGTGCCGTTGAAGCCGGGCATCGAACGCGCTGCGTCGTGGCGCTTCGTGCTGCGCCGCAACCCGTCGACGCGGCACCGGTTGCTCGATCCGCTGATCGAGTTCCTGCGCCGCGAAGCGGAAGCGGCGCCGATCGCGGGCCAGATCGTTGCGCCCGCATCCAACGACAGTCTCGTGCGCGGCACGGGCGGCGCGACCGGCAAGTAACGCGCCGGCCACGCACGCATGCGCCGCTTACGGCGCAGCGAAGAACAGCGCGACCACGCACGCCATCCCGCCGAACCACACGAGCGAACGCAGCGACGCCCAGTTCAGCAGGTACATCAGCATATAGACGATGCGGATCGCGACGAATGCCATCGCAAGCTGGTCGACGCGATGCACGTTCGCGCCGTTGTGCCACGCCACCACCAGCGCGGCCGTGAACAGCGCGAGCGCCTCCCACGCGTTCTGGTGCGCGGCTTGCGCGCGGGCGCGCCAGCCTTCGAGTTTTGCAAGATAGTCACGCGGCGTGCGGTTGTCGTAGCCCTTGCGGGCCTTCGCGAGAAACGTCATCGGGAACGGCAACAGCGCCACGATGAACAGGCACAGCTGGGACGTCGTCATCAAAAGTCTCCTCCTTTATGATTACATTGATCAATGACAAGATCGCCGAGAGCTTAGCATTGCGCCGTGCCGTTCGCGCACCGGTTTTCTAGACGGGAGACTCGGCTGCATGGGCCGCGAGCATTCGTCGTTCGTCTGCTTCATCTCCCATGCCTGCCTGCTTGCCGGCAAGTCCGTCAATTGCAACCCGGGAAATGCCGATGTGGTCGCTCTCGCCGGTCTTTACAGCCCACCGCACGCCGCGCAATGTCGGACGGACCACCGCCATGCCCCGTCTCATCGACGCCCGTCGCGCAGTCCGCCGGGAACCGCCAGGCATCAAGGCGTCGTGAAATGCTTCGCCCAATTTAACGGGGGCAGCCGATGTCCGGCCGGCCCCGTCAGCGCGCGGGCTGGGAGTCACTTTGAGTTTCTTGCCTACCCAGAACAATCCGAGCCAAGCTTTGGCCGCGAGGTCTGCCGATCAGGTAGGTTCGGCAGATGTCATTCGACCAGCCTGGTCGGACAGGGGGCTCTTCCGGTTGAATCGCACCTCGATGAACCGGTAGGACCGATCCGATAGAAGCGCAGTGACACCTGCGAAGCAAAGCGTCGCGGCAATCATCACGTCGTAGCGAGACATCGCTGCGCCACTCCGGGCAATTGCCGACTGCACGACGACCATCACCGGCAGATGAAACAGGTAGATAGAGTAGGATCGGGCCCCGATCCACAATCCGAGCTTTCCAAGCCATCCTCCCGAGAAGCAATCCCCTCGAAGCGCGGCACAGAGCGCGATCGCTGCACCCGCAGCCATACCCAGGAAGGCGCAATGGGGCGGCAACCACTGCGTCGAGCCAACGCAGATCAGAACCCCGACAATCAGTGCGATGCGGCAAACCCACCTGGGATACCGCAATACCGCAGTGGGGCGTCGAGCATAAACCAGATAAACAAGGCAGCCGAGCGTGAATGCGCCCGGGCGCAATACCCACGGCAGCGAAAACATGACTGGCGGAAAACTCGAGAGCGCGATGGAAGCCAAGACAAGAACGCCCATTGCCACACGCCGGCCCGCAAAAAACATTGCGATCGCAAGTACGGCATAGAGTTGCCACTCGAGAGAGAGGGACCAGGTAACGCCGTTGAAATCACCACTTCCGCACGTGTTGATCGCGCTGTTGAAACAGTCGTGCCAGTAGAAGTTCGAAACGCCCAATAGGGCGACGATCGCTCCGCGCAAGGCCAACCAGGTTGCGTGGACATTGAACGAATTCAGCGCTGCCGCAACAACAACGGAAAAGAGCAAAGCGCCCAACAGCGCCGGTATCAAGCGCCGGGCCCGATGCGTCGCAAATGTCAGCAAAGCTGCCAGCGGCGAAAGCGGCCCATCAATATATCGGAGACACGCCTGGCACATCAGAAATCCGGATATCGCCAGAAATACGTCGACGCCCGCCCACAATGCATGGTGCGCCCTGATCGACGTGAGCAAAGCGGGCTCGGGAAGTCGCCAGTAGTGCTGCAACACCACGAGCGTAATCGCCACGGCTCGCAAGATCTGGATATCGTTGTTTTGAGGCGACGTGCTAGCAAAGGCCATAAGGAAGCAGTTCAGCGAAATCGTTTGGATTTGCCTTGTTTTTCGCTTTGGGTGAGCGATGCAAGGCAAAAAAAACAGAACCCGACAAGGCTCGATCGACGGTCCGTCGGAGTAGTCGATATCGTCCGGTCGACTATCCAGGCGCGACTTCGGTGCCCAAGAAGTCAGAATCCTCCGTCCATCGCCCACGCGCATTATGAGTCAGTTGTCGACGTCCCTCCCTCGATACACTGGACCGCCACCGTCCGCGCGCTTGAACAGATCTCGCCCTCCATCATCGGACCGCCGAGCCACGCTATCCTGGCACCTCCATTGGTGCACCGGGTTCGACGTACCGCTCGCTCGGCATCTTCGACGAATATTGTCCGGCATCTGCAGAGATGCGTGTCGGGACAATTGTCCATTGCTCAGACAAGCGTTGGCCACAGACGACCGCAATGCGCCTGCCTTGTCCCCACAATTTCCACCGAATCATCGACAAAAACGTTAAATAAAACTGGTCGAACACCAATAAGATAGCGTTCGACACTGGCCCGGCGCGTTGTCGCGCCAGGCTGCCGAACTCGCGCCGCCGCGCGCGCCGAACGACATCCGATCCGAGACATCGCCATGCCCCGTCCCATCGTCGCCCATATCCGCCCTGACGCCGTCCGCCACAACCTCGACTTCATCCGCCGCACCGCCGCGCAATCGCGCGTGTGGGGCGTGGTCAAGGCCGATGCCTACGGCCACGGCATCGAGCGGATCTACCCGGGCCTCGCGGCCGCCGACGGCATCGCGCTGCTCGATCTCGACGAAGCCGTGCGCGTGCGCGAGCTCGGCTGGGACAAGCCCGTGCTGCTGCTCGAAGGGATCTTCGAGCCGGCCGACATCGATCTCGCCGATCGCCACCGCCTGACGGTCGCCGTGCACTGCGACGAACAACTCGACCTGCTGATCGCGGCGAAGCCGCGGCAGCCGATCGACATCCAGCTCAAGATGAACTCCGGGATGAACCGGCTCGGCTACCGGCCTGCCGCTTTCCGTGCCGCGTGGGAACGCGCGGCCAACGCGCCGTCGATCGGCAAGATCACGCTGATGATGCATTTCGCGAACGCCGACGAAGGCGAAGTCGACTGGCAGCTCGACCAGTTCGATGCGGCCACGGCGGGGATTCCGGGCGAGCGCTCGACGTCGAATTCGGCCGCCGTGCTGTGGCATCCGCGTGCGCACCGCGACTGGGTGCGGCCCGGCACGATCCTGTACGGCGCATCGCCGACGGGTGTAGCGCGGGATATCGCCGACACGCCGCTGATGGCCGCGATGACGCTCACCAGCAAGATCATCGGCGTGCAGACGATCGCGCCGGAAGAAACCGTCGGCTACGGCCGCCGCTTCACGGCCGACCGGCCGATGCGGATCGGCGTGGTCGCATGCGGTTATGCGGACGGCTATCCGCGCCACGCACCGACCGGCACGCCGATCGCGGTGGACGGCGTGATGACGCGCGTCGTCGGCCGCGTGTCGATGGACATGCTGACCGTCGACCTGACGCCGTGCCCGAACGCGGGCATCGGGTCGAGCGTCGAGCTGTGGGGCGACCAGGTGAAGGTGGATGACGTGGCGGAAGCCAGCGGCACGATCGGCTACGAGCTGATGTGCGCCCTCGCGCGCCGCGTGCCGGTCGTGATCGTGCCGCCCGGTGCGTCGAGCGTACAGCCGACGACGCTGCGGACTGGAAGCTACGGGCGCTGACCGGCGTCGATGGGGCGGCGTGCTATCGCGTTGCCTTGCATACCACTTCGGTTGCGGGCCGCCTCGGGCGGCTCGTTTGCTTTCCGGTGTGCGGGAACGGCGTGGGTGATGGCCCTTCGGCTCCGTTCGGCAGACACCATCCAGCGAAGCACTACGAACGCCACGTCGGCTTGCGCTTCTCGAGGAACGCATCGATGCCTTCGCCCGCATCCTCTTCCATCATGTTGCGCGCCATCACGTCGCCCGCATACGCGTAGGCTTCGTCGAGCGGCAACTCGCGCTGGCGATAGAACATCTGCTTGCCGTAACGCACCGCGGCCGGGCTCTTCTCGACGATCTCCGCAACCTTGCGTGCAACGGCCGCATCGAGCGCGTCCTCGGGCACGGCCTCGTTGACGAGCCCCCACGCGGCGGCCGTCGCCGCATCGACGAAGCGCCCGGTCATCAGCATGTCGAACGCACGCTTCGCCGTGACGTTGCGGCTCAACGCAACGGCCGGCGTCGAACAGAACAACCCCACGTTGATGCCCGATACCGCGAAGCGCGCGGTATCGGCCGCGATCGCCAGGTCGCACGCGGCGACGAGCTGGCAGCCGGCCGCCGTCGCAATGCCGTGCACGCGTGCGATGACCGGCACCGGCAACGCGCGCATCGCGAGCATCACGCGGCTGCATTGCGCGAACAGCGTGCGGTAGTAGTCGAGCCCGGGCTTGCTGCGCATCTGCCGCAGGTCGTGGCCCGCGCAGAACGCCTTGCCTTCGGCGGCCAGCACGACGCAGCGCACGCCCGGATCGGCCGCGAGCGACGCAAATGCATCGTGCAGGCTCGCGAGCATCGCCTCGGACAATGCGTTGAACTGCTGCGGGCGGTTCAGCCGCAGCGTGACGACGCCGTCGCGGTCGTCACGCTTCAAAACGGGTTCCGATGATGAGGCATTCGAATCCATGATGGTTCACCCAAAGAACAGGAACGCGATACGCTCGCGGTTCAATATAGTCCAATCCGGGCACCGGGGGCGGCCGGCGCGCTGCCGAGGATCGGCCGCAGGAATCGTGCGCCACCGCCAGGCGTCATCCGCGCAGCTTCCCGCCGACCCGCTTCGCGCGAGACCTCGGCGGCCGGATTTCACCCAGGCCGGCCAATACGAAGCGCGGGCCCGCCAAACCCAGCGTCATCGCCCCGGCACGACGATCGACTCACGCGTGAAATTCCGGGGCGACTGGAAATCGAAGACCGCGAAGACCAGCAGCACCGTGCCGCTTCAGCGCGGCTGATACTCGCCGTCGGCAGCCGACCAGCGAAACGTCTGGCGCCATTTGCCGCCGCGCTGGCGCAGCTGCAGATCGTGGAAACCCTCCGTCGACGTCGACAGCACGTTCAGCGTATTGCTGCTCTCCGAGATGTCGTGATCGCGCGTGCCGTCACGATGCCAGTCGCCGGCGATATCCTGGTAGGACATCATCGGCTGCGCGAATACGATGCGCAGTACCTTGCCGTCGATCCGGAACAGGTACAACGCCTCGAACGATGCGCCACCGCCCGCATAACCGATCGACCAGCCCGCCCGCACGCCGAATGCCGCATCTCCGGGCCGCAGCGCATAGGGCGCGAGGTCAAACCGCAACCACCGTTCGGGCCGTATTGAGAAATCGTTCGCTTTCCTTCGGGAGTCGGGACTCTCGATATTCGTCTGGCTCCAGTCGATCCCCTGGTCGAGCGGCTGTTCGGTACGCGCGACGAGGCGCGGCGCACCGTCCGGACCACGCTCGAACACGCCCAGCCAGACCAGTTCCTTCGTTTCATCGGCATCGGGGTGGCGGTCGAAGCCTTCACAATCGGTGGGCGCATTGAATTTCAGCACTTCGCGCGCAAGGCCGTCGGCCGGGGCCGCGCAGACAATCGCGACAAACGCACCCGGGCGCTGCGGCCACGGCTTCGCGCCGACCAGCACGACGCGCTCAAGCGGCTGGCCCGGGGCAAGCTGCGCAACCAGCGCCTCCTTCGTGAAGCCGGGCGGCAGGCGCACGCCAAAACCGTCCTGCTCGGGCCCGCCGCTCATGTCGCGCGCGTACGCTGCGCGTGCGTCGGGCGAACTGAATTTCCCGGGAACCTGGTCAAGCGAATGTGCAGTGCCCGCCGCGTGTGCGGCCAGGCCCGAGCACGCAGTGCTGATCGTGATCAGCCACGGTATCAAGCGGATTGTCATGCTGGAAGGTCCTGTGAAGTGACGAGACAACCTGCCGCGACGTCGCGCATGCGATCGGCCCGGCAGTCTCGTGTATGAGTTCCATGATGTTCTGCGATAAACGATTCGACGGAATTCAGTGCGGCGCAAGCGGTCATGCGCGCTTGCGCCCGCTGCGCCACGCGCGCACGCCCAGCCGCAGTTGACCGACGCCGCCCAGCAAAAAGGCGACACCCATTCCGCCAAAGGTCAGCACGCCACCCCAGATCGCCCCGAACGTATTCATCCGCGCGCTCATCCTGGGCTCGTCGGGCGTATAGCGCACCTCGACGGTCGCGCCGTCCTGCACGCTGACCTCGCCGCCCTGCGCGTATTCGACCCGCTCGCCCGCGAGCGTCGTGAACGCGATCTCCGGATGATGCGGACCCGCGTTCAGCTTGATGACGCGCCCCGGCACGACGATCGAGGTTCGCAGGAATTCGCGCGTCGACTGCGCGTACAGGGCGGTGGCGATCAGCAGGCACGTGCCCGCGACCGTAAAGACGACGCCCTTCGCGATCAGCGTCTCCGTCTGCTGCGCGGCGGTACGGCCGGATCCGGATGCCATCCCGCTCACCTTAGGAGCGTGACCGATAGAACGACACGTCGATCTTCGACTGCGTCTTGCAGCGATACATCACGCCGCGCCCCGTTTCGTCGGTCACGCCTTCGTACGGGCCGTTGCAGCCGGTGACCTTGTACTCCGCGAACGGAACGCGCTTGCCGTCCTGCGGCCGGACCAGCACGGGGATGCGCCCCGTCGGGCCGTCGCCGATCGTGCGGACGAGCACCATGCGCGACGCATCGATCGGCGCGGCGGAACGCAGGTAGATCGTGCGCCCCTGCGCGTCGGTCGTGCCTTCGACTTCGAGTTCCCGGTTGTCCTGGGCCCCGCTCGTGTAGAGCGCGAACGCATAGCGCGTGTTCGGCAGCGGCTGCTTCGTCGCGGGGTCGTGCAGCACGAAGTAGCACCCGTTGACGCCCCTGCCGGCCGTTGCCTGCCCGTCGACCTGCACGGGGTGGCACGTGTACGACGAACCGTCGCCGACGGCGGCCTGTTGCGGATTCTGCTGCCCCGTGCCGACGCACCCGCCTGCCAGCACGGCCACCAGCGTCGCGCATGCGCCGCGTATGAGCGCTGCCCGATCGATTTTGATTTTCATCGGATGGTGTCCCGTTCCTGAATGTTTGTCCTGAATGCCGTGCGTGCTGCGCAGGTCGCGCAGGCACGCCGCCATCGGCATCCGGCAGGATACGGACATCGCGGCACGCTGTAAATTGCGCGCGCAGCCGGCCACGCCGCGCGGCGACTCGCCGCTCGCGTCGCTGCCGATCGACCACTACGGGCTGATGGGGCTCGCGACACCCGGCCGCATCGAGGGCGTCGCGCGGATCTTCGCGGGGATGATCGGTGTGCATGGCAGGCGCCCGCGCCACGCGTGCCGGCCACGACCGGCGACGCGGCGCCCGCACAACCCGAACCGCAACGCTGAATGCGCGGGCGGCAGCGGCCGCGCTGCCGCCCGGTGTACGTCAGCCCGCGAGCTTCTTCAGCGCGTCGAGCACCGCGTCGCCCTTGAACGGCTTCACGATCCAGCCCTTCACGCCGGCGGCCTTGCCGCGCTCCTTCATCGCCGGGCTGCTTTCGGTCGTCAGCATCACGACGTTGACCGTCGAGTTCGCCAGCTCGCCGCGAATCTTCTCGACCATCGTCAGGCCGTCCATGTTCGGCATGTTCACGTCGCTGATCACGAGGCGCACGCCGGGCGTCGCCTTGAGCTTCGCGAGGCCGTCCTTGCCATCGACGGCCGTCGCGACGTCGAGCCCGTGATTGCGCAGGAAGCCCGCGACCTCGTCGCGCACCGTGCCCGAATCGTCGACCACCAGAATCTTTGCCATGTCGTATTCCCCTTCCTTTCGTTGTTGCTGACTTCAATAGTCAAAACAGTTCGAGCTCGCCCGATTCGACCATCGGCCCCACGTCCTGCACCGATTCGCGGAAGTCCTCCGGCGACCAGCTCAGGCTGAACACGAAGCGCTGATCGAGGCAGACGGAGCGCCCCGACGCCGGGTCGGTCATCCGGTACTTGAAGCAGAGCTGCGGGCAATCGCCGCCGAACGAGATGAACTTCTGCTTGTGATTGACGACGAGCGGCACCTGCACCGGATGGCGCGCCAGCGCCTCGGCGTCGCCGAGGTAACGGTTCTTGAACGCGCCCCACACGAGGTTGGTCAGCTCGCCGAGCACGCTGTTCACGTCGCGGAAATCCGGCGCGCGGCCGGTGTCGCGCGTGCCGCCGAGCATGTCGAGCAGCGGCTGCTCGCTCGTCTGCAGCAGCATGTAGCCGCGGCACCATGCGCTTTCGAGCGCGATCAGGCTGAACACTTCGCCGAAGATGATCTGGTCGCGCACGATGCACGGCGTTTCGTGCTCGATCGTCATGCCCGGGAACAGGCTGTCGATGCGCGCCTCGGTGATCTCCGAGATGCCGCGCACGAGCGCGTTCGGGTAATCGCGGCCGAACAGGTATTCGTCGATCGCGCGCTTGAGCGGCGTCATGTCGTCGGCGACGTAGGCCGCGCAGGCGACGCGCGCGAGCGCCGCCGGCAGCCCGTCGCGCGACGCGAGCGATTCGCGGCGCAGGATGATCGGCAGCTCGGGGCGCAGCGCATCGATTTGCGTCGCGACGATCGCGCTCTCGGCCGGCGAACCGCCGTAATCCTCGGCCAGCAGGATCGCGCCGAGATCGATGTTCGAGCGCAGCACCTTCAGCAGCCGGTTGCGCCGCACGGTCAGGCCAATCAGGTTGTGCTCGTCGCAGAAACGCTTGATCGCGTCGGCGTGCGCGCGACTGTCATCGAGCACGAGCACCTTGCTGACAGGTTTGTCCAGGGTCATCTCAAGAATTCCTCATGGTCGGTCCAGGTCGATCAGAACAGTTCGAGCTCGCCGCCGGTATCCACCGTGGCCGTCTCCGGCACATGGAAATCGACCGGCGCATTCGCACACACGCACAACGTCGCGCCGACCCGCACGCCGCCGTCGAGCGTCAGGTCGTACGCGGCCACGTGGTCGGGCGCCAGCGCTGGCAAGTAGTCGATGCTCGATCCGCTCAGCAGATACGGCGTCGACATCCCGAGGTCGGGAAACGGTGCGGTCAGCGCCTGGTTGATCGCGCCGCAGCACAGGTTCGCGACTTCCATGAACGCTTCGGGCAGCGGCCGCTGGCTGCTCGTGCCCGCCGTCGCGCCGGCGAAATGGCGGCGCGTCGCCTCGTCGTCGCTGAAGCGCAGCGCGAGCAGCAGCCGGAAATGCAACGCCGAGATCGTCAGCACCGCGACATGCTCGGTCACCTTCGGCTTCGCACGCGACTTCCCGTGCGCATGATCGCGCCCGTCGCGTGCGGGGCCCGCGGCCGGACGGATGTCGCACGCCCCACCGGATGCGAGCCGCGTGCGCGCCGCATCGAAGAAGATCCGCTCGAAGCCGGCTTTCGCCTGCGCGCCGATCACGCGACGCCTCCTTCGATCCGCGCGTGAAGTTGCCCGGCCAGCGACTCGACGGTCGCGAGCGCGGCCGTGATCATCTTGCCGCCGGCCTGGATGTCCTGGAACGTCGCGGCCGTCACGAGGTCGTTGCGGTTCAGGCTGTCGCGATAGCTGTTCGACAGTTCCTGCGAGCGCGCGGCCAGCCCGCGCACCTCGCTGGCGACGATCGAGAAGCCACGCCCGGCCGTGCCGGCGCGCGCGGCCTCGATCGATGCGTTCAGCGACACGATCGACACGTGCGCGACGATCGCCGACAACTCCTGGTTCTTCGCGCGCATGTCCTGGTTCTGCGTGGTCAGCGAGATCATCTGCTCGTGCCAGCGCTCGAAGGTGCCGGCGAGCCCGCGCAGGCGCGCGGCTTCGTCGGCGATCTTCATCGCGTGCTGCGCCAGCGCGGCACGATCCGCCGACAGCGCCTGCATGGCATCGCGCTGCGTGCCGGCCGCGGCCGTCTCGCGCGCCAACGCATCCTCGAGCTGTGCCTCGCGCTGCGCCCATGCGTCGGCCGCCTCCGCATGCGCCGACCTGGCGTCGGCGATGCGCGCATCGGCTGCGTCGAGCGCGCCGCGCCACTGCGCCAGGTCGCGTTCGAGCGCCGCCACGAGTCGCTTGCGCGTCAAGCGAAACACGACCGCCGCAACGATCGCGACGACGGCGCCGCCCACCAGTGCGGCGGCCATCTGGATCATCCACGCGTGCACGATCACGTCGTCACTCCGCCGCGCCGATATCCGCGCGGCGCGCACGCTCGTGTGCGACGCCCTGAGCGGCGCCGTCCGCCGCGAAGCGGGCCGGCAACGACACGATCGTCTCGAACGCGCGATACGGCGCGCCGACGCGATCGTCGGTGAAGCGCAGCGCGATGTCGCCGCCGTCGCGCTTCAGGAAGTTGCGCACCGCGTCCATGCCGACGCCGCGCCCCGACACTTCCGTCACCGTGCTCGCCGTCGAGAAGCCCGGCCGGAAGATCAGCTCGGCCACCGCTTCGTCGGTGAGCGCCGCTTCGTCATCCGCATCGATCCACCCGCGCTCGCGCGCGATGCCGCGAATCCGGTCGAGCGCGAGGCCACGGCCATCGTCGCTCAGCACGAACCACAGCTCGCCGCCGCCCACGCCGACCGCGATGTCGATCGTGCCGGACGCCGCCTTGCCGGCCGCGCGTCGCTCGTCGGACGATTCGATCCCGTGGTCCATCGAATTGCGCAGCAGGTGCATGAACACGTTCTTCAGTGTCGCGACGATTTCGCTGCGCACGCGGTGGCCGTGGCTGTCGATATGCACGACGGGCGCCGGCTTGCCGAGTTCGGCCGCGAGCGACGGCAGCGACTCGATCACGCCGCCGAGCGCTTCGCCGATGCCTTGCGTGCCGAGCTGGCTCAGCATGCGGCGCACGGCGTCGCGGGCCGCGTGCCAGTCGGACGCGTTGGCCGGATCGGCGCCGTCGAGCACGCGCAGGCTCTCGCTGATGTGCGCGCGTTCGACCATCAGGAAGTCGGCGCCCTGCACCGGTTCGCCGCCGCGGCCGAGCGTGACCGCGTTGATCGTCGCGTAGTGCTCGACCGCCTCGCGCACGCGCGCCAGGTCGTCCATCAGCGCGTCGCGGTTCCACTCGGGGCCGCCGTCCGCGCGGCGCAGCGAGTCGTACGCCTGCTCCGCTTCGTGGACGATGTTCGTCAGGTGCTGGAGGCTGTACGTGCGCGCATTGCCCTTGATCGTGTGCATGTTGCGGAACAGCGCCGCGACGATCGAGTGATCGGCTCGCTCGTGCTGGCGGATCATCCGCTCGTTCTCGCTGAGGAAGCCCTTCGCGCTGTGCACGAAGTCGTGGAACTTGTCCTGGCTGATCGACAGGATCTCGCCGATCATCTCGAGGCGGCGCTGCTGCTCGCCGGCCTGCGCGGTCAGCTCGCGGATCTCGGTCACGTCGCGCACGCACAGCATCAGGCGCACGACCGTGTCGGTCTCGTCGGTGATCGCCGACCAGCTCAGGTCGAGCCACTTCTCTCGGCCGTCCGGCATCCGCTTCGCGACTTCGTTCACCAGCAGGTGCTCGTTGAACGCGAAGTTCATGCTGTCTTCGCCGAGGCACGCGTGCACGGCCGCGTCGACCTGCGAGCGCGCGTCGGAACCGATGTTCGAGTCGTCGAACACGAGCGCCATCAGGTCGCGGCCGGCGATGTCGCCCGTCTCGAAGATGGTTTCGAGGTACGCCGAATACTCCGCATGCACGACGCCGCCTTCGACGACGGTCAGGATCCCCTGCTGCATGTTCTGCAGCATCGCCTGGATGTCGGCCGTCTTCTGCTTGAGCTGCGCCGAGTTCTCCTGGATCTTCTCGATCATCCCGTTGAACGCGACGATCGAGTGGCCGATTTCGTCCATCCGGCCCACCGGCACGCGGCGCGTGAAATCCTGGCTCGTCGCGATCTCGCTCATCGCCGTCTGCATCCCGATCAGCGGGCGCGTGATCTGCCGATACAGCAGCAGGCCGAGCGCGGTCAGCAGCACGACCACCGTGCCGGCGACGCCCCCGATCGCGGTCGCCGTCGTCGCGAGCATCCCGTTCAGCGCGCTGATCGCGTCGTCCTTCTGGCGGTTCTTCTCGACGCGCAGCGTGTCGACGATGCTTTCGAGTTCGTCGCGATACTGAGCGACGTTCGCGAACAGGTAAGCTTGCGCCATCTCCGGCTTGCCGTCGGTCTTCATCTTCACGGTGTCGTCGATCGCCGCGAAATAGTTCGCGGCGCTGTCCTTCGCCTGCGAGACGAGCCCGACCTGCGCGTGGCCGACCGCCGACTTCGCCTGCACGTCGAGCGCGGCGCGCAGCGCGCCCTGCTTCGCCTTCAGCTCGTCGCGCGCCTGCGCGGCGGTGTTCGCGTCGGGCGCGTAGACGAGCGTCATCGTCGCGATCTGGATGTTCTTCACATCGGCGACGAGATCGGCGGACGCGAGCGCGCTCGGCACGATTCCCTGGGTGACCTGGCGTACCTCGGTCGCGCTCTTGCGCGTCTGGTACACGGCATAGATGCCGATCGCGGACAGCGCGAAGAACGTCAGGACGACTAGCAGCGTAATGCGATGACGGATGGTCATGAGTACAGCTCCCCGCAGCGATTCGGCTTCGATCGCCGTTTGGCATATTGAAAGAATGTGAGCGCCGAATTATCGGGGATGGTGCATGACGCTCCGATGACCGGAAATCAATCATTCATTGATAAAAATGAAATGAATAATTGTGCCGAAAGAGCTCTAAAGTATTGGCGAAATTTGCCGTTAACCTTTGCCTTCAAGGATTCCAGCGGCACCACGGCGCGACCAAGAAATCCGGGATACGGATATTTGTTTTTTTATTTAATTAATCCGCGTATTAGCCGCAATCGGATTTGCGTAAAACGTTTTCAAATTATCGGCGAATTCGGTCGAATTCGCGATTTTTCATTGCCGGCGAGCGATGCGGCGAACCGTTGAAAACGATGCCGCCCGCCCCGGGGCCGACGAGCGACGATCACGCGCATCGCATCGTCGCCCTCCGGGGCGGGCGTGGCCGGCTACCGGTCAGTGGCTGCTGGCGCGCGTCGCCCCCAGCCCCGTTTCCGAGCGCACCTGCTGCGCGGCGAACGCACCCTTCTCGGCCTTCGCGCGCAGGCTCGTGTCGAGTACCGAGAACAGCCACACGCCCGCGAAGCCGATCGTCATCGAGAACAAGGCGGGCGACGTATACGGGAACCACGCCGAACCCTTCGGATAACCGAGCGTCGCTTCCCACACCGACGGCGACACGACCGTCAGCCCCACCGACGAGACCAGCCCCAGGAACCCGCCGATGACCGCACCGCGCGTGGTGCAGCCCTTCCACATCATCGACAGGAACAGCACCGGGAAATTGGCCGACGCCGCCACGGCAAACGCCAGCGACACCATGAACGCGACGTTCTGCTTCTCGAACGCGATGCCCAGCAGCACGGCGATCACGCCGAGCACCAGCGTCGTGATGCGCGACACCTTCAACTCGTCGGCGCTGTTCGCGTTGCCGTTCTTGAAGACGGTGGCATAGAGGTCGTGCGACACCGCGGACGCGCCCGACAGCGTGAGCCCGGCCACCACCGCCAGAATCGTCGCGAAGGCCACGGCCGAGATGAAGCCGTAGAACACGTCGCCCCCCACCGTCTTGGCCACCAGCACCGCGGCCATGTTGGCCGTGCCCGCGCCGCCCTTGATCACGCCCTTGGCCACGTCGGCCAGTTCCGGATTGGTCAGCACCAGCGTGATCGCACCGAAACCGATGATGAAGATCAGCACATAGAAATAGCCGATCCAGGTGGTGGCCCAGAACACGGATTTACGCGCTTCCTTCGCATCCGGCACCGTGAAGAAGCGCATCAGGATGTGCGGCAGGCCGGCGGTGCCGAACATCAGCGCCATGCCGAACGAGATGGCCGAGATCGGATCCTTGATGAACCCGCCCGGCGACATCACCGACAGCCCGATCCGGGTCGCGTCGTCCGGCGATTTGCCGGCATTCGCGGCGATCGCGGTCTTGACTTCCACGGCATGGGCGAACAGCGCCTCCGGGCTGAAGCCGTACTGCGCGAGCACCATGATCGCCATGAAGGTCACGCCCGCGAGCAACATGCACGCCTTGATGATCTGCACCCATGTGGTGGCCGTCATGCCGCCGAACAGCACGTAGACCATCATCAGCGCGCCGACGATGACCACCGCCACCCAGTAGTCGAGACCGAACAGCAGCTTGATGAGCTGCCCCGCGCCCACCATTTGCGCGATCAGGTAGAACGCCACCACCACCAGCGTGCCGACCGCGGCGAAACTGCGGATCGGCCCCTGCTCGAAGCGGTAGCCCGCGACGTCGGCGAAGGTGAACTTGCCGAGGTTGCGCAGCCGCTCGGCCATCAGGAACGTGATGACCGGCCAGCCGACCAGAAAACCGATCGAGTAGATCAGCCCATCGTAGCCCGACGTCATCACCGCGGCGGAAATGCCGAGGAAGGATGCCGCCGACATGTAGTCGCCCGAGATCGCCAGGCCGTTCTGGAACCCGGTAATGCCGCCGCCGGCCGTGTAGAAATCCGCGGCCGAACGTGTGCGCGAAGCCGCCCACTTGGTGATCCACAACGTCCCCGCCACGAACAGCGCGAACAGGACGATGGCCGTGGTGTTGGTTGCCTGCCTGGCGGTCTGCCCGACATCGCCGCCGCCCGCGACGGCCACGCCGCACGCGCCCGCGGCCAGCAGCGCAACGAGCATCATCGAAAGTGTCTTCTTCATTGGGCGACGTCCTGCAGGATGTCCTGCGTCAGTTGATCGTATTCGTTGTTCGCGCGGCGCACGTAGATGCCGGTGATGACGACGGTGAACACGATCACCGCCATGCCGACCGGTATGCCGACGCTCGTCACGCCGGTGCTCACGGGCTGCGCGAGGAACGACTTGTCGAATGCGATCAGCGCGATGTAGCCGTAGTACACGATCAGCATCAGCACGGTCAGACAGACACCGAGCGTATTGCGGCGCCGCTTGAGCAGCGCATACTTCGGATGCGCTTCGATTTTTTTCACCAACCCGTCATGCATCGCCTGTCTCCTGGTTTCTCTTGAATGCGTGCGGCGATTCTGAACAGCGAAGCTGACTGCGCGCTTACTCGAGCTTTCGCGAGAGGCGTCCCGAGCACTATGGTTTTCCCTAGCGGGACAGGGCGCTGTCGCACGCGGAGCGCTTGATGCGTGCACGCGACCGCGCGCGGCGCGCTGCAACGGCGATGCGGTTTCGGCGTAGCGATGCGGGTGGGTCAGGGCGCAATTTTTCGCTAGCCCTCGATGAATCGATATTCGGGCGCGGCGCCAGTGACTCACATCGATCGTGTCGGTGGAGAGGTATGCGGATACATGGAAGTCGGCTTCCGTGCGGCAACGACGAAGCCGAGGCAACGATGTCGCATGCGCCCGGCACCGAAACGGCACCGGATCTTGTGCAACGACATGGCCTTGGTTCAGTAGATGATGGCGCGCCAGGCTTGCGTCACGGCATTCATTCCCGAGCGGAAACAATCAATCGCACGCCGGCGATTCACGTCGCCGCCCGCACGCTCTAGACTGTCGCATCGCTTCCCTTTCCGGACCCATGCAATGACCGACGTCCTGCCGCTGACCACCGATCCCGAGTCGGGCCTGCAGTACCTGCTGCGCCCCGCCACCGGCCGCCCCGCTGCCCGCCTGTTGCTGCTGCATGGCGTCGGCGGCAACGAAACCAACCTGCTGAACCTGGCCGACGTCGTCGATCCGCGCATCGAGATCGCATTCCTGCGCGGCCCGCTCGCGTTCGGGCCCGGCCAGCACGCATGGTTTCCGGTGCGCTTCGGCCCGAGCGGCCCCGAAATCGACGCGGCCCGCGCGAACGCGAGCCGCATCAAGCTGATCACGCTGCTGCGCGCATTCCACGCCGGCGGTGCCGCGGGCGCCGCGTTGCCGACGGTGATCGCCGGCTTCAGCCAGGGCGGCATCATGAGCGCGAGCGTCGGCCTCACGTCGCCGCAGGACGTCACCGCATTCGCGGTGTTGTGCGGGCGCATCCTGCCCGAAATCGATCCGCTGATCGCACCGCGCGATGCGCTTCGCCCGCTCCATGCGCTGATCGTGCACGGCCGCTCCGACGACAAGCTGCCCGTCGCGTGGGCCGACACCGCCGACGCGAAGCTTACGGCGCTCGGCGTCGCGCACGATACGCGGCTGTACGCGGCCGGCCACGAACTGACCGCGGAGATGGCCGGCGATTTCGCCCGCTGGGTCAGCGAGCGCACCGGGTTGAACTGACTGTCACGAGGCGCCGGGGCGCCGGCCGCGAACGGACCGGAGCGCCCCGGCGCATACCGTTTTCAGGCGCCCTGCGCCGGATCGGCGACGACGCGCGCGGCCGCGGACGCACGCGCATCCGCCGCCTGCTCTCGCGCCGTACCGCGCTTCGCCAGCTTCCAGCCGACCATCAGCGCGAGCACGACGACCGGAATCGTCGCGACGGTCCATGTGCCGCCCGGATAGTCGAATGCCATCAGCACCAGCACACCGACGAGGAAGGCCAGCGTGAGCCACGACGTGAACGGCGCGCCGGGCATCCGGAACGACACGGCCTTCAGCTCGCCGCGATCGACCGCGCGGCGGTACAGGATCTGGCACATGACGATGAAGCCCCACGTCGTGATGATCCCGAGCGACGCCATGTTCAACACGATCTCGAACGCCTGGGCCGGCACGATGTAGTTCAGCGGCACGCCGATCGCATTGATCGCGACCGTGATCAGGATCCCGCCATACGGCACGCCGCGCGCGTTCATCCGCGACATGAAGCGCGGCGCCGATCCGCCCATCGCGAGCGAGCGCAGCACGCGCCCGGTCGAATAAAGGCCGGAGTTCAGGCTCGACAGCGCGGCGGTCAGCACCACGACGTTCATCACGGTGCCGACGTACGGCACGCCGAGCTTGCTGAAGAACGTCACGAACGGGCTTTCGTGCGCGCTGTACGCCGTCCACGGCAGCAGCATCGTCAACAGCACGACCGAGCCGACGTAGAACAGCGCAATGCGCCACATCACGCTGTTGATGGCTTTCGGCAAGACCTTGCGCGCATCGGCGGTCTCGCCCGCCGCGACCCCGACGAGCTCGATGCTCGCGTAAGCGAACACGACGCCCTGCACGATCAGCACGGCCGGCAGGATGCCGTGCGGAAAGATCCCGCCGTGATCCGCGACCAGGTGAAACCCCGGCATCTGGCCGCCGACGGGATGGCCGCTCGCGAGAAACACGGCGCCGACCGCGAGGAACACCGCGAGCGTGCCCACCTTGACGAGCGAGAACCAGAATTCCATCTCGCCGAACACCTTCACGCCGATCATGTTCATCACCGACACGATCCCGAGCGCGCCGAGCGCGAACACCCACTGCGGCACGTCCGTGAACACGGCCCAGTACTTCATGTAGATCGCGACCGCGGTGATGTCGACGATGCCGGTCATTGCCCAGTTCAGGTAGTACATCCAGCCCGCGACGAACGATGCGCGTTCGCCCATGAACTCCCGTGCGTACGACACGAAGCTGCCGCTGGTCGGCCGATGCATCACGAGCTCGCCGAGCGCGCGCATGATCAGGAACGCGAACACGCCGCAGACGAGATACACGAGCGCGAGCGCGGGCCCCGCGTGCTGCAGGCGCCCGCCCGCGCCGAGAAAGAGGCCGGTGCCGATCGCGCCGCCCATCGCGATCATCTGCACGTGCCGCGGCTTCAACTGCTTCGCATAGCCGGCTTCGTGCGACGCGAACATCGCATCGGGGTCCGCATGTCGGGAATCCGCGCCGCCGGCCGGATCGGCCGGGCGCTCGCTGTTGTGGTTCATCGTGAGTCTCCGTCGTTTCTTGATGTGTGTTTCTTGATGTGCCGCGCCCCGCGCCGGGGGCGCTGCTGGATCTGTCGCGCGCGGGCCGCCGGCGGCATGTGCCGGCGCCGCGCGGCCGGCGTCAAAGCACGCGCGGCCGGATCAGTGCTTCGGGCTGCAGCGCTTCGTCGACCTGCGCATCGGTCATCCACTCGCGCTCCAGCACGATCTCGCGAATCGACTTGCCGGTCGCGTGCGCTTCGGCCGCCACGGCGGTCGCGCGCTTGTAGCCGATGTACGGGTTCAGCGCGGTCGCGAGCGCGACCGAGCGCTCCATCGTTTCGCGCAACCGCTCGGGATTCGCGGTGATCCCGCTCACGCACCGCTGCGCGAGCGTCGTGCAGGCGGCGGTCAGATGGCTGAAGCTGCGGAACAGCGCGCTGGCGATCACCGGCTCGAACGCGTTGAGCTGAAGCTGTCCGGCCTCGGCGGCGAAGGTCACGGTCAGGTCGTTGCCGAACACCTCGAACGCAACCTGGTTGACGACTTCCGGGATCACCGGATTCACCTTGCCGGGCATGATCGACGAGCCGGCCTGCACGGGCGGCAAGTTGATCTCGCCGAACCCCGCACGCGGGCCGCTCGACAGCAACCGCAGGTCGTTGCAGATCTTCGACAGCTTCACGGCGATCCGCTTGAGCACGCCCGACACCTGCACGAACGCGCCGCAATCCTGGGTCGCTTCGATCAGGTTCGGCGCGGTGCTCAGGTCGAGCCCGGTAATGCGCCGCAGCGCCGCGAGCGCCTTCTCCGCGTACTGCGGATGCGCGGTGATCCCCGTACCGATCGCGGTCGCGCCAAGGTTGATCTCGCGAATCAGCCAGCCCGCTTCCTGCAGGCGCGCGATGTCTTCCGTCAGCATCACCGCGTAGGTCGAGAACTCCTGGCCGAGCGTCATCGGCACCGCGTCCTGCAACTGCGTGCGGCCGAGCTTCAGCAAGCCGGCAAACGCGTCGGCGCGCTCCGCGAACGCATCGCGCAGGCGCGCCATCGCTTCGAGCAGGTGCTCGACCGCGAAGCAGGTCGCGATCCGGATCGCGGTCGGATAGACGTCGTTGGTGCTCTGCGCGAGATTGACGTGCTCGTTCGGGTGCAGGTATTCGTACTGCCCTCGCGCGTGCCCCATGATTTCGAGCGCCCGGTTGCAGATCACCTCGTTCGCGTTCATGTTGGTCGACGTGCCGGCGCCGCCCTGGATGATGTCGACGACGAACTGGTCGTGCAGGCGCCCTTCGCGGATCTCGACGCACGCGGCGGCGATCGCATCGCGGTACGGCTTCGGCAGCAGCCCGAGCTCGCAGTTCGCGTCAGCCGCGGCCTCCTTCACGGCGGCGAGCGCCATCACGAAGTACGGCAGCGACGCAATGGTGCGGCCCGAAATGTCGAAATTCTCCTTCGCGCGCAGCGTATGGACGCCGTAGTAGGCCTCGTCCGGAATGCTTCGCTTACCTAAAAGATCCGCTTCGACGCGGAAGCCGGTTTCTGCCATCGTGCCCTCCTGGGTGTCTCGTGCCGCTCGTCGTTCGCCGCTTCCCGACGCGACGGGTTCGCATTCTATGCCTTTGCAAAAACAAGCTCGCTTCTGTATTATCGAAAGCAGTTTTGCGTGGGGCGCAACAGCGAGAATCGAATGAAAAGAGGCGCGAGAGACACCGGCATCGATCACATGGGCGCGATGCGCGCGTTCGTCAGAGTGGTCGAAACAGGGAGTTTTTCGGCGGTCGCGAAGGAGATGCACGTGTCGACGTCCACGGTCGCGCGCAAGATCACGGCGATCGAGGAGGCGCTCGGCGTCGCGCTGCTGCACCGCTCGACGCACAGCGTGACGCTCACCGAAGCCGGCCATATCTACCTGGAGCGCGCCGTCACGCTGATCGCGGATCTCGACGACACATTGCGCGTCGTCGCCGAGCTGAATGCGCAGCCGAGCGGCCCGCTGAAGCTCACCGCGCCGGTGGCATTCGGCCGCCGCCATCTCGCGCCGCTGGTCGCGCCGTTTCTCGCCCGCTACCCGACGATCCAGCTCGACGTGCGGCTCACCGACAACCACAACGACCTCGTGGCCGGCGGCTTCGATCTCGACATTCACGAGGGCGAGAACTACCTGGACAACCTCGTCGTCCACCGCCTGTCCCGCAACGACAGCATCCTGTGCGCGACGCCCGGCTATCTCGACCGCTGCGGGCGCCCGTCCGCGCCGGACGACCTCAAGCAGCACAACTGCCTGCGCTACGTGCATCCGGAAGGCGATCCGCGCTGGGCGCTCGTGAACGGCGACGCGCATCACAGCGTGCTGCCGGCCGGCAACCTCGTCACCGACCATTCGGAGCTGCTGCTCGAAGCGACCTGCGCGGGGCTCGGCATCGCGGAATTCGAGATCTGGCTGGTGCGCGACCTGCTCGCGAGCGGCCGGCTCGAAGCCGTGCTGCCGCGCTACCGGCTGCAGAACCGGCTGACGGGCGAATACATCTACATCGCGTATCTGGCGAACCGGCGCAGTTCGGCGAAGCTGCGCGTGCTGAAGGACTTTCTCGCGGAACACCTCGCGCATATCGGCGAGTTGTCGGAGCGGGAACTGACGAAGATTCGCGGCGCGAGCGCGTAGTCACGCTCGCGCCGCTTCGCGCGGCCCGGATCGCGGGCCGGCGGCGTCACGACGCAGCCACGCCATTCAGTCCGGCTGCAACTCGAACGGGAACGTGGCGTGCCCGATCTCGATGCCCTGCGTGTTGAGCATCCGGGGCCGATGGAAGCCCGCCAGTTGCGCGCGCTGCACGAACGTACCGATCTGCAGCCGATCGAGAATCTCGCTGACGACCATGTAGAGCACGTCGAGATTGCCGTCCTCGATCTTCACCGAGATGCCGAGCGCGCCATCGGCGCCGAGTCGCCGCGTGTTCTCCGACGCACGCACGCCGAGCCCGTAGCACGCATCGGCACCGAGCTTGCCGACCACCTGCCCTTCGAACGCGTTCATCAGTACCGTGCAATAACGCCCGTCGCCGGCGACCAGTTCCGGATGCGCCGTCATCGCACGATGAATGCGCGCCAGCGCGCGAACGCGACCGCTGACCTCGCCGCCGCCCGCTTCCACCTTGTCCGCGCCGTCGGCCAGCGATGCGTAGAGACGCGCCAGCCGATCCAGCGAAAACGCCGGCGTCGGCAGGTTGCACCCGTCGATCGCCCAGTCGACTTCGTCGTCGCGCAAGCCGCACGCATCGGCCACGACATGCTTCACGCGCACCTGCATCGGATGGTCGGGCAGATGGTAATCGGCCATCGCGGCGCCGATCGCCTGCGCGCCGGCCAGCATCCCGACATGCTTGCCCGAACAGTTGCTGCACACGCCGGTCGGCGTGTAGTCGCGCTTGATCCACGACCGGTACACCGCATCGGACAACGGCGGATGGCCGCCGCAACGCAAATCCGACTCGTGCGCGGCGACCTTGGCGAGCATCGCCCGCGTGCGTTCGATGTGCCGGTCCTCGCTGCTGTGCGACGCGCACATCAGCGCGATGTCCGCGTCGTCGAAACCGAACCGCTCAGGCGCGCCCGTCTCGATCACCGACAGCGCCTGGGCCGGCTTGGCCGCCGAGCGCGCCAGCGTCATCCGGAACGGATCGCCGAACCGGGCCAGCAACCGGCCGCTTGCATCCACCACCGCCACATGGGCGACGTGTGTGTTCTCGATCGCATTGCCGCGGTACGTGACGACCGCTGCGCGTTGGGTGTCCATCTTGTTCTGTCTCCTTGCTCGGGGCCTGCTTGCCGGGGCCCGTCCAACCGGTACGGCAGTGTAGCGAGTCGTCGCCGCCGCGCGCCGGCCGGGCGATGGAAAGCGGTGTTGCACGCGACGCAAAGGCAATCGCGCCCCCACGAAAGCCTGACCGAATGAGTACAAAAACCATTCAATCACTTACGGAATTGGCACCAGTTCATACAATTTCGATCGAAAACGCGAATCATACGCATTTATGATCGGCGCGAAGTGGGACGTGCTGCAGGATCGGCTGTCGCTGACCTCGGCGCTGTTCCAGACCGAGAAGACCAACGCGCGCGTCAGCGACGGCCTCGGTCACACGGTCAACGCAGGCAAGCAGCGCGTGCGCGGCGTCGAACTCGGCTTCGCGGGCAACCTGACGCCGAAGTGGCGCGTATTCGGCGGCTACTCGTACCTGAACGCAATCACGACCGACGCGGGCCCCGGCAGCCCGGGCGCATCGGGCCTGCCGATGGTGATGGTACCGAAGCCCAACTTCACGCTGTGGACGCGCTACGACGTGATGCCGAAGCTCACGCTCGGCGCCGGTGCGACGGTGATGAGCCAGACCTACGCGTCGGTATCCGCGACGACGAAGAAGTGGACGCCCGGTTATGCGCGCTTCGACGCGGCCGCAACGTGGCGCGTGAACAAGACGATGGACGTGCAGCTCAACGTGCAGAACCTGTTCGACAAGAAGTATTACGCGAGCGCGTATCCGATCTACGCGACGTGGGCGCCGGGCCGTTCGGCGATGGTCACGCTCAACTTCCATCAGTAACGCCGTCGGCGGCTGCGTCGACGGCCACGGGATCGCGCCCGGATCGCCCGGCGATACGCTCTCGCGCTGCGACGACGCGTACGTGACGCCGGGCCGCCCATGCCCGGCCACCGCGACGATGCCGGTCGAACGCCGCCGCGCGCTGCCCGATTGCGCGCGGCAGCATGACTTCGCGATCGTCGAGGACGATTACGATCGCGCGCTCGCGGACACGTTCTGGTTCCCGCACGGCGCGGACGCGCACACGCGACGTCACGATGCGCGCTGGTAGTAGATGTTCTGCGGATGCCGCGCATCCGCGAAGAAGAACCAGCGCTCCGCGACCAGCCCCGCATACTGGATCACGAATGCCGCGCCGAGCGCGACGGCGGCCGCGACCGACGTCGGCGCGAGCGCGAGCGCGCCGGTCAGCACGAACGGCACCGCGAATGCGCCGATCAGGAAGCCGGCCTTCACCGCGCGCAGCGTGCCGTTGCCCTGCCCGTGAAAGAACTCCCGCGTATTGAACGCGCTGGCCGTGAAGCCGCGCGACGTCTGTTCGACCTTCTCGCCGCGGATCCCGGTCGCGCTCTGCACGGTCGACTTCGGCCGCAGTCGCGCATTGCGTGCGAGCGACGCGAGCCGTGCGACGCCGCCCGCGAGCGTCAGCGCGCACGCGGCCACGGCGAGCCGGCCGACCAGCGCCGGCGCGAGCCACGCGGCGCACGCCGTGGCCAGCGTGCAGCCCGACGCGCAGCCGAGCAGCACGAAGTTCACGAGCGTCAGCGGGCTCGCCCATTCCTGCAGGAAGCGCAGGCACGCGTAGATCATCGCCGTGCACACGAACAGCGCGACGCTCGCGAGCGCGCCCGCCGCACCGATCAGCAACGTGCCGGGCCAGCCGAACAGGTGCGCCGCGCCATACGCGAACGCACACGCGAGAAACACCGGCAGCGCGATGCATTCGCGCGACAGCCACGACGTGCGCCACATCGCGATCGCCCGCCACGCGCGTTCGGGGTGGCCGAGATGGAAGAACGACGCCAGCAGGCCGAGTGCGCCGAGCGCGACCGACAGCGCGGCGCCCGTCACGTAGAACGACGCCGCGATCTCGACGCCCGCCGCGCGCGTCAGCGCCTCGACGAGCACGAGCGTCAGCAGCAGGCCCTGTGCCGCGCCGCACAGGGTGGTGAGAAAGACGACCGAAAAGGCTGGGCGCATGGGGACTCCGTTTTTTCGTATGAGTGAAGGGCTTCGCGCTCAGCGCCGTGTCGCGAGCGACGCGAGATTGAGGTCGCCGCGCGCCGCGCGGGCTTCGAACGACTCGTTCTCGTCGCGGCCGTTCGACGCGCTGCCGCACTCGCCGCTACTCCCGCAACCGCACGATGCTTCGGTCTTCACGCGCGGCAGGTAATGGTTCGACGGCCGCGTGCCCCATTCGGGCATCAGCTGATAGCCGCCGCGTTCGCGGATCGCGCGCGACACATCGGACTCCGGATCGTGCACGTCGCCGAACAGCCGCGCCGACGTCGGGCACGCGAGCACGCAGGCCGGCTTCCGGTCGCGTTCGGGCAGCGCCGGGTTGTCGATGCGGTCCGCGCACAGCGTGCACTTCGTCATCTCCTTGCGGCCTTCGTCGAGCTCGCGTGCGCCGTACGGGCACGCCCATGCGCAGTACTTGCAGCCGATGCACTTGTCGTAGTCGACCAGCACGATCCCGTCCGACTTGCGTTTGTAGCTCGCGCCGGTCGGACAGACGGGCACGCACGGCGGATCCTCGCAGTGCAGGCACGATTTCGGGAAATGGATCGTGTCGGTCATCGGGAACACGCCCGCTTCGTAGGTCTGCACGCGGTTGAAGAACGTACCCGACGGATCGTCGTCGTACGGGTGCAGGTCGGCGAGACTGCCGGCTTCGCCCGACGTGTTCCATTCCTTGCAGCTCGTCACGCAGGCATGGCAGCCGACGCACACGTTCAGGTCGATGACGAGGGCCATCTGGGTCATGGTCGTACTCCTTCGCTCAGCGATCTTCAGGCTTCGGGCCGGCCGACGTCGCGCGCCGCAGCCGCGCGGCGAATGCGCCGGTTCCCGCGAAATACGCCTGCACGCGCCGCAGCACGCGTGGCGTGCCCGGCAGGGCCGGCATCGGCGCGAACTGCGGCAAGGTCGTCGCCGCATCGGCTTCGGCCGGATAGATCCGCACCTGCACGTCGTACCAGCCGGCCTGCCCCGTTATCGGATCGGAGTTCGACATCCGCGCGCCGCCGCGTGCCGCATCCGGCAGTTCGTCGGTGATCACGTGGTTCAACAGGAAGCCGCGCTGCGACTCGCCCGCCTGCGGCCCGAGGTTCCACGCGCCGGCCGCCTTGCCGATCGCGTTCCAGGTCCACACGGTGCCAGGCTCGACCGCCTCGCTGTAGCGCGCGCGGCAGCGCACCTTGCCCCACGGCGATTCGACGTAGATCCACGCGCCGTCGCCGATCTGCTGCGCGGCGGCGGTCACCGGATTCACGAACAGGTGGTTCTCGCCGTGGATCTGCCGCAGCCACGCGTTCTGCGAATCCCACGAGTGGTACATCGCCATCGGCCGCTGCGTGATCGCCGCGAGCGGATAGCGGCCCGCATCGGTCAGCCCGCTTTCGAGCGAGCGATGCCAGAACGGCAGCGGATCGAAATAGCGCGCGATGCGCTCGCGCAGGTGGTCGGGCGGCTGGCGGCCCGACGTGCGGCCCTGCGCGGCGAGCCGGAATTTCTGCATCACGTCCGAGTAGAGCTGGATCACGATCGGCATGCCGAACTTGCGCATCCCGTTGTCGACCGCCCACTGCATGTACGGCGCATTGCAGTTGCGCATGTACTGCAGCGGCTCCGGCAGCCGGTGGTGGTACACGCAGTTGTTCTCCGCATAGCGCTTCCACTGGTCGGGGTTCGGCTCGCCGACGACGGCCTTGTCGCCGTTCTTGCCGCGCCAGCCGATCAGGAAGCCGGTGCCGGAATCCGGCGCGGTCTGGAAGTTGATGACGAAATCCGGATAGTCGCGATACTTGCGCTGGCCGTCCGCGGTCGTGAAGGCCGGAAACTTCAGCCGGCTCGCCAGCTCGATCAGCACTTCCTGGAACGGCTTGCATTCGCCGGCAGGCGGCACCACCGGCACACGCACGGAGTCGACCGGTCCGTCGAATTCGGAGATCGGACGGTCGAGCACCGACATCACGTCATGCCGTTCGAGGTAGGTTGTGTCGGGCAGGATCAGATCGGCGAACGCCGTCATCTCCGACGCGAACGCATCGCACACGACGAGGAACGGGATCCGGTATTCGCCGTCGTCGCGCTTGTCGACCAGCATCTTGCGCACTTCGGTCGTATTCATCGACGAATTCCACGCCATGTTGGCCATGAAGATCAGCAGCGTGTCGATCGGATAGGGATCGCCGCGCCATGCATTGGTGATCACCGAATGCATGAGCCCGTGCACCGCGAGCGGGTATTCCCACGAGAATGCCTTGTCGAGCCGCGCGGGCGTGCCGTCCGGATGGACGAACAGGTCCTCGGGGCCCGCGGGCCAGCCGAGCGGGCCGGTGGCGAGCGGCATGTTCGGCCGGATCTGCGCCGGGTCGTTCGGCGGTTTCGCCGACGGCGGCACCGCGCGCGGATACGGCGCCTTGTGCCGGAAGCCGCCCGGCCGGTCGATCGTGCCGAGCAGCGACATCAGCACGGCGAGCGCGCGGATCGTCTGGAAACCGTTCGAATGCGCGGCGAGCCCGCGCATCGCATGGAACGCGATCGGCACGCCCTTCACCGATTCGTGCGCCTTGCCCCATGAGTCGGTCCAGCGCACCGGCAGCTCGATCGCGTGGTCGCGCGCAACCGTCTCCATCTCGCGCGCCAGGCGGCGGATCGTGTCGGCCGCGATGCCGGTGATGTCGGCCGCCCATTCGGGCGTGCATTCGGCCACCTGTTCGCGCAGCAGCGTGAACGACGGCGCGACGGGCGTGCCGTCGTCGAGCGTATAGCGGCCGTCGAGCGCGGGCTCCGCGCCTTCCGCATGATGCAGCACCGCGCGGTTCGTCAACGTGTCCCACCACATCCGGTTCTGCGGATACAGCGCATTGACCTCCGGCGCGTCGGCGTCACGCACGAACAGCCCGAACGTATCGGCGCCGTCGCGCTGGTCGACCAGCTCGGCCGCGTTCGTGAAGCGGGACACGAATTCGAGGTCGAACGCGTCGCGCGCGATCAGCTCGTGCATCAACGCCATGAACAGCGCGCCATCGGTGCCGGGACGAATCGGAATCCATTCGTCGGCAATGGCCGCATAGCCGGTGCGCACCGGATTGATCGCGATGAAGCGGCCGCCCGCGCGCTTGAACTTGCCGAGCGCGATCTTCAGCGGATTCGAATGATGGTCTTCCGCCGTGCCGATCATGAAGAACAGCTTCGCGTGGTCGAGATCCGGCCCGCCGAATTCCCAGAACGAGCCGCCGATCGTGTAGATCATCCCGGCCGCCATGTTCGCCGAGCAGAACCCGCCATGCGCCGCATAGTTCGGCGTACCGAACTGTTTCGCGAACAGGCCGGTGAGCGCCTGCATCTGGTCGCGCCCGGTGAACAGCGCGAAGCGCTTCGGGTCGGTGGCGCGCAGGTGCGCGAGACGCTTTTCGAGCACGTCGAACGCAACCTCCCACGACACCGGCTCGAACTGCGCGTCGCCACGCTCGGCGCCCGGCTTGCGCATCAGCGGCTGTGTGAGCCGCGCGGGCGAATACTGCTTCATGATTCCCGACGAACCTTTCGCGCAGATGACGCCCTGGTTCAGCGGATGCTCGGGGTTGCCGTCGATATAGCGCACCTCGCCGTCGCGCAGGTGCACGCGGATGCCGCAGCGGCACGCGCACATGTAGCACGTCGTCGTCTTGATCTCGGCCTGCTCGTCCCGCTCGCGTGCCCGATGTTCCATCGCCTGTCCTCGTTCGTGGATGAGGGCGCGCCCGCCGGGGGCGCACCCGTGAATCGGTTCATCCATGCTATGCCGGCACGCGGCCGACATAAAGTCGCATCCTCTGATCGGTGCTATCGGTCGGCCCGATAGTTGCGCCGGCTATCCATCGGATCGGGCCGGAAGCCGCATGCGCGAAGGCCCGGCTTGCGGGCCGGGCCTTCGGCGTCATGCGTTGCCGCGCATGACCGCGGCGGATAGGTGGACAGTTCGGTGTCGTCCGGATGCTCGCGACGGCGGAGGCGCGCGAGCCCGTAGGCGACGGCCGGCGCGCCCAGGCTGGCAACACCGAGCCACAGCGGTTTGCGCGGGTCCGGGATGAACGCCATCGCGGCGAGGATACCGACCATGCCGATGATCGCGATCCAGGTGAGGTACGGATACGCCCACCTCCTGACGCGCAGCTTGCCGGCGGCCACCGGGTCGAGGCGCTTGCGCAGGCGCAGTGGCGGGAACGCGATCGGCACGTACACGAACAGCGCGACGGTGCCGTGCGAATTGACGAGGAACGCGAACACGGTATCGGGCGACACGGACGACATCAAGACCGACACGTAGCCGAACACCGTGCCGAGCAGGATCGCGCGCACCGGCACGCCGCGCTTGTCGACCTTCGCGAGCGCGGCGTCGGGATCGACCACGCGGAATGCGTGCGCGGGATGGTGGCCGTTGCGGTGCCGGTGAAGGATGCGGCTAGCGGCCGCGTGCTCGTGGCGCTCGTCGTGCATGCGCCGACCGCGCGCGACGCTCAAGGCTTTGCTGGAGAACGTGCCGAAGATGCGGAAAGCGGCCACGCGGTTGGCGCCGCTGCTGCATGCGGCTGAGGGCGCGCCGCCGGGTTGACGCGGTCGCGTGCGTTCATGCCGACGTGCGATCACACGTTCAAGCGTTCACGCAGTCACGCAGTCACGCAGTCACGCAAGGTGATATCGCAACCAGAAAGTCTCGCGACACGCGTTGTCGAACGTCATCCGCGTCGGGCCGATCGATTGCGCATCGGGATGGCGGAGCACGTCGTAGTCGATAAAGCACTCCGCGCACAGCAGGTCCGACGGCGCGCGATCCTGCTCGACCGAGCGGCGCACGATCGCACCGTTGTCGAAGCGGTATTCGGTTTCGTCGCGCGTGACCTCGACGTCGTCGTCGGTCCAGCGGTCGTGCGACGTCGTGTGCGACACGATCGACACCGGGCCCGCGAGCCCGTGGATCGCGGCGACGTAGGAAATGAGCTTGTCCATGGCGAGGCGGCAAACGGATGGATGGCCGCCTCGCGCACCTGCATCGCACGAGGCAACCCGAGCGGCGAGTATAGCCGCGCGCCGAAGACCTTGCCGCCGGCGGCGGTTTCGCGCGCTACGCCTCCAGCGCCAGCAGCGCGAACGTCGCGAGCCAGTGCTCGCCCATGTAGTCGCCGGCCACGTGCGCGAGTGCGCTCGCAAGATGCCGGTCGGCCGCCTCGAGCAGCTTCGCGCGCCGCGCATCGCCTTCCGGCAGCGAGCCGGCGAGCGCACGCTGGCACCACGCGCGGCTCAGGTTCAGCCCGTCGAGGTGCGCGATCTTCCCGTCGCTGCGATCGCTGACCGTCGCCGGCTCGAACAGCGTCGCCGGCTCGCCGCGCGCGAGATCGGGCAGGAAGCGCGCGAACCAGCCGTCGAATTCGGCGCCCGGCAGCACGCGCCGCATCAGCTCCGCCTCCATCAGCACGGGCGACAGGAATTCGTCGCCCGACGGCTCCCACGCCTGGCACGCGACATCGTTCAGGTGCCAGCGCTTCGCGATATCGACGATCAGCGCCGCGAGCCCGTCGCGCTGCGTATCGCGCGCGAAATCGAGCGTGAGCGCCAGCGCGAACGCGGTGTTGAAATGCGTGCCGACACGCAGCGGATAGGTCGCTTTCGGCAGGAAGGTTTCGAAGCGCGACACGAACAGGTCGGTAAGCGGCGCCATCGTCTTCGCCCAACGCGCGGCCTGCGGCAGCGCCCCCTTCAGCGCGAGCCGCTCCAGCTGCGCCGACAGCGCGAGCAGCCACGCCCAGCCGTACGGACGCTCGAAGCCGGCGTTGTGCGGCAGCGCGAGATACGCCCGCTCGCCGGCGACGTTCACATCGGTGAAGTGCGCATCGACGATCGCGACGATGCGTTCGGCCTCCGGCAATGCCGGGTAGCGTTCGAGCACGCGCAGCACGAGCCAGTAGCCGTGCACGCACGAGTGCCAGTCGTAGCTGCCGTAGAAGATCGGGTGAAGTGCGCGCGGCCCCTGCACGTCCTGCGGGCCGGCGAGCGAATGCGTGAGCTTGTTCGGATATTCGCGGGTCAGGTGCGCGAGCGCGAGCGACGCGAATTTCGACGCGAGTTCGGGGGTCAGTCGGTCGGTCATGAGGATCTCGTCCATCGAGTCAGAAGCGGAATGCGAACGCGTACATCAGCAGCGTGTTCACGGCGAGCAGCAGCACGGCTGTCGGCCACTGCACCTTGATCACGCCGTTCTTGTCCTTCAGTTCGAGCAGCGCGGCCGGCACGATGTTGAAGTTCGCGGCCATCGGCGTCATCAGCGTACCGCAGAAGCCGCTCAGCATCCCGATCGCGCCGACGATCGCCGGGTTGCCGTGGAACTGGTGGACGATCAGCGGCAGGCCGATGCCGGCCGTCATCACGGGGAACGCGGCAAAGCCGTTGCCCATGATCATCGTGAACAGCGCCATGCCGACCGTGTAGGCCGCGACTACCGCGAACGGCGAATCGATCGGCACCCACTCCTTCACGAGCCCCGACACCACCCCGCCGACGCCCGCGACCGCGAACAGCGCGCCGAGCGCCGCGAGCATCTGCGGCAGGATCGCGGCCCAGCCGACCGCATCCATCGTGTGGCGCGCCTCCTTCACGGCATGCACGGGCGAATCGCGCAGCATCGCGAGCGCGACGGCGAACGCGACGAGCGTGCCGAGCACGAGCGAGATCAGCGTCACGCTCTTCTGGTCGACGAACGGCACCCGCTTCAGCGCGAACGTGCCGATCAGCGTGACGACCGGGATCAGCAGCGCGGGCAGGAACAGCTTGTTGCCGAACCGCTGCGCGAGCGTCTCGCGCCGCACGGCCGCGGCCTCCCCGGCTTCATCGGACTGGCCGCGCCCGAGCTTGCCCGAGCCGGCGATCACCGCGAGCGCGATCGCGAGGCAGCCCGTCACGAAATGCGGCAGCCACGCGCCGAACAGGAACGTGGCCGCGTAGATCGCCCAGAACGCGAAATTGACGATGCGGCGCGGGTTCGTGCGATCCGTCAGGTTGAAGAACGCGAACGCGGCGAACATCAGCCCCGCGAGCGTGTACAGCGATTCGAGGCCGATCATCGCGCGCCCTCCTGCGCCACCAGGCCGAAGCCGCGCGCCAGCCGGCGGTCGAGCAGCGCGAGGCGCGTGCAGTGGATCAGGAGCGCGGCGAGCGCGGTCGGGATCGCCCACACCGACAGGTGCAGCGGCTCGATGGAGATTCCGTTCTGTTCGAGAAAGCCCTTGATCAGCAGGATCGACTGGATCGCGATGAAGATGTCCTCGCCGAAGAACACGGCGACGTTGTCGACGCCCGACGCATGCGCGCGGATCTGCTGGCGCACCGATTCGGGCAGCTCGCCGTGCCGGTTGACCGCGGCGGCCTCGGCCATCGGCGCGATCAGCGGCCGCACCATCTGCGCATGGCCGCCGAGCGACGTGAGGCCGAGCGCGGCCGTTGCCTGGCGCAGCACGAAATACAGCATCAGCACGCGGCCCGTGGTGGCCGCCTGCACGCGCGAGATCATGTGCCTCGCCTGCTCCTTGAGCCCGTTGCGCTCGAGCAGCGCGATCACCGGCAGCGTCAGCCAGATGAGCCCCATGTAGCGGTTTTCGGTGAACGCCTTGCCGAACGCGCTGACGATGTCGACGAGATTCAGCCCGCCCGCCAGCCCCGTCGCGAGCCCCGCGATCGTGACCACCAGCAGCGCATTGAAGCGCAGCGCAAAACCGATCACGACGATCGGCACCCCAATCAGCACCAGCATTGCTCCTCCTTGTATCGGACGCGCGGCGCCTTGGCATGCGCCGCCTGCCCGGTTTGGACCGGGCTCTGACGGCGCAATCTAGCACGAGACTTTATCGATAAATAGTCGACAAATTACTGCTCCGGGTAAACGTTGAAGCGTGCGGACACCGTGCCCGGGCCATGTGTCGGCGGTATTTCATCCGAGGAATCGACGGACGGACGACCGGCGCGGACGCACCGGTCCCGGCACGCGCGTGCCCGCTCCGGGAGCGGCGTGCGACGGGCCGCCGCGCGTGGCGAAGCCCCGGTGCGCCGACTACACTGGAAAGCATCGGCAACGGACGGGAGAGCCGCCATGATTGACGTATTCCAGACCATCGGCAGCCGCGCGTTCTCCGCTCATCTGGCGAAGGACGGGACGGTGACGCTGATGGAGCAACGCCAGGAAGTCGATCGCGTGACGCTCGCGACCGCGTATGCCGCGCTCGTCGAGGAGTCCGAGCAGGAAGCCGACCTGCTCGACGCGACGGTCGAAGGCATGATGCGTGCGCTGATCCAGGGGTACGCGCGCAGTCATTGACGGCGCGGCCGCGCCCGTTGAAGCGGATGAGGCTGGCGCGGGCGCTACGCGGCCGCTGTACCGGCGCCCGTGTCGAACCATCGGCCCGCACGCAACTGCCGGTAGTCGGCCTGCGTGAAGATCCTCAGCAGGTTCGCGACCGCGCCGTTGCTGGCGCGGTCGCGTTCCGTCATGAAGGCTTCGACCTCGTCGCGGCCGGCAAACAGGATCGTGCGAAAGTAGCGTTCACGCTCCGCGTCGGACAGGTTCGTTGCGCCCAGCTGGTACGGAGGGTGAAGCGCCGCGAACAGGAAGTAAAAGCGCTCGGCGTCGTCGCGCAGCACGCGCACCGCGTCCGGATCGACCGGAAAATCGCGGTAGAACGACGCGTGCCCGCTCTCGATATAGATCCGGTACAGCAACCGGCCATCGTGCTCGATCACGATCGGCGCGTACGGGTCGCGGCTGACAAGCAGGGTGTCGGGCGCGGTCATCGCGAACGCCTCGCGGCCGGCTCCCCGCCGGTGCCGCGCCGCCATGCTGACGGCGCCCCGACGCACAGCCACACCGCAATGGCGCGCGCGGTCATTTGAAAACGAGGCGTCTGGTTCATATGGTTCGGCGGATTTCGCGCGACGGATGGCGGGAGAGTTCGATTGGCGCGTCATGATCGCATGGCGTGCCGTCCGCCCGCCAGCGGCGACCGGCTTTCACATGCCATCCGGCGGCCGCCTCCCGACACGCGTCGTCATAGAGGAAACGCACTGAAACGGCACAATGCGCAAATTTTTCGATTGCCGCCGCCCGCGCCGCATGACAGCATTCGGGCGTCGCCAACCGAAAAGAATGCCGCGCCGTCCGGCCGCCGATGCCGCCCGGCGGCGCCGAACAGGCAGCCCCTTCCATGAACCCGGCCCACCTCCAACATTACGAACCGACCGGAGAATTCCGCTTGTGAACATCGGCATCGTCAACGACCTCCCGCTTGCCGTCGAGGCGATGCGCCGCGCGATCGCGCGCCGGCCCGAGCACCGCGTGCTGTGGGTCGCGACCGACGGCGCGCAAGCCGTCGAGCTGTGCGCCGCGCAGCCGCCCGATGTCGTGCTGATGGACCTGATCATGCCGAAATTCGACGGGATCGAAGCGACGCGGCGGATCATGCGATCCGAACGACCGTGCGCGATCCTGATCGTGACGAGCTGTATCGGCGCGAATGCATGGCGCGTGTTCGAGGCGATGGGCGCCGGCGCGCTCGACGCGGTCGATACGCCGCGGCTCGGCGACGGCGCGGCCGGCGACACGACCCGCCTGCTGCTCGCGAAGATCGACCAGATCGGCCGCCTGCTCGACGCTCCCGGCGGCACGCGCCTCGCCGGCACGGCCTCCCGCGCCGGCGGCGGGCCGCTGGTCGCGATCGGCGCATCGGCCGGCGGCCCCGGCGCGCTCGCGTCGATCCTCGGCGCGCTACCGGCCGATTTCAATGCACCGATCGTGATCGTCCAGCACGTCGACCGCGCGTTCGCCGAAGGCATGGCGCAATGGCTCAACGGCCAGACGCCGCTCGCCGTGCGCGTCGCGCGCGAAGGCGACCGCCCGCAGCCGGGCGTCGCGCTGCTCGCCGCGACCGACGACCACCTGCGCATCACGCGCGCCGGCACGCTCGAATACACGCGCGAGCCGGCCGCCACGCCGTATCGCCCGTCGGTCGACGTGTTCTTCAACAGCCTGACCGAGCACTGGCCCGGCCGCGTGATCGGCGTGCTGCTCACGGGGATGGGGCGCGACGGTGCGATCGGCCTGAAGGCGCTGCGGATGAAGGGCTACCATACGATCGCGCAGGACGAGGCGACGAGCGCCGTGTACGGCATGCCGAAGGCGGCCGCGACACTCGGCGCGGCGCGCGCGATCCTGCCGCTCGGGCGCATCGCGGGCGAACTGGCGGCGCTCGCGAGAATCTGAGCCCGACGATGAACACGCGCAACACCCATGGCTGCCCCTGCAACAAGCGCAACGACCGCAACAACCCGCGTCGACCATGACCATTGACCTGACTCGCCCGCCAGGCGGCCCCTACACGCCGCCCGCCGACGTGCCGGCGATGGTGCTGCTGGTCGATGACCAGACGATCGTCGCGGAAGCCGTGCGGCGCGCGCTCGTCGACGAGGAAGGCATCGATTTCCACTACTGCCCGCGTTCGGACGACGCGATGGCCACCGCGATCGAGACGCGGCCGACCGTGATCCTGCAGGACCTCGTGATGCCCGGCACCGACGGGCTGAGCCTCGTGAAAGCGTACCGGACGAATCCGGCGACGCGCGACGTGCCGATCATCGTGCTGTCGACGCAGGAAGAGCCCGTGATCAAGAGCGCCGCGTTCGCGGCCGGTGCGAACGACTACCTCGTGAAGCTGCCCGATCGCATCGAGCTCGTCGCGCGGGTACGCTACCACTCGCGCTCGTACATGAACCTGCTGCAGCGCGACGAGGCCTATCGCGCGCTGCGGCAATCGCAGCAGCAGTTGCTCGAAGCCAATCTCGAGCTGCGGCGTCTCACGCATTCGGACGGCCTGACCGGGCTGTCGAACCGGCGCTATCTCGACGAATACCTCGCCGCCGAATGGCGGCGAGGTATGCGCGAGCGCAGCGAGCTGTCGCTGCTGATGATCGATGTCGACAACTTCAAGCTGTACAACGACACGTACGGCCACGTGTCGGGCGACAGCGTGCTCAAGCAGATCGCGTCGACCATCGAGCGCTGTCTCGGCCAGTCGGGCGATCTTGCCGCGCGTTTCGGCGGCGAGGAATTCGCGGTCGTGATGCCGGCCACGTCGCCGGGCGCCGCGCGGCTGCTCGGCGAGAAGATCCGCCTCGCGATCGAGGCACTGCGGCTGCGCCACGCGCATTCGTCGACGGGCGACACCGTGACGATCAGCATCGGCGGCGCGAGCATCGTGCCGATGCCCGGCCTGCCGACGACCGTGCTGATCGAGGCCGCCGATCGCGCGCTCTATCGCGCGAAGCGTGAAGGCAAGAACCGCGTCGAGATCGACGCGACGCCGACGACGCCGGTTCCCGGCGATTTCGGCGGGCCGCGCGCCGACTGAACGCCGAACGCGTGCCGCGCTCACACGGCGCCGAGCCGGCGCGCGTAGTCGGTCGGGTCGAGCGGGCGGCTGAACAGATAGCCCTGCTGCATGTCGCAGCCGATCTGCTGCAAAAACCATGATTGCGCCTGCGTCTCGACGCCTTCGGCCGTGACCTTCATCCCGAGCGAATGCGCCATCGCGACCACGGCCTGCGTAATCGCCACCGAGTCGTGATGATCGGGCACGCCCGACACGAACGAGCGGTCGACCTTCAGATTGTGCAGCGGAAAGCGTTTCAGGTATGCGAGCGACGAATAGCCGGTGCCGAAATCGTCGACCGAGATCCGCACGTTCATGTCCGTGAGCGCCTCGAGCATCGGCAGCACGGTGTCCGTGTCGTTCATCAGCAGTCCTTCGGTAATCTCGAGTTCGAGCGCGGAAGGATCGAGTCGCGCCTGCGCGAGGCAGCGCTCGACCGACTCGACGAGCCCTTCGTGGAACTGCCGCGGCGACAGGTTGACGGCCAGCATCAGATCGGGTGCGATCGTGCGGCGCCATTCGGCGGCCTGCCGGCACGCGGTTTCGAGCACCCATTGGCCTATCGCGACGATCTGCCCCGTATCTTCCGCGACCGGGATGAACTCCGCCGGCGACATCGGCCCGAGCTCCGGGCTCGTCCAGCGCAGCAGCGCCTCGGCGCCGACGGTGCGGCCGCTGCGTGCATCGACGACGGGCTGATACGCGAGCCGCAGCATGTCCGACGAAAGCGCGCGCCGCAGCGACTGCTCGATCGCGAAGCGGCGCTGCAGCCGCAGGTTGAGCTGCGCGGTGAAGAACGTGAAATGGTTGCGGCCGCGCTGTTTCGCGTCGTACATCGCCGAATCCGCGTTGCGCATCAGCGTGACGGCATCGTCGCCGTCGCGCGGCGCGACGCTGATGCCGATCGACACGCCGAGCCAGTATTCGTTGTTCGCGATCGCGAACGGTTTCGCGATCGCGTCGATCACCTCGCGTGCGAGCGCCGCGAGCCGGTCGGGATCCTCGCAGTCGTCGACGAGAATCACGAACTCGTCGCCGCCGACGCGCGTGAGCGCATACCGGCCGCCCCCGCAGGCCGCGAGCCGCGCGGCGACGCTGCGCAGCAGCGCGTCGCCGGCGTCGTGGCCGGCCGTGTCGTTGACCTTCTTGAAGCCGACCAGATCGATGAACAGGATCGCGACGCGCGCGGGGCCGGCCGCCGCATCGCGCCCGCCGAACAGCTCGCGCATGCGGTCGCCGAGCCAGCGGCGGTTGTAGAGGCCCGTCAGCGCATCGCGCGTCGCCATATAGCGCAACTGCTGCTGCGCTTCGCGCACGGGGCCGATGTCGTTGAACGACACGAGCACCGAATCGGCCTGCGTCTCGCCCGGTTTCACGATCGGCACCGCGTTGCCGCGCACCCAGATGATGTCGCCGTCCGCGAGGCCGAAGCCGACCGTGTAGCCGAGCAGCGGCGTGGCCGTCATGAGCGCGCGCCGGCTCGGCCATTCGTCGGGCGCGATCGGCGTGCCGTCCTCGCGCAGCTTGCGCAGGATCACCGTCGACAGCCGGCGGCCGACGAGGTCGCCCTTCACGCGCATCATCCGGTTCGCGCTCGGATTGCTCGCGACCACGACGCCGTCGCGCGACACGACGAGGATCCCTTCCTGCAGGCTGTTGACCACGAGCCGGTGATGTTCCTCGCTGCGCGCGAGCTGCTGCACCATCCGGTCCTGGTGAACCGCGAGGCCGACGCTGTTGCCGATATCGCGCAACAGTTCGGTTTCCTCGTCGCCCGGCCGGCGCGGCGTGCGGTGATAGACCGCGAACGCGCCGAGCACCGCGCCCGCGTCGTCGAGGAACGGCACCGACCAGCACGCACGCAAGCCCAGCGGCAATGCGACGGCACGGTAGTCGGCCCACAGGGGATCGGTTTCGATGTCTTCGACGGCGACCATCCGGCGCAGGTACATGGCCGTGCCGCACGAGCCGGCCGCGGGGCCGATCGACGCGCCTTCGATCGCCGCGCTGTACTGCGCGGGCAGCGAGGGCGCGGCGCCGACGTGCACGTGCACGCCGTCGGGATCGAGCAGCAGGATCGTGCACGACGCGCCGTCGCCGAGCAACGCCTCGGCACGCCGGCAGACTTCGGCCAACAGCTCCGGCAGCGGTGTGTTGCGCGTGATCAGCCTCAGCACGCTTTGCTCGGACGCGAGCACTTCCGCCGCGAGCCCGGGGCTGTAACAAGAACTTTGCGGTTCGGTATTCAAGCTGAATCCTGCCGTCAGTCCGATCGGGTCTGATGCGCCCGATTCGTTTTCGATCCTTCGTGCCGTTTTTCGCCCCGGGTTTACGCCGATGCCCGGTGCGCCCCGTATTGCGCGCCGTGCCATCGCGCGCCGAAACCTATTTAACACCAATCCGTGACGCCCCGCGCATCCGCTCGCATCAGGGGTTACGCGCGGTCGGCGCGGCGTTTGCAGCCGGTAGTCAGCAAGCCGAAAGACTTGCGCTCGGCGCGACGGCCCTCGGCAACGCAACGGCTCGCGTGCGCAGCGTTTGCAAACGATTCGTCAGGTTGTGGCGGCGCCCCGGCCGCGTTCGCGTTCAGTCGTCCGCGCCAGGATCCGTGCGCGCCTGGGCAGCGGATGGCGTGGCCCGCACACGACGAACATATCGTCGCGGTACAGCGGCGCGACGTCGCGCCCCGCGCTCAGCGCCGACGCCTCGAGCCGGCACACGAGCAGGTCGAGCGCGCGGCGCTGCGCCTGCACGGGCATCCGGTCGATGCGTGTCCTCGCGCACGTTGCGCTGCACCGGACGGCCGGCTTCCCGCGGCCACGCCCGCACGCCCGGAATCCGTTGCGGCGGCCGGCGGACGCCATCGCGCGCCGGCCAGGCCGCATTTTCGGATCCGTGATTCAATGACGATCGAACCGGCGTCGCGCATTCCGGCGGCACGGCGATGTGTGTCCTCATCGAACGACCTTCACGGGATCACCATGACGAACCCTGCCGAAATCAAGGCGCTCGTTTTCGATGTCTTCGGAACGATCGTCGACTGGAGAAGCGGCGTCGCACGCGGCGCCGCCGCGTTCCTCGACCGCCATGCCCCCGCGCTCGACCCGCTCGAGTTCGCCGATGCGTGGCGGGCCGAATATTCGCCGTCGATGGAGGAAGTCCGCAGCGGGCGCCGCCGTTACGTGCGGCTCGACGTGCTGCATCGCGAGAACCTCGTCCGCACGCTCGACCGCTACGGGATCGTCGACGTGCCCGACGCCGACATCGACGCGCTCAACCTCGCGTGGCACAGCCTCGACCCGTGGCCCGACGCCGTCGCGGCGCTGCACCGGCTGAAGCGGCGCTTCATCATCGCGCCGCTGTCGAACGGCAACATCCGGCTGATGGTCGACGTCGCGAAACGCGCGGGGCTGCCGTGGGATGCGATTCTCGGCGCGGAAGTCGTTCGCGCGTACAAGCCGTCGCCGCAGGTCTACAGCGAGACGGTCGAAATTCTCGGCGTCGAGCCGGCCGAGCTGTGCCTCGTCGCCGCGCACAACGGCGACCTCGCGGCCGCGCGCCGCCAGGGGCTGTCGACCGCGTTCGTGCTGCGGCCGACCGAACACGGGCCCGGCCAGACGACCGACCTGAAAGCCGACGATGCGTGGGACTTCGACGTCAGGGACCTGTACGAACTCGCGGATCGGCTCGAGTGCCCGCGTTGAAAACCGGGTTCCGGTGCGCGATCGCGGGGAGGCCGGCGGCTCGTCGAGCGCCGGCTCCCAGGGCCTAGCGCGCCGACGCCATCTCGGCCGCCTGCCCCTGCGCGGCCATCGCAAGACGCCGCCAGTTGCGGGCCGCATACCGGTGCGCCTGCTGCAACGCGAGCCACAACCCGATCTGCCTGATCGGCCTGAAGAGGCCGCGTGCACTGAACACGGTGCGCCGTTCGACGCGTGTCCGGCCGCCTTCCACGGGCGTCAGCGTGAATTCGTCCTCGAGCAGCCCGACCCAGTCGCGGCACCACACCGTCGACGCCACCATCCGGTAACGCAGCCGGCGCGGCTCGTCGAGCACGAGAATCCGCTGGTCGATGGTGCCGCGATCGGTCGTGCACTGCCGCGTGTTGCCGACGGCCGGCACGCCTTCGAGCACGCGGCAGCTGACCGGCTTCGGCACGCCGAGGCGGAACAGCAGCGGCCGCGTATCGTCCATCCGGGCATGGAGGAAATGCGGCCAGACATGCTCGGGCCGGCAATCGAACGTCCACTGCGAATGAATTTCCACGACACTCTCCTGGCAACTGCCGGTACGGACATGGCGCGATGATAGCCCTCGCCTCCGCGTTGCGCTGCAGGCACGCCGCTGCAGCGATCGCCGCCGCTTCCGTCACCGGCTAATCGGCGTCGCCGACGAATCTCATCGCCCCCGATTCGCCCGACAGCAGTGCGCGATTCGCGTCCGCCGCCGCCCGCAGGTAATCCCACAGCGCGGTCACGCGCCGCAGCTTGCGCAGATCCTCGCGGCACGTCAGCCAGAAGCACCGCGTGACGACCACGTCGTCCGGCAGCACCGGCACCAGCGCCGGCTGCGTGCCTGCCATGAAGCACGGCAGGATCGCGAGCCCGCCGCCCTGCAGCGCCGCGAAATATTGTGCGATCACGCTCGTCGTGCGCAGCCCGGCCGTTGCGCCCGGCACCGCGCGGTCCAGATACAGCAGTTCGTTGCTGAATGCGAGATCGTCGACGTAGCTGATGAACGCGTGCGGCGCGAGATCGTCCGTGCAGGTAATCGGCGCGTGGTTCGCGAGATAGTCGCGCGTCGCATAGAGCCGCAGCTGGTAGTCGCACAGCTTGGTGACCACGTAAGGCCCGCGCTCGGGCCGCTCGAGCGTGATCGCCAGATCGGCCTCGCGCTTCGGCAGGTTGACGAAATGCGGCACCGGCAGCAGGTCGACCGTCACATGCGGATGCGCGGCGCGAAACCGCGCGAGCTGCGGCGCGAGGAAAAAGCAGCCGAACCCCTCGGTCGACCCGATCCGCACG
This sequence comes from Burkholderia sp. BCC0405, assembly GCF_902833075.1. NCBI lineage: Bacteria > Pseudomonadati > Pseudomonadota > Betaproteobacteria > Burkholderiales > Burkholderiaceae > Burkholderia > Burkholderia sp. BCC0405. The sequence goes on from NZ_CADFEO010000001.1 coordinate 492,095, forward strand.
TGGCCCGACAACGCCTCGCCGGTGTTCGCGACCTGGTCGCACGCGGACTGCACGGTCGTCTCCATCGCGTCCGCATACGCGACGAGCCGCTGCCCTTCGGCCGTCAGCATGAAGCCGCCGGAGCGCGACTTGTCGAACAGCAGCGTGCCCATCGCGGCCTCGAGCGCCCGAATGCGCCGCGCGACGGTCGTGTAGTCGACCCCGAGCCGCTTCGCGGCGCCGCTCGCGCGCTGCGTGCGCGCGACTTCGAGGAAAAAGCGCAGGTCGTCCCAGTTCAGGTTGCCGGAAACCGGCTCGGTGGCATGTCGCATCGGCGAGAAAAAGGCTGGCGTCTCCAGGCCGGCCGTCGATATGCATAAATGCACATCCAACCGGTTTCTTTATCGGTACATGATGAATCTGCGCATAACTATACTCGACCGTGACCTGCGGACCACGAGCCGCGGCACCACCACGGAGACACCATGCAGACCCGATCCACCCTCGATGAGCATGCGACGGTCGCGGCGCCGGCGCCCGGGCGCACCGCGAAGCACTACCTGTTGGCCGGCTGGGCCAGCATGGCCGGCACCACGATCGAGTGGTACGACTTCTTCCTCTACGGCACGGCCGCCGCGCTCGTGTTCAACCGCATCTTCTTCCCGTCGCTGGACCCGGTCGTCGGCACGCTCGCCGCGTTCGGCACGTTCGCGGTCGGCTTCATCGGCCGGCCGATGGGCGGCATCGTGTTCGGCCACTTCGGCGACCGGATCGGCCGCAAGTCGATGCTGATGATCACGCTGCTGCTGATGGGCGTGCCGAGCATGATCATCGGGCTGATCCCGTCGTACGACCGCATCGGCTACTGGGCCGCCGCGCTGCTGATCGCGATGCGCTTCCTGCAGGGGATGGCCGTCGGCGGCGAATGGGGCGGCGCGGTGCTGATGGCCGTCGAACACGCGCCGAAGGGCCGCAAGGGGCTGTTCGGCAGCCTGCCGCAGACGGGGGTCGGGCTCGGCCTGATCCTGTCGTCGGTCGCGATGGCCGCGGTGGCCGCGCTGCCGGAAGCCGACATGCTGTCGTGGGGCTGGCGCGTGCCGTTTCTCGCGAGCATCGCGCTCGTCGGCCTCGGCTGGTTCATCCGCGCGAAGGTGCCCGAATCGCCCGACTTCGAGAAGATGCAGCGCCAGGGCAAGGCCGAGAAGTCGCCGGTGACGGCCGCGCTGCGCCGCCATCCGCGCGAGGTGCTGACGATCGTCGGCGCGCGCGCCGCGGAGAACACCTGGTTCTACATGGTCGTCACGTTCGCGCTCGCTTACGCGACGCAGCAGCTGCACCTGCCGAAGGCCGCCATGCTGCACGCGATCACGGCCGGCGCGGCGCTGTCGCTCGTCACGATGCCGCTGTGCGGCCACCTGAGCGACCGCATCGGCCAGCGCCGGATGTTCGCGATCGGCCTCGTGCTGATGGGCGCGTTCGCCGCGCCGTTCTTCATGATGCTCGGCACGCAGCAGGTGTCGTACGCATGGTGGGCGATCGTGCTCGGCCTCGGTGTCGTGTTCCCGATCCTCTATGCGCCGGAATCGCTGCTGTTCGCGCAGCAGTTCCCCGCGGAAATCCGCTACAGCGGCATCTCGTTGTCGGTGCAGCTGGCCGGCGTGATCGGCGGCGGCTTCGCGCCGATGATCGCGACGTCGCTGCTCAAGGCCGGCGGCGGCCAGCCGCACTACGTGATCGCGTACCTCGTCGGCTTCGGCGTGTTCGCGCTCATGTGCACCGCGCTGATGCGGCCTCCGCGCGCCTGAGCGCGCCAGCCGGCATCCGTCCGGATCCAGTTCGTCCTGCTGTCCGCCGTGCCTGCACGGGCGGCGGATACAGGCTGCTTTTTCATCGCAACACCGCTTCCTATCCCGGAGAGTTCCATGAACGCCGCAGTTCCCCAGACCACCCTCGCCCTGCCCACCGCCAAGCTGCTGATCGACGGCGCGTTCGTCGAATCGCAAAGCGCCGAATGGGGCGACATCGTCAACCCCGCGACGCAGGAAACGATCGGCCGCGTGCCGTTTGCGACGCTCGACGAGGTCGATGCCGCGATCGCGTCCGCGCAGCGTGCATTCCAGACGTGGAAGACGACACCGATCGGCGCACGGCTGCGCATCATGCTGAAGTTCCAGGATCTCGTGCGCCGCAATCTCGAACGGATCGCGCACACGCTGACGGCCGAGCAAGGCAAGACGCTGCCCGACGCGCAGGGCGACATCTTCCGCGGCCTCGAAGTGGTCGAGCACGCGTGCTCGATCGGCACGCTGCAGCAAGGCGAATTCGCGGAAAACGTCGCGGGTGGTGTGGATACCTACACGCTGCGCCAGCCGATCGGCGTGTGCGCGGGCATCACGCCGTTCAACTTCCCCGGGATGATTCCGCTGTGGATGTTCCCGATGGCGATCGTGTGCGGCAACACGTTCGTGCTGAAGCCGTCGGAGCAGGACCCGCTGTCGACGATGCAGCTCGTCGAGCTCGCGATCGAGGCCGGCGTACCCAAAGGGGTACTGAACGTCGTGCACGGCGGCAAGATGGTGGTCGACCGTCTCTGCACGCATCCGGACATCAAGGCGATCTCGTTCGTCGGCTCGACGCGCGTCGGCACGCACGTGTACAACCTCGGCAGCCAGCACGGCAAGCGCGTGCAGTCGATGATGGGCGCGAAGAACCACGCGGTCGTGCTGCCCGATGCCCACCGCGAGCAGACGATCAACGCACTCGTCGGCGCGGGCTTCGGCGCGGCCGGCCAGCGCTGCATGGCGACGTCGGTCGTCGTGCTGGTCGGCCAGGCGCGCGACTGGCTGCCCGAGCTCGTCGAAAAGGCGAAGCTGTTGAAGGTCAACGCGGGCGCGGAAGCGGGCACGGACGTCGGCCCCGTCGTATCGAAGGCGGCGAAGGAACGCATCCTGTCGCTGATCGACGCAGGCGTGAAGGCCGGCGCGAAGCTCGAACTCGACGGCCGCAACGTGAAGGTGCCCGGCTACGAGCAGGGCAATTTCGTCGGCCCGACAATCTTCTCGGGCGTGACGACCGACATGTCGATCTATACGGAAGAAATCTTCGGGCCGGTGGTGGTCGTGCTCGAAGCCGACACGCTCGACGAAGCGATCGCGCTCGTCAACCGCAACCCGATGGGCAACGGCGTGGGCCTGTTCACGCAGAGCGGCGCGGCCGCGCGCAAGTTCCAGAGCGAGATCGACATCGGCCAGGTCGGCATCAACATCCCGATCCCGGTGCCGGTGCCCTACTTCAGCTTCACGGGTTCGCGCGGCTCGAAGCTCGGCGATCTCGGCCCGTACGGCAAGCAGGTCGTGCAGTTCTACACGCAGACCAAGACGGTCACCGCGCGCTGGTTCGACGACGACGCGACGGCCGGCGGCGTGAACACGACGATCGCGCTGCGCTGAGTGCGAAGCATGGAACCGGACCAGGCGCCAAAGCGCCAAGTCCGGTCGACACGGAGACCTGTACATGGAAATCGCATTCATCGGACTCGGCAACATGGGCGGCCCGATGGCCGCCAACCTGTTGAAAGCCGGCCACGCGCTGACGGTGTTCGACCTCGACGCGCACGCGGTGGACGTCGCCGTGCGCGCCGGCGCGGCGGCCGCCGGCTCGCCGCGTGAAGCGGCCGCGCGCGGCGCGGTCGTGATCACGATGCTGCCGGCCGCGCAGCACGTGCGCGCGGTCTACCTCGGCGACGACGGCGTGCTGGCCGGCGCGCGCGCCGGCGCGGCGCTGATCGACTGCAGCACGATCGATCCCGGCACCGTGCGCGCCGTGGCCGACACCGCCGCGCAGCGCGGCTTCCCGCTCGCCGACGCGCCCGTGTCCGGCGGCACCGGCGGCGCGCAGGCCGGCACGCTGACCTTCATGGTCGGCGCGGACGCCGCGCTGTTCGAGCGCCTCCGCCCCGTGCTGCTCGACATGGGCAAGAACGTCGTGCATTGCGGCGGCACTAGCACCGGGCAGATCGCGAAGATCTGCAACAACCTGCTGCTCGGCATCTCGATGATGGGCGTCTCGGAAGCGATGGCGCTCGGCGCGGCGCTCGGGATCGATCCGGCCGTGCTGGCCGGCATCATCAATACGTCGACCGGCCGCTGCTGGAGCTCGGACACCTACAACCCGTATCCGGGCGTGAGCGACGCCGCGCCGGCCGCGCGCGGCTACGCGGGTGGGTTCGCGGCGAACCTGATGCTGAAGGATCTCGGGCTCGCGACCGAAGCGGCGCGCGGCGCCCGCCAGCCGGTGTGGATGGGCGCGCTCGCGCAGCAGCTCTATCAGTCGATGAGCCAGCAGGGGCTCGGCACGCTCGACTTCTCCGCGTGCGTGAAGCTGTACGAGGCGCAGCCGGCGTAACCCCGCAGCCTGCACCGGACGCGCGCCGACCCGCGATGTGCCTGAACGGCATCGCGGGTCGTGTTGCTTGCGGGGGAAGGAAAACGCGGGCGGCGCCGCCGCCGGTCGTTCAACCGCGCGGGTTCGACGCCGTCTCGAAGGTCGGATGGCACTCGAACGCGAGTTCGGAGCGCGCGCCGACCCGGCTGCCGCCGGTCAGCGATTCCTGCTTCATGCTCGCGCGCATGCCGCGCTGCGTGCAGTAGTTGGTGGCTTCGTCAACGGCCTTCGTGTGGGCGTCGGCCCACGTCGTCGACACGCCGACCGTGCGCGTCGTCACGGTAAACACGTTCGGGTTCGACGTCGCGGTCACGTCGGAAGCGGTCGAACACGCGGCGAGCAAGCATGCGGCAGCCGCGACGGTCAACCATCGCAAGGTTCGAAAGGAAACGGGAGTGGACATGGGGGCAAGCGCGCGCCGTTCGACGCGTATTGAACAACATAGGCGACAGTATGCCTGCTCGATCGCCGGAGATCATGCCCCTTTCGGTGAACACATTGTTTCGAATGGTTAAACGATGATGAAAATGGGGCAATATTTCCGCCCTGTTTCCGGGCCAGATCGCGCGAACCGGTCATTTCTCCCGGCCGGCCCGCCGCAGCGCGTTGCGCGGCGGCCGATCAGTGCGCGGCTTCCTGCCGGATCCTGGCCGACGCTTCCGCCAGGTTCCGCCACGTCGGCTGTCCCGGCGCGTAGCGCGCCCGGATATACGCGGCCAGTTCGGCCATCTGCCGATCGTCGAATGCGTCGCCGAAGCCCGGCATGTAACCGAGCTCGCCGGTGGCCGGCTGGTCGATCCCGTGATGCAGCACGCGCAGCAGGTTGTCCGGTGCGGCCTGGCTGACGCTCGTGTTGAGCCCCATCAACGGGCGTACGCCGAAATGCCCGACGCCGCCCGATTCCGCATGACAGACCGCACACGCGGCGTCGAACGCCCGGCGGCCGTTCTCGAGGCCGAGCGTCGCAACGGCTTGCGCGCCGCGCGCGCGCCGGGCCGCCGCATCGGCCGCCGCCGCGGTATCGACGGGCGGCGACAGCGACGCGAGATAGTGCGCGATCGACCGGACATCGGCCTCGGGCAGCGACGCAAGCCCCGCGACGACGGGCGCCATCGGCCCCGCCGCGACGCCATGCTGCGCGGAGAAGCCCGTGCGCAGGTAGTCGAACAGCGCGCCTTCGGTCCATGGCACCGGCGTCGCCGGCGACGCGACGAGCGGCGGCGCGACCCACCCCTCGGCCTCGCCTCCCGCCAGGTACGCCCGACCGCCCTTCTCCGCGCCCAGCGCGTTGCGCGGCGTATGGCACGCGCCGCAGTGCCCGGCGCCGTCGACCAGATACTTGCCGCGATTCCACATCGCGGAGCGTGCCGGGTCCGGCGCGAACGGCCGTGCATCGTGAAACAGCCAGTTCCAGCCGGCGACGAGACGCCGTTGGTCGAGCGGGAACGGCAGCGTCGTCTTCGGCGGCACATGCTTCACCGGCGGCTGCGACATCAGGTACGCATAGAGCGCGAGCAGGTCGGGCTCGCTCAGCTTCGCGAACGCCGTGTACGGGAACGCCGGGTACAGGTGCGTGCCGTCGCGCGAGATGCCTTCGCGCATCGCGCGCGCGAACGCCGGATACGACCATCTGCCGATGCCGGTTTCAGGGTCGGGCGTGAGGTTCGTCGTGTAGATCGTGCCGAACGGCGTATCGAGCGCGAGCCCGCCCGCGTTGGTCGCGCCGCCTGGCGCGGTGTGGCACACCGCGCAATCGCCGGCGAGGGCGACCAGGCGGCCGCGTTCGAGCGTCGCCGCGCTCCACATCGCGCCGTCCGCGCCGCCGGGCGCAACGGGTGCGATCGACGCGGGGCCCGGCAGGATCGCGCAGGCCAGACCGATCAGCCCGCCGACCACCCCGCCCACGCCGCCGCCGGCCAGCCAGCGGCGCCAGCGCGACGCGCGACGCCCCGCTTCGCCGGAATCGGCCGGCACCGGTCGCGCGAGCGCCGCGCGAATGCGCTCGGCGTCGAACGGCGGTGCGCGAAACCGCACGCCCGTCGCGTCGTAGAGTGCGTTCGCGATCGCCGCCGCCGCGGGCGCCGCCGCCTGCTCGATCCGGCGCGCATCGTGCGCGGACAGTTCACCGTGCGCGCGATGCGCGGTGTCGTCGAACGCGATCAGTTCGTGAGCGATCGCATCCGGCCGCGCCCCCGTGCCGGTTTCGTCGTGCGCGGGCCGCGCGGACAAGCGCGCCCCCATCACGCGCGAAATCGCCGCCTCGATCTGCCAGGCGGGCAAGCCGGCCATCGACGGGCCGCCCGGTTCGCCGGCCCCCTGCCCGGCCACGACGCGCCGCACCGCGACGTCGCCCGTCGCGCGGTCGACATCGAGATCGACGACCCATGCGGACCAGCGCGCGTCGCCGTCGCGTATCGCGTCGGCTGCCGGCGGCGTGTCGCCGGAAGACGCCGCGGCGCCATCGAAAGCGAAGCCGCGCCCGCTCAGGCGTGCATGTGCACCCGGGTCGACCGCGACCGGCGCGCCCCATGCGGCGCGCTCGCTGACCATCCGGATAATCTCGCGCGGCCCCGCGTCCCGCGCCGCATCGAGGTGCTGCAGGCGCAACGCGACCGGGTCGCGCCGCAACGCGTCCGCGAGTTCGTCGACGAAGGATTCGCGCGCGAACACGTGCGCGTGGCCGGGAATCGCGCGGCCGGCATCGGCAAGCTCGATCGACGTCTGCGCATGCCGGTAGACGAACGGCGCGGCGGGGCCGGTATCCGCGTGCCCGGTCCTGGCGCCGTGCGGCGCGTGAAGATCGTCCGTGGCCGCCCGCGCGCGATAGCGCCAGGTCGTCATCCGACCGTCGGACGCGGTCCGCGTTTCGACGTCGAGCGATACCTGCGCGCCTGCATGCGCATCTCCGATCGGCCATGTGTAGCGCGCGTGGTGCGCGCACAATGCATCGACGCCGACGTCATCGCGCGGCTCGGGTAACGTCACGCGCGCCGGCGCGACGGGCAAGCCCGCGTCAGGCTTCATCGCCGCCTCGCAGATAGCGAGCCGCGCGATGCACGGCCCGGATGATCTCCAGGTGCGTGCCGCAGCGGCAAAGATTGAAGCGCAACGCATCGCGGATCGCCGCATCGTCCGGCGCGGGATCGCGGTCGAGCAGCGCCTTCGTGGTCATGATCATCCCGTTCAAGCAATAGCCGCACTGCGCGGCCTGCTCGTCGATGAACGCGCGCTGGATCGGATGCGGCGCGTCGCTCGACCCGAGTCCTTCCAGCGTCGTGACGTCGCGCCCGCTCGCGGCGGCGGCCGGCACGACGCACGAACGCGTTGCCTGCCCGTCGACCAGCACCGTGCATGCGCCGCACTGCCCGAGCCCGCAGCCGTATTTCGGGCCGTTGAGCGCGCAGTCGTTGCGCAAGACCAGCAGCAACGGCGCGTCGGGGGCGGCATCGTCGAAGGTGTGCGGCGCGCCGTTCACGCGAAACGCCAGCGGCCGCGACGGAGAAGCGGGATGGGACATGAATGGATCCGGAATGCGGCGCGCGGGCCGAGGGGCCGGGGGCGGGCGACCGGCGGCGGGCACTGCCGCCGGCGCGCCTGACATATAACACGCCGAAAAACACACGTACCGGCGCATCGGCGCTCGCGACGGCGAAGCGCCGGCCGGCGCGGGGCCGCGTACGCGTCAGGCCACGGCCGCGACGCTGTTGCGCGACGGCGAGACGAGCGGCACGTCGAACACGTCGTAGCCGAACACCCACGACGGATCCTCGTTCGTGCGCAGCCACGTGTTGTTGTGCGATACGAGCTGCACCTTCGACGCACGCGCCGCACGATTCGCCTCGTACAGCGCGAATGCGCCCGCGTAGTCGCCGACGCCGACTTCATCGAGACAACGCGCAAGCATCGCGGCATCCTCGATCGCCATCGCCGCGCCCTGTGCCATGTGCGGCTTCATCGGGTGGCACGCGTCGCCGAGCAGCACGAGGCGGCCGCGGCTCCACAACGGCAACGGATCGCGTTCGAGCAGCGGCCACTTGGTGATCGACGGCGACACATCGATCAGGTGCTGGATGTCGGCGTGGAAACCGGCGAACGCCTCGCGCATTTCGTCGCGGCTGCTGTCGACCATCGACACGCCTTCGGGCCATTCGGCCTGCGGCACGCCGGTCACGTAGTAATACTCGTCGCGCTTCTCGGTCACGTAGTAGACCATCATGTGGCGATCCTCCGACCACCACTTCACGCACATGTCGTACGCCTTGTGGCCGAGCAGCGACGCCGGGAACACCGCGCGGTGCGCGACATAGCCCGTGTAGCGCGGCGGCTCCGCGCCGAGCAGGTGCTCGCGGATCCGCGAATTCACGCCGTCCGCGCCGATCACGATGTCGGCCGTCTCGACGCTGCCGTCGGCGAACGTCAGGCGCACCGCGTCGCCGGTGTCGTCCACGGCCGCGAGCCGCTTGCCAAAGCGGATCGTGCCGGGCGTCACCGCCTGCGTCATCAATGCATGGAAATCGCCGCGATGCACGGTCAGGTAGCTCGCGCCGTAGGCCTTGCGCGCGTAATCGCCAAGCGGGATCCGAGCGAGCACGTCGGCCGTTTGCCAGTCGCGGCTGTACCAGCAATCCGGATGCGAACCCATCGTCTCCAGCGCGTCCTCGCAGCCGATGCGCCGCATGATCTTCATCACGTTCGGGCCGAGGTGGATGCCCGCGCCGAGGCGCGAGAACGCCGGCGCCTGCTCGTACAGCGCGACGTCGTAGCCACCACGCTGAAGCAGCGCCGCGGCGGCCGTGCCGCCGAGGCCGGCGCCGATGATTGCGATACGGGGTGTGCTCATGCGGATCTCCTGATCGTGGGCCCGCCGCCGGACACGGCGCGAGAACGGGCGGATTGAATGGCGTTTATATAGCGTACACACTCAATTTATTCATGACAAGCGGATTGTCGCCGGTCGCAGAGACATTCGGGAAAACACCAATAATTCCACGAATATTCGAGGCATAAGGCGACCATCACACGTTCTGCGCCATTTTTATCCATTGCGATTTTTAAATGTACACACTAGACTTTGCTCGACATCCGGCGATCCCGCGCCAGCGTGCCGCCCCATCCTTACCGACACGGAGCCTCCCCCGCCATGAGCAAGACCTACCGCATCGGCCAGATCGTGCCGAGTTCCAACACGACGATGGAAACCGAGATTCCCGCGATGCTGCGGCTGCGCGAAGCGATCCGCCCCGAGCGCTTCACGTATCACTCGAGCCGAATGCGGATGAAGAAGGTCGTCAAGGAAGAACTCGCGGCGATGGATGCCGAATCCGACCGCTGCGCGGTGGAACTGAGCGATGCGCGCGTCGACGTACTCGGCTACGCGTGCCTCGTCGCGATCATGGCGATGGGGCACGGCTACCACCGCGTGTCGCAGGCGCGCCTGACGAAGCACACGGCGGACAACGGCGCACAGGCGCCGGTGCTGACGAGCGCAGGCGCGCTCGTCGACGCGCTGAAGGTGATCGGCGCGAAGCGGATCGTCGTCGTCGCGCCGTACATGTTGCCGCTGACCGAACTCGTGGTCGACTACATCCGCAACGAAGGCTTTGACGTGCTCGCGTACCGCGCGCTGGAAATCCCCGACAACCTCGACGTCGGCCGCCACGACCCGGCGCGCCTGCCCGATATCGTGAAGACGCTGCCTTACCAGGACGCCGATGCGATCGTGCTGTCCGCCTGCGTGCAGATGCCGTCGCTGCCGGCCGTCGCGAAGGTCGAGGCGATGACCGGCAAGCCCGTGATCACGGCCGCGATCGCGACGACCTACGCGATGCTGCGCGAACTCGACCTCGAACCGATCGTGCCCGGCGCGGGCGCACTGCTGTCCGGCGCGTACTGAGCGCGCCCCTTTCGACGGAGCCCACATGCCCTCGACTTTCCTGTACGGCGCGAATGTTCGCGCGAACGGCATCCGCCAGCACTACCTGCGCTACGGCGGCGCGACCGGCGCGCGCGCATCGCGCCCGGCAATCGTGCTGATTCCCGGCATCACGAGCCCCGCGATCACGTGGGGTTTCGTCGGCGAAGTATTCGGCGCGGCGTTCGATACCTACGTGCTCGACGTGCGCGGCCGCGGGCTGTCCGACGCGTCGCCATCGCTCGACTACAGCCTCGATGCGCAGGCCGACGACATCGCGGCACTCGTCGCCGCGCTCGGCCTGCCGCGCACGAGCCTCGTCGGCCATTCGATGGGCGCGCGGATCGCCGCGCGCGCGGCGCGGCGCACTATCCGCGGGCTCGAATCGGTCGTGCTCGTCGATCCGCCCGTGTCGGGCCCGAACCGTCGCGACTACCCGGGCAAGCTGCCGTGGTACATCGACTCGATGGCGCTCGCGCGCGCCGGCACCGACGCCGAAGGCATGCGCGCGTTCTGCCCAACCTGGACCGACGCCGAACTGCAGCTGCGCGCCGAATGGCTGCATACCTGCGACGAGCGCGCGGTGCGCGCGACGTACGAAGGCTTTCATACCGACGATTTCCACGCGGACGCCGCGCAGCTGGCCGTGCCGTCGCTGCTGATCACGGCCGAACGCGGCGACGTGGTGCGCGACGACGACGTCGCCGAACTGCGGCGCGCGACGCCGTCGATGCGGCACGTGCGCGTGCCCGACGCCGGCCACATGATTCCCTGGGACAACGCGCCGGGCTTCTACGCGGCATTCGGCGACTTCCTCGGCGCGCCGCTCGCAGCCTGATCGCGCGGCGCCCGCCCCTTTCCTTCACGCCTTTACCGGAGCCGACGATGCCAGTCAGCGATACCCAACTGATCGACGCGTGGAAGCAGGTGCTCGCGCTGTCACGCCTCGAACCGGGCCAGACCGTCACGATCCTGACGAGCGCGGCCACTCACCCGCAAACACTGTCGTGCGCACTGATCGCGACGCAAACGATGGGCGCGATCGTCAACCGGCTCGACCTGCCGCCGGTGAACGGCGACAAGGCGTTCAGCCGCGACCCGCTTGCGTATCTCGGCACGACGCCGCTGACCGGCAACAAGGCCGCGATCGCCGCGCTGCGCGAGAGCGACCTCGTGCTCGACCTGATGACGCTGCTGTTCTCGCCCGAGCAGCACGATATCCTGAAGTCCGGCACGAAAATCCTGCTCGCGGTTGAGCCGCCCGAAGTGCTCGTGCGGATGGTGCCCACGCTCGCCGACCGCACGCGCGTGCTCGCCGCGGCGAAACGGATCGCCGCCGCCCGCGAGATGCGCGTGACGTCGGCGGCCGGCACCGCGCTCGTGTGTCCGCTCGGCGAGTTCCCGCCGACGGCCGAATACGGCTTCGTCGACGCGCCGGGCCGCTGGGACCACTGGCCGAGCGGCTTCGCGCTGACCTACCCGAACGACCGCACCGCGCGCGGCACGATCGTGATCGATCGCGGCGACATCCTGTTGCCGCAGAAGCGCTACGTGAGCGAACCGATCGTACTGACCGTCGAAGGCGGCTATGCAACGCGCATCGAAGGCGGCGTCGACGCCGACCTGCTGCGCGACTACATGGAGACCTTCGCCGACCCCGAAGGCTATGCGATCTCGCATGTCGGCTGGGGGCTGCAGCCGCGCGCGCGCTGGTCGACGCTCGGGCTGTACGACCGGGAGGCGACGATCGGGATGGACGCACGCGCATTCGAGGGCAACTTCCTGTTCTCGCTCGGCCCGAACAACGAAGGCGGCGGCAACCGCACGACCACCTGCCACATCGACATCCCGCTGCGCCGCTGCACGGTCGAACTCGACGGCGCAACCGTCGTGCGCGACGGCCGCGTGACCGATCAACCCGCGTGACCCACGAGCACCCGACACCATGAACGATCTTTCCCGCCACGCCGAAGCCAACGTGTATCGCCAGCAGGGTTTCGGCACGCCGCTGCCGCCGCACGGCAACATCGGCCTGCTGATCGTCGACTTCGTGGTCGGCTTCGCCGATCCCGCCACGTTCGGCGGCGGCAACATCGCACCGGCGATCGCGCGCACGACGCGTGCGCTCGCGCTCGCGCGCGAACGCGGCTGGCCCGTCGCGCACAGCCGCATCGTGTATGCGGACGACGGCAGCGACGACAACGTTTTCTCGCTGAAGGTGCCCGGCATGGCGACGCTGACCGAACACCATCCGAACAGCGCGATCGTGCCGGAGCTCACGCCCGCGCCAGGCGAACTCGTCGTGCGCAAGACCGTGCCGTCGGCATTCTTCGGCACGCAACTGGCGCCGTGGCTCGCGCAACGGGCGGTGCAGACGCTGCTCGTCGCGGGCGCCGTGACGAGCGGCTGCGTGCGCGCGAGCGTGGTCGACGCGATGTCGCACGGGTTCCGCCCGCTCGTGCTCGCCGATTGCGTCGGGGATCGCGCGATCGCGCCGCACGACGCGAACCTGTTCGACATGCAACAGAAATACGCGGCAGTGATGCCGCTCGACGATGCGATCGCGGCAATCGATGCGATGCAGGCGCGCACGCGATGATCCGTCGCGGCGGGCCGGCGGCGTGACTGGCCGGCGGGCGCCCGCCCGGTTGACGCTGCTCTTTTGGCGGCCTAGATTGGGCACGCGCGCGCGCGACGGTCACCGTCATTGCCCTCGCCACACACCGCGAACAGGACGCCCGGGCCGCCGGCCGCCTCGCCCCGCACACGCCGCAGCCGGCCGCGCGCCGCCTCTCCCTCGACAGGACCCGTCATCCGTGAACCGCTCCGAACTGCTCGCGCGCAACGGCTGCCTGACCGTGATCCGGCCGCCCGCGCCGCCCGTCAAGCCGGCGCCCGGCCAGCCGGGCAGCCTGTCGTCCTACGTGCCGGCGCTGCCGGAAGTGTTCGTCGCGATTCTCGACGACGGCCGCATCCTCGCGTTCAACGGCCACGTCGATCTCGGCACCGGCATCCGCACGTCGCTCGCGCAGATCGTCGCCGAGGAACTCGATGTGCCGGCCGCGCGCGTGACGATGGTGCTCGGCGACACGGCCGCGACACCGAACCAGGGCCCGACCATCGCGAGCGCGACGATCCAGATTTCCGCGACGCCGCTGCGCTGTGCGGCCGCGCAGGCGCGCCACGCGCTGCTGGCGCTTGCCGCCGAACGGTTCGGTGTCGACCCGGCGCAACTGCAAATCGACGATGCGACGATCTCGGCGAACGGGCAAACGGCCACGTTCGCCACGCTCGTCGCCGCGCACCGGATCGCGCTGACGCTGGACCTGAATACCCGCACGAAGGACCCCGCCCAATACCGGATCGTCGGCAGGTCATCGCCGCGCGTCGACCTGCCCGCGAAGGCAACCGGCCAGCTCACGTTCGTGCACGACATGCGCGTGCCCGGCATGCTGCACGGCCGTGTCGTGCGGCCGCCGTATGCAGGCCACGACAGCGGCGCATTCGTCGGCGCCTCGCTCGTCGATGTCGACCGCGCGTCGGTGGCCGACGTGCCGGGGCGCGTGGCCGTCGTCGCGATCGGCGATTTCGTCGGCGTGGTGGCCGAGCGCGAGGAACACGCGATCCGCGCGGCGCGCCAGCTGCGCGTGACGTGGCGGCCACTCCCCGCACTGCCGCCGCTCGGCGAACCGGCCGCCGCGATCGCCGCCGCACCGGCCAGACGCCGCGTGCTGCTCGACGAAGGCGATGTCGACGCCGCGCGTACGCAGCCCAACACGATCACGCTGTCGCGCACCTATGCGTGGCCGTTCCAGATGCACGGCTCGATCGGCCCGTCATGCGCGCTCGCCGACTACCGCGAACCGGGCGACGGCCGGATCACCGTGTGGTCCGGCACGCAGAACCCCGTATCGCTGCGCTACGACCTCGCGACGCTCGTCGCGCGCGACGAAGCCGATTTCGACGTGGTGCGGATGGAAGCGGCCGGCTGCTACGGCCGCAACGGCGCGGACGACGTGTGCGGCGACGCGCTGCTGCTGTCGCGCGCGGTCGGCCGCCCTGTGCGCGTGCAGCTCTCGCGCGCGGACGAACATCTGTGGGAACCGAAAGGCACGGGCCAGCTGATGCAGGTGACCGGCACCGTCACGCGTGACGGCCGCCTGCTCGGCTACGACTTCACCACGCGCTACCCGTCGAACGACGCGCCGCTGCTCGCGGCGCTGCTAACCGGCACGATCGCGCCTGAGCCGCGCGTATTCGAGATGGGCGACCGCACGGCCGTGTCGCCTTACGCGAGCCCGCATCGCCGCTTCGTCTGCGAGGATCTCGCACCGCTCGTGCGCGCGTCGTGGCTGCGCGGCGTGTCGGCGCTGCCGAACTCGTTCGCGCACGATGCGTTCGTCGACGAATGCGCGGCGCTCACCGGCGCCGACCCGCTTGCATTCCGGCTGCGCCATCTGCAGGACACGCGCGCGTCCGACCTGCTGCAGGCGGTGGCCGATCGCGCGGGCTGGACGCCGCGAATGCGGCGCACGCCGCATGAACCGGCTCCATCGCGGCTCGTGCGCGGCCGCGGGATCGCCTACGCGCGCTACGTGCACAGCCGCTTCCCCGGCTTCGGCGCGGCGTGGTCGGCATGGATCGTCGACCTGAGCGTCGATCGCGTGTCGGGCGAGATCCGCATCGAACGCGTGACGGTCGGCCAGGACACGGGCACGATGATCAACCCCGATGGCGTGCGTCACCAGATCCACGGCAACGTGATCCAGGTATTGAGCCGCACGCTGAAGGAGCGCGTGCGCTTCGCCGACGGCAAGGTCGCGTCGCGCGAATGGGCGAGCTATCCGATCCTGACCTTCGCGGAAGTGCCGGACGTCGATGTCGTGCTGATGCCGAGGCAAGGCGAGCCGCCGCTCGGTGCGGGAGAATCGGCGTCGGTGCCGGGCCCTGCCGCCGTCGCGAACGCGTTGTTCGATGCGACCGGCGTGCGGTTCTATGCGCCGCCGTTTACACCGGAGACGGTCCGGGCCGCGTTGCGCGACGCAGGCCGGTTGATGACGGTCGACGCGGCCGGTGAGCATCTGGCAACCGGCGCGGCTTGAGCGCTCTCAGCTTCGTCGCGGAATCAAGCCGGCCGACAAACAGGCCGGCCAGACGGGTGCGGCTCCCTCCGCGAGCGGCGCGCATCACGCGTCGCCGTCTTCTTCCATCATCTTGCGCAGCAGAAACTGCAACGCGACCCGCTCGCCCGGATTGAGCGCGCCATACGTGCGCTCCGTCACCTGCCGCGCGAACGGCACCGTGCGGTCGATCAGCGCGAGACCGGTCGCGGTGGCGCGCACGATCAGCTTGCGGCCGTCGTTCGGATCGGGCAGCACCTCGATCAGCGCGCGCGCCTTCAGCCGCTCGACCACGCCGCGGATCGTCGCCTGGTCGATCGCGGTCGCCTTGACGATGTCGTTCAGCGAGCACGCCTGGCGCTCCTTGACCGCACACAGCGTGACGAACTGCGCGGCCGTGAGATCCGAATCGGGAATCGCCTCCTGGAAGATCGACACGTGTCGCTGATACGCGCGGCGCAGCAGGTGCCCGACCTGGTCGTGAAAGTCGTAGGAATCCTTGGAAGACGCCATGAAAGTAAAGGCTCGTGCCGCAAGTCAGTGAAAGACAAGCAGTGTACACCCTCAATTCGGCTCGACCGGAAGCCGGGTTGCCGCTTCATTGCGGTGCATCAGCATTCGCGGCACCCGGTGCGCGGCGCGCCTGACGATCGCCTGACGGCTGCGCATCGGCTGCCGGGAACGTCGCCGAGACGGCAAGCCATACACGTTCGAACCTGCTGCCGCGCAAGTGCTTGCGTACATCGGCAAATTTTCGTGCATACACTCCACTTTTAAGTGCATACGCACGAATCATGTGCATGCCAATTCCTCTCGCCACCCTCTTGAAACATGCATGGATCCCCGTCAAAAACCTCGTCAAACACGTGGTTTTTTTCACACTAATGCTTGCCGTCACGTGGCCGGAACCGTGCCTGTTCGATTCGGTATTTTCTAGTGTGTACGCTACTTAATTGCCGTGATATACAGACTCCAGTGCGCAGCGGAACGTTCGCTCGCGTCGATCGGCCACCCATTCATCCGTCACCTTCGAACAGGGGCAATCCCATGTCTACCGCACACCCGAGCGCCGCCGTTTCCCCCGACGACGCGCTGCACGGCAATCTCTACCGCAAGGTCACGCTGCGCCTGATTACCCTCTTCTGCCTGTGCTACTTCGCGGCCTATCTCGACCGCATCAACATCGGGCTCGCGAAACTCCAGATGCTCGACGCGCTGAAGTTCAGCGATACCGTGTACGGGCTCGGCGCCGGCCTGTTCTTCGCCGGCTACATCCTGTTCGAAGTCCCGAGCAACCTGGTGCTGCAACGCGTCGGCGCGAAGCTGTGGATCGCGCGGATCATGATCACGTGGGGCCTGCTGTCGGGGGCGACGATGTTCGTGCACACGCCGATGCAGTTCTACATCGTGCGTTTCCTGCTCGGCGCGGCCGAGGCCGGCTTCCTGCCCGGCGTGCTGCTGTACCTGACGCAGTGGTATCCCGATGCGCGCCGCGCGCGGATCGTCGCGCTGTTCATGGTCGGACTGCCGCTGTCGAGCATGATCGGCAGCCCGATCTCCGGCTGGATCATGCGCGCGTTCGACGGCACGCACGGGCTCGGCGGCTGGCAGTGGCTGTTCCTGCTCGAAGCGCTGCCGTCGGTATTGCTCGGCTTCGCGGTGCTGCGCTGGCTGCCCAACAACATCGAATCCGCGCAGTGGCTGACTGCCGACGAGAAGCACGCGTTGCGTGCGAACCTCGACGCCGATCCGTCCGGCAACAAGAGCCATGCGCTCGGCAAGGCGTTCTCCGATCCGAAGGTATGGGCGCTCGGCCTGATCGACCTGTGCGTGCTGCTCGGCCTCTATGCGGTGAGCTTCTGGCTGCCGACGATCCTGCGCGACACGGGTGTAAAGGATGCGTATCACATCGGCTGGCTGATGGTGATCCCGAATGCCGCGGCCGTGCTCGCCACGCTGTATTGCGGCGCAAGTTCCGACCGCGCGCGCGAACGCCGCTGGCACATCGTCGTGCCGTTCATGGTGTCGGCCGTCGCGCTGGCGATTGCGGCATCGTCGTCGCACGGCACGTTCGGGACGGTGCTGCTGTTCTCGCTGATCAACGCGGGAGCGGCCGCCGCGATGCCGGTCGTCTGGGCATTGCCGTCGACGTTCCTGAAGGGGTCGGCCGCCGCCGGCGGGATCGCGTTCGCGTGCTCGATCGCCAACCTCGGCGGGTTCGGCAGCACCTACTTCATCGGCTGGCTGCGCGACACGTTCCATTCGCAAAGCGCGGGGCTGTACGGTTTCGCCGCGTGCATGGTGATCGGCTGCGCCTTCGCGCTCGCCTATCCGGCCCGGCTCGTCAACCGCTGACACAGCCCGTCCCGCGCGCGACGCGGTCGTTTTTACAACCGCGCCGAGCGCGCGGCCCGCCCCACCCTGCCTGCCCCGCCCCGCGCACGCTGCCCCTGCGGCGCGTGCGCGCTTCCTGCCGCCGCTTCCTGCCGCCGCTTCCTGCCGCCGCTTCCCGGCTCGCTCCCGCCGCCGTTCGTCACGCAGGCACATCGCTTGCGTTATCCACGCGCCCGCCGATCCGGCGGACAGCATCCTTCCCTCAACCGGCGCTGCGCACCGCGCGACCCTTCGCGCGGCGATCCCGCACCGCAATGCAGGTTCCCTGAACGAGAGGACAACATGAAATCAATACGAACGCTGGTCGCCCTGTGCTCGGTCGTTTCCATGCTCGCGGCATGCGGCGGCGACGGCAACGACGTCGGCACCGAACTCGGCATCTCGAAGCCGCAGGCGCGCTTCATCAACGCGGTGCCGGCCGGGCCGAACCTCGACTACTACCTGAACGCGAAGCTCGACCAGGGCGGTATCGCGTACAAGGGCGTGACGCGCTATCACGACATCGACTCGGGTACGCAGAACGCCAGCTATGACGTCTCGGGCACGACGACGACCATCGCCGCGCAGTCGTTCAGCGCGGCAAACGGCCATCACTACACGACGATCGCACTGCCGAGCACGACGTCGCTGATTTCCGTGATCGACGATCCGTACGACAAGGGCCTGCTGTCGGACAAGGCGCGCGTGCGCAGCTTCAACGCGTCGCCGAACGCGCAGAACGTCGACATGTACATCGTCCCGCCCGGCACCGACATCACGACGCAAAGCCCGACGCTCGCGGGCGCGGCCTACCAGAACGCGGTGCCGGCGTCGACGCAGGATTCGATCTACCTGAACGGCGGCAGCTACCAGGTGATCGTCACGACGGCCGGCAGCAAGACGCCGATCCTCGAGACCGCGCCGGTCACCATCAACAACAACGCCGACTGGCTGCTGCTGACGATCCCGTCGGGCGGGGTCGGCGACGTGACGCCGAACGATATCCACGTGCTGGTTGCGCAGGGCAACGACGCCGATACGTCCGCGCAGGAACTCGGTCCGCAATAAGGACCGCCAACGGTTGCGGCGGGCGGCGCGATCGTGCCGCCCGCCGCACCTTCCCGCCACGCCGTCAGCTGTTCCGCTCCAGGACGATCACATGCTCGGCGCGCGCGCCATCGCCGCGCTCGACGTCGACAGCGCCGACATGACGCACGTGCCAGCCCGGCCGCGTCGCGATCTGCGGCAGGTTGCCGGACGGACGGCTCTCGATCCCGCCGAGCCCTTCGTCGGGCGTCTCGACCGCTTCGTCGAGCGACGCGTTCGAATGAATCACGTTGTCGTGCCATTTCGACGCGCCCGCGGCCGCCTCCATGCCCTTGCCGTCGACGTCGACCATGGTGTCGGTCATCGCCATGCACGCGTTGTCGAGCGTCGCGATCCGGGCGGCCGCTCGCCGCACCGGGTCGCCGCTATCGGGCGCATGCGTGCCGCGTTCGATCGGCGGCAGGCCGGTCGGCGTCTTCGCGGCAATCATTTCGGGCGTCAACGGGCGCCCGCCCGCCGCATCGGGCATGCGGCGCGCCGCCGGCGCGGTCGCCGGGCGCTTCGCCGCCTCGTCTCCCCGATCTTCCGGGGCAGGATTCGATTCCACGTTCTGCATCGCACCTCCTTGTCCGGCCGGCGTGCGCCGCGATCAGGCCGTCGGCGCCGGTCCGGGAATCGCTACAACGGTCCTTGCAAATCTTTCATGTGCGCGGCAGAGCGCACGCACACCACCCGGCGCACGTGCCAGGCCGGCACGGCGCCGCCTCAAGCGGACGTCGACCCCGCACACGGCCGGGGCAACGTCCGGCACACGGGATTACCGCGGGATTACCGCGGGATAACCGCAGATCAGCCGCGGGTCAGCCGCCGCTCGCGCCGTCCGGCGCGGAGGCCGCGCCCGGCATGCTCGCGCCGCTGTCGCTGCTGCTGCCGGCCGCGCCGCTGCTCGGCGTGCCCGACGGCGCGGCCGACATGCCGCCCGTTGCGCTCGTGTCGGAGCTCGCGCCGCTGCTGTCGCTCTTCTTCTGGCAGCCCGCACCTGCCGCCAGGCCCGCAATCAGGATGCCGGCAAAGACGGCCCGCGACACATGACGAAGTGAATATCGCTGCATGACACCTCCGCTGATGTCGATGTGGATGGAGCCCGCTGGCGAGCAATTCCCGTGCCGCGCCTGCCGTCGCCGGCGCCCGCATTGCATTCATTTTTCAAATGACGCCCAACCGAATATTTAATTTCCCATCGCCGTGCCGGCCTTCCATACTCGCGAACAAATCCGAGACATAACGTCCACGGTGGCCGGGCCGGCGCAGCGTTCCCACGCTGCCGGTTGCGCGCCCCGCACATGGAAGGAGACAACGGCGTGCAACTGGAAGCCACCCACCGCCCGGGCCTCGCGCTCGGCGCGGACGACGCATCGCATCGAACCGATTCGGCCGCGCGCAACCCCGCGCCGAGCCCGCGGCTGCACAACCCCGACCTCGCGCCGCCGCGCCCGAAGCGGATCGTCGGCTGGCCGGGCACCTTCGCACAATGACGCGCCGCCGGCCCGCTGCTGCGTCGCGCTCGGGCATCGGGGCGCCGGGAGGCGTATCGGCATGCGGGACACACTAGACCCGAACGCCCCGCCCGGCGCCGCGTCCGACGCCGCGGGCGCGCTCGACGTGCTCGATGCACGGTTGATGCGCATCCTGCTCGTGCTGCTGACCGAGCGCACCGTGTCGCGTGCGGCCGTGCGCCTGAACATGTCGCAGCCGGCCACCAGCGCCGCGCTCAAGCGCCTGCGCACGCTGCTCGGCGATCCGCTGCTGGTGCGCAGCCGCTACGGGATGGTGCCGACCGAATTCGGTGCACGGCTGATCGAACCGCTGCGCAACGCGCTGCGCGTGATCGACTTCATCCGCATCCAGCAGCCGACGTTCGACGCGCGCACGTCGGTGCGCACCTACCGGATCGGCTGCCCCGACTACCTGAACGTGCTGTTCGTGCCGAAGCTCGTCACGCTGTTCCGCGAACGCGCGCCGAGCGCGCAGCTCGTGTTCCATCCGCTCGGCGACGGCTTCGACGACGAGCGCGCGCTGGCCGACGGCGAACTCGACGTGGTGATCGACAATCGCCCGGCACGCGCGTCGCGGTTCCGGCAGGACGACCTGTTCCACGATCGCATCGTGTGCCTGATGCGCGCGACGCATCCGCTCGCGCGACGCGGCACGATGACGGCTGCCGATTTTGCCGAAGCGCCGCAGCTGTGCCCGACACCGTCGTGGCGCGAAGCGTCCGGCGCGATCGACCAGCAACTTGAACGCGTGGGCCTGCAGCGGCGGATCGTCGTCACGCTGCCGCATTTCGAACTCGCCGCGCATGCGCTGGTGCGCACCGACATGCTCCTGACCACCACGTACCGGCTCGCGCGGCACTATGCGAAGCTGCTGCCGCTCGCCGCCGTCGCGGTGCCGGCCGAACCGCCGGACATCGTGTACCGGATGACCTGGAACGAATCGGGCGAGTGCGCCGAGGGCGGGCGCTGGTTGCGCGGGCTGATCGCGGAAGCGACGCGTGCGTGGCTCGACGCCGAGGCCGCGTTACCGGCCGTCTCGGCGGTCCAGGCGGCCGACACGAGCGCCGCCCCTGCGCCCGATACGCCGCGCTCGCCGGTGCGACATCGCGCCACGCACTGCGGCCGCACCCACCGGACACCCATTGCACGCGCGACGCGTGCGCACCGCGCGACAACGAAGCCGCATTGAATCCGATGCGGCGGCGCCCGCGGTAGGCCCCGTCCTATTTACTCGCGGCAGACGCGCTATGCACAATGACGGCATTCGAGAGAGTCATCCGGAATCCGAGGGCATGCCGATGAAAACCTACCTGATCGCCGTGGCCGCACCGTTCGTGCTGCTGGCCCACTCCCCCGCGTTCGCCGACACACAGGATTGCGCGACGCGCATCCGCGCGCTGCAGACGCAGATCGATCAAGCGAAGCGGTTCGGTCATACGCAACAGCTGATGCACCAGCAGATCGCGCTCGCGCAAGTTCAGGAGAACTGCACGGACGCCGGCCAGCTTTCGCGTGCCGAACGCAAGGTGCAGGACAAGCAGCGCGATGTCGAACAGGCTCGGGGCGACGTGCGGGACGCGCAGGCGCGCGTACGCGAAGCCCAGGCGCACGACGACGCGCGCAAGGTCGAGAAGGCCCGGCGCAAGCTCGCCGACAAACAGGACAAGCTGCGCGAAGCGACGCGCGACCTGCACGAGGCCGAAGCCGATCGCAACGCATTGAGGAGTTGACAGCGCGCGCGGCGCACCGTCACGCGTCGCGCATCGGTTGCGCGAGCAACTGGTAGGCAACGACGGCCGCGACCAGCGCAAGCACGCCGCTCACCGTCAGCGCATGGGCGAACCCGCTTGCGAATGCGACGGGCGCCGCCTGCGCGAGCGCACCGGCGGCCGACGGCGGCACGCGCTCGAGCGCCCGCGCGAGATCGCCGGCGAGCAGACTCGACATGAACGACGCGTCGGCGAACGCGCGCAGGCCCGGCGCGGCGGACAGCAAGCGGTCGAGCCGCGCATGCGTGCTCGCCGCCAGCACCGCGCCGAGCACGCCGACGGCCGTCACGATCGCCGAGAAGCGCGTCGTCGTGCTGATGCCCGATGCCATGCCGGTGCGGTTCGGCGGCACGCACGCCATGATCGCCTTCTGCGTGTCGCCGTTCATGATGCCCGCGCCGCAGCCCGTCACGACCATGCCGAGCGCGACGAGCCGGTAGTCGCCACTGGCCGTCAGCGCCGCGGTCGCGAGGTTGCCCGCGCCGATCAGCGCGAGCCCGCCCGCCAGCACGCCGCCGGACGCCACGCGCGCGGCCAGCGCCGCGCCGAGCGACGGCCCGGCGATCATCGCGAACGCGAACGGCAGCATCCCGAGCCCCGCATCGATCGCCGACATCCCGAACGCGTTCTGCAGGTACAGCGGCAGAAACGTCATCATCACCTGCGCGCACGCTGCATAGCCGAACATCGCGAGCACGGCGCCGACGAAGCGCGGCTGGCGGAACAGCGCGAGATCGATCATCGGCCGCGCCTGCCAGCGCTCCGCGCCGATGAACGCCGCGAACAGCGCGGCGGCAAGCGCGAGCCGGCCGAGCGTCGCGGCCGACAGCCAGCCGTGCGACGGTGCACCGATCAGCGCCGCGATCGCACACGCGAGCGCCGCGCCGAACAGCAGGCTGCCCGCCGCGTCCACGCGCTTCGCGTGCGGATCGCGCGACTCGTCGATCGCAACGCGCGCACCGGCCGCGAGCAGCAGGCAGGCGGGCAGGTTCAGCAGGAACACCCAGCGCCAGCCGATCCATTGCGTGATCGCGCCGCCGACGAGCGGCGCGATGGCCGTCGCGATCCCCATGCACATGCCCCAGATCGCCCACGCGCGCGCCCGTTCGCGCCCGTCCGGAAAACGGTTCGCGATCACGGCGAGCGCGGCCGTCAGCAGCAGCGCGGCGCCGCCGCCCTTCACCGCCCGCGCGGCGATCAGCCAGCCGGCCGTCGGCGCGACGCCGCAGCCGAGCGACGCGAGAAAGAACAGCGCAAGCCCCGTGAAGAGCATCCGCTTGCGGCCGAAGCGGTCGGCCAGCCCGCCCGCCGGCAGCAGGCACGCGGCGAACGCGGTCATGTACGCGCTCACGACCCATTCGATATCGGCGAAGCTCGCGTGGAAACTGCGCGCGATGCTCGGCAGCGACACGGCGACGACGTTCGTGTCGAGCACGATCAGCGAGCAGGTCGCGGACGCGACGGCGAGCGTCGCGGCGGCGGGCATGCGGGCGCCCGTGCGCGGGGCGGCGGCCGCGCCTGCGCGCGACGCCGGTGAAGACTGGGACATCGGCTGCTCCGGAACGAGATCGACGAGGCGTATGCTAGGCTTTCCCGTATTGCCCGTCATTGACACTTCCAAGCTGTTTTATTAACGAAAATTGCAATCATGGACCGGCTCGAATTCCGCCACGTGCGCGCATTCCTGAGCGTCGCCCGGCATCTGCACTTCGCCCGCGCGGCCGAAGCGCTCGACATGGCGCCGCCCGCGCTCACGCGGCAGATCCAGGAGGCCGAACGCGTGCTCGGCGTGCGCCTCTTTCACCGGTCGCGCCGCGCGGTCACGCTGAGCGCGGCCGGCGAGGCCTATCTCGCCGAGGCGAGCGCCGCGGTCGAGCACCTGCAGCGCGGCCGCGAACTCGCGACATTGGCCGAGCGCGGCGAACTCGGCCGGATCGAGATCGGCTACGTGTCGTCGGCTGTCTATTCGGGCACCTTGCAGCGCACCGTCGGCGCGTTTCGCGACGCGCATCCGCGCATCGAGCTGAACCTGCGCGAAGTGCCGATGGACGACGTCGCGAACCAGCTCGACACGGGCCGGCTCGACCTCGCCTACGTGCGCCCGCCGATGCCGCTGCCCGGCGGCCTGCGGGTCGTCACGCTGCAGCGCGACGTATTCGTCGCGGCCGTGCCGGCCGGGTCGCGCTACGCGTCGATGGCGACCCTTCGCGCCGCCGATCTCGCCGACGCGCGCTTCGCGGTACCCGAACAGGAGCGCGGCACGCTCGAAGTCGCGCGCCGCGGCCGCTTCGCACCGCTGATCGCCGCACGCCCGGGCGGCCTGCTCGCGGTGCTCGCGTGCGTATCCGTGAATGGCTGGGTCGCCGTGATTCCCGACGCGCTCGCCGGTTGCGTGTCGCTGCCGGGCGTCGTGTACCGGCCGATCGCCGGCAAGCCGATCACGTCGGAACTGGCGCTCGCGCATCGGCGCTTCGAAAAGGCGCCGGCGGTCCGCGCGTTCCTGCGGACGGTTCCGTCGGCCACGCACGCCCCCGCATGAAACACCCGCGTGCGGCGCTGGCGGCGATGCCGGCCGTCGCCGCACGAATATGCATTGCACGATTCGATGTTTGTCGGCCGCAAACCGATTCCGTAACCTGCCCGGCAGCCGCGCCGCCCGCGCGCGGATCACCGAGGACACCCCGCCGATGAATCCCTCCTCTGCTCCGGCGCGCCGCCGCGTGCTGCAGCGTCTGGCCGCCCTCGCCGCCGCACCGCTCGCCGGCGGCGTCGCACGGCCCGCCCACGCAGCCGGCGCCGATCTGTCCGGCGTCACGCTCGTGCTCGGCGACCAGGCCGGCGGCCTGCGCGCGCTCGCGGAAGCCGCGCGCGTGCTCGACGGTACGCGCTACCGGTTCCGCTGGGCCAACTTCCAGGGCGCCGCGCCGCTGTTCGAGGCGCAGCGCGCGGGCGCGATCGATCTCGCGCCGGCCGGCGACCTGCCCGTGCTGACGGCCGCGCTCGGCGACCCGTCGTTGCGGATCGTCGCGACACGCGTCGGCTCGCCGGCGTCGCTCGGCATCGTCGTGCCGCCCGATTCGCCGGTCCGCACCGTCGCCGACCTGAAAGGGCAGACCGTCGTCGTGTCGTCCGCGCGCGGCAGCATCTCGCAGTACCAGTTGTACGGCGCGCTGCGCGAACACGGCCTCGCGCCGCGCGACGTCGACGTGCGCTTCGTGCTGCCCGTCGATGCGTTCGCCGCATTCGAGGCGCGGCGGATCGGCATCTGGGCGACGTTCGACCCGTACTACGGGCATGCGGTACGGCGCGGCGCGCGCGTCGTCCGCGACGGCAGCGGCATCAATTCCGGGCTGGCGTTCCTGACGTCGCCGGTCGAGACGCTCGACGATCGCGCGAAGCGCGCGGCACTCGCGGACGTACTGGCGCGGCTCGCCCGCGCGGGGCAATGGGCGCTTGCGCATCCGGCCGACTATGCGGGCGTCTATGCGTCGCTCACGCGCCTGCCGACCGACGCGGCCACCGACATCGCGCGCCGGGCCGCGCTCGCGCAGCGCAGCCTCAGCGACGCCGACATCGACGTGCTGCAGCGTGTCGCCGACCGCGCGGCGGCCGACGCGATCCTGCCGCGGCGCGTCGATGTCGGATCGATCGCAATCCGCGACGTATCCGCCTGAGCGATGCCGCGCAGGGCCGCGTTCGGCGTGGGCGCGCCATCTCGAGATCCGGCAGGTCGTTGCCGAACGTCGAGGCGACGAGCGTGCGCATCGCGGCGACCAGCCGCGTCGGCCCCGACGGGTTGAACATGCCGCGCTCGCCCGCGGCGGGCACGGCCCGATGCAGTGCGGCCCGCCACGCGCCGCGACCGCCGTCGCGCTCGAATGCGGCGAACGGCAGCCGCTCGGCGATCGGGCCGCCACACCCGCATCAATTCGCGTTACGAATCCCCGATTCCTGCCTACAATGGATCGGAACACCTTTCGCCCGGCCTGCCGCGGACGACAACCGGATCCATCCGGTGCAGCGCAGGCCGGATCTCTCGGGGGACGTATGTCCGCGCATGCCAGAAAGCCGCTGGTCTCGCTCGTCGTGCCGTTCCACGACGAGGACGAAGCAATCGACGCGTTCTTTGCAACCACGCTGCCCATCCTCGAATCGGTCGAGTCGGTCCGCTTCGAGATCGTCTGCATCAACGACGGCAGCCGCGACGACACGCTCGGCAGGCTGATCGACGTCGCCGCCGGCGACCCGCGCGTGCGCATCGTCGATCTCACCCGGCGCTTCGGCAAGGAGGCCGCGCTCACCGCCGGCCTCGACGAAGCCGCCGGCACCGCCGTGATCCTGATCGACGCCG
Source organism: Burkholderia sp. BCC0405 (assembly GCF_902833075.1). Lineage (NCBI taxonomy): Bacteria > Pseudomonadati > Pseudomonadota > Betaproteobacteria > Burkholderiales > Burkholderiaceae > Burkholderia > Burkholderia sp. BCC0405. The sequence continues at coordinate 518,644 of NZ_CADFEO010000001.1, forward strand.
ACCTGCAGGATCCGCCCGCGCTGATCCCCGCGATGATCGAACGCTGGCTCGCCGGCGCCGAGGTCGTCGCCGCGAAGCGCACCGACCGCATGTGCGACCCGCTGATGCAGCGCGTGGCCGCCGCGCTCTACTACCGCGTGCACAACCGCCTCTCCGAAGTCGAGATGCCCGAGAACGTCGGCGATTTCCGCCTGATGGACCGCCAGGTCGTCGACGCGCTGCGCGCGCTCCCCGAGCGCCGGCGCTTCATGAAAGGCCTGTTCGCGTGGGTCGGCTATCGCACCGAGATCGTCGAATACACGCGTGCGCCACGCAGCGGCGGCCGCTCCAAATTCTCCGGATGGCGGCGCTGGAACTTCGCGCTCGAAGGCATCACGAGCTTCAGCACCGTGCCGCTGCGCGTGTGGACCTACATCGGTCTCGCGTTCGCCGCGCTGTCGTTCGTCTACGGTGCGTTCATCGTCATGCGCACGCTGCTGTTCGGCAATCCCGTGCACGGCTACGCATCGCTGATCTCCGTGATGCTGTTCGTCGGCGGCATCCAGCTGATCGGTATCGGCGTGATCGGCGAATACCTCGGCCGCATCTATCACGAGTCGAAGCAGCGTCCGGTCTATCTCGTGCGGCGGCGCTATCACGCGCAGCGGGACGCCGCCGCACATCCCGCGTCGACGCTGCTGCAGTTCCCGCTCAGGCGCACGCACGCGGCCCGTCGCCGGACGGCGCTGCCCGCGGCCGCCGGCCACGGTGCGGCGCGGCAAGCGTCCGTCAAGTAACCGCGCACACGACGCATGGATCTCCCCCGGCAATCGATACGATCGGCGGATCGTCCCGTCCGCGCGTGGCTGACACCCCGGCGCATCGTTGCGTACAGCGCGGTCGCGCTCGCGTGCTACGCGCTGCTGCTCGCCACCTGGGCAGCCGTCGTCCGTGACGCGCCCGCCACCGCGCTGACGCGCCCGGGCCCCGACTACGCGGTGTTCTGGTCGGCGTCGTACGTGATGCTGCATGGCTCGCCATGGCAAGCGTACGATCTGCCGACCTTCTCGCGGCTGGCGGCCGACCTGTTCCCGCAGTTCCGCCGGGGAAACCTCGTCGCGTGGCTGTACCCGCCCACCAACCTGCTGCTCGTGACGCCGCTGGCGCTGCTGCCCTATGCGATCGGCTATCCGCTGTTCGTCGCGTTCGGCGTCGTCGTGTTCGGATTCGCCGCCTCGCGCGTATCGCGGCTCGGCGCGATCCCGGGCGCATCGCGCGTCGGCGGGTTCGCGCTGGTCGCCGCCCCGTGCGTGTTCGTCACCGGGATATTCGGGCAGAACACGCTCCTGACCGCGTCGTGCGCGGCGCTGGCCGTCTGCTGGGCGGAGCGTCGGCCGATGTGGGCCGGCCTCTGCATCGGCCTGCTGTCGGCCAAGCCGCAGATGGCCATCCTGTTCCCGTTCGTGCTGGTCGCCACGCGCGCATGGCGCACGATCGCGTGGGCCGCCCTGGCCACCACCGCGTTCGCCGCGTTGAGCGTCCTGATCTGCGGCGTCGAGTCGCTACGGCTGTTCGTCGCCGGCACGGCGGTCGCGCGCTCGCTCCTCCTCGAGCACAGCATCATGTTCTGGCTCGTGTCGCCGACGCCGTTCGCCGCGTTCCGCCTCGCGGGCCTGCCGCCCGGTGCCGCGTATGTCGCGCAAGCGTGCATCGCGGTGGTGGCGATCGCCACCGCCTGCATCGTGTGGACGCGCTCGCGCGACATCCGCTTGCGCGCGGCGGTGCTGGCGGTCGCAACGCTCGCTGCGAACCCGTACGTGTGGCACTACGAGCTCGCCTGGCTCGGCATCGCGATCGCGTGCATGCTGGCGGCCGGATGGCAGGACGGCTGGCGACGCGGCGAGCAGACCGCGATCGCGCTCATGTGGCTGCTGCCGGTCGTCGAATACCTGAACCCGTGGCTGCAATGGCCGCAGATCGGCCCGGCCGTGACGCTGTTCGCGCTCATCGTGCTGGTGCGCCGTGCCGGCCCGGAGGCTCAAAACGCGAGCCGCGGCGGCACGTAGGCGCCATGGCACGGCCCGACGCCGGCCGCCGAGTGCCGCGCGATCCCGCCGTTCGCCGCCGGCCCGGCCTGCGACCCGTTCATCGCGCCGCCGCCCGGCGCTATCGTCGCATCGGCCGCCGCGAGCGCGGCCGCGTCGGCCGCGTTCCGCAACGGGTTGTTCATCGTGACCACCCGCGCGCGATGTCGATCGCCGGCGCGCCGAACGGCAGCAGCGGAATCAGGAACGGCAGGAAGAACAGCGCTGCTGCACCGAGCCGACGGGCTGCGTGGCAGTCACGTCATTCATAGAGCATCACCGACGTCGCCGAGACCGTCACCGGGCCGGTCAGCGCACTGAACGCGGACCCGAGCACGAGCCCCGAATACGTGTAGGTCACGGTCACCGTCAGCGCGGTGCCCGACGTCGTGCCGTTCGCCTGCGTCACGGTCACCACCGGCGTCGTCGCGGTGCCGCCGGTGATCAGGCTGTTCTGCATGGCGGTCTGCGCAACGTTGGCGATCTGCGTCGTGGTCAGCATCGGCACGCGCAGCATGACGCCGGCGCGCGCGGCCTCGCGGCTCGCGTTCGTGATGACGGCCTTGTCGCACAGGATCAGGCTCGTGTCGATGATGCCGATCAGCACCATCAGCAGGAACGGCAGCATCAGCACGAACTCGAGGGACACGACGCCGCGCGTATGGCGTGCGCCCGCCGCCCCGCATGTCATTTTGCGGCCCCCGCGCCCGGTGGCACGACGCCCGGCTCCAGCGCCGCACCGGACAGCGGCGGCGGGCTACCGGCGTCTCCGGAAACCCCGCGCGACGCAAGCCGCGCGCGCACCGCCTGGTAGAAGCGCAGGTTGTCGGCCACCGCCGACGCGGGCAAATCCGCGGACAGCAGCTTCTTCGCCGAATCGGTATTGCCGAGCACGCCGTAAGCGAACGCGAGATTCTGGCGCGCCTGCCACGGCGCGGACGGCAGCCCGGCGACGTCGAGCAGCACGTTCACGCCCTCGCGCGGCCGGTTGCTCAGCACGAGCGACAACCCGAGGTCGACGCGCAGCCCCTGCGCGTCCGGATGCGCTCGCAGCGCGTCGCGATACACGGCCTGCGCATCCGCATGACGCCCCAGCAGGTCGAGCACGGTGCCGAGCCCTTCCGCCGCGAGCGGATGGTTCGGCTGCGCGGCCAGCAGGTCGCGATAGCGCTGCGCGGCTTCGTCGAGACGCCGCTGCCGCAACGCGACGCGCGCGAGCCCGAGCCGCGGGCCGAGCGCCGCCGGCGCCTGCCGCTGCGCTTCGTCGTAGAGGATCCGCGCGCGCTCCAGGTCACCCGCGCGGTAGTTGACGTCGCCGAGCCCCAGCCGCGCCGCGAGCGAGTCGGGATGCATCGCGAGCACCTTCTCGTACAGCGTCGACGCGAGATCGACGTTGCCGCCGGCGAGCGCGCTGTCGGCGATGCGCAATTCGGCCTGCGGGTCGTCGCTCTTGTGCGACAGCACCGGCCGCGTCTGGATGCCCGGCGTGCCGCAGCCGGCCAGCACCGGCAGCACGGCCGCGAGCGCGAACGCGCGTACGACGGATCGTGTCATCTGAATACCTCGAGCAGGCGGATCGCCGCCGGGCCCGCCGCGATCAGGCAGACCGTCGGCAGGATGAACAGCATCATCGGCAGCGTGATCTTCGGCGCGAGCTTCGCGGCCCGTTCCTCGAGCGCGACGATCTGCTCGGTGCGCTCCGTGCGCGACAGCGTGCGCAGCGCCTGCGTGATCGGCGTGCCGAACCGCTGCGACTGCGTCAGCGTCGTCGCGAGCGAGCGTGCCGACGTGAAATCGACGCGCGTCGCGAAATGCGCGAGCGTCGCGGCTACGTCGCCGCTCAGCGTCAGCTCGTCCGCGCACACGGTCAGCTCGTCGGCGAGCGGCGGGCAGATGCGCGACAGTTCGTGCGCGACGCGCCGGATGCCCGACGCGAGGCTGTTGCCGGCCATCGTGCAGATCACCAGCAGGTCGAGCGCATCGGGAAAGCATGCGGCGACGATCCGCCGCCGCCGCCGGATCATCACGCCGAGCACGTATTCCGGCACGATCACGCCGATCACGAACGCGGCGATCATCACCAGCGCGCGGATCACGAAGTATTCGCCGAAGCGCGGAATCAGCGGGCTGAACACGATCGCGCCGCACGCGAACAGCACGCCGCAGCTCAGCTTGATCCCGATCATCACCGGCACCGCGCGGCGCTCGCGAAAGCCGGCGCGCGTCAGTTGCAGGCCGAGCTTCACGCGCTGCATCGGGTCGAGCACCGGCAGCCGTTCGCCGAGCTGCGCGAGCCGGCGCGTGAGATCCAGGCGCACGCCGCCCGGCTGCCGCCACCCCGCCACCGGTGCCGGCGGATGCTGGCCGGCCGCCAGCCGCACGCGCGCGGCGATCCGCTGGCGGGTGCCCCCGCCGGGCGTGCCGAGCGCCACCGCGACACAGGCGAGCAACAACAGCAACTCGAGGCCGCGGGCGGCCAGTATCGACAGCGTCATCGCGCGGTATCCAGTTTCGAGATCCTGCGGATCACCAGCAGGCCGACCGTCAGCAACCCGGCCGCGATCGTCAGCATCGTGTGCCCCGGGTGCGTCGTGAACAGCAGCATCACGTAGTCGCGGTTCACGGCGAACAGCGCGCCGATCATCACGAACGGCACCGCCGAAATGATGTTCGTCGTGATGCGTCCTTCGGCGGTCAGCGCGCGGGTCTTCACGCGGATGTCGCGGCGCGTGCGGATGATGCTCGACAGCTCGTCGAGCGTCTCGCCGAGGCTGCCGCCGGTCTCGCGCTGCAACAGCAGGTAGACGGTGAAGAACGAGAAGTCCGCGATCATCAGCCGGTCCGCGGCGTGCGTCAGCACGTCCTTGAGATCCGCGCCGACCCGCAGGCCGTCCCCCATCGAGCGGAACGTCGCGCGCACCGGCTCGGCCGCGCTGTCGCCGACCATGCTGATCGCCTGCGTGACCGGAATGCCCGCGCGCACGGCCCGCACGATCACGTCGATCGCGTCGGGGAACGCTTCGAGAAAGCGGATCCGGAAACGCTCGACCAGCGCACGGTAGCTGGCGCGCATCGCGACCAGCGGCAACCCGGCGTAGATCAGCGGACGCAGGAAGCCCGGCGGCCCGATCAGCTTCACCGCGACGATCGCCGCGATCGCGCCCGCGATCGTGCTGGCGACGACGATCCTCACGCCGCCCTTGCCGCCGACCGCGCGCACGCGGGTCACGCGGCGCTGCAGCCAAGCGCGCAGGCGGCCCTGGCGACGCTCAAGGTTGAGCAGCGCGACACCCGGTGCGGCGGGCGCGTGCCCGTCGCGTCCGGCCAGCGACGGCGACAACCGCCGCATCCGGGCGCGGATGCGCTGGGCCGGCGTGCGGCTCGCGCGATCGAACCGCGACGACAGCACGAGCCCGATCGCAACGATCGTCACGAACACGCCCACCGCGAACAGGTCGGCGCCCCTCATGTCCGGAACACCTCGGCGAGCGCATCCTCGACGCCGTAATACGCGGCGCGCGCCGCGAATCCCGGCCGCAGCGGCGACGCCTCGAACACGCCCTTCACCGCATCGCGCGTCGTGTCGCCTTCCTGGCGGAACGCAAACAGGTCCTGCGTGATGACCACCTCGCCTTCCATCCCGACGATCTCGGTGATCCGCGTGACGCGCCGCACGCCGTCGCGCATCCGCTCGATCTGCACGAACAGGTGCACGGCGCTCGCGATCTGGCGCCGGATCGACAGCAGTTGCAGGTTCGCATTCGCCATCATGACCATGCTCTCGAGCCGGCTGATCGCATCGCGCGGCGAATTCGCGTGGATCGTCGTCATCGAGCCGTCATGGCCGGTGTTCATCGCCTGCAGCACGTCGAACGCCTCGGGGCCGCGAATCTCGCCGAGGATGATGCGGTCGGGCCGCATCCGCAGCGCGTTGCGCACGAGATCGCGCTGCGAGATCCCGCCGAGCCCCTCGGTATTTTCCGGCCGCGTCTCGAGGCTCACGACGTGCGGCTGCAGCAACTGCAGCTCGGCCGCATCCTCGATCGTCACGATCCGTTCGTGCTGCTCGATGTGCTGCGACAGCGCATTGAGCAGCGTCGTCTTGCCCGAGCCGGTGCCGCCCGAGATCACGATATTCAGCCGGCACGCGCACGCGACCTTCAGCACCTGCAGCATCGGCGGCGAGATGTTGCCCTGCTGCGCCATTCGCGCGAGCGTGATGTCGCGCTTCGCGAACTTGCGGATCGAGATCGACGGGCCGCGCAGCGCGATCGGCGGCAGCACGACGTTCACGCGGCTGCCGTCGGCGAGCCGCGCATCGACCATCGGGCTGCTCTCGTCGACGCGACGCCCCACCGCCGCCGCGATCCGCTGCGCGACGCTCGCCACGTGCGCGTCGTCGCGGAACTTCAGCGACGTGAGCTCGAGCCGGCCCGCGCGCTCGACGTAGACCTGGTCGGGCCCGTTGACGAGGATGTCGGTGACGGTGTCGTCGGCGAGCAGCGGCTCGATCGGCCCGACCCCGAACATGTCGTTCAGGATCGCATCGACGATCAGCACCTGCTCGCCGGCCGAGATCTTCAGGCGCTCGCGATCGACCGTATGCGCGGCCACCTGCTCGATGCCTGCGCGCACTTCGTCGCGCGTCTTCATCAACGCCGCCGACATGTTCATCGACGCGAACACCGCGGTGCGGATCGCGTCGAACTTGCTCGACCGGATCAGCGCTTCGCGGGTGTCCGCGGCCACGGGCGCGCGGGCCGGCGCCGGCATGTCTGCCGCGGCCGGGATCGGGGCCGGTGCGGGCTCCCGCGTCACGGCGGGCGGCGCGCCGGGCGTCGCGGCCTGTGTCGCTGCCTGGGTCGCGGCCGGCACGGGGTCCGCCGGCGGCCGGTTGCGGGTACCGAACGTCACGATCCCTTCCTCCACTTGACGAGCCGCGCATACCACGGCTCGGCGACGACCATCGGTTCGCCGGTGATGCCGCTCGCGAGCTGCCGGATCTGGTCCACGAAGCCGTTCCGCTTCCCGCCTTCGATCGGCTCGCCGAGGTTCTCGGCAACCGCGAGCGTCTGCGGCTCGTGCGGCAGTTCATGCAGCTTCGCGCCGCCGAACGCTTCCTCGAAATCGACCGGCTCGACGCGGCCCGCGACCGGCGCGAGCGGATTGTTCAGCACCAGCGACAGCAGCCGCTCGCCGGGCAGCTCCCGCACGAAACGCACCAGCCGCGCCGCTTCGTACGCGGCGTGCACCGAGCGGTCGACCACGACATGCACGAGATCGGACGCCGCGAGCGCGCCCTCGAGCAGCTTGCCGGCGCCGCTCCCGACGTCGAACAGCACGTAGTGGAAGCGGCCCTTCAGCATGTCGACCAGGCGCGCGACGGCCTCGTCGCCCACCGGCGCGTCGGCGCCGTACGCCAGCTCGGCGGACAGGACGTGCAGCCGGTCGCCCTTCGTCACGAACATGCGCTCGAACAACGCGTCGTCGGGACGCTGCCCCATGTTCAGCAATTCGATCAGCCCGTTGTTGCTGGACAGCCCGAGCATCGCGTTCGCACCGCCGCCATGCAGGTTCAGATCGACGTAGGCCACGCGGCGGCGCTTCTCGCCCGCCAGGAAGCGCGCGAGGCTCACCGTGATCGTGGTCGCGCCGACGCCGCCGCGCGCGCCGACGAAGCTGACGACCTTGCCGGTGCGCGCCTGGACGACCGACTCCGTCGCCATCAGCGCACGCCGCATCAGCTCGACGGTCAGCGGCTTGACGATGTAGTCCTGCACGCCGATGCCGAGCAGGTTGCGAAACAGCCCGACGTCGTTCTGCGTACCGATCGCGATGACCCGCACCGACGGATCGCACACGTCGGCGAGCCGCATCAGGTCCGACACCGGCAGCACCGAATCCGACACGTCGATGACGAGCTGGCGCGGCGAACGCTCGGACTGCTGCAGCAGCCGGATCGCATCGTCGCAGAGGCCCAGTTGCAGATGGGTACGCGCGATCGACAGCTCCTGCGCGACGCGCCGTATCACGTCCTCGCTGCCCGCATCGGAGACGACCGCGACGAGATCGGCCGCGCCCGCGGACGCGGCGCGCCGGGTGTGCTGACGGTCGAGAAGGTTCATGGGCGGCATCGTGATGGCATCCGGGTCGGTTCAATGGCTGGGCGAGCCGGTCGTCAGCGTCTTGTCGGGCGTCGGCTGCTTCACGCGATCCTCGACGTAGCGGCGCACCGCTTCGGCCGCGGTCTGCGCGTCCGCGCCGCCGTACGGCACGGGCGCGACGAGATCCTCCGGCCGCGCGAGCATCGCCGCGAGGTTCGAGTAGGTCGCGCAGCCAAACGGCACGCCCGGCCGCGCGAACCCCGCGTCGACGAGATGCGACGGCTGCATCAGCGTCGCGCAATCGGGCGCCACCGCGTGCGCGCCGTCGAAGCCGATCGACCGCGCATCGGGCAGGCTGACCGGCGGCGGCGCCGACAGGCAGCCCGCCAACGCCAGCGGCAGCAGTGCGGCGACGGTCGATCGGGTGCGCATGCGCGTTCCTCCGGTTCAGTACACGAAGCCCGCGGCGCCGACGAGGCGCGGCGTGTCGCCCGACAGCAGGTCGAGCCCGAGGCTGCGCTGCACCGCGAACTCCAGGTCGCTGCTCGGCCGCGCGACGGTGTCGATCGCCTGCTCGAGCTGGCCGGGCCCGGCCGGCTGCACGATGTACGGCGTGACGATCACGACCACCTCGGTCTTGTTGTCCTGGAAGTTCTTCGACGAAAACAGCCGGCCGATGATCGGCAGCCGGCCGAGCCCCGGAATCTGCGACACGGTGTCGGCCGTCTGGCTCTGCAGCAGCCCGCCGATCGCGAAGCTCTGCCCGCTCGACAGCTCGACCGTCGTCTCGACGCGCCGCACCGTGAGCCCCGGCACCGTGACGCCGCCGGTCGTCACGCTGTTGCTCGCATCGATCTCGCTCACTTCCGGCCGCACCTTCAGGCTGATCCGGTTGTCGGCGAGCACGGTCGGCGTGAAATCGAGCGACACGCCGAACGGCTTGAACTCGACCGTGATCGCGCCGGTCGACGAACCGGCCTGCACCACCGGGATCGGAATCTCGCCGCCCGCGAGGAAGCTCGCGGTCTCGCCGGACATCGCGGTGAGGTTCGGTTCCGCGAGCATCGTGATCAGGCCCTCCTGGTCGAGCGCGTCGAGCACCACGTCGATCGACCAGCGCCCCGCGCGGAATCCGCCGAGCACCGAGAAGGCGCCCGTTGGCGACAGGTTGAACAGGCCGCTCGTCGGATCGAACAGCGTGCGCCCGTTGAACAGCCCGCCGACGAAGTTGCCCGCGCCGCCCAGCGCGCTCCAGTTGATGCCGAGCTGCTGCGTGATGTTGCGGCTCACCTCGGTCACCCGCACGCGCAGGTTCACCTGGATCGGGCGCGACAGCGTGAGCCGGTTCACGATCTTTTCCTTGTCGTGCAGGTACGGCGCGAGCGACTGCATCACGGCGTCCGCGTCGGCCGCGCTCGGCACCTTGCCCGACACCATCAGCGAGCCCGGCGCACCGGATACCGCCAGCTTCAGCTGCGGAAAGCGGCTGTCGAGCACGCCCTGCAGCGACGCCGTGTCGGCCTGCACGATCACCGTCTTGCGCAGGATCGGGCGATGGTTCGCGCCGAGCGCGATCAGCGTGGTCGTGCCCGCCTTCTTGCCGAACACGAACACGGTGCGCGGCGACGGCACCTGGATGTCCGCGATGGCCGGATCGGCGACGAACATCGCGGTCGCGGGCTCGGGCAGCGACAGCAGTTCCCCCTTGCCGGTCGCGATCGACAGCACCGCGCCCGCGTCCGGCGCGCGTGCGACCTGCGCGAACGCGCTCCCGGACGCAACGATGCAGGCCAGGCACCAGAAAGCGATCCAACGAACCATGCGCACCATGCGTGTTCCCGTCAAATGCCGGCCGCCAGGCGGCCGGCCCGAATCGTCAATCCGTCACTGCGCCGCCACTGCCGGTGGCTGCGCAGCCGTCTCCGCCGCGACATTGGCGCCCCCTGTCGTCGCGGGCATCGCGGGCACCGCCGGCCAGCCCGGCAGCCCGGACGGCAGCGGCGGCAGGCCCGGCGTGCCGGTGCCGCCGCCATGCGATCCGTCGTCGACCGACGAACCGCGATAGATCACGACCGCGTTGCTCCGCCACGCCGGCCGCGCGCCCGTATCCGGCCGGGCGGACGCCTCGCGTGCGGCCTCGCGGGCCGCGCGCGACACGTCGCCGGCCCATACGGGTTGCGTATCGGGCTCCTGTTCGCCGCCGCCTGCCGGCTGCCGCCGGTCGCGCGTCGCGAAACTGCGCAGCGCGAGCGACAACGTGCCGAGGCGGGTCGCCACCAGCACCACCTGCGCGGTGCGCGGCGCGACCTCGAGCGTGACCGTGCGCGCGCGGGCCGTGGCGTCCGGTGCGCTCGCCGACGCCTTCGCGCGCTGGAATTCGGAACCGACCGCCAGCACGCGCGCGCGCCGCACCACCGTTTCCGCTTCGAACGTGCCGGGCGAGGTCGCCGAGCCGCCGATCTGCTGCGTCAGCAGCACGTCGACGAAGTCGCCCGGCTGGATCAGCCCCGCATTGCCCGACACGTCGTCGACCGGCACCGAGATCGCGCGCATGCCGGGCTGCAGCGCGGCCGCGAGAAAATCCGGCGCACCGGCCGGAATCACGTTCTCGACGCGAATCGGCGCGCCGGCGCCGACGTGGTTGCGCAGCAGCGCGCCCTTCAGGTCCGCGCCCGGCTGCGACTCGACGAACGCGCCGGCCGGCACCTGTGCGCGCGGCATGCGTTTCCACGCCAGATCGTTGTCGCGCAGCAGCAGCCCTTCCGGCAGGTCGGCGGCAGCGACCCGCACGCGCGCCTGATCCGTTTCGGCCGGCACCGATGGCGTCGACGCGGCGACGTACAGTTCGCGCAGGATGAACGCACCGATGCCGGCGGCAACGACGAGCACGGCCAGTCTCAGCGGTTTGGGCATGGCGGCGAGCGTCCCCCGGCTAGATAAGCGAAACCGTGTGCGGAAACGACGCCCAGACGGCCAGCGTGCCGCCGAGCGCGAGCGCAACGCCGTACGGCACGCCGCGCGCGGCGACCGCGCGAGCCTGCGCGGCGTGCCGCGGCCGTGACGCCAGCAGCGCGAGGCCGCACAACGCACCGCACGCGCCGACGCCCGTCAGCACCGGAAACGCCCATGCCGGGCCGGCCCACAGGAATACCGCCGCCGCCAGCTTGACGTCGCCTCCGCCGATCCAGCCCGCGTGGCGCATGCCGCCGAACAGCAGCAGCATCGCCGCACCGGCCGCCAAATGGCCTGCCAGCGGCGCGAACCCGTCGTGCGCGAGCGCCGCCGCGACGAAATACAACGTCGCGAACGCGAGCACGACGCGATTGGACAGGCGCCGGTCGCGCAGATCCTGCGCGGCGAGCGAGGCCAGCAAGACCGTGGCCACCGACTGCACGAACGTGAGCATGAGAGAGCCGTCCGTCGACACGCCCCGGCCGGATACGTTCTACCGCAGCGGATCCCGGTGTTCGTCGGTGGCGCGCGGGTTCGGGGGATCAGATCAGGCTCGTCACCTTGCTCATCAGCGACGTGAACACGCTCGGCAAGCCACCGGTGGTGCTGCTGAGGATCACGCCGACCGCCGCCAGCGCGACCACGACGATACCGGCCAGCACGGCGTACTCGAGCGCGCTGACGCCACGTTCGTCACGCAGCAGGGACTTGACGTATTGCAGCATGGCAACCTCCGTGTAACGGGGTCGGTGACCGACCGTTGAACGCAAAGACGCTCCGTTGCTCCGGCGGTTGCGCAGGACATTCGCCCGTTGCGACACGTGCGCACGCCTCTGGCACGAGGTCGTTCGCATCCCCCGGAATCCTCTCGATCACTGCAACACGCGGCGTGCAACGACGACTTCGGTCGTGCGTGCCTGCATCCACGGTGTGGTCTTTCCCGCACAAGGCAACCGCGCTGATTCGTCTAGGGTATAGACAATTTTTCAGGCGAATTCAAATTATTTGGCGTCGAAATGTATTTATGGATTTAACCCTGCAACGATGAAAGCGATTCCGTTCATTTGCGGTCATTTTTTCTCACATCGGATCGAATGATTCGCTTATCTGAACAGACGCATGAACTGTTTCCTGGCATGATTTACCAGCCGAAAACCTAACCGTTTCCATTCGATTTACCGACATGCCGGGCCGCTTCGCATGCGCCCGTCGGGCCGCGCCAGATTGACCGTCCCGGCACACATGACGGGCTCACATCACATTTCCACGATTACCCGACCCCGTTTTCACGCCCCGATTCGACGAGCGATCTCCACGCGAATCCGTGCTCGTCTTCACCGCGATTTTTCAATTGGAAATTTCCTGATTCGGCTTTCGTTATCAATCGACTTGATTTGAATTCAGAATGAATTTCAGATGCATGTGAATGGAATTCACGTTCATATGGAACGAAACGCCCGGCGCGGCAACCCGCCAGGCGGCGATAAGCATAGTTCAAATCGTTTCTTGTCCGGCCCCGGCCCGTCATCGAGAATGCGCCGACGGGCTGAGGCCCGGACTCGCTCCCCCCAACGTTCCGGATCCATCGATTCATGCTTCCACTGCGCCTGCTTCGATCGCTGCTGATCGCGTCCCTCATCGCGTTGCCGGCCGCCGCCGCGCACGCCGACAAGCCCGCCACCATCCGCATCGGTGTCGCCCAGCAAGGCGCCGGCGATCCGCCGACGTTCGGCGGATCGAGCGCCGCCACCGCGCAGCTGCAGCAACTGGTCGAAAAGGAGTTCGCGGCCGACGGCATCAAGGTGCAGTGGTTGTTCTTCAAGGGCGCCGGGCCGGCCGTCAACGAGGCGATCGCGAACAAGGCGCTCGACTTCGCGTACCAGGGCGACCTGCCCGCCGTGCTCGCGCGTGCGAACGGGATCAAGACGCGCCTGCTGCTCGCCGCGAGCGTGCGTTCGGGCGTGAAGATCGCGGTGCCGCCCGACTCCACCGTCCGCTCGATCAAGGACCTGAAGGACCGCCGCGTGTCGATCTTCCGCGGCACGAACCTGCAGCTCGTCGCCGACAATGCGCTCGCGAAAAACGGCCTCACCGAACGCGACCTGCGCGTGATCAATCTCGATTCCGCGAGCTCGCTCGCCGCACTCGCGTCGAAAGGCATCGATGCGTCGGTGGGCGACTACCAGCTGTACAAGCTGCGCGACGCGGGGCTCGCGAAGATCATCTACGAATCGCAGAACGACGGCCCGCAGTTCACGCGCCAGACCCACCTGCTCGTGCTCGACGATTTCGAGCGCGCGCATCCGGACATCGTGCAGCGCGTCGTCAACGCGCTCGTGAAGGGCGCGCAATGGTCGTCCGACGAAGCGAACCGCGATGCGCTGTTCAAGCTGTGGGCGAAGAGCGGCGTGCCCGTTTCGTCGTGGCAGGCCGACTATGCGAACCAGCGGCTGAAAGATCGCCTGTCGCCGCTGATCGACCCGTTCGTCGTCGCGCGCTACAAGTCCGTCGCACAGGATGCGCTGGCGCTGAAGCTGATCCGCCAGCCGATCGACGTCGATGGCTGGTTCGAGCCGAAGTATCTCGACCATGCGCTGCGCACGCTGAAGCTCGAACGCTACTGGCAACGCTACGACGCGGCCGGCAAACCCCTTTCCTGACCCGGACCCGCCCCGATGAGCGACACCGCGGTTTCCCTCCCGTCATCCGAGCGCCACGCGCGGGCCGCGCCGCCGCACCGTGCGGCGGCCGTGCAACGGTGGTCGTGGCGGCTCGCGCCGTGGCTGCTGCCTGCGCTGCTGTTCGCGCTGTGGAGCGTCGGCAGCGCGCGCGGCTGGATCGCGCCGCAGATCCTGCCGCCGCCCGAACGCGTGTTCGACGCGCTCGAGGAGCTCGCCACGAGCGGCGATCTCGTGCGCCACACGCTGATCAGCCTGCAGCGCGTGCTGGTCGGGTTCGCTGCCGGCACGCTGCTCGGCTTCGCGACCGGAGTCGCGCTCGGCCTGTCGCGCACGCTGGAAGCGTACGTACTGCCGAGCTTCAACGCGCTGGTGCAGATTCCGGTGCTCGGCTGGCTGCCGTTCCTGCTGCTGCTCGTCGGCGTCGGCGAACCGCTCAAGTACCTGCTGATCGCGCATGCGGCGCTCGTGCCCGTCACGCTGAGCACGTTGCAAGGGTTTCGCCAGACACCGCCCGCGCTCGACGAAGTCGCGCGCGTATTCGGTTACACGCGCCGGCAACGCATCGTGCACGTCGTGCTGCCCGCCGCGATCCCGACGCTCGCGACCGGCGTGCGGCTCGCGTTCACGAAGTCGTGGCTCGCGCTCGTCGTCGTCGAGCTCGTCGCATCGTCCGAAGGGCTCGGCTACCTGATCGTGTACGGGCGGCAACTGTTCCAGCTCGATCTCGTGATGGCGGCCGTGATCGTCGTCGGGGCGGTCGGCCTGCTGATCAACCGGCTGCTCGACGCACTCGAAGCGCGCCTGCGCCGCGGCGTGCCGTCCGCGTTCCGCGGCTGAACCGCCCGCCCTGCCCGCGTAACCGAAGGAGATTCACCCGTGACGCACCCCGCCTCGCCCGACGCTGCATCGCCGCCCGCCACGGCCGTCCGCCGCCTGCACGCGCCCGACTGGCGCGGCTTCGTGCTGCCGCTCGCCGCATTCGCGCTGTGGTGGGCGATCGCTTCCGCGCACCTCGTGAACAGCGGGCTGCTCGTCGGCCCGGCCGACGTGTTGCGCACCGCATGGGCGCAAGCCGCGAGCGGCGCACTCGGCCGCGCGCTGTCCGCATCGCTCGCGCGTGAAGCGTGCGGTTTCGCGCTCGGCGCGACGGGCGGGCTGCTGCTCGGCGCCGCGCTCGGGCTGTCGCGCGTCGCCGCGCGAATGATCGGCCCGAGCTTCGACACGTTCAAGCAGGTCTCGCTGTTCGCATGGATTCCGCTGATTTCGGTGTGGTTCGGACTCGGCGACGTCGCCAAGGTCGTGTTCCTGTCGCTCGCCGCGCTGCTGCCGGTTGCCGCGCACACCTGCGACGGCATTCATGCGGTTCCGCGCGCGTATGTCGACGTTGCCCGCGCACTGCGCTACTCGCGGCGCCAGCTCGTGCGCTACGTAATCCTGCCGGCCGCGCTGCCGTCGATCTTCACCGGGCTGTATCTCGGCCTGATCTACTCGTGGCTCGCGACGCTCGGCGCCGAATACCTGCTGGTCACCGGCAGCGGGATCGGCAACACGCTGATCGACGGCAGCGAACAATTCCGGATGGATCTCGTGCTGTTCGGGATCCTCGTCGTCGGCGTGACCGGCTGGGCGCTGAACGCGATCGCGCGTGCGATCGAACGCACGGTGCTGGCCCGGCGCGGCGACCTGCCGCGCTGATCGCCCTTTCCTTCCCCGCCCTTCCTCGCACCGCCATGACGATCCTCGCCTCCGATTCGCTCGACATCCTCCACGTGAGCAAGCACTACGCGCAACGCGGCGCCGCACTCGCCGTACTCGACGACGTGTCGCTGCACGTGCGCGCCGGTGAATTCGTCACGATCGTCGGCGCGAGCGGCTGCGGCAAGTCGACGCTGCTGCGGCTGATCGCCGGGCTCGACGCCGACTACGCGGGCGAGATCCGGGCCGGCGCCGAACGCGTGCGCGACACGTCGCTGCAGCGCGGGATCGTGTTCCAGGATCACCGGCTGTTCCCGTGGCTGACCGTCGCGCAGAACATCGCGGCCGCGCTGCGCAATGCCCCGCTCGACGCGGCCGCGAAGCGGCGCGCGGTCGCCGATCACATCGCGCTCGTCGGGCTGAACGGTTTCGAGCACGCGTATCCGAACCAGCTGTCGGGCGGGATGGCGCAGCGCGTCGCGATCGCGCGCGGCCTCGTGAACCGCCCGCGCGTGCTGCTGCTCGACGAGCCGTTCGGCGCGCTCGACGCACAGACGCGCGCGCGGATGCAGAACGAGCTGCTGCGCATCTGGGAACGGGAGCGGATCACGATGATCCTCGTCACGCACGACGTCGACGAAGCCGTGTATCTCGGCGACCGCGTCGTGACGATGGCGCCACGCCCGGGCCGCATCGAACGCATCGTCGATGTCGCGTTGCCACGCCCGCGCCGGCGCGATTCGCCGGCATTCGCGCGGCTGCGCGACACCGTGCTCGCCGATTTCGACGAGCGCGAACCGCCGGGCGACGATCGCGCGGGCGGCAGGCGTATCGACGCGACGCGCCCGCACCGGATCGGCGAATGGCGGCTGGCGTGGTAGCGCGCGTGACGCGCCGGATTGCTCAGCATGACGACGCATATCGATCATCGCTGCGCACACGCTAAGGTTGTGACGATTCATCGGTTCCGATTACGCACGGTCCCTGCTTGAATGGGGACTCGACCGACCCGACTCCAGGAGACTCCCGATGTCCGAAGTCCAGCACGCCGCTCACCCGTCCTCGCATGCTTCGCACGCCGCGCCGCGCACGGCCGCCGCCCCGCTCCAGCTTCGCCAGGTCGCCGGCCGGATCGGCGCCGAGATCGCCGGCGTGCGGCTGTCGGGCACGCTCGACGACGCGACGTTCGACGCGATCCAGGCCGCACTGCTGCGCCACAAGGTGCTGTTCTTCCGTGGCCAGCACCATCTCGACGACACCGCACAGGAAGCGTTCGCACGCCGCTTCGGCCATACCGTCGCGCACCCGACCGTGCCGTCCGTCGACGGCAGCGCGCACCTGCTCGAACTCGATTCCGCGCACGGCGCCCGCGCCAATTCGTGGCACACCGACGTGACCTTCGTCGATGCATACCCGAAAATCTCGATCCTGCGCGCCGTCGTGATTCCGCCGTTCGGCGGCGATACCGTGTGGGCCAACACGGCCGCTGCCTACGCGCACCTTCCCGACCCGCTGCGCGCGCTCGCCGACACGCTGTGGGCGCTGCATACCAACGCGTACGACTACGCGTCGACGCACGTGCATGCCGACGATACGCAACTGAAGCGCTACCGCGAAGTGTTCACGTCGACCGTCTACGAAACCGAGCACCCGGTCGTGCGCGTCCATCCGGAAACCGGCGAACGCACGCTCGTGCTCGGGCATTTCGTGCAGCGACTCAAGGGCCTGTCGGCGCAGGATTCCGCGCACCTGCTGCAGGTGTTCCACGAACACGTGACGCGTCTCGAGAACACCGTGCGCTGGAACTGGCAGGAAGGCGACGTCGCGATCTGGGACAACCGCGCGACGCAGCACTACGCGATCAACGACTACGGCGATGCGCGCCGCGTCGTGCGCCGCGCGACCGTGCACGGCGACGTGCCGGTCGGCATCGACGGCCGCCGGAGCGTCGTGCTGAAGGGGCCGGGCGCGACGCTGCAATAGCGCCTGCGTCCCGCGGCGGCGGCGCTTCGTACGCGCCGCCGCGCGACTTCGTCGACGGCCTGCGCGGCATGCATCGCTTCACGCCGCCGGCCGGCGCGCACCGCATCGCGCCGGCCGTTCCCGCCGTCACACCCCACGTACGCAAGCACCGTCCGCGCGGCTCTCCCCGTCAATCCAGCCAGACCCCGTCGAAGCGGTGCCCACCCAGCGGCGAGAACGTCAGCCCGTGTACGCGCTTGGACACGGGCAGCGACACGATCGACGTCGCGATCGGCGTGAACGGCACCTGGTCCTTGAACACGACCTGCGCCTGTTCGTACAGCGCCGTGCGTTTCGCGACGTCCGCGTTGGCGCGCGCCGCATCCACCAGCTTCTCGAAATCCCGGTTGCACCACTTCGCGAGATTGCTGCCGTGCACCGCGTCGCAGCCGAGCAGCGTACCGAGCCAGTTGTCGGGGTCTCCGTTGTCGCCCGA
This sequence comes from Burkholderia sp. BCC0405, assembly GCF_902833075.1. NCBI lineage: Bacteria > Pseudomonadati > Pseudomonadota > Betaproteobacteria > Burkholderiales > Burkholderiaceae > Burkholderia > Burkholderia sp. BCC0405. The sequence continues at coordinate 536,597 of NZ_CADFEO010000001.1, forward strand.
CCAGCCGTACAGGATCGCGTCGTGCTGCCCGTCGTGCTTCGCGCGGCGGTTGTATTCGCCCCATTCGTAGCTGACGATCTTCGCGCGCACGCCGATCTTCGCCCAGTCCTGCTGGATCAGCTGCGCCATCAGCTGCGCATTCGGGTTGTACGGCCGCTGCACGGGCATCGCCCACAGCGTCAGGTCGAAGCCGTTCGGGAACCCGGCCTGCGCAAGCAGCGCCTTCGCGGCCGCCGGATCGCGCGGCGCATCCTTCAGGCGCGGGTTGTACGACCATTGCGCGGGCGGCATCGGGTTCGTCGCGATCTTCGCGTCGCCGTTGAACACGGTCTTCACGATCGCCGCCTTGTCGATCGCGATGTCGAGCGCACGCCGCACGTCGACGCGATCGAGCGGCGCATGCTGCGTGTTGTACGCGACGAAGCCGACGTTGAAGCCCATCCCCGAGAACAACGTCAGTTTCGGGTCGCGCCGTACCGTGTCGAGGTCGGCCGGCCGCGGAAATGCCGATACCTGGCACTCGCCGGCCACCAGCTTCTGCAGGCGCGCGGCCGGATCGGGCGTGATCGCGAACACGAGGCGCGAGAGCTTCACGTCATCCGGCTTCCAGTAATCGGGATTCGCGTCGTAACGGATCAGCGCGTCCTTCTGGTACGTGCGCAGCAGGAACGGCCCGGTGCCGACCGGGAACTGGTTGATGTCGGCCTCGCGGTGGCGCGCCGCGAGCTGCGACGCATACTCGGCCGACAGGATCGACGCGAACGCCATCGCGAGATTGCGCACGAACACGACGTCGGGCGTCTTCAGCACGAAGCGCACCGTGTCGTCGTCGACCTTGTCGATACGCTCGACGTTGCGGTCGAAGCCGAGGTCGCTGAAATACGGGAAGCTGACCGGGTAGGCCTTGCGGAACGGATCGTCGGGATCGAGCATCCGGCGGAACGTGAAAACGACGTCGTCGGCCTGGAACGGCCGCGTCGGCTTGAACCACGCGGTGGTCTGGAATTTCACGCCGCGCCGCAAGTGGAACGTGATCGTGCGCTGGTCGGGCGACACGTCCCAGCTCGTCGCGAGCGCGGGTTCGAGATCGAGCGTGCCGCGCTTGAACTGCACGAGCCCGTTGTAGACCGGGTAGGTGCTCGCGTCGAAATCGGTGCTCGTCGTGTGCTGGCCCGGATCGAAGCCGGCCGGGCTGCCTTCGGTGCAATACACGAGCGTCTTGCCGGCCGGCGCGGCGAGCGCCTGCGTGGCCGCGCCGGCAAGCAGCAGCGACGCCGCGATGCAGCGCAGGGCCGTCGCGGCACGGGGTGCGCCACGCGCACGACGCGCGGCTGACGAAACGAAAGCGTTCTTCATGGTGACGGACACAGCAGAGGGCTGTCATGCAAATGACGACGGCCGATCTTCGCGCGCCGCCCGCCGATCGCTTACCAATTATTTTCGCGTTGCTTATCGTCGTGGATGCATCCCGCTGCCCGCGCATGAAAACGTCCACGCGAGCGCCGGGCGGCCGTCCCGCGTCGCCGTCTTCCGGCCCCCTGCAGACTCGCCCGAAATGGCGCATCGTATCGGCTGGCCAACGTCGGCACGGACGCGCCGGGATCCGCCCGGCAGCGCCGCGCCGCCGATTCCAGGAGGACCCACGATGCCCGTCAGCTCCGATACGTCCGCTCGCCCGGTGAAGACGCCGGGCCCCGATCATCCGATCACGGTCGAACCGCACCCGCGGCGCGTCGTGGTCAAGGCGGCCGGCAAGGTCGTCGCGGATACGCGCCGCGCGCTGGCGCTGCGCGAAGCCGCCTACCCGGCCGTGTTCTACATCCCGCGCGAGGACGCCGACCTGGCGCTGCTGCAACGTACCGATCACGCGACGTACTGCCCGTACAAGGGCGACGCCGCCTACTACTCGATTCCGGCCGGCGGCGAGCGCGCGGTCAATGCCGTCTGGACCTACGAGGCGCCCTATCCGGCCGTCGATGCGATCCGCGGGCATCTCGCGTTCTATCCGGATCGCGTCGATTCGATCGAGGAAAGCCCGGCCGGCTCCGATTGAGGGTCGCGCCAGCCGTTCATCGCGCGGCGGGCGGCCGCGCGTGCGATCCGGCGATTTCGCCTGCGCGGCCCGCCGTGCCGACGGCGCTCGCTTGTGCGAATCACCGGCTCGAACATCGTCAACGCGCCGCCGCTGATTTGCATATGCGCATTCGTTGGTTGGCCGCCGGCGCACGCGGACGTATCGTCACGAGTCCGGCGCGGGCCGGCCCGTGGCGTGCAGCGCCCGCACCCGGCCCCGCCCTGCGCCATCCGCGCGCCGTTCGCGCGCGGCCCGCTTCTTCGCACGCAGGACGCCTCGATGAACGACACACCGCACGCAGACGTTGAACCGACACCGGCGAACCCGCATCGCCGCCAGTGGCTGCAAGGCGCGGCCGCCGGGCTGGCCGGGCTCGCGCTCGGCCCGCTCGCGAGCCTGCCTGCACACGCGCAGGACAGCGGCACGCGGCTGCGCATCGGTTTCCAGAAATACGGCAACTTCGTCGTCCTCAAGGCGCGCGGCACGCTGGAGAAACGGCTCGCGAGCCAGGGCGTCACCGTGCAGTGGCTTGAATTCCCGGCCGGCCCGCAATTGCTCGAGGGCCTGAACGCCGGCGCGATCGACGTCGGCACGGTCGGCGAGACGCCGCCGATCTTCGCGCAGGCGGGCGGCGTCGATTTCGTCTATATCGGCAACGAGCCCCCCGCGCCGCAGGGCGAGGCGATCGTCGTGCTGCCCGATTCGCCGATCCGCACCGTCGCGCAGCTGCGCGGCAAGAAGGTCGCGTTGAACAAGGGTTCGAACGTCCACTTCCTGCTCGTGAAGGCGCTCGAACACGCGGGCCTGACGTATGCCGACATCCAGCCGATCTACCTGACGCCCGCCGACGCACGCGCCGCGTTCGTGCAGCGCAGCGTCGATGCATGGGTGATCTGGGATCCGTACCTGGCCGCCGCCGAGCGGCAGATCGGCGCACGCGTGATCGCGAACGGCGAAGGGCTCGTGCGCAATACGCAGTACTACCTCGCCGCGCGCAAATACGCGGCCGCTCACCCGCAGGTGCTGCGCGCGCTGCTCGACGAAGTCGACGCGGTCGACCGCTGGGCGCACGACCATGTGCCGGAAGTCGCCGCGCAACTGTCGCCGCTCGTCGGCCTCGACGCGCCGACGCTCGAAGTCGCGCTCAAGCGCGCCGGCTACGGCGTGCAGCCGATCGGCGACGCGACGCTCGCCTATCAGCAGACCATCGCCGATACCTTCAGCGCGCTGAAGCTGATTCCGGGCAAGCTGTCGGTCGCGAGCGCACGCTGACGCGCCGCCGCCAACGACGCAGGGCGCGGTACGCGTGCATCAACATGCGGGCGCCGCGCCGATGCGCCGCCATTCGTCGTAGTCGGTGACGAGGCCCGCTGCGTCGACCGCGACATCGGCCGCATACGTGCCGCTTTCGTAGCGATACACGTGCTCCGCCGTACGCGTATAGCGCTGCTCGCCGCGCACGAACGCGAAATCCGGAAAGCGCAGCCACGCGGACCGAATCACGGCCGACTCGCCGACGGCCAGCCCGAGCCGCCGGATCGGCAGCGTATTCGTCGACGGGCTGAAACCGAGATCGACGTCGGTCGCGCCCGCGAGCGCCGGCACGTCGACGCCATCGATCGTCCATCGCCCTGTGTCGCACGCGATATCCCACTGCCGCGGCGGCTGCGTGCCGCCCCACTGCGTGATGCGTGCCGAGCGCGTGCGCCAGTCGGCGCCGCATGCGATCGCATAGTCGATGCGAAACGGCGAACCGTCGATCGCGCCCGACACCGAACCCGACAGGTCGATTCCCGTTCGCGACTCGACGAGCCGGCACCATTCGGCCGCCTGCCACGTCCGCACGGTCTGCCATGCGACGCAGCGCGTGCGCACCGCATCATCCTGTTGCGTCATGTCTTCGTCTCCAGTCGTTCGCACGAAAGCGCATTGTCACGCATCGCCGCGGCGAGCACACGCGGCTTCGGCAACCGATGGTCAGTATCGGTTCGCCGCGCACCTTCGGGCTACCCTGCTTTGGTACCATCCGTCGATCGGCAACAACCGGAACCGGACAAGGGGCGCGACTTCATGGATTTGCTGGCGACGATGCGCATCTACGTCAGGGTCGTCGAGCGCGGCACGATGTCCGGCGCGGCGCGGGATCTCGACATGGGCCAGCCGGCCGTCAGCGAGCGCATCGAGCGACTCGAGAAGCATCTCGGCACACGGCTCCTGTTGCGCAGCGCGCGCACCCTTACGTGCACGGAAGAAGGCCGGATCTTCTACGAACGCAGCAAGGCGCTGCTCGAAGCAGCCGACGACGCGGTCGCGTCGGTGTCGAAGACGGAAAACGCGCTCGACGGCACGATCCGGCTCGCGGCGCCGCAATGCGTCGGCGAGGTCGTGCTGCCGCGTGTGCTGATGCATGTCCGCACCGCGTATCCGAATTTGCACATCGATCTGGTCCTGAACGACGACCTCGTCGATCCGGTCACCGAAGGCGTCGACATCTCGATCCGCGTCGGACAGCTCGGCGACGGCGGGTTCGTCGCGCATCCGGTCGGCGCGGTCGGCCGCCGGCTCGTCGCCGCGCCGTCGTATCTCGAGCGGCATGGCCCGGTCGACACGGCGGCCGATCTCGCGAACCATCCGTTCATCCGCGTGAAAGGCGTCTTCGCCAGCGACCGGTTGCCGCTGCAGCGCGACGGCGGCTCGCTCGACTACGCGCGCATCCGCACGATCATGACGACGAGCCACTGGCGCCCGATGTTCGACACGATCATGGCCGGCGGCGGCATCGGCGTGGTCCAGCAGCCGGCCTGCGCCGAGGCGCTCGCGGCCGGCGCGCTCGTCGAGCTCCTGCCGCGGGACGTGATTCCCGACTTCGCGCTCAACGTGCTCGTTCACGCGCAGCGGCCGCTGCCGCCGCGCGTGCGGGCCGTCGTCGACCTGCTGAAGCAGGACCTCCCGCCGCTGCTGGCCCGCCCTGCCCGATAACGGCGGCGACCGCCGCCCCGTCCCGTCACGCCTGTAGCGACTTCCCCGGCGCCTTCGCATGGGCGCCGGCTTCCATCCGGCAGAAGCATGCGCTGACGAAGCCGAACAGCGTCCAGCCCAGGCACACGCACAGGCTGCCGAGCATGTCACGCCGTGGGCCGGATGCGGGCGCGTGGCCGTTGCGCTCGGGTGCGCATGCATCGCGACGCGGCCCGCGCGACCGGCTGCGAGCGCATCGAGAATGCGTGAATGCGTGACGGGCGGCACGACACGCACGCCCACCGCATCACCACGCCTGCCGGTAGATCTCCAGCGCGTCGGCCTCCGTCACCTCGCGCGGATTGTTCACGAGCAGGCGCGTCTGCAGCATCGCATCCGACGCCATCCTCGGCAGGTCGCCTTCCCCGATGCCGACCTCGCGCAGCGTGCGCGGGATGCCCGTCGCGACGATCAGCCGGTCGATCTCGGCGATCAGCGCGTGCGTGCGCGCTTCATCGCTGCCCGTCGCCGACGGCGCGACGATCGCCGCGAGTTCCGCATAGAGCGGCGCGGCGGCCGGCGCGTTGAAACGCAGCACGTGCGGCAGCACGAGCGCATTCGACAGCCCGTGCGGCACATGGAAGATTCCGCCGACCGGATAGGCCAGCGCATGCACGGCCGCGACCGGCGCATTCGCGAACGCCTGCCCCGCGAACATCGCGCCGACCAGCATCGCCTCGCGCGCGTGGCGGTCGTGGCCGTCGTCGCACGCCGCGAGCAGGTTGCGCGACAGCAGCGTCAGCGCGTGCACGGCCAGCATGTCGGATACCGGGTTCTTGAGCCGTGCGGACGTGTAGGCTTCGATCGCATGCACCATCGCATCGATGCCCGTCGCGGCCGTCGCCGCACGCGGCAGGCCGAGCGTCAATTCGGCGTCGAGGATCGCGAGATCCGCGAACAGGTGCGGCGACACGACGCCCATCTTGCGCGCCTCGCCGACCGTGACGATCGACACGGCCGTCACTTCGGAGCCGGTGCCGGCCGTCGTCGGCATCTGCACGAGCGGCAGTCGCGCGCTCGTGACCTGGTCGACACCGTACATGTCGGCCAGCGCCTGCCGCCCCGGCGCGAGCACCGCGATCAGCTTCGCGACGTCCATCGACGATCCGCCGCCCAGGCCGAGCACGATCTCGGCATCGGCCGCGACGGCCCGTTCGGTCGCTTCCAGCACCACGTGCTCGGGCGGATCGGCGATCACGTCGTCGATCACGGTGACCTGCCAGCCGTGCGCGGCGAGGCTCTCCAGCGCGGGCGCGAGCACGCCGCTGCGATGCAGGAACGCGTCGGTGACGACACACAGCCGCACGAGCGCCGGAAAGCGCTCGCGCAACAACGCGCCGAGCCGGCGCGCGGCGCCGAATTCGACGACCTGCGTCGGAACGGTACGGAATTGAAACGGGTTCATCGGGTGCCTCCCGGTGGCGTCGCCGTGCCGGTGTCCGGCTGCACCATGTAGTGCGACACTTCGCGGCGATCGAGCAACGGAATGATCGCGCCGAACCCGATCCGCTGGAAATGCGGCGTTTCCCGATGCACGTCGAGGCCGTCCGCGTCGCGATAGCGTTCGAGGATCACGACGTGGTCGGGATCCTCCGGCGACCGGAAATACGCGTAGTCGAGATTCTTCGGCTCGGTGCGCGTCGCCCGTGCAAGCTCCGCGAGCAATTCGATCACGCGATCGCCGTTGCCGGGTTTTGCGTGGAAATGTGCGATGACCTGCAGGTAAGGTTCGTTCATGTTGCGCTCCGGGTTCGACTGGGGGCCGTCGTGACGGGGACGCACGCAATGCGCGGCGAACCGGAAGGATTCGAACGCGACGGCGCAACGCCGTGCCACCGGCTGGTCGTCGCATTGTATTGAATCGGCGCGGCCTTCGCAGTGCCGCTACCGCGCCGCGAAAAACACGGCGGATCGCAACGGGCCTCTACTCGCGCGACGCGCCGGCTACCACGGCACCGTCCTCCCCAGATAGTCGAGATATTCGAGCCCCGGGCGCACCCGCTTCGCGATCAGCACGTCGACGAGACTCGGCACGCTTTCCTCGATCGTCAGGCGCGCATCCGGCCCGCCCAGTTCCGTGCGCACCCAGCCGGGCGCCATCAGCGCCATCGCACGCCGCGTATCGGCCTGACGCGCCGCGAAGCTGCGCATGAACTGGTTCAGCGCGGCCTTGCTGCCACGATAGACCTCGCGCATCCCGCTGACGTTGTTCGCGACGCTGCCCTGCCCCGACGACATCGCACCGATCAGGCCGTCCGCGGTCACGAGATCCTGCAGCGTCTCGATCACGCGCATCGGCGCCAGCGCATTCGTGATCATCACGCGCACGAACTCGTCGGTTGTCACTTCGCCGATCGTTTCGGTGGGCTCGTTCGTCGTTCCCGCATTCACGAACAGCATGTCGAAGCGCCGGCCCGACAGCCGCTCGCGCAGCGCAGCCAGTTGCACCGGCTCGCAGATGTCGAGCGTCTCGATGTCGAGCCGGCCGTCGAACCGGTCGGCGAGGTCGTGCAGCTTCGTGCGCCCCGATCCTGCGCGCACGGTGCCCGTCACGCGCCAGCCTTTGTCGAGGAACGCCTCCGCCATCGCGAGCCCGAGGCCGCGCGAGGCCGCGACGAGCAGAATCGCGGGCGCCTTCCCGTCAGATACAGTTGATTGCATGGTTTCCGCCTTTGCCGGGTTTCGTCATGCAGTCACTATAGGTGCGCATCACGACAGGCGCCAGACGCACCCGATTCAACCCATCGTTGCATCGAACGCCATGCCAGACCGCGTAGAGGCGTATCCTGTCGCCATGGAAGACATCGACCTGAACCTCGTCACCGCGCTCGACGTGCTGCTGTCGGAAGGCAGCGTGACCGGCGCCGCGCGCCGGCTTGGCTTGAGCACGTCCGCAATGAGCCGCACGCTCACGCGGCTGCGGCTGTCCATCGGCGATCCGTTGCTCGTGCGCGCGGGGCGCAAGCTCGTGCCGACGCCGCACGCAGCCGCGTTGCGCGATCGCGTGCACGCGATCGCAAGCGATGCGCGCACGGTGCTGCGGCCGGCGACGGCCGACGTGGACATCGCGACGCACGCATCCACGTTCACGATCCGCACGGCCGCATCGTTCATGGAAATGCTGTCCGGCCCGGTGGTCGCCGCACTCGGCGAAATCGCGCCGCAGGTGCGCATCCGCTTCGTCCCGAAGCCCGACCGCGATCCGCAAGCCCTGCGCGACGGCGCCGTCGACCTGGACATCGGCAAGCGCGGCGACGATGCACCCGAGTTGCATACCCGCATGCTGTTTCGCGACTGGCACGTCGCGGTGGCGCGCGCCGGACACCCGCTGTTCGCATCGGGCAGGATCACGCCCGCGCGCTATGCGGCCTGCCAGCACGTGATCGCGTCGCAGCTCGGCGATTTCGGCGGGCCGGCCGACCACTCGGCCGACCAGGCCGGCCCGAGTCGCACCGTGCACGTCGTCGTACCGGGCTACCCCGATGCGATGCGGGTCGCGGCCAGCACCGACCTGATCGCGCTCGTGCCGCGCTCGTGCCTCGGCAACGCGTTCGCGCCGGGGCTCACGGCGGCCCTCGGGCTGCGCAGCTTCGAGATCCCGGTGCGCCTGCCCGAGATCCTCGTGTCCGCGCTGTGGCATCCGCGCATGCACGGCGATCCCGTGCACCGCCGCCTGCGCGACGAGGTCATCGCCGTCTGCCAGCGCGCGTATCCGGAGGCGCGCGCACCGCGCCCGCCGGCGCGCCGCACCGGCACGCGTGCGGCGGGCTGACACGCGGCTCAGACCAGCCGGCCGCCGCCGTCGACGTGCAGGATCTCGCCGTTCATGAAGCCGTTGCCCAGCAGGAACGCGATCGCTTCCCCCACTTCGTCGGCGCGCCCGACCCGGCCGCCCGGCAACGCCGCCGCGGCGCCCGCGAGGATCGTGTCGCGCGCGTCCGGGCCGAACGCGTCGTACAGCGGCGTCTCGACGAAGCCCGGGGCGACGACGTTGACGCGAATCGGTTTCAATTCCAGTGCGAGCGACTGCGCCAGCGCCTCGACACCACGCACGGCGGCGGCGATGACGGACACGCCGTGCGCGGCCGGACGATCCGACAATTGCCCGCCGGTCAGCACGATCGAGCCGGTCGCGGGCATCCGCGGCAACGCCGCGCGGATCGCATAGACCGGCCCGGCGATCCGCTCGTGCAGCGCGGCGAGCAGGTGATCGGGATCGGTCTCGTTCAGCTTGCCGGCAATGAACCGGCCGGCCGTGACAACCAGATGATCGACGCGCGCGATCCCGTCGAAGACGGCCTGCACCGCATGCCGGTCGGCGATGTCGGCCACCGCGATGCGCGCGCCGCCGATCGCCTGTGCGGCAGACTCGAGCTTCGCGCGGGTCCGGCCGACCAGCGTGACGCTGGCGCCTTTCGCCTTCACGGCGGCCGCGGCCTCGAGGCCGATTCCGGAGCTCCCGCCGAATACCACGACGTGCGCTCCGTTCAGTGGCGAAGATTGCGTTGCCTCGTTCATGTTCATGTCGACTCCTCATCAGGGATTGAAGGTTCGCGAACGTTAGGTCATTCTCAATTGCGCGGGAACATGGGAGACTTGAATAAGGTTCATGCCATAAAGGAATAAGATGGATTCGCTGCGATCCATGCGCGTGTTCGTCCGCGCGATCGAGCTCGGCAATTTCTCGGCGGTCGCGCGCGAGGAAGGCACCAGCCAGCCGACGATCAGCAAGATCGTCGCCGCGTTCGAACGGGAACTGGGCGTTCGTCTCCTGGAACGCTCGACCACGAGCCTCGCGCCCACCGACGAAGGCCGCCGGTTCTACGATCGCTGCAAGCGCGTGATCGACGAATACGCAAGCGCGGTGGCCGAGGTGCGCGGGCAAACGGTGCGGCCGGTCGGCAAGCTGGTCGTCAATGCGCCGCTGGGGCTGGGCGAGCTGAGACTGAACGCGCTCGTGCTCGAATTCCTCGCCGCGTGGCCGGAGATCGAGGTCGAGCTGCAATTGACCGACCGCGTGATCGACCTGGTCGAAGAAGGCGTCGATGTCGCCATTCGCCTCGGCCACCTGCTGCCGCCGGATGCCGTGGCCCGCCACATCGCGTCATCGCCGCGCCTGCTGGTCGCCACGCCGGGGTACGTGGCGCGGGCGCCGACGCTCCGCCGGCCGGAAGACCTGGCGCGGCACGAATATGTCGGCTACGCGCGTGCGGACATCGGCAACGAACTGACCTTCGCCCGCGGCGACGAGCAAGCCGTCGTTCCGGTGCGTGGCCGGTATCGCGTGAACAGCTCGATGGCCCTGCGGGCATGCTTCCTGGCAGGCAACGCGGTGGGCAGCGGGCCCGCGTGGCTCGTCCAGGACCTGATCGACGGCGGGCAACTCGTGCGGTTGCTGCCGAAATGGGACATGGTGCCGCCGCACGCGCTGCACCTCGTGTACGCGTCGCGCCGGTATCTGCCGCTTCGGACCCGCACGTTCCTGCAGTTCATGGAGCGGCGGATTCCGGCGCTGCCCGGGTTCCATGCGACCACCGCCCCGACCGACATCCCGACTGCGCCCGCATCGCGGCAGGCCCGCTGACCGACGGGCGCCGCGGCCACGGCCGGCCCGGGCGCCGATCCGCCACCGTTTTCCCGATCCGCCGAATCCCCGCTATCGCAGCGGCGGCGGCGGGCCGTTCGGCTAAAATGCCGCACTTTCCACCTTGTCCGGCCCGCTCGCCATGCATCCCGCCTCCCCCGCCCAACCCGCCGCCCACGGCGCCGACGCCGCCGATTCGGCCCGCGACCTCGTCTACGGCCCGAACGACCGGCCGGCGCCGATGGTCGCCTTCGTCGCCGCGCTGCAGCACCTGCTGGCGATCATCGTGCCGATCGTCACGCCCGGCCTGCTGATCTGCCAGGCGCTCGGCGTGTCCAGCCGCGATACGACCCTGATCGTGTCGATGTCGCTCGTGATTTCCGGCATCGCCACCTTCGTCCAGTGCAAGCGCTTCGGCCCGCTGGGCGCCGGCCTGCTGATCGTCCAGGGCACCAGCTTCAACTTCGTCGGCCCGCTGATCGCCGGCGGCAGCCTGATGGTCAAGCAAGGCACACCCGTCGAGACCGTGATGGCCGCGATCTTCGGCGTCGTGATTGCCGGATCGTTCGTCGAGATGGGCGTGTCGCGCATCCTGCCGTTCGTGAAGCGCCTGATCACGCCGCTCGTCACCGGCATCGTCGTGCTGCTGATCGGCCTCACGCTGATCAAGGTCGGCCTCATCAGCATGGGCGGCGGCTATGGCGCGATGGCCAAGGGCACGTTCGCGAGCGCGGAGAACCTGACGCTGTCCGGCCTCGTGCTCGGCACGATCATCCTGCTGAACCGCGTGCCGATCGTGTGGGTGCGCAGCACCGCGCTCGTCATCGCGCTCATCATCGGCTATCTCGCGGCCGCGTTCCTCGGCCGCCTCGACTTCACCGGCATGCACCAGGCCGCGCTGTTCCAGGTTCCGACGCCGCTGCACTTCGGCATCGGCTTCTCGTGGTCGCTGTTCGTGCCGATGCTGATCATCTACCTCGTCACGTCGCTCGAAGCGATCGGCGACGTCACGGCTACCAGCAAGATCTCGAACGAGCCGGTCGAAGGCCCGGTGTGGATGCAACGGATCAAGGGCGGCGTGCTCGTGAACGGCGCGAACTCGCTGCTGGCCGGCGTGTTCAACACGTTCCCGAGCTCGGTGTTCGCGCAGAACAACGGCGTGATCCAGATCACCGGCGTCGCCAGCCGCTACGTCGGCATCTGGATCGCGGGGATGCTCGTGGTGCTCGGCCTGTTCCCGGTCGTCGCCGGCGTGCTGCAGGCCGTGCCGGAGCCCGTGCTCGGCGGTGCGGCGATGGTGATGTTCGGCGCGGTGGCCGCCTCGGGCATCAACATCCTCGCAGGCGTCCATCTCGATCGTCGCGCGCTGCTGATCATCGCGGTGTCGCTCGCGCTCGGCCTCGGCGTGTCGCAGGTGCCGGACATCCTCAACAGCCTGCCGCACGCGCTGAAGAACGTGCTGGAATCGGGTGTCGCGACGGGCGGCATCTGCGCGCTCGTGATGAACTGGTTCCTGCCGGAAAAGAAGTAACCGGATGAATCGCACGACGTCGGGCTCCGTGCGGCGCTTGCTCGCAGAGAATGCGCGCACGGACGGTCCGGCGATCGTAACGCATCGCCGCGATGCGGCGCTGCATCCCCCAACCTTCGCAAGGGCGCCCGGCCGGGCCGGTACACGCCATGTGTCCCGCACCCCACCCTGCACTTTCGACGTGTCCCTGGACCATCGGCCGCGTGTCGACTGAGATCAAACGTCAAACCCGGTCAGGCTGCCTTGGCCGATCAATCTGTGCTGGGTAGAATCGCACCATGCCCCGAATCCCCGCACCCAATACCGCCGCCGAAGCGAGCGCCGCTCCGGTCAAGGAACGCGCGACCATCGTCTGCCACCGCGGCGAACAGGTCCTGCTCGTCGCCCGCGCGGCATCGCGTTGGGCCCTTCCCGGCGGCACGATCAAGCGCGGGGAAACGCCGCTCGAAGCCGCACATCGCGAGTTGCGCGAAGAAACCGGGATGACCGGCCAGCCTCTCGTCTACTCGATGCAGTTCACCGGGCTCGCCAAGATCCATCACGTGTTCTTCGCGGAAGTCGGCCCGGACCATACGCCGCAAGCGAACAACGAGATCGCGAAATGCAAGTGGTTTCCGATCGACAGTGTCGACGGGTTGCGCACCAGCATTCCGACGAAGCGAATCGTCGAACTCGTTTATCAGCACGAAATCAGCAAGGCGTAGTGCGTGACGGACGAGCGCAGTGATGAGCCGGCGGGCGGCCCGGATCGTCGTGCGTGAATCAGCGGCGCGTGAGCGCTCAGTGCGAGCGCCTTCTTCGCAACTCGTGCGTGGAATAGACGACCAGGAAAATGCCCAGCATCGCAACACCGGACGCCATGAAGTCGTTCGCGCTTCCCGAGCCTTGCAGGGACTTCGGGAAAATGCCGAGACTCAATCCCGCGACAGCAAGAAGCAATCCTGCAGCCACGCCCCAGATCGGTCCGGCGGTCTTTTCGATTTTATCTTTCATACAGCACCCGTCTACAGTCATTACCTGAACGGTATCCGCAAGGGAAGCCGCGTCTACCTTCAGTGATTCCACTATAGCCCGGAAAAATTTACTGCGTTTCAGTGCTTTTCCCGATCAAGATTTTCCGATCTCGACCGCGAGGTACCGTTCGGATCGCGCAACACGATGCCGGCGGCTGCATGACGGTACTCGATGCGGGCGGCTGCTTGCCGAATGCGACCTGTCTCTCGGCAATACAGCCGCATCCAGCGTGTCATTGGCCGCGCCCGCCCACTTGCTGAATCACCTCGTCATAACTGATTGGCTGCGATTCGGCGTTGCACCCGTAGTCGTCCGCCCAGTTCCCAATGAAAAATACCCCGCTTTCGTGCCCATGGTCGACTGCGTTGTCGTAACTCGCTTGTGAGTCGAACGCCAGTTTTCGCAGGTCACCATAGTTGCGTCGACTTCCGCAGCCGAACGTGACCCGTCTGCATTGCCCGCCGTCATTCAAATCCATGTAATAGATCGAACTCCGCCTTTCGATACGCTCGCCGTGCTTGAGTGTGCGCTCGTAGACATGCGCGGTGGCTCCGCCCTCTCCTTCGTCGCGGCACGTCATGTCGAGCCCGTCGTAGAAACCGTGTGCCTTCGCATGCGACGTGAGTTGCAGGCGAACTTTCTTGTCGTCACCGACACCCTCGGTCATGTGCCGCACGGCCTCATTGAGGACCTGGATTCCCAACCCCTGTCCTCGCGCGTTCCCGGCTACGCACAACACATGCAATTCAACTTGCCGGGCGACGTCGGCTACCTTCTTCCGCGACTCCTTCGTCTTCACGGTTTCATAAGCGAATACGCCGACCGGCTTCGCCTTCTCATACGGTGTCGCGCCGTTCGAGCCGGTGTCCTTGCAAAGGTATCGGGTCAATTCGGGCTGATTCGGCCTTGATTTGACGAAGAGATCGGCGCCGTCTCGCTGCCGCGTAACCGGGTTGTCGTGGAGCGGGTAATAGTTGCCATACAGCCAGTAATCGTCGGCATGGGTCCAATCGGGGCTGCACAGCGAGTTGACCGTATTGTCGACATCGCCGCTGCTTTGCAGATGATGCAGCCGTTTCCCCCATGTCGAGTTCAACTCGCGCCCCACTTTCACGGCGACGGGCCGGCATTCGATTTCCGCCGATGCGTACCCTGCCATGGTGCCGACAGCAATCGCGACCGCAATCAGCGCACCCCGTTTCGAGACGAATTCACCCCAGACTCGCGTTTTCATGATGCATCCCTCCATTGGTTGGTCAGTCTTCGCTGCATGCCGCACGCTCACAGGCACATCACCTTCTTCGCGATCGCCCATCGGCGCATCCGGTCTTCGAGTCCATTGACACCGCCGTTGATACGTCTCGTCAGCAACGTGAAATCGCCCGAGTCGGCGATCAGGTTGCAACCGTGCCGCTCCCACCACCAGGCTGCCGAACGCGCGGCCAGCGATTCTTGTTCAAGGCGCTCCGGCTCACGCTCGAGATCGGCGCCGAGTGCGTTGCCGCATTCGCGATAGTTCGCACGCCCCGTGATCTGAATGAGCCCGCGTCCGAGGAAGCGCCGCCCGTCGCCCGGCTGAACGTTACCGAGCGCCGCAGCCTTGCCCGACGGCGGTTCATAGGCGCGCTGCGCGGCCGTCGGCCCCCACAGTTCACGTGTGAGCGTGAAGCCGAGCGTCTCGTGGCCCGTTTGCGCGACGAACGCCGCAATGCGCGCGGAATTCGAAATGCCGAACTCGGCCATCGCGGCGGCAAGCGCCGGATGCCAGCGTTGCGCGAGCGCGCCGGATATCGCGGCGGCAGCCTGGAATTCATCGAGTGTCATCGTCTTCTCCTTGTGGCGTATGGGCGGGTGGAACGGTAGCCAGTGCGCCCGGCGGTGATGAATCGGTCGGAACGGTCGCCGCGGCTCCGCCGTCGATGCGCGTCCTCGGCGAATCGCGCGGCGACGGTGACGTGTCGTGCGATTCCGCCGCCCCGCCGCGCTGCGATTGCGCGTCCATCGCGGCAACGATCACGCGCAGCGGCTCCGGCTTGACACTGACTTCGCCCGCGAACGGACGGTCGACGGCAAGCACGAAGAAAAACGCGAGTCCGAGCGTGAGCGCCCAGCTCGTGACGAGCGCGATGTTGAAGCGCGTGCCCGGCAGGATGTAGAGAAGCAGAAACGACACGACGCTCGCGAGCACCACCACGCCCCACAGCGTGGCCGGCATCGCGACGTCGAGCGTCAGCAGGCGCTGTTCACGATGCTTCGCCATCTCGTTCACGCGTGCCAACACCTCACCGAGGAGCACGCGCTGCCGCTCGCTGCGCGGCTCGATCCGGTTGGCCACGTCGAACAAGCGATCGAAGCGGGCCGACGCCTGCGCATCGGCACTCGCCTGCTGCTGCATCTTCGGCCACTCGTAACGGACGACACCGTCGAGATAGGCACGCAGCGCGCCCGATGCGGCATCCGCGACGGGGTCGCCGAACGCGGCGAGATCGCGCGACAGTTCGCCGGCCGCGGTCGCTTCGGCATCGACCGTCCGCTCCGCACCGTTGTATGCGTCCCACACGCTGATCGCCGAAAACGCGACGAGCAGCGAGTTGATCGTCGTGATGACCGACACCATCGTGATCGCCATCGCCCGCTGTTCCGGCAGCAGGTCGACGGGAAAGATGTGGCGGAACAGCGCATAGCCGCCGAGCGCGGCCGCAACGGTTGCGATCACGACGCAGCCCCCCATCAGCCACGATGGCCAGTTGTAGAGAAAGAGCATGGTCATTCCCCGCTTGCGCTTGCGCTTGCGCTTGCGGCGTCGCGACGCCCTGCCGGTGGCGCATCCGCCGACAGCATCGCGCGCGTGAATTCGGCGAGCCGCTGCCTGACCGCATCAGCCGGCATCCCCGCCTCGAGCGATTGCTGAAGCCGCAGCAGGTCCGCCGCGAGTTCGCTTTGCCATTGCACACGCTCGGTCGCCGCATGGGCGCGATGCGCTTCGAACGTCGCCTGCGCCGCAGCCGCCGTATCGCCGCGCACGAGCGTCTCGAGCGTCTCGACGAGCCGGTGCAGCAGCCGATGCACGGCCGTCGCAGAAAAACCGCCGAGCATCGCAAGCGCCGGCTTGCCGAAGCTGCGCATGCTGCCGCCGTCGTACAGGTGAGGCGGCAGCAACTCGACGAGGATCACGCCTGCGATCACGCCGAGAATCAGCCGCGCGCCGTACGACGCGTCGTACTTCGGGTCGTAGGTCGAATTCGCGACGTAGCGGTGAGCCTGGAACAGCGTGGCAAACGACGCGCCGAGCCCCGCGCAGAACAGCAGGAACAGCGCGTTCCACAGCAGCCGGGTGCCGTGCGAATCGAGAAACCCCTGATCGATGTTCGCGGCCGACACTTCCGGCGACAGCGACGTCGCGATCACCGCGACCAGGAACGTCGCGGCGGAAAGCGTCAGCGCGCGAATCAGCGGCACGGGTCCGAGCCATGCGAAGCGCGAGCGGACGCGCAGTTCGCGGTCAAGCAGCGTGATGGCCTGCGGCGTGGCCGGCGCGATCGCGACGGCAAGCCGGCGATGAATCGCGGCGAGCGCGTACGATGCGCCATGCACCGACACCGCATCGTACGCAGCGGTGTCGGCCGCGGCATGCGACACCGCGGCCATCAGCATCGACAATTGCGCAATCAGATCAGGGGCGACGGCAATTCCGTGCTGCAGCGCGTAGCGCGCCATCGCATTGCATTCGGTCTGCAACTGCCCGACCAGGTCGCGCTTCGACGGAGCCGTGTTCGCGCCGTCCGCTTCGGGCGATGTGTCCACCGTTGTCCGGAACCACGAGCGATGTGTTCGCATGGCGGGTCTCCAACGTATCGGCCGGCAACGCGCGCTACAGCCGCACTTCGTCGCCGCAATTGCCGCCCGGCGCCGCGACGAGCATGCCGCCCTTGTCGCGATACACGAACACGTCGGACCAGTCGCGCAGCCGGTAGCGCACCTCCGCGAGCCGTCCTTCGGACGTGCACAGGAACTGCACAGACTTGTCCGCGCCGATAAAGAAATCGTGCAGTTGCGCGTTCTTCAGCTCGTCGAGCCGTACCACCTTGTTGTCGTGCTCCCCCAGGTAGCGGCCGAGATTCGTGCGGCCGACCGCACGCGCCATTGCGGCGAGCTCGGCGGCATAACCGGCAGGCGCGTATCCCGTGCAGCTCCCGTAGCGATTCCAGTGCTGCTGGAAGGCGTCGGCGCTCGCCGGCGCGATATATGGCGCTGCATCGTCGGACAGCGTGCCGTCCGGCAACGGCGTCGTGTCGCAGTCGCGCCGTGGCGTATACAGGCCGATCGCCGTGATCCGGATCGGCGTGCCGTCCGCGGCCCGGCGCTCGGACGGCAGTTGGCCTGCCGTGCACGTCTGGGCGCCATCGCCGCCGACACACTCGCCCAGCTTCCAGGACAGCGCCAGCGTCCAGTCCTGCGCGTGCGCGCCGGCGCAGGTCAGAATCAGGCTGGCGGCGCAGGCAGCCCGGGTAATTCGCAGCAGGGTCGACATGATGCGTTTCTCCTTGTGTGACGACGGGCGCCGGCCGACGGAATCGGCCGGCGCGGCTCGCGAGCCGTCAGCGGCCCGCTTGCTGCAACAGTTGGCGAAGGTTCTGAAAGCGCGGCAGGCCCGCACCGAAGCGATTCGTGACGTCGTACTGCACGATCGGTGTGCAGATCATCCGGATCAGCTGAAACAGCGCGGCGACGCGCTCCGGCCGGCGCGGCCCGAGATGGCCGGCGATCTGCGGATCGCTCACCAGCAGCGCCGCGAGCCCCGTGATGTGCGGCGCAGCCATCGACGTGCCGGATTCGGCATTGAACGCTGCGCCCGGCACCGTCGATACGACGCCCACTCCCGGCCCGCACACGCCGATCTGCGGACCGTGGCACGAGAACGTCGGCGAGAAGAGGCCGTCAGCCGTCGCAGCCTGCGCGACGATTTGCGTTTGCTCCCACGTGTTGACGGGCAATTCCCGATGCAGCCCCAGCGCCGACACCGCGAGCACGTACGGCGACGACGCCGGGTACTGGACCGGGCCGCCCGAATTGCCGGCCGCGACGATGCATGCGACGCCGGATTGCACGGCTTCCATCAGCTTCTGCTCGACGGCGAGCGACGCCTGCGGCGCGCCGAGGCTCAGGTTCACAACGTCGATGTCGTGGTCGATGCAATAGTCAAGCGCCTGGATCAGCGTACTGAACTGGCCACCTGGGAAGATCTTCAGCACATGGATCTCCGCGTCGGGCACGAAACCGCGCATCGCCATCTGCGCGTCGGCAGCCTGCGGACTGATGCGTGCGGCGATCACACCCGCGCAATGCGATCCGTGGCCGATCACGTCGTCCTTCCAGGTATCCGGGTTCTGATCGTTGGTCAGATCGGCGCCGCGCACGATATGGTTCAGCAGCGGATGCGACGTGTCGGCCCCCGAATCCACGATCGCGACGCGCACGCCTCGCCCCGTCGTCGTGGCGGGAAGCTCATCGAGGCCCATCAGGCGCTGCCCCCACCCGAGCGGAGCACGCGGCGGAACGTTCGGGTTCGGCTGGGACAACGGCGTGAGCCGCACCACGTTCGCCTGATCGCTCGACAACAGCGGCGCCGACAGGTAGACGTTCCAGTACGTGTGGGACGGCCGCACCGCCAGCGACTGGAGCGGACCGGGCGCCATCTGCGCGACGGCCAGGGTCGTCTCGCCTCGCTCGTCGGTGGTGCCGCTCACCGGGAACCCGTCTCCCGCGAGCGTCACCGGAACGCCAGGCTCGGGTTGATCGTCCGCACCCAGCACGCGGATCGTTACCGGGCGCAGGATCGTCGACGCGATTGCCGCCTGCGGACGAAGCTCGGCGCCGGAATCCTGTTCCGGCTTTTTCCCGTAGCCGAGCGGATGGTCCTCCTCGACGATCATCTCCGGCGGCGCCGTCGCCTGCAGCAGTTGCGCATGCGCGGGGTCCATCTTGACGACGTACGTGTCGGTCGCTTCGTCCGGCCGCGCGGACATCATCTGCGCGTTCTTGTGGCTGTTGATCACACGCACGACTTCGACGCCGGGCAGCCGGCCGACCGCATTGTCGAGTTCATGTGCCGACATCGGCGTCACCGCGGCCTGGCGAGCGAGCGCGCCGCGCCGAGGCGCAATCAGATACTGGCGCTTGCCGCTCGTCACATGAACCGCATCGCCGGCCGAATCGGGCGGCATGACTTCCGGTGCGGCGGCGACATCGTCCGCCGGCAGGGCTGCCGCCTTCGCGGCGGTTGGCTTCTTGTCCTTGTCCATCGCAATCTCCTTCGCGGCGCGACACTCGAGGCACGCCATGGGTCAGTCGGTCGCAAGCGACGGACGCGCATCCCGATACGATCGGATCGTTGCGCAACGGGCGTCCGTCGAGTGCGCCCCCGCTGGGGCCGCAGGGTGGCGCAGGTCTATGGTTGAGACAGGTCAGTGGAATGCCGGCTGGGCGGGCATCACGGAGAACGGCAGCAGGCCGCCGAGCCGGCCGAGCAGTTCGCCCAGCACCGGGGCGGCGGTACCGATGACGGTGCCGCCGATGCCCTGCGGCGCGAATGCCGCCTGGGGCTGGGCCGCGAACGGCAGCAACCCGCCCAGTTGACCGGCAACCGTACCGACGGTTGGCGCGACCGACTTCAGGATGTCGCCGAACACGCCTTGCGGTGCGAACGCCGCTTGCGGTTGCGCCGCGAACGGCAGCAGCCCGCCGAGCCGGCCGAGCAATTCCCCGAGTACCGGCGCAGCAGTGCCGATGACCGCGCCGCCGATGCCTTGCGGCGCGAATGCCGCCTGGGGCTGGGCCGCGAACGGCAGCAGCCCGCCCAGTTGACCGGCAACCGTACCGACGGTTGGCGCGACCGACTTCAGGATGTCGCCGAACACGCCTTGCGGCACGAACGCCGCTTGCGGTTGCGCCGCGAACGGCAGCAACCCGCCCAGTTGCCCGGCAACCGTACCGACGGTTGGCGCGACCGACTTCAGGATGTCGCCGAACACGCCTTGCGGCGCGAACGCCGCTTGCGGTTGCGCCGCGAACGGCAGCAGCCCGCCGAGCCGGCCGAGTAGTTCGCCCAGCACCGGGGCGGCGGTACCGATGACGGTGCCGCCGATGCCCTGCGGCGCGAATGCCGCCTGGGGCTGGACCGCGAACGGCAGCAGCCCGCCCAGTTGCCCGGCAACCGTACCGACGGTTGGTGCGACCGACTTCAGGATGTCGCCGAACACGCCTTGCGGCGCGAACGCCGCTTGCGGTTGCGCCGCGAACGGCAGCAGCCCGCCGAGCCGGCCGAGCAATTCCCCGAGTACCGGCGCAGCAGTGCCGATGACCGCGCCGCCGATGCCTTGCGGCGCGAATGCCGCCTGGGGCTGGGCCGCGAACGGCAGCAGCCCGCCCAGTTGCCCGGCGACCGTACCGACAGTAGGCGCGACCGACTTCAGGATGTCGCCGAACACGCCTTGCGGTGCGAACGCCGCTTGCGGTTGCGCCGCGAACGGCAGCAGCCCGCCGAGCCGGCCGAGCAATTCGCCGAGTACCGGCGCAGCGGTGCCGATGACCGCGCCGCCGATGCCCTGCGGCGCCAACTCCCCTTGCGCAAACGTCGTCGCGTAAGCCGGAACGTGTCCCGAAACAGCGAGCGGTACCCCCGGCAATGCATGGTGTACATGAGTCATTTTCGAGTCCTTGATGAAGAGGAAACTGTCGGCACACGAGTCGCAGACCCTGCGTCTCGTGCGCCGTCGACATGCCGGCCGGCGACGCCTCCATCGGCCCGCTACGCATGGGTCAGTGGAAACATCGGACGAATCGGCACGTCGATTCTGCGAGTCGGGTCCTGCCGGTTCCATACGGCAAATGCGGTATGTGTCCCGCTACGGCGAGCCGGGCTTTGCAACGGGAAACGGGTCGGTGAGCCAGCCGGAAAACACGGCCGTATGGAGAAGCGCACAGATGTTGGGCGAGGCGGTCTTGCGGAGAAGATGCGCGCGATGCTTGCGGGCGGTCTGGTCGCTGATGCCGAGCGCGCGAGCGACCTGCTTGTCGCTCATGCCGGCCGCGAGCAGGTTCAGGATCTCGCGTTCGCGCGACGAGAACGGGTCGGGACGGCGTTGGATACTGTTTTTTTGAGCACGTCAGGAAAGAGAATGAAATAGCGCATGGTCAGTTGCGCCGATTTCCTGAAGCCGAATTTATCGAGAAGATTTTCGCGATGCTTGCGCGCGGTATATACGGAAATGGCCAGTTCAATCGCGATTTCACGGTCGGTCAGGCCTTGCGCGATCAAGCCCAACACGACTGTCTCGCGTGCGGTAAGTTTCAAGATGGATCCCCGTCGACAATTGAAAGGGCATCCCCTTCCTTGTCACGGGAGCGGCGGTCTCCTTGGAATATTCACGACAACCTCACCGGCGACCGGACACCTCCCTTCGTGCACGCGACATGCAAAGGTGGATGCGCTTGAGACTGCTTTGTTATCTCCGGGCCGCCCGTTATAAAACGACTTTTTTGATTGTTCTCGACTGCGAGATGGACGGGGCAGCCTTGTGCCGACTATTTGAATTCGGGGCGATCGGGACGATGCATCATACGCCCGCCGCTCGATTTCGCATGATGATTGATATCACTGATTGAATTGGTCAACAGAACATGCATTCAATTTCGATTTCATTGATGAATCCATGCTTTTGTTTATTATTTCTTGAATTAAAAACAAAACAGAAACTGCCATTCGTGAATTACAGAATTGCGACATCGAATCTGACGTTTGAAAGCGATCCGGTTCGCGGTTGGTACGGGGTATCTTCCCCTGATCGATGTCTGTTGAGTCGGGATCCCGGCCCGATTCCAATGTGACGGGAGTCGAATCGCATTCGAAGCAGCCGGCCCCGGCGGTTGTGGATGTCAGATCCGGCGACTCGTCGGGGAACACTGCATGACAAGGTGCGGCGCGTTGAAGTCGCGGTGAACGAAGTGTTCTCGATAGGGGCGATCGCGATTGCCCCGCGTACGCAAGCCGGATCGCAATCAAGCCGCATGGCGGAAAGCAGCAGGAGTCAAAGAACCGGTCGAGACGGGACGCCCCGGTGACCGGGCCGTCCCGACAGGCGTTCGGAATGGCTCGCCTACGGGCGCAACCCAAGCACGCCGAGGTAGGCATCGAGCGAGCGCCGCACCGACTCGGCCACCAGGCGCGTAATGCCGCTGTAGTCGCCGGTCGTGCACGCGTCGTCCAGCGTATCGTAGTCAGCCAGCCGATCTTCCTTGCGAATGACCGCGGGCGGATAGCCAGACTTCATCAGTTCGAAATTCAGCAGCAACCGCCCCGTTCTTCCATTGCCGTCGACAAACGGATGGATCTTCACGAACCGCGTATGCAGTTCGGCGGCGCGTGCCACGGGATGCATCGCTCCCGCCTGCGTGTCCCAATCGATGAGCGCGGCCATTTCAGCCGGCAAATGCAGGAAATCCGGTGGCGTCGTGCTTGCGCCTGCGATCACGACGTTCTCCCGGCGATACCTGCCGGCCTCGCCGTCGTCGATCCCCTTCAATACCAGCCCGTGAATATTCCGGATCTGCCATTCGGACAGCATTTCCTGCTTGCCGACGATTTCTTCGACATAGAGAATCGCGTCGCGATGATTGGTGGCTTCGAAATGCTCGCGCAGCGACTTTCCGCCGACCGTAATGCTTGAGCACAACCTTCGTTTCCCGCAAGGTCAGCGTATTGCCTTCGATCGCATTCGAATGATAAGTCCACTCCAGCATCAGCTTTTCGCGCAATGACGCCAGCGTATGCGGCGGAAGCGGACGCGCCGCGTCCAGCTTTGCCTTGTCGGCATCGACGGCTTCCAGCAGAAGCGATACGGACGAATCCATGAAATCACCAAAATCGACCAATGCGCGCCATTTTGCTCCGCGTCGGGAATGGCGACTGGCGGAAGGCAGCAGACGCCAACCACCGCTCGCGGAAACCCGCCAGGTAAGGCTCCCGCAGTTGCAGATAGCCTCCCACCCACAATTCTACCCATATTGGGCTCAGCGGCAATCCAATATCGGCCGCAAAGCCCTGATGGCAAAGGGACGCCGAGCAGTTTCCCGCCCAAATGCCCCAAAAGTTGCCTTCACGCGCTCGGGTACGTTCGGGACGCCCCCTACAAGCCGCCACGATGCTAGCATGCGGTCCGACGAGAGTGTTAATTATGTAAAATAAAATCCTAACCAATCCCATGGACACTGATTTTCATGGTCGCTTCCTGTGCCAGTGCCACTTCGGTTACGAAATGGTCTGAAATTGTGCCATTCCCCGGGTCCGGTTCGGGAAATTGACCTGAATGGCAAAGAAATTAAGGCCGTGGTCGATGGCTTTCGTCACCCTCACGCGCGGACACCTTGACTATGTCGCTCGGGATACCCGGAAAAGCAGCATGAGAGTGAAAATCGCCCGCCTCGGGTCCGATCACAAAGCGAGTCGCGGACGACGGTAGTGACGACATCGACGTTGCAAACACAACGTCCGCCGAACAAAGCAAGGCACAAGCCCAAAATATCCTCGATATCAATGGTCGCCACTTCACTGTCATTTCCACACTTCCTGGATCATCACATTACCGGCAGGCGCTGTCGCTCACCCGACTCCCGTCCTTCGGTCAAACCGCGGCCAAACGATCATCGAAGGATAAAAAAGCAATCTGCAACCATTCGATCTTGAGAATGGTCGCAGAGCTTGCAATGCAGCAAGCCTGAAACCGCACAGAGATTCAATAGCCGCAAAGAACTCCGTGCGCGACAAGCCTCAAATGCACGTGCCCGTCGGGGCAGCCCCGCCCCACATTCCGGCGTTCGGAGCACCGGACGTGGTCAGGCCTTGACCATAGTAGTCCGACACCGCAGTTGCCGCCGTGCTTCCGGTCGGCAACGTCACCGCGGCACCGGCGTTCAATGCAATTGACCCGGCCCCCAAGCGGTAACGGCAATCGAGTGCCGCATTGCCGATTACGTCATTTGTCGCATTCACCGGCAACTGCGACGCATCCCCATAATTCTGGAAGACGTTGTTATTGAAGGTGACTCCTGTCAGCGAATCGACCGTCGTGCCCTTCACGACGTTATTTGTGTGAGGACCGTTATTGACAAAGACATTATTCGACAGCGTCACTGCATGTCCGGACGGCCCCGGCATCCCGCTGCCCACATAGAGCGTCGCACCGGCGCCCGCGAGCGACACAATCGTATTGCTGTAGACAAGGTAGTTGTCGTACGTGCCGCCGCAGTCTTCGACGATTCGCGTCTTGTCACCCACACTCAGGTTGTACCGCACGATCCCTCGATATTGAGTCGTACCGTCCTGGCACAGCAGTACGAACCCGCCGTCATTGTTGTGGCTGTAGTTGTACTGGACGACCACGTCATTGGTGGAGTGATCGATGTCGTAACCCATGCCGTCGCCGGTTCCATGGCCACCGCTCGCGTCGTTGAACTGGAGCAGCGTACCGTCCGAGTCCGACGTCCAGATCCCGGCGTTGTTGTCAGTCGAACGAATCCGGAACCCGCTCAGGATGTTGTTCTCGACGACCGCATTCTGCGCCATTTGCGGAACGATCCCGTCCCCTCCGACGTTCTGCATCAGATTGTCGCGAATAACCAGATTCAACTGAGGCGCAAAGCCGGATGCGTGCGGCATCGACGTCCACCAAGATCCGAGTTGAGGACGCGTTCTCCAGCTACTCCAGAAGTAGATCCCCTCCCGATCGACATCGTAGATGGGAGCGTCCGCATTCGTCCCGAGCGGCGTGCCGATCAGATCGTTCTGGATCAATACGTTCTGGAAGTACGTGGGCGTCGTCACGCCGTCGACCTGGAACACGATACCGCCGGACGCGTTGATCCACTTGCCGTTCAGCGACGTCGACGTCTGCGGGCTCGGGAATTGATTGATACCGTTGACACCGTGAATGTACAAATTGTTCAGCACGTATCCTGTGCCGGCGCCGAAGTCATTCAGGTTGACGAACACGCCGCGTCGCTGCGTCGTCCCGTCGCCGGGAGCGATCAGCTCCAGATCGTTCAACTCCCAGTATTGAACGTTGTAGAGATAGACGGCCTGGTTCCCGCCATTCGCGTTGATGACCGGCCGCCCCGCTGCGCCGCCATATCCACGAACGGTAATGGGTTGCGTCGCGGTGCCAGAGCCTTGTGGCTGGAACATGCCGAGGCAAGTGACGCCACGCCTGAAATTGACGACGTCGCCCGGCTGCAGTTGAACTTGGTTGAGCTGAGTGATGCTGTTATAAGGAGCGCTCGACGAGCCGTCACCCGCGGTAGCCGCGCTGCAATCGACATATCGTTGAGTGCGGGAGGCGTTGGCATCGGCTTGCGTGACGAGATTCTGCAACGCCGCCGAGGCGACCTGCAGCTGGGCAGCGGCAGCCGTCCGGTTCCCGTTGTACAGCGTTCCGTTGTCGTAACTTAGCTGCTGCGCCAGCGAGTCGACTTCACTCTTGATCGCATAGACGTTCGTGCCTACCGCATACAACGGAGACACCGAAAATTGCGGTTCCGACAGGCTCCGATAGGTCAATGCCGCTTGCAACGCACTCTGCGCATTCTGAAGCGCGGTCGTCGCATTCGCGAGATTGCCAGTCGAGTCGGGAGCGACATTCGGCAGATCTGTCGTGAGGAGTCGTTCGACTCGCTTCAGGACTACGCCAAGATTCTGATCGCTACTCGGCTCATCACGCAGATACGTCGGATCCGTTGGCGACGAGCTGGCCATGCTCCGAGCAGACGTCGATGCAGAGCCGGGCGAACTGCCATCGCCGCTGCAAGCGCTCAATACGGCCACGCAGACCACGGAAAGTGCTGTCATACGAATGAACACGTTCGATACTCCCAATTTGAAAGAATTGCTTCCCGGCAACGCGTGATCGGATATTTTCCAAGTCGAATCATCGGGATGCAGACACGGATTAAATTTGGATTCCGAAATATATGACGTAAAGCATCGAGAATTCACGTCTCGATCCCGGCCTACGGTTTTGACGGATCCGCCTTCGTGATGCGGAGGAAGCTAGCGTCGAGCTCGAACCGCGGTGTCTTGCGACACCGATGCGCGTGGATCATAGCGTCCGCACCGGCCGCTCGTTCCAGCACATGATCATTTCACCCCGGCAAACAAGGGGTATCCATCCGGAAAACCCCCATACTTGATCACATTTAACAAATCAAGGCAAATAACTGGCAATCATATGCTTAGAAGGCGTCACGTTTTGATCACAAGTTGACGTTGGGAGAAGGGGGAGAGTCCCAGAAGGTGTTGGGCGGCAGCCCCCCAAACGACCTTCCTGAGACGTAAAGGCGTCAAGCGAGGACGGTTGAAGTGGCGCCGCGCTTGCGTCCGGCGCGACCGGGTTCTTGGGCAGGTTCTTCCGGCATGCGGGCCAGCAATACCTGTTTTGCCTTGACGACATGGGCACCGGTGAGGATCACCGCCGCCTCGACATCTCGCGCGCGGATTGCCGCCAACAGGTGCCGATGATCGTCCACCACGCCGGTCAGGCGCTCCGGCCCGTACCCAAATCGGCGCCAAAGCGCTGCGATGAGCAGCCAGTGCCGGTTCAGCAACGTCACCGCATCCGGGTTTTGCGCGATCACCCCCATCAGTTCGTGCAATTCCCGGTTGGCCTTCAGCGCGGCAGGAAAATCCCCGGCTTCGATATGCGCCTCCAGCCGCTCTTCGATTCGCTCGAGATCGTCGATATTCTGAGGTGTGCAACGGTTGACCATCTGCCGCACGACCAGCATTTCCAGGGAACAACGCAGATCAAAAATGTTGCCAACGAAATGACGATCGAGCGAGCGAATGCGCGCGCCGCGATTCGGCTCGATGATCAGCAGGCCCTCGCCATGCAGCGCGCGCAGCGCCTCGCGAATGGGCATCTGGCTCACTTCGTAGCGTGTCGCTAGTTGAGCGATCGTGACCCGCGAGCCGAACTGCAGCTCGCCGGCGACGATGTCGTCGCGAATACGCTGCTCGATGTCTTGAATTTGAACCATGGAAAACCCTCTATGCCCTATGCGACAGGTGACATCTCGTTGAGTAACGCCAAGTAGTGTATCGCAGGCAGACATCACGCAGACCGGAAGAAAAAACGCCCCCGGCAAGCGGGGGCGAATGTGGACAAGGAGGATCCACGAGATGATTCTGAGCGGCGTTCAGACCGATTCCAGTTCTCGATTGGTGGTGTTCAGGAACGGCGACGCTACCGCAATCAATGCACACCCGAGATAGCCACAAGAATAGAGCGCGATCGCCCGCAGTCCGTAGTTATGGAGCAAGACCGGGGCGAGCACCAGATTGAGCGCGATTGCGAGACGCGTGACGCACTGCGCGATCCCCGAGCCGAGTGCGCGTAGCTCGGTCGGAAACGCTTCGGAGCTCCATACCCACGAAAGCACGCCAGGTCCGAACCAGGTCAGCATCGAATAGGCAACGAATGTGACGAGCAGAACGACCGTATTGGTCTGTCCGAAGAACGCCATGCACATGCCCACACAGAAGACGGCAAGACAGGAATAGATCCCCATCTTGCGACGATCGACATTGTCGATGATCAGCGACCCGAGGAAGACGGCCGCAAGCGCCACGCAAAATCCGGCGAGCGCAAACTCGAGCGCCCTACTCGTTCCCAACCCCGTGCTGGCCAGTACCATCGGTCCGGCAATGGTGGCCACTGCCCCCGCAAACCCGTTCAGCGCAAAAAAGCCGGTTACTGCCAGGAGGCGCCACAAGGCGCGCCCCGTCAAGAGATTGCGGTATTCGCGCTTGACGACTACCGGGGCCGTCGGCTCAGGCAAGCCAAGTGCGGCGAAGATTGCTCGCGCCTCGTCGGCCCTGCCATGCGCTCGCAGCCAGCGCGGAGATTCCGGCAGAAACTGCCGCGCGATCAGAACTGCGAGTGCCGGCAGTGCGGCCAAACCGAAGAGCCATCGCCAGGTATCGGCGCCGGCGAAGGGCTGGAGAGCAAGTGCCAACAGGACGCTGGCGATCGCACCGCCCAGCCACATCAGATTGGGCAACGACCCAGCAACGCGCCCTCTGCGGGCAGACGGTGCGATTTCCGCCAGAAAGCTGTGCGAAGTGGGAATGTCCATGCCCACGGCGATACCGATGACGAAGCGGGCAATCATCAACTGCCAGACATCGGTGACAAACGCCGACAGCAGCGACGCGACGACGAACAAAGCGAGATTGACCATGAAGATGATCTTGCGGCCCAGCCGGTCGGAAAGATCACCGAATACGACCAACCCGAGCGCGGTGCCGATGAATGCAATCGCCGCCAACCACCCCTTCTCGGCTGCCGTGACGTGCATCTGCGGACCGATGAACAGCAACGCCGCGCCCATCACAAGCAAGTCGTAACCATCGATGAATTCACCAAAAGCGACCAGACGCGGCGCCCATCTACGCACCTTCTCCGCGGCTTGCGGCGTCATCTCTGAATACGTTGCCATAAACATTCACTCCTTTGCTCAACCCTGTTTTTTCCGGTGACACATCGTTGCCGTGGGCCTTGCCAGTCCACGGCAAGCGCACCTTAGAACGAATGCCGCAAGCCCACCGTCATGGCCCACGGATTGAATCCCGGCGTCACTTTCGCGAACGAGCTTTCGTTTGACGGCGGCCCATTCAGCGTACCGAGCCCGATCGTGCTGTTCGCACCATTGAACAGCTTGGTATAGATCGTATACAGCTGGGTCCGCTTGGAGAGGAAATACACGTAGCCTGCGTCGAAACTGGTCGCATGCCCCACCCCGCCGACCTGGCTGCTGAGAATATGTCCGACCCCGAGGTTCAGTTGCCCGGACGGGCCGACCGGCGTGACGTCGGTAACCGACCAGGACGACGCGAATCGCCCGACACTGTCGCTCGCATAGATATAGTCCGCCCCGACCGTCGTCCAGCTGAATTTGTACAAAGCGCCGACGATATGCGTTTTCAGGCTCGCCATCTCGCCATCAAGGTAGTAATGCGAATTGTTGAAGCCGTAACCGATCTGAAATATGCCGTTCGAATAAATCAGGTTGGCACCGAGGTTCTTTCCGTCCTGCGAGTTGTCCTGCACGCCATTTGCGCCGTTCGAGTACGTCACTTCGGAGGTCAGGCCGCCAAACAATACCGGCGTCTTGTAGCTGATCGTGTTGTTGCTGAACCCGCCGAGGCCGGTGAACGCGCCTCCCAGCGTGGAACTGGTCCGTTGCGCACCGAAGATCTGCGACAGCACGGCCTGATGATGGATGTTCGGCGCGGTAAAGCTGTCGAGCTTGTAAGTGTTCGCATCCTCGAACAGATAAACCCAGAAGGTCGGTGCGCGATAACGCCCCATTACCAACGTGCCTTGATTCGTTGCAAGCGCCACCCATGCCTCACGCGTGAACAGCCCGCTTCCAGCAAGCGTCCCGTCACCTAGGTTGAACTGGCTTTCGAGGAAGAACAGGGTTTTCATCCCGCCGCCCATGTCCTCGGTTCCGCGAAAAATCAGCCGGCTTGCCTGCAGGTTTCCGTTCTGGAAGCGATACAGGACAGGATGATTCGACGGATCGCTCTTGAGCGCCCCTACCTTCGACATTTCGAAACCGGCATCAAGAATCCCAGCCAGCGTCACTGACGACTGGGCATGGGCGACTCCCCCTGCACCAATCAATCCGATACTGGCTAAAGCCACCTTCATTTGTTGTACTAATCTATTTGACTTCATTTCTCCAACCCCATGGTGACATTGATGTCTACTTGCCGCGCTGATACCCCTTAAAGATGCGCGCCCCCATCGATCGGTATATTGGTTCCGGTGATGAACGAACCTGCCGGAGATGCGAGCACGAGAACCATTTCGGCAACTTCATGCGGATGACCGGAACGATGCATCGGATTCGCACCGTGTTCAATCGCTGCCCATTCGGCCGCGTTTTCCCGACGCCATGCGTTGCGTGGCGTCGCAATCAGGCCGGGCGAGATCGTGTTGACGGTGACGCCGTTCGGCGCATGGACCTTCGCCAGATTCGCCATCAGGTTGTGGTGGGCAGCCTTGAGTGCCGCATAGACAGCCAATTGCGGATCCGGACGTGTTTGGTTCAAGCTGCCGATTGCGATCACCCGCCCCCATCCGCGTCCGCTCATGCCAGGAAGAAGCGCCTGCAATAGTTCAATCGATGCTTCGAAATTGACGCGAGCATGCTTTTGAATCGAGGCAGGTGATATCGCAGCAAAGTCCTCGCGAATCTGCATCGACGCACACAGCACAACGATATCCACTTGTCCCAGGACATCGAGCGCGTGGTTCGCCAACGTCATACCACTACCGGGAACCGCAAGATCGACGTCAAGAACATGCAGCTTGGCGCCGTCCGCCTGGAGATCACCGGCCAGCGCGCCCGCGGCATTCGCATGGCCAGTCAGCTCATCGATCTGCTTCGAGTGATGGATGGCCACTTCCGCCCCGGCCAGCGCGAAGCGGCGTGCCACCTCTCGGCCAATACCGAGACTGGCGCCAGTGATCAGCACCCGGCGGTCCGCAAAAGCGCGACGGGGATCCGGACAATCCGGGGATGAATAAGTCGACACGGCAATTCCTCAACGAGCTGATGGACGCTATTTAACTGCCCCCGACGACATCATGGCATTAGGGCAAACCCTCCAATTTGATCAAATCATGTCACATAAAGCCACAAACGCTCCCGATTTATCGATATATACTTTCCACTTATGATCATAAATGGGAGAAGCCATGAGAAAGCCCCCCGTCCGGTTCGTCTGTAATGCACTGGATGTCCTGGGAGAGTCTCCAGTCTGGAACGCCAACCGATCCAGCCTTCACTGGGTCGATATTCGGCGGGGACTGCTGCACACGTTCGATCCGAATCGCAACACTCACGTTGAACGCGCTTACGGGCCGACGCTGCTGACCGGCATCGTCCTGACAGACCCGGATACACTCGTGGCCGGCCGACCCCGTTCGCTGGAAAGAATCGAGCTTGAATTGCCGCACACTCCGGTCACGATTCTCAATCTCGACTTGATGCCCGCCCAGAACCGGACAAACGAACTCAAGACGGATTCGCGAGGCCGCTTGTGGTTCGGTTCCATGTGGGACTACGCAAGAGGGTGCACGGGGGGATTGCATTGCGTCGCCTCGGATGGTCGATTAACGACGCACCGCCGATCGGTAACCATTCCGAACTCGCTGGCCTTCACTCCCGATGGAACTGGCATCTACTTCGCCGACTCCAGCACGGGTGCGATTGAACGAGCATCGCTTGATCCCGAGACGAACGAAGTCGGCGCGTGGGAAATCTGCGTTCCGGCCTCTGCAGCACCGGGCAAGCCGGACGGTCTGGCGCTCGATGCGAGCGGCCATTTCTGGAGCGCCCGGTTCGGGGCTGGCTGCATCATCCGGTTCGATCCGCTGGGGCGGGAAGTTCAGCGAATCGATCTACCCGTGAGTCAGCCAACGTCCTGCGCATTCGGCGGCGCAAATTTGCGCACATTGTTCATCACCACCGCACGGCAGGGACTCATGCAAACCCAGCTTGCGAGCGAGCCGCTGGCGGGCGGCCTTTTCGCGGTCGACGTCGACACTGCGGGCCTGCCCGTCTCATTTGCAAATGTCTTGCCGTCGACGCGTTAGTCCGGCGACCATCCAGCGCGCAAGCGAGCAATTCGAAAACACCCCTGGAATGCCGCGTCTTCAGGCCCGGGGTTGACTTCAATCCCGAGCAGCGTCCCGGCCGTCGAATAGCGACTCATCAACCGCTGACTACCCACCACGCCATAACGACCGATCGCGCCAAGGGCCCGGTCGCCGCTCAGCAACTCACAGCCGATCAACAAGCCCGACAGGAACGACCCGCTCCCTTCCGGCGCGAGCTGTCCGAGCAAGACGGATGCGCGAACCGAGAACAGGATGCGCGTCATGTCTCCTGCCGATTCTCGCGCAAGTTCAACGCCTCGAGCGAACGCCGATTCGACGTATTCATGGTCGACGCGCACGAACTGCTTGAGGATAGTGTGTTCGGAGAGTGCCGCGTAAAGGTCCCCCGTCATGAACGTTTGAAAGTCGACAATCTCTCCTTTCTCGACCACGGCCCATTTCGAGTGCGTGCCGGGCAGGATCACCGCGCCCTGTCCCGAAATACCCATGCCCAGCAGTTGAGTCTCTTCGCCGCGCATCACGTCGGGCAAGGCCCCGGTTCTGGATCGCATCACGCCCGGGATCAAATTCGCGACGATTTTCGAACCCCGAACGACGGAAACGCCATCGGCGAGATCGACTTCGCGGGCCGGGCAATTCACGTAGGGCACTTCCCGCCATCCGCGACGGGCTCCCGCCATACCGCAGACGTAGACAGCCAGGCGGTCGCCTGATTCACGCATCCACGGCTCAAGCAACGCATGCAGGACGCCTTCGAATTCGTCCGGACGCAATGATCCGGCCCCACTCGACGATTGAATCCGGTCAAGCATTCCGCCTTCCGAGGTCATCAATGCCGCACGCAAGGAACTGGTACCCCAATCCACTGCCGCAATCCTGCGCGGCGATCCGGTTACAACCCGCATGGTTTACCCCAATATTTGATCACAAATTGTGAAAATCAAAGTCAGACGTGATAACTTAACACAATGTTTGATCAAATCAATGGATGATTCTCATGAGTAAGGCCCCCGTCATCGAAGCCGTTTCATTGACCGTCGTGGAGGTGACGCCCGCCACACGCTGGACGTTCGTGAGGCTGCTTTGCAGCAGCGGCGACACTGGCATCGGCGAAGCGACGCTCACCGGGAGGGAACCCGATTTGATCAAAGCGTTCGAGCCCTTGGCGCCAATGATCAAAGGGAAAACGACACAGGAGATCGACTCGAGCTTGTGCGCTTTGCCGCTCGCGTCACTTCCCCAAGCAGCAATCGTGTCGGCGTTCAGCCACGCATACGCTGACCTCGACGGTCGCAGGCAATCACGTGGCGCTGCCGCGCTGTTCGGCGAACCCTGCCGTGATGTGGTCCCGCTGTATGCCAACATCAACAGGCGAACGCGCCAGCGCGACGCTGACGCGTTTGCGGCCAGTGCCGTCGAAGCGATATCGGCCGGCTTCTCCGCAATCAAGATTGCGCCTTTCGACGGCGTCGAGTTGTATGGCGACCCCGTGGCCGAAATCGATCGGGAAAAGATTCGTATCGCGCTGGACCGGATCGGTGCCGTTCGGAACGCCATCGGGAATCAACATGACCTGATGGTCGATTGCCACTGGCGGCTCAACCCAAGTGCTGCCCGGGAAATCCTCGCGAGCGAGGAATGCAATGGATTGCATTGGTTCGAGTGCCCTATTCCGGAAACGCGAGAAAACCTCACCGAACTCAGCGCGCTGCGAGCGTTCGCGAATCGACGGGGAATTCGACTGGCGGGATGCGAGGAAGCAATTCGCGTCAACGGCCTGCTTCCGTTTGTTGAAGCTGGCGCCTACGACGTCTTGATGCCCGATATCAAATACATTGGCGGGATGAAGGAGATGCTGACCGTGGCGCGTATGCTTGAGAAGCATGGCCTCGAAATTTCGCCCCATAACCCGAGCGGCCCGGTCGCCCATGTCGCCAGCTTGCATATGGCCGCGCTCATGCCGAACCTGGGGCGACTCGAGTTGCAGTTCGATGAAACGACCGCGTTCACCAACCTCGTCGCGTCGGGGCTGCCGCGCCCCACGGAAGGGCAATCGAAACTGCCAGAGGGAACAGGTCTCGGCTTGCAGTTCGATCATGCAGAAGTGGCCGCGAGATCCACGTTGTATATCGAGATATGACCTGCCGCGACGAAGCGGTTGTTAGAAACGTCTCCCGCAACGTTACGCGGCACCGCATTCGGCGTATTCAACCTGATAGGTCCAGCGTGCATGTTGCTCCCAAGCGTCATATGAGAACGTTTTGGTTAGTCTGCCACTTTCCTAGCCGGATCACGCTCATCGATATCAACCTCCAACCACGGCCCGTCGGGGCCTGGCTGAATTCCGAAAATCTCGGTGCGAGACTCACTGCCTGATTGGTCAAAAAATTCCGTCTCAGGTCAGTATCCCCTTGCCCAAGACCGTCATTTTTACGGTATCGCCGTACGTACAAACAGCGGCGCTAACCCATCGCGCATTTCAACCGGCGCGCTAGCGCCGCCGATTACCTTGGCCCCAAACCCCTCCGGGTCACCGCGCTCTGACGCCGACACCGCGATCTCTGTCGTCGCTCGGCCCTCTGGCAACGGATAGACAGCACCCCTTATAGTTCACGAATAGTTGTTTGGGGTCACAAGACGAAGCCTTGACAGACTTGAATAAATGTAACTATAAAAAATCACGCAAATAAATGGCACCCAACAATCTAAACTTTTTTGAAATCATCAAAAAAAGTTTGACGCCCAGCTTTCCTCCTTGCTATCGTTTCAAACAAGAAATATCGCAAAAAATTTAATTGCGTTAATAAATCAAAATCACAACAAATAGCTTCCATTTTAATTACGTTACAGTAAGGGTGGCACCTGGTTCTCAACACTACGACACCAAATAGTACTCGACTCACTACCGTGCACCGCCTGCCAAGCAGCACCGCTCATGTGACGCGCGCTTGCGTCGTCAGGCGCGTTCAGCGTTGTAAAGTTTGAGATAAGCGTACCCGTCCTGTTCATCAACCGGACAGGCCATCCCGGTCGCAGCCACCACGACCTCAGATGTCAATGCGCTTGTTTTTGTTCGAATTTGACGTAACGGATTCCTAAATAATAAAGATTCGAAGCGGTTGTTTTTCTCAGGTCGTACCCGCGCGATCGTCGTACCTCCGCATCATCGATGCGGAAAGGCCCGACATGAACGAGGGCCGTACGCGGGATCGGTGTTCGCCACACGCGAGCGCGACACTCGTGTCGGCTTCCAATCTTGAATGTTAGAGGGGGGAGGAATGGCTATGTTGCCTTGAATCAAGCTGATCGGTCCAACCTGCGTCAGGTTGCATCCGCCGCCCTTCGCTACCCGCGATCTGGGCTGCGCACTGCAGCCGTTCTTCGTCGAAATCCCGGAGCTTACAATGCAGAGAACTCGATACGTCAATCGCAAATTCCTACAACGCGTTGCGCTGACTGCAATACCGTTTGGGGTAGCAACCACGATGATCCCGCTGCCCACGCTGGCCGCAACCAATTGGGTCCCCACCCGCACCCACGCTTTCCTTCTGTCGAATGCACCAGCCGCGACGCCCAGCTACTCGCTGAACAGCGCAGGCACGCCCGCACTCACCGATACGCACGTCACGCCACTTGAATTAAGCCAGCCGCTACACGTCACCGTGGTGTTGAAGAACCGCAACGCGGATCAGTTGGACGCGTTCCTTCGTGACGTCAACCAGCCGGGTAGCGCCAGTTACCACAAGTACCTCACGCCGGCGCAGTTCAAGGCTCGCTTCTCGCCGACCGACGCGCAGGTCGCGACCGTGGTTACTCACCTGAAGGCGAACGGTTTCAGCAACATCACAGTCTCGGACAACAATACGCTGATCTCCGCCGACGGCAACGCCGGCAACGTGCAACGCGGCTTCCAGGCGAGCATCAAGCGCTTCACCTATCGCGGCAAGCCGGTCTACGCGAACGATTCGGCGGCACTGATCCCGGCATCGCTAGGCTCGATCGTCGATTCGGTGATTGGCCTGCAGAATGCTGCCGTGCCGCACCGCCTGCTCCACCGCTTCGCACCGGCAGCCGTCATCGAGCCGAATAGGATCTCGACGAATGCGACCGCCCCGTCGCAGCAGGTCGGCCACCAGCCGACCGATTTCGCGGCGATCTATGACGCGAACGGCCTGCCCGCCGCGACGAATACCACCGTCGGCATCATCACCTGGGGCGACATGACCCAGACCATTGCCGACCTGAACACCTTTACGCGGAATGCGGGCCTTGCGACCGTCAACACGGCGGTGGTCGCAGGCGGGACCGGCACACTGGCCAACGACGGCGATCCGGGTGAATGGGATCTCGACAGCCAGACCATCATCGGCACGTCTGGCGGCGTCAAGCAACTGATCTTCTATCCGGCCGTGAACGGTGACAGCCAGGACAGTGGCCTCACCACCGCGACGCTCACCGCCGCGTATAACAAGGCGGTGACCGACAACAAGGCGACCATCATCAACGTGTCGCTGGGCCTCGACGAAACCACCGCCAATTCGGATGGCTCGCTCGCCGCCGACGACGCAATTTTCAGACAGGCTGCCGCACAGGGGCAGATCTTCTCCGTCGCGTCGGGCGACGCGGGCGTCTATCAATGGTCCTTGTCACCGCGTGACGAGCCGGGCTACATCGGCACGTACAACGGCAGCTCGATCAATACGACGATCAACTTGTCCCGGTATAGCGTGTCGTCTCCTGCGAGCTCGCCGTACGTAGTCGCGGTCGGAGGTACGACACTGTCGACCACCGGCACGACGACATGGGCCGGCGAAACCGTGTGGAACCAAGGCGTCGCATATGCGGATCTCGACAGCAACGGCAATCCGCTCGACAACGCCGTGCGGATCTGGGCAACGGGCGGCGGCGTGAGCGCGTACGAATCCGCGCCGAGCTGGCAGACCGCGGCGCTTGGCAACTCGGTGACCAGCCGAGTGCTGCCGGACGTGGCGTTCGATGCCGCGCAAACGACGGGCGCGTACATCGTCCTCAATGGGCAGCCGAACAACCTCTACGGCGGCACGAGCCTCGCGTCGCCGATCTTCGTCGGCGGCTGGGCGCGGGTTGAATCGGCGAACAACAACAGTCTCGGCCTGCCAACGTCGGCGTTCTACCAAGGTCTCCCAACCAATACGGCACTGCTCCATGACGTGACGTCTGGTAACAACGGTTACAGTGGCCACGGCTATACTGCGACCGCCGGGTGGGACTACGACACCGGCTTCGGCAGCCTGGATTTTGCGAAGGTTAGCGCAAGCTCCGTCAAGTAATGCGGCACGGCGCGATGCGGCGTGGCGGGTTCGCCGCGCTGCACCGCGCTTTTTTTATCTGAACGACCCACTCGACATTGTCCGCCCCGTCCGTCATCCTGAGCCGCGTCGGGGTTCTCTAGCCAATTAAGCAGTGAGTCGCACATCCGTATTGTCGGGCTCTAGCCAAGTGCGCCCGCCGCTTGACGGATCGTTCAAGGATGGGGTACAGGTGACCGGCAGTAAGCCCATTCAGCAATCGCTGGCCGAATAGCCAACGCCAAGACGCCCTACGCAAGATTTGACTTCAATTCCGTCGACAAAGCCGTGGCGGTGAGCTCCAGTTCAGACAAGACGCGCTCGATTACCTCGGTCCAGTTTCCGCGCGTGGTCTGGGTAAAGATTCGCATGCCGGGATACCACGGACTATCGTCACGATTGCGCAACCAGCGCCAGCAGCCCGCGTATCGGTTCAGCAACCACACGCGCTTACCCATGGCTGCTGCCAGATGAGCGACCGAAGTGTCAACAGAAATGACAAGATCCAGCGCGTCGATGAGGGCTGCTGTATCGGCAAAATCCCTCACCTCGTGCATCCAGTCGACTACGTGCGGATAGTTCTCGTGGGATAGCGCTTTCGACATGTCGTCTGCCTTCTGCAGGCTGATCCAGTGCGCGTGCGGCCAGGCGAGCAATGGCGCCATCGTTTCCAGGTTGATACTGCGCCGGCGATCATCACGCATGTCCGAATGCCCTCCCGCCCAGACCACACCGATGCGTGGCAAGGTGCCCGGCTGCAACGTTGCCACTTTCGATGACCATTTTCGCGACCGTCGCCGATCGGCGTACAAATAAGGCAGGCAGGCCGGAATGTTGTCTGCTCGTGTTCCGAAGGCCATCGGCAGCGACAGGAGCGGGCAATACCAGTCCCACCGAAGTGGGTCGAATGGCTTGTCGTCGAGCAGCGTCAGATTTGACCACCGGGAGCAGAGCGAATCGGTCAGCAACCGGCGCAGCGGTTTCGGGCATAAAAAGCCAACTTCCGTGAATTGGCCCAGCGCCATTTCGAGATATCGGCAAAATTGCAACGTATCGCCAAAGCCCTGCTCGGACAAAACGAGCAGGCGGTTTTCGCCTGGCGGCAGTCCTTGCCCCAGCCACCGGCGGATCGACAACGCAGGAGGCTTGATCCCGGTATGCGAATCGCCCACCTGAAACGATGCCCATCGGTTTTCGAAATATGGCCAGGCTTCCTCGTAGTCACCTACGCAAAGCAATTCGTGTCCGAGATTGCAGTGGGCCACGACATTTTGGGGATCCAACTCGATTGCTCGACGATATGCATTAATCGCGATGTCGGTTTTTCCCAACGAGTCGTAGCACGCTCCCATATTGTTATAGGCGTTAGAATTCCTTGGGTTGTGCTCTATGGCGCGCAGATAAATATCTATAGCTTCCTCCAGTTTGTCGTCCGACTGTAATGCCATACCCAAGTTATACAACAACTTTGAAGTGTCCGGGTTCAGCAAGCAATCTTCGGCAAACGTCAGACCTCTTCGCGCGTTTTCTGCCGCCTGTGGAAATTTCTTCAATCGTACTTGCGCCGCGCACAAGCTATTGTAGAACCCAGCATTGGGAGACACATCGATAGCACGCATGAACCAGTTCTCGGCCTCATCAGGCTTATTCAATGACAAAGCGACCGACCCTCTCAGATGCAGAACATCACCGTTTGAGGGGAACTCCTTCAGAACGTCTTCGACGAGCCGAAGAGCAAATTCAAATTGACCAGAATCATATGCCTCAATTGATTTTTCATAGCACAACTGTATATATTCAATATTCGACACCATGATAACTCCGACCAACAACTCGCGCTAGCGAACGCTCCGAATCGAGGCAATTCCTAAGAAGATAGACACCAAACGTCCATCATCTCCTAAATTATACTGCTCCAACATTGCATAGAACGCGGATCAAAAACCATCTATTTTATGGCGAACCCCTCTAACATCGAGAAGTCAATCTCACATCAAATTCACACTTTCACTCCCACATCTCGATTAATCGAGAACACTCTCGATCACCTCTACGGCTCGACAGTGGCGCCGCATCATTCAATACACCACTCCATATTTTTCGATCACATCGATCACTCTATTTTCCATAACAGGCTTTGATATATAATATCCTTGGCAATCTATGCCATCAATCCTATTCAGCCACCTCAGTTGAGATTCAGTCTCCACACCCTCGACCACAACGCGCTTTTTCAATCGACCAAATAGCTCAACGAGCGTTTCAATCATTGTTCTTGATTCAATATTTTCATCGACATCACGCATAAAGGAGCGATCCAGCTTGAGCGTATCTACCGCCAAGCGATGCAATTTGGTCAGCGACCAGCATCCTGAACCAAAATCATCGATTGCAACGCTTACGCCAGACTCACGGATTGAAGCCACGGCTGTCACGAGTTCCTCGATTGGTCCGGGATCGATCGACTCGGTAATTTCGACCTGGAAATTACCGGCACGGACGCCATGCGATTCCAAAATATAAGACAATCTTTCCGTCACTCCGGGTCGCACAATTTCGGGAGCAGGAAGGTTTACGGACAGGGACAGACTGCTGTACCCAAGCGTAGCCCAATTAGCGAGCACTCTCGCAGACTCCATCATGACATACTCAGTAAACCGGTATGTCAAATGTGAATTCTCGACCAGGTCAATGAACGCCACCGGCATCAACACACCATGTTTCGGGTGATGCCAGCGTATAAGCGACTCAAACCCGGATAGCAATCCGGCCTGAACGCGGAGCTTCGGCTGATAAACGAAAAAGAACTCTTTCCGAGCCAGCCCACGCTCCGCATCTTCGACAAGATCGTCAGTACTGCAACGCACGGCCGTACCATCCACAGCGATCTCCCATGCAGGCACTCAGAATTGCAGTGCCTGCTGATACAGCCTTGCTCCCGCTTCGGGCTCTCCGTCGGCCGTGCATGAACAATCGATTACTTCCACTGGTACAGCATGCCGGCGCCGATCACCCGCTGACCGCCGCTGAAGCCGCCGTTGATCGACGCCTTCAGGTTCTCCGTGATGCGAGCCTGCATGTTGACCGCCATCGCCTTCTGGCCGAGGAAGGTCGAAGTGCCCACGCCCATCCCGAAGTTGGCATCGCGATCGAGCTGCGGAATCGATGCCATCGCGCCGACGGCCGCGATACCCTGCTTCGCCATCTGGTCGGTCTGCTGCAGTTGCGAACCCAGCGAGTTGATTTGCGCCTGCTGACCCGACAGCGCCGTCGACAGCGTCGACTGCACCGCATTGAGCTGGTTCACGTTGACCGCATCGGTGCCCTGCGTACCGGGCGCCACGTTGATGATCTGGCGCTGCTGCGTGTCGCTGCCGACCGACACCACGTTCTGGCGGCCGCCGTCCGTCGAATTCGCGCCAATCGCCACCGAGTTCGAACCCGCGGTGACGGTCGGCCGGTCGGTACCGGTGCCGTTCACGTCGGCGGCAATGCCGGCGTTCGCGGCCTGCGGTGTGTTGTTCATCAACGTGGACAACTGATTCAGCTGGTTGTTGATGTTCGTCACGCCGGTCGACAGCGACGATACGCTCGCGTTCGTCGTGTTCAGGCTCGTTGTCAGAGCACCGATGCTGGCCGCCGTCGACGTCGACAACGCGCTGATCGCGGTTGAAGTCGATGTGGCCAGCGCGGTCACGTTGCTGTTGGTCGCATTCAGGCCCGTCGACAGCGTGCTGACCACGGTGTTTGTCGCATTGAGCTGGCTGCCGTTGATCGCGTCCGTGCTGGTAGCCGAGACCTGGCCGGCAGCAACGTTCGTGATCTGGCGTTCCTGGCCCGGCGAACCGACGCTCAACACGCCTACCGGATTGGCGCCGGCGACCGAATACGTGACGCCGCCGACCGTGACGCTCGACACACCGACGGCGTTACCCGTAACCGAGTTCGCACCGAGCGCGATCGAGTTGGCGACGTTCGCGATGGCGTTCGAACCGAACGCGAGCGCGTTGGTGGCGCTTGCCGTGGCGCCCGAGCCGTAGGCCTGTGCGCCTATGGCGCTGGCCGTGGCCAGGTTGCCCAGTGCGATCGTGTTGTCCGCAGTGGCCTGGCTCGAATTGCCGAGTGCGAGCGCGCTATTTCCGGTTGCCGTGCTTGCGTTGCCGAGGGCAACTGCACCTGTGCCCGTCGCTGTGTCGTTCGCACCCATCGCGACCGCGCCGGTGCCCGTCGCGACACTCGGATCGCCGATCGCGACCGCGCCGTCGCCGCTCGCGGTATTGCCGGAGCCGATCGACACGGCCTTGCCGCCCGTGGCCGATGCGTTCTGGCCGATCGCGACCGCACCGTCCGACTGCGCGTTCGAACCATCGCCGACGGCGACGCTGCTTGCGCCCGCGGCAGTTGCGGCTACGCCGGCAGCCAACGAGTTGATACCCGTCGCGGCGCTGTTGGTATAGTTCGCTCCTGCCGTACCGCCGTCATTGACGCTGAAGTAGTGCGTCTTCGCGGCCTCGATTGCGGTCGACGTCGATGTCGACAGCGACGTGATCGAATTGTTGGTCGAACTCAGACCCGTGGACAGCGAGCCAATGCCGGTCGACGTCGACGTGGAAAGCGACAGGATCGTACTGTTGGTCGAACTCAGGCCCGTCGACAACGAGCTGATGCCCGTCGAGGTTGACGTCGACAGCGATACGACGCTGCTGTTGGTCGAGCTCAGACCCGTCGACAGCGAGCCAATGCCGGTCGACGTCGACGTGGAAAGCGACAGGATCGTACTGTTGGTCGAACTCAGGCCCGTCGACAACGAGCTGATGCCCGTCGAGGTCGATGTGGACAACGACGAGATCGAGCTATTCGCTGACGACAGACCCGTCGACGTAGATGTCGACAGCGAGGTGACGCTGCTGGTGGTCGAACTCAGACCGGTCGACAACGAGCTGATGCCCGTCGAGGTCGACGTCGACAACGACGAGATCGAGCTATTCGCCGACGACAGGCCCGTCGACGTGGACGTCGACAGCGAGGTGACGCTGCTGTTGGTCGAACTCAGACCGGTCGACAACGAGCTGATGCCCGTCGAGGTCGACGTCGACAACGACGAGATCGAGCTATTCGCCGACGACAGACCCGTCGACGTAGATGTCGACAGCGAGGTGACGCTGCTGTTGGTCGAACTCAGACCCGTCGACAACGAGCTGATGCCCGTCGAGGTCGACGTCGACAACGACGAGATCGAGCTATTCGCCGACGACAAACCCGTCGATGTGGACGTCGACAGCGAGGTGACGCTGCTGTTGGTCGAGCTCAGGCCAGTCGACAACGAGCTGATGCCCGTCGAGGTCGATGTGGACAACGACGAGATCGAGCTATTCGCCGACGACAGACCCGTCGACGTGGACGTCGACAGCGATGTGACGCTGCTGTTGGTCGAACTCAGACCCGTCGACAGCGAGGTGACGCTGCTGGTGGTGGAACTCAGACCCGTCGACAGCGAGCTGATGCCCGTCGAGGTCGACGTCGACAACGACGAGATCGAGCTATTCGCCGACGACAGACCTGTCGACGTGGACGTCGACAGCGACGACACCGTGCTGTCGGTCGAGCTCAGGCCAGTCGACAGCGAGCTGATGCCCGTCGAGGTCGACGTCGACAACGAGGAGATCGAGCTATTCGCCGACGACAGACCCGTCGACGTGGACGTCGACAGCGACGACACCGTACTGTCGGTCGAGCTCAGGCCCGTCGACAACGAGCTGATGCCCGTCGAGGTCGACGTCGACAACGAGGAGATCGAGCTATTCGCCGACGACAGACCCGTCGACGTGGACGTCGACAGCGATGTGACGCTGCTGTTGGTCGAACTCAGCCCCGTCGACAGTGAGCTGATGCCCGTCGAGGTCGACGTCGACAACGAGGAGATCGAGCTATTCGCCGACGACAGACCCGTCGACGTGGACGTCGACAGCGACGACACCGTGCTGTCGGTCGAGCTCAGGCCAGTCGACAATGAGCTGATGCCCGTCGAGGTCGACGTGGACAACGAGGAGATCGAGCTATTCGCCGACGACAGACCCGTCGACGTGGACGTCGACAGCGACGACACCGTGCTGTCGGTCGAGCTCAGGCCAGTCGACAATGAGCTGATGCCCGTCGAGGTCGACGTGGACAACGACGAGATCGAGCTATTCGCCGACGACAGACCCGTCGACGTGGACGTCGACAGCGACGACACCGTGCTGTCGGTCGAGCTCAGGCCAGTCGACAATGAGCTGATGCCCGTCGAGGTCGACGTCGACAACGAGGAGATCGAGCTATTCGCCGACGACAGACCCGTCGACGTGGACGTCGACAGCGATGTGACGCTGCTGTTGGTCGAACTCAGACCCGTCGACAGCGAGGTGACGCTGCTGGTGGTGGAACTCAGACCCGTCGACAACGAACTGATGCCCGTCGAGGTCGACGTGGACAACGACGAGATCGAGCTATTCGCCGACGACAGGCCCGTCGACGTGGACGTCGACAGCGACGACACCGTACTGTCGGTCGAGCTCAGGCCAGTCGACAGCGAGCTGATGCTGCTGGTGGTCGAGCTCAGCCCCGTCGACAGTGAGCTGATGCCCGTCGAGGTCGACGTCGACAACGAGGAGATCGAGCTATTCGCCGACGACAGACCTGTCGACGTGGACGTCGACAGCGAGGTGACGCTGCTGGTGGTCGAACTCAGACCCGTCGACAGCGAGGAGACGCTGCTGGTGGTGGAACTCAGACCCGTCGACAACGAGCTGATGCCCGTCGAGGTCGACGTCGACAACGAGGAGATCGAGCTATTCGCCGACGACAGACCCGTCGACGTGGACGTCGACAGCGACGACACCGTGCTGTCGGTCGAGCTCAGGCCAGTCGACAGCGAGCTGATGCCCGTCGAGGTCGACGTCGACAACGAGGAGATCGAGCTATTCGCCGACGACAGACCCGTCGACGTGGACGTCGACAGCGAGGTGACGCTGCTGTTGGTCGAACTCAGCCCCGTCGACAGCGAGGAGACGCTG
Source organism: Burkholderia sp. BCC0405 (assembly GCF_902833075.1). Lineage (NCBI taxonomy): Bacteria > Pseudomonadati > Pseudomonadota > Betaproteobacteria > Burkholderiales > Burkholderiaceae > Burkholderia > Burkholderia sp. BCC0405. Next base: position 580,937 of record NZ_CADFEO010000001.1, read on the forward strand.
CTGGTGGTGGAACTCAGACCCGTCGACAGCGAGCTGATGCCCGTCGAGGTCGACGTCGACAACGACGAGATCGAGCTATTCGCCGACGACAGACCCGTCGACGTAGATGTCGACAGCGAGGTGACGCTGCTGTTGGTCGAACTCAGACCCGTCGACAACGAGCTGATGCCCGTCGAGGTCGACGTCGACAACGACGAGATCGAGCTATTCGCCGACGACAGACCCGTCGACGTGGACGTCGACAGCGACGACACCGTGCTGTCGGTCGAGCTCAGGCCAGTCGACAGCGAGCTGATGCCCGTCGAGGTCGACGTCGACAACGAGGAGATCGAGCTATTCGCCGACGACAGACCCGTCGACGTGGACGTCGACAGCGACGACACCGTACTGTCGGTCGAGCTCAGGCCCGTCGACAGTGAGCTGATGCCCGTCGAGGTCGACGTGGACAACGAGGAGATCGAGCTGTTCGCCGACGACAGACCCGTCGACGTGGACGTCGACAGCGAGGTGACGCTGCTGTTGGTCGAACTCAGACCCGTCGACAGCGAGGAGACGCTGCTGGTGGTGGAACTCAGACCCGTCGACAGCGAGCTGATGCCCGTCGAGGTCGACGTCGACAACGACGAGATCGAGCTATTCGCCGACGACAGACCTGTCGACGTGGACGTCGACAGCGACGACACCGTGCTGTCGGTCGAGCTCAGGCCAGTCGACAGCGAGCTGATGCCCGTCGAGGTCGACGTCGACAACGATGAGATCGAGCTGTTCGCCGATGACAGGCCCGTCGACGTGGACGTCGACAGCGACGACACCGTACTGTCGGTCGAGCTCAGGCCCGTCGACAGCGAGGAGATGCTGCTGGTGGTCGAGCTCAGGCCCGTCGACAACGAGCTGATGCCCGTCGACGTGGACGTCGACAGCGAGGTGACGCTGCTGTTGGTCGAACTCAGACCCGTCGACAACGAACTGATGCCCGTCGAGGTCGACGTGGACAACGACGAGATCGAGCTATTCGCCGACGACAGACCCGTCGACGTGGACGTCGACAGCGAGGTGACGCTGCTGGTGGTGGAACTCAGACCCGTCGACAACGAACTGATGCCCGTCGAGGTCGACGTGGACAACGACGAGATCGAGCTATTCGCCGACGACAGACCCGTCGACGTGGACGTCGACAGCGATGTGACGCTGCTGGTGGTCGAACTCAGACCCGTCGACAGCGAGCTGATGCCCGTCGAGGTCGACGTCGACAACGAGGAGATCGAGCTATTGGCCGACGACAGACCCGTCGACGTGGACGTCGACAGCGAGGAGACGCTGCTGGTGGTGGAACTCAGACCCGTCGACAACGAGCTGATGCCCGTCGAGGTCGACGTGGACAACGACGAGATCGAGCTATTCGCCGACGACAGGCCCGTCGACGTGGACGTCGACAGCGAGGTGACACTGCTGTTGGTCGAACTCAGACCCGTCGACAGCGAGGAGACGCTGCTGGTGGTGGAACTCAGCCCCGTCGACAACGAGCTGATGCCCGTCGAGGTCGACGTCGACAACGACGAGATCGAGCTATTCGCCGACGACAAACCCGTCGATGTGGACGTCGACAGCGAGGTGACGCTGCTGTTGGTCGAGCTCAAGCCAGTCGACAACGAGCTGATGCCCGTCGAGGTCGACGTGGACAACGACGAGATCGAGCTATTCGCCGACGACAGCCCCGTCGACGTGGACGTCGACAGCGAGGTGACACTGCTGGTGGTCGAACTCAGACCCGTCGACAGCGAGCTGATGCCCGTCGAGGTCGACGTGGACAACGACGAGATCGAGCTATTCGCCGACGACAGGCCCGTCGACGCGGACGTCGACAGCGATGTGACACTGCTGGTGGTCGAACTCAGACCCGTCGACAGCGAGCTGATGCCCGTCGAGGTCGACGTGGACAACGATGAGATCGAGCTATTCGCCGACGACAGGCCCGTCGACGTGGACGTCGACAGCGATGTGACGCTGCTGTTGGTCGAACTCAGCCCCGTCGACAGCGAGCTGATGCCCGTCGAGGTCGACGTCGACAACGAGGAGATCGAACTAACAGCCGACGACAAACCGGTCGACGTCGACGTGGACAACGACGTCAATTGGGAAAAGTTCACCGCATCGCCCGGATTCGTACCCGCCGCCAAATTCGTGATCTTGTTGTTGGTCAGCGATACCACGCCTTGCAGCGATATTATCCCAGTCGTTGTCGATCCTTGAACATTCAGCGTTATCCCGCGTGGGCCGTACAGCGCAATCGTGCCCGCGCCATTGTTTCCGGTCTGCCCGACCCACAGGTAGGCACTAGTGCCGGTTACACCACCGGTAGCATTTGGACTCTCGGCGATGATTACCCCGGTCCCGGTTCCGCAGTTTCCCTCGCTCCCAGTATAGGGAGCGACCGTCCAAGCAGTGCTTGTCCCACCGAGGTTCGTCGTTGCCGCTGAATTGCCATTACAGTTTGCAATAGCACCCGCCCATACCTCATTGGGTAACACTCCTACCGTCAAGATTCCCGCCGCAGCCAGGAATCCCAAGACCCCATGCCTAAACCGCATTTTCTGCACGAAAGATGCACTGTAGCCATACAACTTCACACCTTCCTGCAAGCAAGCGCTTTTGGAAGCCTTACCGCGCACGTGCGTCAACTCAGACGTCGCCACCCACACACCCAACGCCTCATTCCAAATGCTTCTATAAATCTTATTCATAATAGTTAGGTCTCCGATGTTACGTTATTTGAAATTGACTCCCTCGAAGGCTATTGAAAAATGCCGCGTTTTGATATCTGGGTCAGCGACTAAATGGATTTCGCTTGCGATTAACCGCCGAGTTTCCGATAGACGGTAGTGGCTGCTCCACTCGCGAGCGGGTTAGCCAGCGCGTTGCCGCGCGAGGACCAAGCATGAGCGGCTCATTGCATCGCTCCTTGCGGTACCACCGTCAACATTCGCGCAATTCGAGTCAGGTTGCTCGCCAGCATCCTCAATTTGAAGTGCTGGTCGACTCGTTTGACGCCGCGATACACGGTTTGCCGAATCCTGCCGACAGTCTTGCCCCAGCCGAAGTGCTCGTCGATGAGTTTGCGAATCAACCGACTGGTGTAGTAGCTGGCGTGCAGCGAGGTACGGTCGCCGATCGCGCTACCGCCTTGATGCGCATCATTGCGTGCAACGTGCAGCGTTACCTTGCACGCACGGCAGTCACGCACGTCGTATCCCTTGTCGATGTCGGGCGTCTTGGAATGGCGACCCGGCACGTAATCCACGCAATCGAGCAAGCGCAACGCAATGGCACGTTCGGCAAAGCCGTCGGCGTGGCTCGCCACGGCGCCGACCACCAAGCTCGAACGTGCCTCCATCAGGATGTACACCTGACAGCAAAGGGTGACTCCGCTTTGCCTGTCTTTTCGAAACAGCCGGGCATCCGGATCAGTGCTCGATTCATGTGTGCTGCTGCGCCGTTTGCCTCTCCCATCGGTGTCGGCGTTACGTCCGCCGCCAGCCGGAAGATCGATTGAGCCGTCCTTGGGAGGGATGCTCTTGTAACCGGCCCACGCCTGGACCAGCGAGCCATCGACCGAGAATTGCTCCCGCGACAGTAACCATTGCTTGCCGGGAAAACCCACGACTTCGGCAAAGAACGCTTCGATCACTTTGTGCACAAGCAGTCCGTTGCAATTCTTCAAGGACACCGAGTAGTTCAACACCGCGTCATCAATAGACAAGGCGACGCCCCGGCGGAACAGCGAGTTGTAGCGCACCTGCACCATCAGCAGCTCGCTGCGTACCGAGTAAAACACCTGCGACAACGGCGCACGCAGCAACCTCTCGACAGCAATTGATACTCGACCGCTGTCGGCATAGATCGCGCCAAACAGTTCGTAGAGTCGCTTCAGCTCCCGGTTCACCAACAGCCGCAGTGGCCGCAACGGGTGATCAACCGGCACGAAGTCTTCCAGCTTCATCGTCGTGAACAACGACTCTTGCATTTCGTCCAGTTCGCGCATCGCACCCATCCGACCAAGACCATGAACACGTTATCTCTAACGCACCGCCCGCAAGGCCTGCTTACACCCATCCCAACATCAACAACCTGTTAGCGCCATTCATTCCAAATCAATTAATTCATTGAAATGAAACAAGCACCATTAAAATATCTACCCTTAATTTTCAAAATTCACTGCAACGCAATACATCCACAAAACAGTCAATTCTGAATTATTCATTTATCCAATTATATTCATCACGAAAACATACAATCCAAACTTTCATCACAAAAATGTTAAAAAATGAAAACACACGCATTGAGAAAGGCTCGCCACGCCCAACCTAAATCATGAGTTTACATTTTTTAATAAGATGAAATTATTATTAAATAAAATTGTTAGTATTGTGTAATTATTGGCGCGACGGAAGCCGATACACGCAGAGTCAGATTGCGCTTGCGTGAGAGCAAGCCGAGCGCGGAGTTTTTATCGAGGAAGCGTGTTGCAATTGATCAGTCAGCTTTCCGAAAGCGTCTTCCAGCCACAATTCATGAACCAGTGTGCCTGGCGAGCGAAGTTCGATAAGGCGGATCTTGTGGCGAGCGGAATTGAACCAGAGCGCCAAAGTGCGGCGACTGAAAGGCGAACTCAAGCGGCTGACCAAGGAGCGCGACATTCGCGCCCCACTGGTAGAGAAAATGGTGCCGCCAAAAAGCATGGCGGCACCCAAGACACCGAAGACACCGAAGACACCGAAGACACCGAAGAATAACTGCCGTGATGAAGGGCAGTCGAAACCGAATATACATCGGCCGACCAGAGAATAATCACAACAATTGTCGCATTGCTGATGATTCCCGCAACCAGAAGCGAAAGCTGCAGCGGGACAATGTCTTCACCATGGAGATTCCCACTTCGTCACCATGATTCACAATTTTGATTAATTCACTGGTTTTTCCGTACAATAAGCGTCGCGCATGGCCTATCTCAGGCAGGAGGTGCGCGGCGGTCTGCCAAGGCTCGTTGATGAGCGCAAGCGCACAGCTCGTTAAGGCTTTCCCCTTCAATTCTGCATAACGAAAGGTTAATGAAAAGTGCGACAGCTGAGTCTGGAAATGGCATCACGGGATTCGAAAAGGCCCCAAGTGAAGATCCCGTCATTGGCCGTGGTCAAGCTCATCGCAAGTCAACATGTTGTGGCCGGCTTCGGAAAAGGGGCCGGTAGTCCGCCATAGACTTGACCTCAAAGTCGTTGCCGCTTCTGCATAAACTTGCGCCCACGGATCGAGGCGCGAGTGAACGCCGTAGCCGCTTACATAAATTGAACGGTTGGCGACGACCAGCTTGCCCGGGCAGGGAATCCACCGCGCCTCCTTCGTGTGCCGTCCAGCGAAGGACGAAACGTCCTCTACGCCAGTCCATACTCGTCCGGCCTGTACAACATCGGTGAACGGGGAGGTTGGTCGCACCCTTTAGCTAGACCATCACCCGCCGCGAAGTATTCACCGTGACAAACGCTTCTTCCCTTTCCGGTTCGTGGTGCTTTCCTCAGACGCAAAAAGCGTCCGGGCTTTTCGTTGCTCAACCCATGTATTTTTGGCACCATCGATTCATGAACGGAACAACCGATCTCAACCAACTCCTGGTCTTCGTTCGAGTCATCCAGGCGGGAACCTTAAGCGAAGCGGCACGACGCCTGGACCTGCCGAAGTCTACCGTGAGCCGGAAGGTCGTCGAACTTGAGGAGCGGATTGGCGAGCGACTCATCCAGCGCACGACACGCAAGCTCAACCTCACCGACGCGGGCCGCGTGCTCTTTGAACGCTTGGCCCCGGCGATATGCGACGTCGACGAAGCCGAAAGATCAGTGGCAGGAATGCGCGGGACGCCGCGCGGCGTGCTGCGGGTCGCGGCGCCGATGTCGTTCAGGAAGCTCGGCGCGATCGTCGCCGAGTATCTCGTTCGTAATCCGGACGTGGCAGTCGAGATGGTCTGCTCCGATCGTCGCGTTGACCTCGTGGCAGAGCGCTTCGACGTGGCCATTCGAGCGGGCGCGCTTGTCGATTCGGCACTTGTCGCACGCAGCCTTAGAAAAGCGAAGCGCATGCTCGTCGTCGCACCCGAGTACAGCAATCGCTATGGCATACCGAAGACGCCTGACGAATTGACGAGCCATGCATGCGTTGCGTTCAGCGGCGGCGCAGCACCGTACGTCTGGACCATGGAGTCTAGGGGTAAACGCGCCGAGGTTCGCATCAGGCCCAGACTAATGGTCAACGACATGAAGATCGCTCGTGAAGCCACCCTCGCGGGAATCGGGATCGCATGCTTACCCCAGGCCTACTGCGCCGATGACATCCGCGATAAGCGCTTGCTTCACGTGCTCGTCGACTGGTCCTTCGCAGAAATCCCCGTGTATGCGCTCTATCCAACGAGACGTCATCTTTCGCCAAAGGTAGTCGCCTTCGTCGATCTGCTAGTCGAGCGGTACCGGTCGCTCGAAAGCTGAAACCCGGCTTTCACGCCTTGTTCATCGCCATGAACTCGTTAACTGCTTCGAATATCCAGCCTTAGGGCTGCATTCCGAGCAACATACAGAGCTCGACGCGACATTGCAACGTGCGCACGGCAGATGATGCGCTTTTGCAGCGTCGCGCTTTCTGGCGAACCCGCGCGATTGTGTGTAAGCGTCCGGTGAACCCATCTTGAGTTGCCTTGAAGGGCTTGGGAGTATCGTGTCCACTTAAAAATAGGCGGACACGTGAATACTATCGAAGAACAAGCACCGGCTGGACGGCGTCGTCGTCGCCGTTATAGCCGCGAATTCAAGGCTCAGGTGGTGGCAGCGTGCCAGGGGCCGGGCGTGTCGATCGCAGCGATCGCGTTGCATCATCAGCTCAACGCGAATTTGCTTCGACGCTGGGTGGAGCAAACCGAAGGCGAGACGCTGGAGCAAGACTCGAGTGATGCAGTGGTCGTGCGGCCTGCGGCGCCGCCGGCGTTTGTCTCGGTGCCGCTCGAAACGAGGACTGCGCGTCCGACGGAGATCCGCATTGAAGTGCGTCGCGCAGACCAGTCGATCACGGTCAGTTGGCCGACCACGGAAGCAGCGCAATGCGCCGCATGGCTGCGCGAGTGGCTGCGGTGATCCGCATCGACGAAGTATGGCTGGCTGTCGATCCGCTGGACATGCGAGCCGGTTTCGATACCGCGCTGGCCCGGGTGGTCAAGGTGTTCGGCGCAGCCCATCCGCACCACGCGTACCTGTTCGCCAATCGCCGCGCCAACCGCATGAAGGTGTTGGTTCACGACGGCATCGGCGTCTGGCTCGCTGCACGTCGATTGAATCAAGGGCAGTTTGCGTGGCCGAGCCGCGGTGAGCCCAAACAGTACGCACTCACGCACGAACAACTGGCGGGCCTGGTCATCGGCCTGCCGTGGCAACGCATTGGCGAAGGTGGTGTGATCCGTGTCGTATGACGTGAGTACCGACAATCGGTGAGCGTGCCCATGTCCTGCCGATGAGCGATCCGGCACAATTGCCGGATGGTCGATCACGCACAACTCCAGGACATGAGCGCAGAGCAGTTGCGGGCGCTTGCCATGGAGTTGATGTCGGAAATACGCACCAAGGACAGCGAGCTGCGTTTCAAGGAGGCGCGCATCGGCCAGCTCACGCATGAGATGGCGGTGCTCAAACGGTGGAAGTTTGCTGCGCGCAGCGAGAAGCTCGCAGGCGAGCAGCAAAGCCTGCTGGACGAGGCGATCGAGGCGGACCTGATCGCCATCGAGCACGAACTCGAGCAACTCGCCGGTCAACCCAAGAAGGACGCCGAGCCGAACAAGCCGCGCCGTGCCCCACTGCCGGCGAACCTGCCGCGGGTGGAAATGCGTCATGAACCGGCGTCCACCACATGTGCGTGCGGGTGCAATCTCAAGCGCATTGGCGAAGACGTCAGCGAGAAGCTCGACTACACGCCCGGCGTCTTTACCGTCGAGCGTCACATCCGCGGCAAGTGGGTGTGCCGGCAATGCGAGACGCTGATCCAGGCGCCGGTCCCGGCACAGGTGATCGACAAGGGCATCCCGACCGCCGGACTGCTCGCGCAAGTCCTCGTGAGCAAATACGGCGATCATGTTCCGTTGTACCGACAGGAACGCATCTTTGAACGCGCCGGCTTGGCGATTCCTCGCTCGACGCTCGCCCAATGGGTTGGCGCGTGCGGTGTGCAATTGCAACCGCTGGTGGATGCGCTCAAGCAGCAGGTTCTGCAACACGCTGTGCTGCATGCCGATGAGACACCGGTGGCGATGCTCAGCCCCGGCAAAGGCAAGACGCAGCGCGCGTATCTCTGGACGTATTGCCCGGGTGCCTTCGAGGCTCTGAAGGCGGTGGTCTACGACTTCGCCGACAGTCGAGCCGGCGAGCACGCGAAGGCATTCCTCGGTGATTGGCGGGGCGGCCTCGTATGTGATGACTTCACCGGCTACAAGGCGCTGTTTGCGCAGGGCGTCACTGAACTTGGCTGCATGGCGCACGCAAGGCGCAAGTTCTACGATTTGCATGTCGCGAACAAAAGCGAGATCGCTCAGGACGCCTTGCACTATATCGGCCAACTCTACGAGATCGAGCGCGAAGTGCAGCCACTGGCCGCGCCATCGCGCCTCGACGTGCGGCGCCAGCGCGCTCGACCGATTACCGATGCACTGCATGCGTGGATGACCGAACAACGGAGTCGCGTGAGCGAAGGTTCGGCGATCGCCAAGGCACTCGATTACAGCCTACGGCGATGGGCCGCGTTGACGCGTTACCTCGACGATCCTGACGTTCCGATCGATAACAACTGGTGTGAAAACCAGATCCGTCCGATCGCCGTCGGCTGCAACAACTGGCTGTTCGCCGGCTCGTTGCGAGCTGGCCGCCGCGCTGCCGCCGTCATGAGCTTGGTTCAGTCAGCCAAAATGAACGGCCACGATCCCTACGTCTATCTCAAGGACGTCCTCGAGCGGCTGCCGGTACAGCCGGCCGCGCGTCTCAACGAACTCTTGCCTCTGCATTGGAAACCAGCGCCGGCGTAACCACGGAACGGGTTCGCCGGACGCTTACATCATTGCGTATTGGCATCTACAGATTTCAAACCTTATCCGTGAGGCATGGCGCCTGGAACAACCGACCCTGCATGACGCCACGCAAGGTTCGCGTCACAACCACGCTCCAGAAGCTGAACAACAGGAGCGCGAAGGACGTGCCGAGAACGGCGAACACCATCATGTCGGTCGCGCGATACAGGCCGATCGTGGCCGCGGTGTATACACCCAGCGGGAATGTGAAGCCCCACCAGCCGAGATTGAACTGCATCCCTTCCTTGCGATAGCGCAGCGTGAACAGCACGGCGATCACGAACCACCAGATACCGGCACTCCAGAGCAGGAACGCGCACGCCAGTCCGAGCTCGTTCGCGAGCGTGCCAAGTTGAGCGAATGCGCTTCCTTCGAATGCGGCCGGCGCGGCCTTGCCAAGACTCAGTATTCCGAGCGCCCCCGTACCAATGGGTCCAAGCGTGAGCCAGCTCGACGGCGCCAGATCCCGATGCGGCAGTTTGTGGATCACCAGACGGAAGAACACGAGCGTGAGCACCGCAAACGCCATCGACAAGGAAATGGCCCAAAGCGCATAGCTGATGCCAATCACCGCCCGCGCACTGTCGATCGCAAGATGCGGCGCGATCACTGCGCCGCTCGATGCCGTCACTTCTGGGCCGACAAGCGGTAGCAACAGCACAGCACTCACGCGCTCAAATGCATGATTCTGTTCGGTGAACATCAGATACGGCACTGCGATTGCGACCACGATCGCCAAGAACGCGTCTATCCACCACAGCACGTGAGCGATCGAATAAGCCACCGTTCCGATCTTTGGGGCAGCAAACAGCACGCAACCGTTGATGATCGGCACGAGCCCCATTGGAATGGCCCCGAGGAACATCGATTGAAGTGGGTGTTGCAGCATCGGTCGGATGGTGTCGGGATACCGGATTACACGCGTCAGCAGCATGGCAACGCAGACGGCGTACAGCACGGCGTCGACAAGCCAGAGCGCAGTCGCGAGACCTTGCTGCCCGGGAAAGCGAAACGGCAGCGTCGCGAGCACGAGCGCGACGATACCGTTGCCCATTGTCATCGCGAACCAGTTAGGTGTGAATTGACGGACCTTTTCGGACAGGAATCTCGCCGGCACGGCACTTGTCTTTGCATCTGAATTGAACATCGTGTTCTCCATCGGCTACCCATGACGGCCACGATAGCGATTTGCTTGACATACTAAAAATACATATAGATCATCTTCGCCATATCTTTTTTATATCTCAAGATGAATTTCACTCATCTGGCGGCGTTTCTTGCCGTTATCGAAGCGGGAAGCGTGACCGGCGCATCCGCGCGGCTGCACGTCAGCCAGCCCGCACTGACCCGCGAAATCCGTGAGCTTGAGGAACGCCTGGGCGTCACATTGTTCGATCGGCGCCCGCGCGGCATGAGCCCGACCGATGCCGGGAGATTGTTGGCGGACTACGCGACCCGCATCTTTTCGCTGTCGGACGAAGCGAAGGCCATGCTCGACGAGTTCTCGGGGCTCGTGCGCGGACACCTGAAGCTGGCGGCCAGCCGAACGATCGGCAGTTATTTGTTACCGCCCATACTGGATACGTTCTGCAAGCAGTATCCCGGTGTGTCGATCGATGTCGCGGAAATGAATTCCGAGCAGGTGGAGTCCGCGGTACTCGGGTACGATCGCCAGCTTGGTTTCGTTGAAGGCCCATACGACACCACGGCATTCGATTCGATCCTGTTCGGCCACGATCTGCTCATCCCGGTCGCCGCGCCGTCTCATCCGCTGGCGCGCAAGCGCAAGATCCAGATCGACGATATTGCTCGCCATGACGTGTTGTCCCGCGAACCGGGCTCGGGAACACGAAACGCCGTCGAGGCGGCATTCGCCCAATGCGGGCTGGCGTTTTCACCACGACTATCGGTCGGCAGCGCCGAAGCGATGAACCGGCTGCTGGTCTACGGCACCGCCATTGCGTGGGTATCGCGCCTCACGATCGAGCCGGAGCTGGCAGCGGGTGTGCTCGTGCGCTTGCCCATCGATGACCTCACGATCGAACGCGACCTGACGATCATCTGGCGAAAGGGCAGTTCGCTGAGCCCGAGCGCGAGGCGATTCCGCGACCGGCTGATTGCGGATCGACCCGCAACACCCTGACGTCGTACAGGGGGCGAGTTGGATCACTGCCATTGTTGGCGCAGACTTCAACCTATTCGAGATATCCGTAATCGTTCGCGCGGCCGCCGCCCAGCAGGCACCTGTCATTCGCCATACCTTTCAGTTATGGTGCCCGCCACCCTCCTGTATTTGCTCTAATGATTAGCAATACGTAGACTTTTGTTTACGCGAGCAGCGGTAATCGTACACCCCCGCCGGCGCGTAACCTGAACGATAGAAAGGCCCACGATCTGTCACGGCACAACCCGATTACCCGCACAGTCCAGGAGATGGCAAGTCGTGGATTTAACCATCTTTTAGGCAACCCGCATCGTTGCGGTGCCACACTACACTTTTCCGATTTGATTCAGCCAGACGCGTATGTTGGATTCGTCAAGCGACTATATGCTCAGAGGCGTGCTGTTAGGCCTCGTCATCGAGGCGGCGCTCGCGACAGCGATTACCCTCATTTCAAATTTCGTGATATCGGTGGAAGAAATGTGGTCGCTCACTATCTGGTGGAGCCTCACCGTCGCATTGTCGCTCGTCGTCCTGCTTTGGAAGCCCCTCTCCGTGTTGACTTTTCGGGCCGCTCGACGCTCCCCCTTCCTGCTGAAGGAAGACTACCAGGCCATGATCGTCGGACGCGTCATCGGTGTTGCACTCGGACTCGGTTTCGGTATCACAGTGGCGGGAACCCTAATCTGAGCGCAGCGGGAAGTGCCCGGTGTGGCACATGTCGCTGATTGGCCGCATTCATGCCATACATTCAGATTCCGAACATGGCGACCGTCGACGGCCTACGGGATCTCGCCCGCGCGCACCGGGTGACCGGCGTGCGCGCTGGGTAATGCGACAGTGACCCGGCGCGGGCACCACGTTCGGCCGCGCCACTGCCTGCCATGCGGCCATCATTTTGGCTTCCGCGTGACAGTCTCCTCACCCGCATACACCGCAAGCACCGCGAGTGCGCAAGCGGGTACGAGCAACGCCCGGAATCCGGCGTAGCGGAACCCGAGCGCACCGCCCGCCGCGCCCAGCGCAAACGCGACGATCGCCGGCAGCATCTTGCCGAAGCGTGCCCGCGCGATGACGCGCGCGCTATCGGACGTGCTGGAGGACAGCAAGTCAACCGCATCGAGAATTGCCTGCGTGACATTGCCCGTCATCACCGTGTTCGGCACACCGGTGCGCGGAATCACGCGCGCATGCGCGTTCTGCACGCCCATCGCGAACGTGCCGACGATGCCGGCCACGAACACCGGCAGGCTGTCGGGCTGCGTGACGGGCGTCGCCCACATGCCAGCCGCGCAGAAGCCGAGCAACAGCGCGGCCTGCACCGCATGGAGCACGCGCGCCCCCTGCCATGCGGGCCGCGCCGACAACGCACGCGCAATCAAGCTGCTTGCGACGACGCCGCACACGAACGCGGGGAACACGCTCAACTTCAGCAGGATGCCCTGTGCGAACCCCGCGGCGGCCGCGCCGATCAACACGAAGTTACCGGTCACGTGCGCGGTGAACAGCCCAAACAGCGCGACGAAACTCAGCGTGTCGACGAAGCCTGCGACCGCGGCCAGGATCGTGTCTTCGTGCTTCATCGAGCAGCGCTTGCGTGGATCTCCGCGATATAGCCGCCCGGGAACTGCACCACCGCCGCGTCGCGCCCTTCCGAGGCGAACGGCGGTACGAGCACGGTCACGCCCGCGCCTTGCGCCTGCTTCAGCGTCGCGGCGAGATCGGTGACTTCATAGCCGGTCATCTCTCGGCCGAACGGATAGGGCAAATGGCCGTCGGTCGCGAGCACGGTCATCTTGCCGAAGCCCGACTCGATGCGAATGCGGCGATAGGTGTCGTTCGGGCGGCCGATCTCGACGCCCGGCGCATTGCGCACATCGGACACCACCTTGCCGTGCGAGAACGCGACGAAGTCGCGTACCAGCGTATCGGCGCTTTCCGGCGATACGTACACGCGATTCTCCGGCACCGTTTGCAGCGCGTCGTAGTGCGGCGCTTCGGTATGCCAGTACAACTGCATGTTCACGCCGCCCGGCCAACGGATGATCGCGTCGCGGCCGATCGGGTCGGGGAACGTATCGACGACCACGTCCGCGCCGTGTGCGCGCGCCGACTTCATCGCGACGTCCATATCGGTAACGAGATAGCCGTTACGCTCCGCACAGAACGGATATGGAATCGGCGTCTTGAAGCCGAACACCGAGATCGTGCCGACCGGCGTCAGCACCAGTTGCGACATCGTCTGGCTCGGCGTCGGCGTGACCTGGAACACACCCTGCTTCGACTTCTTGCCACCGAAGGTCGCGACGAAGCTGTCGGTGAAGCGGTCGAAATCGTCGGGCGACACGCACACATGCGTGGTGTCGTACTGCGGCCCGACCGCGACGGCCGGCGTCGCGACGGCCTGCTCTTCCGCGAACGCGGCCGGTGCGACGGCGAGACCACCCGCGATCATCGCGGCCAGCAGGACTGAACGAAGATTTTTCATAATGGATTTTCCTTGTTGTCGAATTGAATAGTGAAATCAATCAGGAGCGGCTGCCGGACGCGCGCTTCGCTCCATCGAAGGGTCGCGAAGGTGGCGATCGGCCCGAGATACTCGAAAACGCTGCTACGTAGCTATGACGTGTTGGAGTCCGCGCTCGCCAGTACAGTCCACAGCGCGGCCGGATGCAAGCCCTATGGGCCTGTTAGGCAACCGCGCCGTCGACATCGAGCGCTCTCGCGAGGCCGTCAACCAGACAGACGGACATAAGCGCAAGCCGATCAAGACCGCCGTGTCAGATCGCCCAGCACGAACAGCCGAACGCGCCCCAGAAGCCCTTGGCGTCCGATGTCGGCAACGCGCGGCTCCATGCGCCGGCATGCGCATGGCCGTGCACGTTGCAGGCGCTCGCGCAGCCGCACATCGCGGCGGCTGCGGCACGCTGCAGCGGCGCGCCATTGCGCTGCGTCGCACCCCAGCCGCCGTAGCCACCGAACTCGCGCACGGGCGACCAGTCCGGCATCGCGGGAGGGATCGGCGCATCGTGCGACGCGAACGGCCCGGCACCCCACACGATCCGGCCGCCCACGACCGTCAACAGCGCAGTCGTGTCGGCGATATCGTCCTCCGCGCAGTTGAAGAAATCGCGATCCGGGACGACCAGGTCGGCAAGCTGCCCAACCGCGATGCGCCCTTTCTTCCCCTCCTCGTTCGAGAACCACGTCACGTACTCGGTCCACATCCGCAGCGCGGTCTCGCGATCGAGCAGGTTGCGCTGCGGGTACATGCGCAAGCCGCCAACTGTCTTGCCCGTGACGAGCCACGCGAGCGATACCCACGGGTTGTACGAAGCGACCCGCGTCGCGTCAGTGCCGGCCGACACCTTGAGCCCCTTGGCGAGCATCTTCGCGACGGGCGGCGTTGCTTCGGCCGCCTGCGCGCCGTAGCGCTCGACGAAATACTCGCCCTGGTACGCCATCCGGTGCTGCACCGCAATGCCGCCGCCGAGCGCGGCGATACGGTCCATCGATTTTTCGGAGATCGTTTCCGCGTGATCGAAGAACCAGTTCAACCCGGCCAGCGGGATGTCCTTGTTCACCTTCTCGAATACGTCGAGTGCGCGGTCGATCGTTTCGTCGTAGGTCGCATGCATGCGCCACGGCCAGCGGTTCTGCGCGAGCACGCGTACGACGCCTTCGAGATCGTCCTCCATCTGCGCGGGAAGATCCGGGCGCGCGACGCGGAAGTCCTCGAAATCGGCCGCGGAGAACACCAGCATTTCACCGGCGCCGTTGTTGCGGAAATAGTCGGTGCCGTCGTGATACTTGACGCTCTTGGTCCAGTTCACGAAGTCTTCCTTCTCCGCATTCGGCTTCTGCGTGAACAGGTTGTACGCGATCCGGATCGTCATCTCGCCCGCGTCGTGCAGCTTGCGGATCACCTCGTAATCATCGGGGTAATTCTGCGAACCGCCACCCGCGTCGATCACGCCCGTCACGCCAAGGCGATTGAGTTCGCGCATGAAGTGGCGCGTCGAGTTGTATTGGTATTCGAACGGCAGCTTCGGTCCTTTCGCGAGCGTCGCATAGAGGATCGTCGCGTTCGGGTTCGCAAGCAGCAGGCCAGTCGGGTTGCCTGCGGCATCGCGCAAGATCGTGCCGCCCGGCGGCTCGGGCGTGTCCTTCGTATAGCCCACCACCCGCAGCGCGGCTGCGTTCAGCAGCGCGCGGTCGTACAGGTGCAGAATGAACACGGGCGTATCGGGTGCGGCCGCGTTGAGTTCGTCGATCGTCGGCAGACGCTTCTCGACGAACTGATGCTCGGTGAAGCCGCCGACCACGCGCACCCACTGCGGCGCGGGCGTAACAGCGACTTGCCGCTTGAGCATCTCCATCGCGACCGCGAGCGACGGCACGCCGTCCCAGCGCAGTTCCATGTTGTAGTTCAGACCACCGCGAATCACGTGCGTGTGGTTGTCGATCAGACCTGGCAGCACGGTACAGCCGTCGAGGTCGATGACCTTCGTCGCGCGGCCCGCGAGCGCCATCACGTCCGCATTGCTGCCGACCGCGACGAATCGGCCGTCCTTGATCGCCACCGCGGCGGCAACGGGATTCGCGCGATCGAGCGTCGTGACGCACGCATTGTGCAGGATAAGATCCGGGTGCGTGTCGGTTGTGTTCATAAAAGAGTTGTCCTCGATGCGATTAGAAGCCGAGCCAGTGACGGACCGGTGCGATGACCTGTGCGCCGATCAGCATTCCGCCAAGACCGACCAGTGCGATCAGCGGCGGCGCCAGCGATCGGACCTTGATCACGCTGTACACGACGCCGACCAGCCCTCCGGCGCCCAGCGAAAGTAGATAAGATTCCATAATGATTTTTCTCTCGACCGGATTAGAATGGCCCACACTGCCCGCCCGTCTGCGCGGTGCGCCGTATCGGCGACAAGATTCGCCGCCACCGGATCTGCTTCGCTCCACTGCCACGTATTCCAGCCATGCAATCACTTCCCGATCTCGAAGCCTGGGCGATCTTCGCGCGCGTCGCGCAGACCGGTTCGTTCGCCAAGGCGGCTGACCTCCTCGGCCTATCGCAACCAACCGTATCGAAAGCAATCACGCGCCTCGAAAAGCGCCTCGGCGCGATGCTGCTGTACCGTACGTCGCGCAAGCTGTCGCTCACGCCGACCGGCGAACTGCTGCGTAACCGCGCGATCCGGCTGCTCGCCGACGCCGAACTAATCGAGAGCGAAGCGTCCGCGCAAGCGCTCGAACCACACGGCCTCGTGCGCGTGAACGCGCCGATGTCGTTCGGCCAGCGCCACCTCGCGCCGCTGTTGCCGGAATGGCTCGAGCGTTATCCGCGCATCGATATCGACCTCATCCTCACCGATCACATCATCGACATCGTGTCCGGCGGCTTCGACGTCGCGATCCGCATTGCCGAGCTGAACGATTCGTCGTTGCGCTCGCGCCAACTCTGCGCGGTGCGTCGCCCGCTCGTCGCATCGCCCGCGTATCTCGACCGATGCGGACGTCCCTCCGATCCGCGCGAACTCGACCGGCACGTATGCCTGACCTACACGAACCTGCCGACGCCCGAGTATTGGCGCTTTCGCCACCCCGCATCGGGCGAGGAAGTCGGCGTGCCCGTGCACGGTCGCATCCGCACCAACAACGCCGACGTGATCGGGCCTGCGCTGCTCGCCGGACATGGCCTCGCGCTGCAGCCGGAGTTCCTGGTGTGGGACGCGCTGCAGAGTGGCGAACTCGAGGAAGTGATGCCGGACTGGAAGATCGCCGACATCAACGTCAACCTCGTCACCCCGCCCGGCATGCTGCGCGCCGCGCGCGTGACCGCCCTGCTCGACTTTCTCGCCGAGCGTCTGTCGCACGCACCGTGGGCGCTGCCGTCGGCCTGAGCGCGGCACCGCATGCAACGCGCAGCTGGGTACTTCGTCGACACGGTCGCCGGCAGTTCATGCAGCGTCGCCCTCGAGCATCGCGCGCCAGCCAGTCGTTCCACGCGTTCAAGAAGAGCCGCCTGTCTCAAAGAGGGGCCTGCCTCGAACGTGAAACCCAAACGGGGCAGATGAGTGTCGCGCCGGATGCCGAGCCGTTTAATCCTCAAACTAGCTATTGAATCCTAAAATTCTCGCTCCGGACACCCAAGAAACGGCATCGATGCCTTTCCAAAAGACGCTCATTTTTCTTCACGCAAACCGGATACTGTTCGCTTAAAGCTTGAGGAACATGCACCGGCGCTGCAGATCACCCTGTTGCCTGGGATGTCGGAGTGCCGTCCGGCGGACAGATCATGCCAGTTGCCCAGAAAATGCATGACCCACACCGCGGCGGTACGGTCAGCGGCGCCAACTCGAAGCTAAATTTGAGGCGCTGCGATTGCACCCGCATCGAACCGTCATGCCGACGCTGTCCCGGATTCCCTCACCGAGTATTCACATATGAATATGAGCAATGTCCACATCGACGCAAGTAGCGGCCTCATCGATTATCGGGTCGACGAAGCGACGGTGCCCGCGAGGGGCGCAGTCGTGCACAGCGAAGGCCAGACGGTGGTGCGGCCAATGCGGTGAGACCGCTCATCATCAAGGGCTGAAGGTCGGAAGTGGGATATCCGCGTAGACACTGGCACACCAAGCTTTTTGATGGAAGGCCCCAATCTTCGAAAACATAGAGTGCGGACTGCCACTCCTGGAATCTCAAAAGAGCCGACATCGACAATTGGATCTCGCTTGCCCGTTTGCACCTACGAGCAAGCTATCAATCGATGACATAAGAACGCTAAATGGAGGCAGCCCGTGTTACTGAAGACTGACCTATATTCACATCACATGCATCCCAAGGAGAATTGCGATGACAACCCGAAGTGAAGAAGGAAAGGAGCGCGAATCCCCACCACCCATGGTATTAGGCTATCTACAGAAAGCGTGGGAATGGCAATGGGCTCTACGCCTTACGTACTTGCTTCTATTTGCCGACCTGGCCTTATTGTTTAGCGGGCGCCACGGGTTGTTGCATTTTTCGATCGGGCGTGATTCCTTGTCGGAAAGTGCCTCGTTTCTGTGCCTTTCCATTACCGCTTTTGGACTCATCGCCTCCATCTGCATTCCGACATTAGCTTACGTCATACGAGGATTTTTTGCCGAAATCTTCCACGCGATTCCAAGCAGGTGGACCGCTGCATTCCACGACGAGCCGTGCTGGAATCGGCCAAAAGGATGCGTCACTCTGCTTGAGCTCAGAACTTCGGCTTTGGAGGAGAAGAGCGATTTTCTGCATCGGCTTTATGAGAAATATGACCATCAACATACCGAAGCTCGCAAGCAACGTAATCAAGCGGGAAATTTGATATTTGGCGTCCTTCTTTTGATGCTCCTGGACGGGATGGGAGGGCTCGATGACTCGACGGATGAGTCAATTGTTGGCGCGTTGATGAATGCATTTCATCCATGGAGCGGCGCGTTCGCATGGACTATCGTAATATTAGGGTTGATGGCACTTAAATGGGCTTGGCGCGAGAACTATCGACATGAATGGATTTACTATCCACCTTTATACCGCTTAATTTCAGCGAGTGAAGAGAGGCGTAAGCGAGACCTGACGGAGTTTCGCAAAAATCTCTATAAGGATGATTCGCCTTGAGCGATATTTCGCTCGTCACCTTGCAGTTTTTCCTGGATTTTTTTGCCGACTTCGTTGGTCAATTTAAAGTGACTTAGACCACCGAAGTCGACACGCTGTTGATCGATGCTTAATCGCAGCTTTCGAAGAAACCGGCCTGTTGTAATTTTTACCGATTTTTGTCAGAAGACGGGGCAAATGAAAGCGCAAGCGCCAAATTCTCCCCCTTTTTGGGAAATGCCCGATAAAAAGCAGTTTTGAAGCTATCCCAACTCTCCGACGCACGCATGAATCCAATCGTTGCGTACATATGTTGCGCCAGGGCAGGATTTCCAATGTCTTCAGTCAACCATTGGAAGTGCTTGGCCTTGCGGCGCCCTTTCTCATCGGCAGGATTTCTTCGCTGCAGTTCCTCGAGCACACCCTCACCCAAGCGATCGTAGATCAAGTCGTTGATATACCTGCCAACCACGCCCGGACGTCGGCTTGTTCCCTTCCATTGCCATTTTTTGAGCCGAAACAGCTCCTGGAAGAATTCGTCAGGAAAGGTCTTCACCCACGCGGCGAGCTCCTTTCTCAGAAATCGATCCAAAAATGCCTGGAGGGCATCGCGAGCACGAATGTTTTGATATCCCGTTGCCTCATCGATCAGGCCAATGATCCCGAGTGTGGCGAATCCGTGCTGCAGCAGCGCGGCACGCTCCGCGAGATTTTTATATCGTTTGTCCAGCACGCCGCGCTGGTCCGCCTTGATCAATGCGGAACAGACATCCGGAAGCATCGAGGCTTCATACCCTTCCGCAGGGTTCCCCCCGTGAGGCGGTATGAAGCGAATCGTAGAATTTGCGCGCGCCGGCAAGTCATTGATTTCAATGCCTTTATTACCCAACCTCTCCATCAGGGCCGAGATTTTACGCACGCCACCTTGGCCACCACCTTTCGACACGCCGAGGGCAGAATACAGGCCACTGAGAGAGAGCACGCGCACCTCTCCAGGAAGCACATAGCATTGGATCTCGATCTCCCCAATGCGGATAGGCCTGTCCGGAGAACCGTGTGTTGCTCGAGGCAGACTATCTCCTCCCCATCTGGCCATTGCCGCCTTTTTGGCGATTGCGCTGCGGCGCTCGCTCGAAAGTGATTCCGCGCGCGCGATGCCGCCTGCCTTGCGTCCAGTTACTCGAGTTGGTTCGTTCACGATGCAAGCATCCGAAAGGTGATGCTTGCATCATATGCGGAGAGCTCAATGAAATGCAAGCATTTTTCCTTATGCTTGCATTCTGGGCACGTGCACTTCACCAAGGGTTACGCGCCGCAACCTTCCCGCCCCATTAACTGCAGTGGCAGACTGGCAGGTGACTGGATAGTCAGCACGGCTGGACGACAGCGGCTGACACAACGTGAAAGTCCCTTGATATTGGCATTAGACCTTCCGAGGCCCGAACGCCTGATTGAACTGCCGCGCCCGCTGGACTTCGTCACCATGCAGGTAAGTTGACGTCGTCGATATCGATGCATGGCGCAAATTGTCACGCACCATGATCAGTTCGGCCCCCCGGGCCAGGGCGTGTGTCGCATGTGTGTGGCGCATCCAATGCGGGCTCGCACGACGGAGCTTCTCGGCAGTCGCAGGTCGCTCGTCCTGGATCACCCCAGCCGCCACTAAGAAGAATCTCCGCAGCACACGCCAGAGCCGCGTGCTTTCGATGCCAGCACCATCTTCAATCAGGTTCGCGACCAATGGCGTGGCCGGGTTCCAGCGAGACGGCGTGACCGGTAGCCCCCGTTGCACGAGCCATTGATCCAGCGCACTCCGTGCCAACGCCGGCAACACGACCTTGCCCGGCTTTCCTCCTTTCCCAATCACGTGCAGCCAGTGATCCCCATACTCATCGCGCTGAATGTCGCCGAGTGTGGCGCCGACAACTTCGCTGGCACGCAAGCCGGTTGCGTAGCCAAAATCCAATAGAAAGCGCAAACGCTGGGCCGCGGGCTTACCCCAACCGTATGTCCATTCCAGCCCATCGGCAACTGTGCGAATCAACAGCCACTCGCCTTCCGTGAAGCCTCGAGAAACATCGAGCCCAGTGCGCGCTGACGCACCTCGAACTTTGACACCCGCAAATGGGTTCGCTTGTACATAGCGTTGCTCGATCAGCCATCGAAACATCGCCGACAGGACCGTCAACGCATGCGCTGCAGACCGTGCCGATAGCGGCCCGCTAAACGGCCGCCATTCGACACTCCGCCGTGGCCTAGAGGGGCCGATCCAACGCTCACGCGGCGCCGGCCGCTGCAAGAAGCTGCGATACGCGATCGCATCGTCGGTTGTGAGCGACGACAACGCCTGGCCGCGTTCGACGATTGCCCACAGGATCAGTCGCTCGGCCTCTTTCCGGTAGGCCCGCTGGGTAGCGGGTGATTCGTGCAGATGCAGCCAGGACTGGATCGCCTCATAGTCGTTCGATGCATTGAGCAAACAAGAAGCCTGTGGGGCACGAAACTGTCCATTTGAGCCATCGACTTCGTGCGGCAAACGAATCTGCTCCCATGGCGCAACACTGTTGGTCGGCACGGCAGCGATCAATACACGCGCGCGCTCCGTCAGCACTGGATGCGCGGCAAAAAACGCCTCGACCCGTCGCGCGCTCGCGACGCCGAGACCATCGATCCCGGACCACCAGCGCCGCCGCCGCGGTATCCGCACGGTCAAGTCCGCCAACGTTCGGATACCGTGGGCCCGAAGGGTTGCCACGATGCGCGGCGGCAGCCACACATCAATCTCATCGGATATGAGCGGCTCAGGCAACGGGAGATACCGTAATACCTCGATGGCTCGCGCAACACCCTCGATCGACACCTTTGACGGACTGCGCACAAACGCCGCGGCGAGATCTTCGCGATGACGAGCATCAGCAAACGCCACGAGTTGCCGGCGAATGCGTCCGAGGACGGTACGCGACGACGCGCCAGTTGCCCGACGTTCGCCCAAGTACCGAGAGACGGCGGTTCGCGCGTCGAGCCCTGCATACCAGCTGCGCAACGCCGCAAGTTCAGCCTCGTCGGGAAAATCGGTGCTGGTTACGCTTGACCGACTGGACTCATGCGTTTTCATGGTCACCACTTTGGTTGCATTTCAGCAATGGACAGATAATAACTCTTATCGGTCCATCTCCATCCAAAACCTTCCATTTTCCATTCACTACAAGCGTCAGATGGTTGCCTTCGCCGGTATCGGCGAGCGCTGTCCGCTAACGATCAAACACTGCAGTCGCTCCCATGCCGACTGATACCGGTGCAGCGGCAAGCTGTTCATCGTGCAGCACCAGCCCCCTTTCAAGCGCAGCCACCTCGTCGTCCATCAGCATCCAGGCTTCACCGCGCTCGACGCGCGTAATGCTGCGGTCCAATACCGCTTCGGCTCGCCGATACACGCCGGGCTGCTTCCCGGCGGTCGTCTCGTTACGCAGAAAATAAGCACGATAGACCATACGCAGCAGGCAGTTCATCTGCTCGAAGTCGCCGACGCCGGCGCGCACCACCGACAGAGCGAGGTGATTTTCGAGTGAAAGCGCCCGGATCTTCTCGGTCGATAGCGGCAACAACTGCGCTTTGGTCGGCGCTGCTCGACCGTTGCAACGCGGTGCCAATTTGCGCCTTGGTCTTTCCCTTCAGAAGCGCGTGCCGACATGGCAGTTGCCGAAGACACCGCCGTTGCGCGCGGCCGCGCCACAGCCAAACAATCCGCAACCGCCAAGCAGCAACGACTCCAGCACGACAGCCACGGGGGTGAATTTCGCACTACCGTCTCTCTTCAGTGTCGAACAGGGTCGGTCTCTATAAGATATAGAACGAGCACGTCGATGAATGCCCCCATCAGGATGAACGCTCCGACCACAGACGCGAGTGCCACGACCGCGAGCACCCCAAATTTCGCCTGCTTCGACGGGGTCTCAATCGACGACCTCAATCTTGGGCCCGCCAGGTGCTTCAGGTCCCGTATGCCGGCCGAGTCATTACGATCTTTTGCCATATTCACCGCCGTTTCGCTCGTCGCGCACGATCGTTCTGCGACGTCGTCGGCCCGTTATCAGACGCCATCGACTCATCGACGATCTCCAGCGCACCATTGCGCTCGACGACCGTTCGCCGCATCGAAAACGGTCGTCCGCCCCCGCATGTCCAATTCCGTGCTCTGCTTGCCACGCCCTTCCCGCTCGACAGCAAAACGGATATGGGACCATTTCGATCGGTTCGATGCCCAGCCGAATCCGTGTTCCAATACGTTGTTGTCGACGGCATGTGAATGAACGCATCGCCGCGGCTGGCAACGACACTGTCTGATGCAAAGTGATCAATTACGCCGCAGCGGTGCCCGCCAATTTGCTTCGCCCCCGCTTTAGCGGGTGATCCTCTACCATGCGGCAGACGAGCTGGTCTTAGGAATAGACCGGTACTGCGCCCTATTGAGCATTCGATCAGATATCCCGGCATGACCAATGCCAAATCGACAACGAGGTGTAATATGTCCATCGCTCGAGAGAATGACATCCAAGACTCGCCATCGTCGAGTTCACAACCACAAAGTATCCCGCCTGCCGTCGTCGAACTGCTGATCGCACAGACCCGCAGGATGGTCGAAGAATCTGGAAATTCGGATGGCTTCGACGTGCAATCTTGGCTCTTCGGCTGGCTTCATTCACCTGTTCCGGCTCTCGGTGGGCGACGCCCCGCAGACTATCTTCACACGCCTGAGGGCGTCGATCTGATTTCGAGACTACTGGCAAGCGCACAATCCGGGGCTTACTGGTAATACAGCACGTCGCAGCACACAATGTGTTGGTCTCCACCGAATCTTGCCCGGTGGGTCAGTTCTGCGTGAACATCAACCGCCCGACCGTTCAGCGTACGACCACGATACCTTCCCGGTTCATCTGCTTCCAGACCTTCGGCACACCATCGACCTGCATGTTGGCCTACCAGACACGCTTGATCTCCGGTTGCAGAATCTCATCTCGTTTAGCGCGGGCGCAGCGTTTGGACGAATCGCGAAGCTGCGCAACATGGCGTCGGTAGCCCGACGGGGCCATCCGCAAGGCCTTGCAGATCGGCGCGCCCCCGAAGGGGTCGCGATGCTGATCAATGAAAGCCTTCAGGCTTTGAAACGGTGGTCGAGTTCCGCTCGGACGAAAAACGCGCTCGCCAGCTCGAGAATCTCGTTGATCCGACGCAATTCTTTGACCTCGCGCCCCAGCACCTGGATACGTTCACGCTCGGCCGTGCGCACGCCATCGCGCGCCCCACGGTCGACCTCGTCGCGTTTGACCCAATCCAGAAGCGTCTGCGGCGTACAGCCGATCATCGGTGCAATCGATTCGACTGCCGCCCACATCGACGGATGTTCGCTACGCTGCTCGCGTACCAGGCGCACTTGCTTGCGTTCAGGACACACTGAGGACCGGTGCCTTAAACCGCTCGGCCACGTTTCCAGGTTGGAGCGGGTGAAGGGAATCGAACCCTCGTCGTAAGCTTGGAAGGCTTCTGCTCTACCATTGAGCTACACCCGCAGTACCGCGCAATTCTATATGATTTGCGATCCGAATAATCGAACCGGGCGCTGGTCAGAATCGTGTTCCGACACTACACCCACCCCAACCGCCTCCGTTGCTCGCCGCACCTCCGCAACCAAACATCCCGCATCCACTCAACAACGACATTGTCGTTGCAAGCAGCAACATAGCGGCAATCCGTCGATAGTTCATTTTCCTCTCGCTGCATGGACAGGCTGGGTCGCGTAGATGATCTTTAACGCCACAAATTGCGCGACCGCGATCAATAGCACCGCCACCATGATTCCCATGATCTTGCGACGATGGCCACGATCGACCTCAGATCGAGGCGCGACAGACGCTTCCGGTCGCACGTAAGTCAACGCCTTCAAGTCGCCGAGCCCCGTGTCGCTCTGCTGAATCGTTCGCATCGAAATCGTCCGTTGTTACTTGCTCTCGTCATCCGTATAGGGAAATTCGTGCCAACGCTGCGCCTTCTTGGTGCTCCCGTTCAGCCGGCCCGGCGGAAACTTCATATTGAGAAATTTCTCGCGACCTCGCATATCAATGGCTGGGTCTCCACTGCTCCGCTTGAGCACCACGTCCTTCACACGGCCCTGATCGTCAAGCAAGACCCGAAAGATCGCCTTTCGAGACGCCGCACTCGTCCCCACCGCCTGATCGAGCAATCGGTCCAACAGTCCCATTCGCCCCTCCGTTCTCTAACTTGGTCACTCGATTCCGCCGCCCGTCATTCCGGCGCCCGCCATATCTCGCCAACCCGGCTACCCGGTAGTGGCGACTGCATAGCAGACTTTGCGAAGTCTGCCATCTTCTCCCACGACTCCTGATAGCGAAACGCGGGCACACTCGCTACGACCTCATCGAAGCGCAACAGCATTGCTTCGACTAAAGGTATGCTTTTTTCATCGAGTTGCCAGTCCTGCCCCGACGCAGCAGCATGAATGGATGTATCGAGCGCCGCCTCCACCTCCAGAAATCCGGGAAGATCGGCGTCGCAGCCGTTGCCTTCGAGCATATAGAACAACATATACAGGATGCGCAACAACGCGCACATCGTATCGTGCGTACCATGTCCGCTGCGCATCGCCGCAAGCGACATGTGGTTTTCGAGCGAGATACTCCGCACCAGCGCGAAAGGTAATGGCAGGAGCATCGCTCTCGTTCGCGGCTTGTGTGTCATGCGTTTTCGCGTCATGCTTTGCCCCCGACAATTTCGATACACTCGTTTCGTACGACGATTCGGCGGCGCATCGATATCAAACGCCCGCAGTGCGTGCATCGGACCGGCCTACCATCGTCATAGAAACGCAAATTTCGAACGCCGCACCAAACGCACGCCGTATCCTTGCCCGGCGGCACGCCTGCTCTGATACGCGCTGCCATCTTCCCCGACGGATCGAGTTGATTACAGCGCTCGCGAAACTCATTGATCAAACGTTTCGTGATACTCGGATCGGTCTGAATCATTTCCGCAAGCTGGATGATCGGCAACGGCAGGCCCAAGTAGCGAATCAATTCGCGTTGCCGTGCAGCGTCCCGATTTCGGGTAAAGGGTGTTCCGGTACGTCGGTTGAACTGTTTGCGGCACAGTGAGCATTGATAACGCGGCAGGTCGCCCCAGACGCCCTTGGTTCGCACCTGCATGCTGCCGCA
Organism: Burkholderia sp. BCC0405; assembly: GCF_902833075.1. NCBI lineage: Bacteria > Pseudomonadati > Pseudomonadota > Betaproteobacteria > Burkholderiales > Burkholderiaceae > Burkholderia > Burkholderia sp. BCC0405. The sequence goes on from NZ_CADFEO010000001.1 coordinate 607,095, forward strand.
AGCCGGGCAAGCTGTCGGGCCGTGCATGGGGGCGTGAACTTCGTCAAAGTCGTTCAGCAGTACGTCACTGAGTGGCCGATCCTCTTTCTCCACATCATCGGCGCTAACGTCGCTCGTCGATTGTTCCGCGGTGAACCTGCCACCGAGCAAGATATGCCGGGCGTCATCGGCATCGATAGACAACCATCGCTTGAATTCCTTGACAGAGTGGCAAATAGCCTGAGCTTCCATCCCCAACCGACGAGCCGCTTCTGCATAGCTTAACGGTTGAAAAAGCAACGATATGAACGCGTCGATCTGCTCGACCGACCGATGCGCAAGCGGCGTCAAGCTGACACGGTTGAAATACTGGCCGCAGCCTCTGCATATGTAGGTCGGCAACCGGCCAGTGTATCGATAGGTGTAGCCCTTTTTGTCGATTTCTGTTCCTTTGCAGCGCGGGCACGAAGGCACGGGGTCTGCATTAGGCGACAGCAGTGCGTGCACGTGGTCACGCAGCGCTCGTTCAAATGCGCGGCGGCTCTGTCGTAAGGCTTTTTCGCGGAGTTCACTACTCCCCGACGGTACCGTATATCTGGTTCGCGAACGCGCCTGACTCTGCATCTTCGAACATTCCTAAAACAATGAAGTCTTCCGAAATCCGACCGCGCACGGTCGGACCTCGATCGGATTTCAAACAACCCGTCTTACCTGCACGACAGCACTACGACGCCAGCAACACTCTGTGTATTCGGCAGTGTCGATGAATAGCCAACCGCAATCAGCGGCTGCGTCGCGTCGTGCCCCACTACAACCGACTGAACAGACATCTGCCCAACTGTCGAAGAAACAGCGTTTAGCGTGGCCTTGGAGAACGTCAGCGTGTATTGCGAATTCGCCACGTTGATCGACATGTTCAGGTTGTTGAGGGTGCGTGTGGCGAGGTCGACCGTCGCGGTTGTCGTACCGAGCGTGCCACCGCCGGTTGTGACAGTATCCGCCATCAGTTGCGTGCACGCGAGGGTGCCGCTTGTCGCCGACAGCGACAGGGGCGTGCCGACGGCGTAGTGAACGCCTTGCTGGGCAGTGTAGGTGTTGCCGTCCGTGTCCTCCGCCTGATTCCAGCGGCCAATCGCAACGTCGGTGCCGACGCTCTGAATCTCGGTCACCGCGCCATGATCGAGCCCAAGGCAGTCGGTTGCCGCCGCCGATGATGCGAGCGTCGTGAATGCGCCGCTCGCCTGTTGAACCAGACTGGAAGCGGGCACGTTGGGCGCGGTCATGTTCCGATTCTTCGAGTAGGCAATCGGCAAGTCAGGCACAACGACGACCGCTAGTTGGCCGTTGTTCGCCGCGATCTGAGAAGCGGAACCCGAATAAGTGAAGTTCCCATTCGGTCGACATGCAACCTGAGCGGAAGATGGCTGTGTCGACGGAGCCGGCGGCGATGTAACCGACGTGGTGGTCACCGTCGTTCCGGCCGTCGCGCTGTTCGATGTACTGCTACCCGAATTGATCGTACCTGCGCTATCGCCACCGCACGCGGACAACAGCATCGCAGTACTCATCAGGCTTGCCAACCACACTCGTTTTCCCGGCATCATTCACCTCGTTTTTCCATCGCTGAATAAAAAGGCACAGCAGCCGGAGCCGCTGCGCAAAAAGCGTCTGGCCTAGGAGGACTGCCAGACACCCACTCACTCAAAACCGTGCGGTCAGTTGAAACCCGAGCGTGACGCGCGCGGTGGTGAAGCCCGAAGGTTTGTAGACCGGCGTCCCCGCGAACAGGTCATAGCCGTATGCGCCGAAGCGCGTGCCGATGCCACCCTTGACGCCAATCACTGCACCGACCAATTGCGTACCGGCGAGATACGCGGTGTTCGGTCCAAACACATGGCCGTAGTCCAGCCCTACATAGACGGCCTGCCCGGTGTTGCCGACAGGGGCCTGCAACTCGTTGCGCCAGTAAAAGCCCTTTTCGCCCGCAAGCAATTGTTCTCCATCGAAGCCGCGCACCGTGTAGCGACTGCCGATGGTCAGGTCATCGATGAAGAACAGCGTATCGTTTGTGTACTGGCCGTGAAACGTCGTGACGTAAAGGAAATTCTGCTTGCCGAGTGCGAACGGCACCGACAGGTTCGCGTCGAGGACGGCCATTTTGTAGCGGTAGGTGGCACCATCCGGGTAGGGATCTGCTGTCGCACCTAACCAGCCAATTCCCTGTCGGTAAGCCAGCACGCCGTCGAACTGCGCTGCACCGAAGTAGTGGCGATTCGTCAGACCCGCCTCAACGAACGTGTTGTTGCGGCGTTGCGTAGGAATATCGATTCCTTCAATGAAGCTTTCGCCCCAGCGCTTCGAAAGCTGAAACTCGACACCCGAGATATCGCTTTGATTCCGGAACAGCACGCGTTGCAGTTTCAGGCCGGTTGTCTGCGCGTTGCCACTTGACACGAACACTTGCCCCCCGGTCGCGGCGATAGGCTGATAGTACGTGTTCGAATTGCCGAACAACGTCGCAGTCCAGTAGCCCCACGGCACCGAATATGACCCGTTGAAGCCATGCGAGCCAAAGCGCTTGTCGCCAAGCTCCAAGTCCTGCGTCACGCCGAGCGCGAGAATGTCGTTCAGACCGAGCGGGTTGTCGAGGCCGACGCTCAGACTACCTTGTAGTTTGCCGGTCGCACGCGTGCCGGAATTGTCGATCGACGCAACGACAGTCCACGGCTTCGCGCGTTTCACGGTAATCACCACGTCGCTTTCGCCCGGCGTCGCAGTCGGCTCGATTTTCATGTCCACGTCCTGACTCGACACGCGCCGCATTTGCTCCAGTCCTTGTTCGAGGTCGCGCAGATTTAGCAGGTCACCATCGCGGGCCGGGAAAGCCGTTTTCCATGTGCCCCAAACCTTCGGATCGGTAAACGCGATATGTCGGATCGTGCCGGGAATCAACGTCAGCTTCAGCGTGCCCGAGGACAAATCCTGCTCAGGCACCAGCACACGCGTCGTAATTGCTCCCCGGCTCAAAATCGTCTGCTGCAAGCCCTTCACCATCAGGTCCAGCCCGAGTTTGCCAACGCAGGCACCCCGATAGTGTTCGAGCCATTCGCGCGCGTATGCGAATGGGTCCATCGGCAGCGCAGACGCGCCTTTGGATTGCGCTGCTTCCGACAGGGTTTTCGGCATGTCCAGCGCGAATGCGTCGATCTGAAAGCACGGCTGCTCAACCGGCAGTTCCGGCCAACCTCCCGGTGCGGGTGCCGTTGAACGTACTGCCGGCGAAGCGATAGTGGCCGCACGCTGTTGCTCCGTGCGCTGCTGCTCAATCCGCTGTTGCTGTTCGGCATTCGCGCGGGCGGCGGCATCGTTGACAGGTGCCGCCGTCTGCTGCGCAAAGACAGAAACGGAAGCGGCCGACAGTAGAACAGCGGATGTGCGGATTCTCATTCGTATGCGTGCGTCGAATTTGTTTTTAAGGCTTGGGAGCAAGGTGGCCCGGAATCCATATCCATTCCGTACCGCTCCATTTCCAGAAGCCCATCACCCACGTCATGGTCGACCATGAGGGGAGGACGGGCGACATCTCTGGTTTGGGAGGTGGGCGCGGTGGCGCGTCGGGCGGCGCTGTCTCACATGCCGCAAACGACACCACCACTGAGAGCGATACTATCGACAGTCTTGCTTTCCATATCGCCATCATTTGCGTCGTCACGGGATAAATTTCAGAATCTTTAGATCGTGCTTGAACAATTCGACCTCATCGGTTGGCAACTCTTTCAATAGATTGCCCAGCCCTTCTGTCGAAATCTGCTCAGAAATAATTTTTCGCATCCAATTTTCAAATCTCGGATGCCATCCACCAGACAAAATCAACTGAATTACACGCAACATCAAAATTTCAATGGGGCGCTCATAAATATCTTCACATTCAAGCTCAATATATCCCAACACTTCGCGATGCGAAAATTTACCAGAAATACCTCGATCTCGACAAAAAATATAATAAAGGGACAAAATCTCGGCCTTCATGACTTCATATGTGACACGTTGCCCTTCCGAATCCATAACACTCTCTTTACTTGATCGATCTCAAAACACCATCAGAATTCCAAAATGCCACAAGACAACCACGCCACATAGACGCGACCTCAACCGTGGGGCTTCGCCATTTCAGCTGGTGTAAAACTCTATTCTTCAGCTCTTTGGTTGCTCGGCGACCATCACTCACTTTCGCTTCTTATCCGCTTGCGCAGCCTCATTAATATCTCGCTCTAACTCTGGAGAGATTAGCTCGTCCATGGACAACTCTACGAGCTCGACACGGCCAATTGTAGGAAGCAGCGCTGAAAGTCGGGTGAACACATCTAATTCAATCAGACCCCACTCCAGTAAGCCGGTAAGATAGCCGTGCCAGACTAGCGCAACAGCATCAGTTGCCCCACGCCTGGCTATCTGGCGTTCTATCCTCTCGCGCAATTCAAGTTCGGTCGGATAACCTGTAATCATGGCTGTCATTGGGGTAACCTCGGAACGTACACCGTTCCCTGTGAAGTAATAACGGTTATGCTTTGAATTTTAGAGCCAGATTTTGTATCGGCAGAAAATGCCCTATTTATTCCACGCTGCGCAATATCCACAGTCATACCGGCTTGATCTCTAGCATCAATAATAATATCTCCCGACTGCCCCCGCGCGGACATCGCCGTACTTGAAAGCGCACTAGACAACCCATCTGATGTCTGCTTCGCTACGTCGGTCATGGTCTTGAGTTCGTACTTTTTCCCATCGATGAGGAAATCGCCAGACCGACCAACATTGCTCGACGGAATCACTTCGACTGTTCGGCCGCCGCTCACCATCTCGTTGATGAAACTCCTTTCGGCGCTGGTGAGGTTCTCCGTCGAACCGATCAGCTTGCCAGCGGCAGCAGCCCCAGCGCCTGCTACAGCCGCCCCCGTGCCGGCGGGCATCGCTCCGCCAGCAGCCAAGTCACCTACAGCGATCGCCGCCTGATTTCCGCAGAGTATCGGATTCGCAGCACAAGCCTTGATCGCTGCACCAATTGCCGCCGCAGCATCCGGAAACAAGGCCACGCCGCCCGTTACCAATGCGGCTACCGCTGCGGCAGAGGAAGTCAGCGTACTGTACTTTTCTTGCTGGGCCTTGTCACGATTGGCCGAACTCGCGACCGCTTGCGCAGACGGCACGTTCATGCCTACGCCATTCGGATAATAGTTCGCGTACATCGCCACGTTGGCCTTTTGATCCGGGGTCGCATAGAACATATATCCGGGGCCACTGCTCCCGTCGGCAGGAAGCAACCCGTGCGCTTGATTCAGAAATGCGTTTGCGTTCTGATCCCATGCGCCCGGCGAGCCATTCTGCACTTGGCGATTGGCCTGTGCCGTCAAGTCGCTAATCGCCTGCTCAACCGATATGCCCTGTTGCTTCGCATACCGGGCTGCGTTGTCGCTAATCCATTGCCGCTCGGTCGGATGCAGTTGTCGGTTGTACAGCTCGTTGTTCGCCGCCGCGCCTGCACCCGCGAGCGTGCCTGACGAACCGCCACCGGCCAACGCGCCACCCGCTGCGCCGCCGGCCGTCGCAACAATCTCGTTCAGCGCCTTGCGTGCAGCCGACTGCGCGTCCAGCGGCAACTGGCTAACGGCCTGATCGATAATCGGCTGCGCCAGCGACTGCAACGCATCGCCCGCGAGCGAACCCGCCACCGCGCCGGCAATGTTCCCGCCCGACAACGCCGCGCCGATCGCAGCCACCGCCGCGTGCAGCGCATCGCGTCCCGCGCCGCCTTCACCGAACAGCGCCTTCATCTGCGGACTGCTGTTTTCGAGTTGAGTCGCAGCCTCCGCGACCGCGAATGTCGCCGCCTTGCCGAATGCCTGAGCAAACGCCAGATCGTTCTGCGTTTGTTGCAAGTTGAACGTGTTCTTGACGGTCTGGTTTGCGTTCGCGGTATCGCGCGACAGGCCCGCCGTGCTGTCGGTGCCGTTCTGCTGGTCGGACTTCACGGTAATCGTCGCCGGGCTCACGGCTGCCTTTGTCACGCCGTTCGCACTGTCACCCGTCTGCGCGAAACTCGGGCCGCTCGAAGTCGAGAACCCTTCCGACGAAGCGGAGTACGACATCGAATTCTGGATGTCCTTGAATCCGAGGCTGCCCGTCGTCAGCGTATTGCTTTCTGCGGGGGCGGCGCTCGCGATCTGCGCTCCATTGAGCTGCGTGTGATTCGCGACGTTCACATCGAACCCGCCTTTGCCGGCGACGATACCGGTCTGCTGGTTCACCGACGCGTAGTTCGCATCGATGCCGGTATGCCCGATCGACACGTCGGCACCGCCGCCGTAGCCGAACGTAAAGCTGCCGCTCGCGCCCGCGCTATGCTGGTTGCTCGCGTAGTTCGACGTATCCTGAACGCTCGTCATCGTGAGATTGCCGCCCACGTCGGCCTTCACCTTGTCGCCTGATACCTGCGCTCCGGTCAGCGTTGTGTCGCCGCCCGATTTGATCGTCAACGTGTCGCCCGCTGCGATGGTCGTGTTGGTCTGCGTTACGGCGCTGCCGTTGCCTTGCCCGTGCGAGTTCGTACCGTTCGCAAAAATGCTGATCCCGGTCTGCTTGCCGACGCCGATCCCGACGCCCGCGTTCCATCCCGACGAACTGTTCGAACTCGTGTCCTGCTCTGTGCTCTGCGCGCTTTGCAGCGTGATCGCGTTGTTCGCGTCGAGTAACACGTTCTTGCCCAGCACGTTCGCGCCGGTCATCGTGATATCGCCGGTTCCGGGTTGTGCGTTGCCGTTCGCATCAGGCGTGCCTGTCGCGGTCACATGCACATTGCCGTTGCCGATGAGCGAAGCGTTCTTCGCCTGCATAATGGAAGTCGTCTCGTTGCTGCTGCTGTGGCTCGATCCGATACTGAGCTGAACCTGAACACCGTTCGCGGCTTCACTGACGTTGCCATTCGACAGGGCAGTCGCAGCATTCTTCAATCCATCACGACTCTGATAAGCCTGTTCGGCTGCCGCCACGCCTTGTACGGCCGCGAGGCGCGAATCGCCGGATTGCGCGCCCTGACGCACCGTGCTCGCCATCGATTGACCAAGGCCCACGACGCCACCGTTCACGCCGACGCTCAGCCCCGATTGACTGAAGTGCTGCGACTGCGCATCGTTGTACGTGTCATAGGCGGAGTTCACGACAACGTTTTGCCCGGTCACGTCGAGGTTTTGACCGGCAACCACGGTACTGCCGGTAATGGTCGCATCCTTACCTGCGTTGATCGACACGTTACCTGACGATGCGCCGACGACGCTTGCGTTGTTCGTCACCTGCTTTGTCTGATCCGTATTGCCCATCGAGCGGCTACCGAAGGTCACGGACAATCCACCATTGGTCAGCAGGCCGCTTTCCTTCTTGTCGTAATACGACGACGACTGCACCGTGTCCTGCGACGTGGTGATATTCACGTTACGCGTCGCATCGAGGCTCACAAGATCCGTGCCGACAATGTTGCTGCCCGTCACGTTGATATCCCGGCCGCTTGCGACCTTCACACCGTCCGCTGAAATCGTGCTGCCCTGGCTATAGGTTGCGGTCTGGTCAGTGCCGCTTGCGACCTTCACACCGCTCACCACGTTGCTATGACTATGCGTTTCATGCGAGTCGAACGTATGGGTTTCGGTCGCCGCACCGACATTCACATCCCCCTTTGCCAGCAGGTTTGCATTGCCTTTATCGAGGCTGATCGAACTGCCAATGACATTGATATCCTTGCCCGACGCAATCGTAAGCGTATCCCCGCTATGCACGGTCGTACCAAGCAGGGACTCGTCCGATACGTGATGTTCTTCCGCGTAACTGCCGTGGTGATCGCTGCCGGAACTGTTGCCTTGAATGGTCGACGTTGCACTTGCTGCGCCGAGCGTCACGTCGCCCTTGACACCGATCGTGCCACCCCCTCCCAGGTCGAATTTTGCGCCCTGTGCGGTCAAGTCACCGCCCACACCGATGGCCGACTCGCCGCCGACCTTGACCGAACTACCGGTGACGGTGTTGATATTCGTGTCCGAAATCCCGTTCGCGAGTGCGGCGACCTTGTGTTCGCCGGTCTGCACCGTGCCGAGGTCCCAATTGCCCCCGACGTTCATCCCGAGATTGCCGCCGACATTCAGGTTGCCCGCGTGCTGCTCGACGTTGCCGCCGGTCGCGATGACGGCATCGCCCACCACATTGAGTTGCGCGATCGGCCCGAGCGTCGTATTGACGCGCGTAGCACCGCCTGCGGCGACCTGATTTGTCGTGTTGGTTGCTGTATTCAGCAGCAGGTCGCCACCCGTATTCAGGATCAGACTGCCGGCTTTCACGTTGGCCGACGTGAAATCAATGTTGCCGGTCGTGTTCAGGTTCATCAGGCCGCCGCTCGACAGTGCACCGAACGCACTATCAATCGACTTACCGTCGATCGACAACGAATTGCTGGCCGTCACAGTCCCACTGTTCGTGAACGTCTGCGCATTCTTCAAGTCGATGTCGGTTGCGGCAATCAGCGGACCGTTCCAGTTCTGCTGGCTCGCTTTCGCCAGATAGACCACCGGCACGAGCACCGATTGACCATCGACGACACGCGTTTCCATCATGACAACGTTGCTCGTCAGGCTGGCGACCTCTTCGGCGGTCAAGCTCGCGCCAAGCGCCAGATTCAGCGACTTCGACAGTGCAGCGCCCGAGGCCATCATCGCCTCATACATCGACTGGATATCGGTGTAGGGTCCGAGTACCGCCTTGCCGGTCAACGACGTAATCTGATTGCGCACAAGCTGCTGTTCATAGAACCCGTCGCCCAAGCGCTTTTCCACTGTCTGCGGATTCAGCCCGAGCGCTTGCAGGTAGTAATCGCTCGACATGAATGTGCGCTGATTCGTGAAAGCGGGGTTCGTCTCAATCAGGTACGTTGCGCCCGGCGCGACGTTAGGTTTGAAAAGACCGCCTTGCGGAATCGTCAGGTTGTTCAGCACGTTCAGCGCCGTGGCGCTTGCGATGACCGGATTGACGCCAGTCGGCGCCCCACCCGTGATGGATGCCGACACGCCTGACACGGACTGTCCCGGCACAAGTCCCAACGACGGAATCGAGGCATTCGCTGCCGTGTTATTCACGCTCACGCCGGAGCCGGACAGCGTGCCATTCGTGACCAATGTCGATTGGTAGTCGGGAAGCTTGTACTCCCTCACATCGGCCGGGGCCGGGGAGTAGCCGCCGGGATTACCGGTCACGAACGGCGCATTGCCAAACGGCAACTGCCAGTTGTATTCCGAATTGTCGTAATTGTTGTAGTGATACTGACCCGAGTACGTCACGGTGACACCCGGCGCTTGCTGGCCGTTCGATGCCCAGCTATCGCCGTCATAGTTCGCGGGGATCTGGATGCCGTTGACGGCGGCGATATTGCTCCAGTAATTCTTCAGCGTCCCGGACGACGAGGCATCGATCTTGCCACCCGAGACGATTTGTCCGGCCGGGCTGATGTCCTTGATCGTGTTCGCTGACGCCACGCCCGTATAAGTCGTGTAGTAGTACGCGCTGTTCCACTGGCCGCCGTAAGGCGGATCGATGTACATGCCACCCGGCTGTTTAATCAACGCGTCCCTTTCTTCGGGTGTGATGTTGTCGGCCCGGATGCCATAACTCGTCTGGCCGGTACAGTTCCCCGCGAAATAGGCCGCGCAACCCGACAGGCTGATACCCTGCGCCGCAAGCACCGCCGGATCGACGTTGTTCGTATAACCCGTGGTCGTCATGATCCGACGCGTGTTCGTGATCAGGTCAGCGTGCAACGCCATATCGCCACCCGATTGAAGCAAGGCCGATTGGTTCAGGATCGATTGCGCGTTCGTGTAATTGCCGCTCGCATCCTTGCTGCCGGCCAACACAACCGTGCCGAGTCCGAAAATCGCCGCCTGCGGCGACGTGTCGGTCGCGGTCGTGTCGTCCCGGTTCTGGATGACCGGTGCGAGCAATTCGAGCGAGCCGGCGCTATCCGACGCGCCAATCAGCGCCGTAGGGCCAACGTTCACGATGCTGTTGTTCGCCACCAGCGATGCGCTGCCGCCGACCATCACGCCGGAATTGACCAGCGTGTTCGAGTGGGTCGACAACCGGTTGCCGGCCGCGATCGTGCCGGAATTGAGCACGTCGCCTGCGTTGATGCTCAGGTTGTAGACCGCTTGCAGGTAGCCCGAATTGTTGAACGTACCAGGCAACGAAAACGTCATCTGGTTGCCAGCGTTGAAACTGTAGTCCGGGGTTGCGCTGAAATCGCCTTGCAGCGCGAATGAGGCGTCGCGTGCCGCACTGTACGTGCCGCCACCCAGCAGGGTCGGCGCGTTCACTGTCAAATCTTGCGCCGAGCCAACTTGGCCGCTTGTATTCGTGACCGTGCCCGTCGTGGCGATGTCGACATCGCCGCTCGTACTGCCGATCTTCGATCCGCTGTTGTCCAGCGTGTCGCTACGCACCTGAACGTTCGCGCCGCTAATCTGCGCGTGGTTCGTGTTGTCGATCGCCGACGCGTCGATCGACACGTCGCCATTACCAGTCACCCTGCCGTTCGCGTTCAGGAACTGGCTACCACCTTGCACCGTCGTCGCACCCGTGCCGAGATTCGCGAGCGTGCCTCCTGCGTTCTGAATCGATGCCGCCTGAATCGCGAGCGTGCTCGTATCGGTCGGGGCAGTCGTGCCCGACACCACTTGACCACCTTGGTTGAGGAACGCGCCGCCGCTTATCAGCGACATGCCCGCTTGCGAACGAATCAGGCCATTCTGGTTCGCCAGGTCGCCGACGACCTTCGCACCGATCCCATGACGCGCGGCGAACGTACCCTGCGTATTGTTCCATGAGCCTGCCGACACGACAGCCTGTCCGTTACTCACGACACTGCCGCCGACATTGCTGAACGTACCCGTGCCGTTGCCCGGCACGATAGTCAGCGTGCCCGTTCCGGCGTGCGTGATGGTGCCGCCATCGTTAATCAGGGTCGACGGGGCAAGCGTCAGGTCGGTACTGTTGGACTGGATCGTGCCTTTCTGCGAGTTGTCGAGCGTGCCGGTGATATTGACCGCCATCGCGCCCGTGCCGGTTTGCGTGACGACACCGGCATGGTTTTGCAGATTCGTTCCGTTCAGTCCGACCTGTGCGCCCTGTATGTTGCCTGCATCGTTGTTGATCGTCGTGGCGTTCACATTGACCGTTTGCCCCGTGACCGCGCCATTGGCGTTCACAAACTGCGAGCCGGCGTTCACGGTCGTGGTTTGCGCGGATGCCATCGTGCCGTTGCTGTCGTCCACGCTTTGGCCGGAAACCGTCAGATTCGTCGCAGCGGTCATCGCGCCATGATTCACGACGTTGCCGCCCTGTACGACGGTCGCGCCGTTGCTCCCCATCACGCCACCCCGAGCACCGGTGGCGGTGGTGCCCGCGGCGTTCAGAATCTGGCCCGTCGTCGTCACCGACAGCCCATCCGTGCCGAGCGCGACCACGCGCCCCGCATCGTTCTGTAACGACGCCCCGGATACCGACATGCCGGCTGCGCTCTGCATCGAACCCTGCGTGTTCACGATCGCGCCGCCGCGTATTGCTGCCGTGCTTTGCGACACCAGCGATCCTGACTGATTCAATAATTGCCCGGAGGCAAGAACAACCAGTGGCCCTGTCGACGATACCTGTCCGGCTTGGTTCGAAACAGTCGAGCCGGCCAGCGTCACGCCGCTGCCACCAGACATAGCGGCGTGGTCGTTGATGACGGCGCCGGACGCCTGCGCGTTGATCGCGCCTTGTGCGCTCGTCGTCGCGCTCGTGAGGTTCACATCGCCCGCGCTCGCGCTCATCGACAGACCGCCGTTTGCGGCCGTCTTACTGCCGGCGAGGTTCACGCCGCTGCCTGCGAATGTCGCATTGCCGCCCGCGATGTTTTGACCGGTCGCGCCCAACTGGCCCTTGGTCATCACAGTCAGGTCGCCGCTCTGACCAACCGACCCGTCACTGTTCACGCCCGCGCCGAGCGTCCCCGTTGACGTGACCGAGCCTGCGTTCACGCTGGTATTTTGCTGCGCGGCCAGCGTACCGGTATTCGTCACGTCCGCACTGGTATTCACCGAAACGGATTGTTGCGCGTAGGTCGTGCCGCTGTTCGTCACGCCGTTCGCGGAGGTCATCGCGATATTGCCGCTCGCTTCGGTTCGCCCTGGCAGCACGAGCCGGCCGTTCGACTGCAAGGTGAGGTCGCCCGCCTGCGCGGCAACGACACCGGCATTGGATACGCCGACACCAACGCCGTACTCATTGGACGCCAACACGATCTTCCCGGCGTACATACCGCCCAACTGGCTCACGTCGATCCCGATGGCAGGCACCGCACCAGTACCCGCAATCGGGGTCGCGGCGAGCGTGCCATAATCAATGTGATTCGGCCCGGCGATCACGTTTAACGAATTACCGTAGGTGGCTGCGTTGATTTGCACGGCTCTCGCCAACAAATCCACCTGATCCAGATTCGATGCATTGAACCCCGCACCCTGAACGGTTATATTGCCTTGCGAAACGTTGATGCCGGTAACGTTGCCGTTTGCGTCGATGACCGGGACGCCGGTTGTTAATGTCGCACGTGACGTATTCAGAAATCCGCCACCACTCAAAATCAAGCCTGACGGGTTAGCCAAGATTACGCTGGCTTTACTTCCCGCCACCTCAACGTAACCTTGGAGTAACGACGGATTACTGCTATTGACCTGATTGACAATCAGGCGCGCTGACTGGCCGGGAAGAAAATTTGGATTGCCGTTAATTACACCCGCCTGTTGCGTGTTCACAATAACAGGTGAGTTATTCAAAATCGCGCCGGACTTCGAAACATCGAATTGATTGTAGGTATTCAGCGAAACGCCGCTATTTCCCGTGGGCCTATTGATATTAACTTGCGGCAATCCGTTCGGCGCTTGAATCACCGAGGGCGCGTGCGCGCCGCCGCCGACAATTTGCGCACTCACCCACATGGGCGTCGCGCCGACCGCAACCAGTACCGCAAATGCGGCGTGACGCAGCGCAAATTGCGCGAGACCATTCGACACATGACCCACGGCAGGGCTTTCGCCTCTGCCGGCCTTGCCCGACGCGCTGGCGGTTTCTTCAACAGCGATCAACATGCCGCGCATGCGGCTGAATACGAGGCGATACTGATTTTTGTTCATCGTTCTGGTCTACTCACGGTTCAAGCAACAGACTACCCCCAATGGTCGATGATCGTGGAAAAGCCCATTTTTCGCTGTTAAAGACTGTCAGGTGTCGCGGCCTCCTTAGGTGCCCGCGGGGGAAGCCAACACGCGTCACCACATGAGAAAAATCACGACAAATTCAAGATCGAATACAGGTCACCCCATCAAACGCAAAAGTAAAAACTTGACAATTCAATATTTTATTTAACAGTCAATTCCGAACCTGAAATCCTGATGCGTGGACCGCGAGACAGCAGACGCTGCGGAGCAACGTCACCGCGTCCGATGCGAACGAATCGTTGATTTATCGGGGATGCATGCATACTAACATCGTCGTCGACGCGCCATCTGCACAAGAGCAATCGGAACCGCGTCACTTTTTTGCAAGTCCAAAGGACCATCAAGATCATTGAAGTATCCAACATTTAAAATGTGATTATTTGATGTTTATATACGCTGCTAACCCACCGATCATTCACTAGCGAAAGCAGACGCCCATGAGATGCAGCATGTCTCCAGTTTTCAACACGACTTTCGCCGGACGCCCTGCTCGCCGCCGGAATGCAGAATTTTTGAGCCACAAACCGTGCTGGGGCAGGTTGAACAGTCTCATGAAGCGATGTCGCCGGATCTGCGGGTTTCCTTCGGCCGATCGCCCGGCCGGAAGCGGAAAACCAGAGACTCGCGGCAGAGAGCAGCGCCCTACTTGAGCAGTTTGCACGTTGGAGCCTATAACGCCCGGACCCGCAACCTGACCCAAGAATTTCTGAACAATCCCCCTCCCAGCGTAGATCGCGTGCAGAGTGAGCCGTATTGGCCCAGGAAGCCATCGGCGACCAGCAAGAGACACGATAAGACGGCCCGGATATGCGGATAACCAGCCGTATGTTCCACTTTCTGGATATCCGTATGTAGAAGTCGAGCAACAGCGCGAACTGAAGAATCGTGCGCCTCAATTCGACCGTGCACCACCAGTCGTCAGTTCGAAGAACGACGGCAGATTCTGATCCGAAAGCAGCTGAATAGCGTCATATTTGGACTGAGGGTGTAAAAGCACAGCTCACCCGTAGCTCCCGCGTCCGCGACGACGGAAACTACGAGTGAGCAACTGCGGACTTCCACACTTGCCTTTCGCATCTAGTTATCATATTGAAAATCCACACCCAGCGTATGACCTCGATATAATCAGTTCTTTATGGCTCGATGGCGTAGATCATGTCACAGAACGTTTTTTACGAAGGCCCGAACGACTTTTGCCGAAAATTTCTGGTCATCGGCTCGCCTACCCAGTCCAATGATCCCGTGCAGTTCAAGCGCCAATGGGAAGATGTTGCCGGGACTCTGTTCGAGAGCTTCTTGCTGTTTGACACAGTCTCATTAAAAGTTCACGGCGAAAATCTTCCGTTAGCGATGCTCCTATCCATGATGGGGGATAAAGCGGTCCTCGACCTGGCCGAAAGTGGCTCTCTCCGATTTGTGCTTTGGACGCCCATGGTCGCGCACATCGCGGACGACATTCCGGGCATTGACCCACTGACCTATGGCAATCTTTCCTCCGCCGCGCATAGCGACCCCGAGGAATCGCTTGCTCTAGGTTTGTCGCGCTACACCAAAAAGCTAGATCGTTCAGATCGACGTACGCTCATCCGAAAGCTCCGAGACACTTATACCATTCCCGACATGCAGTTGGCCGGTGAGGTTGTAGAGATTTCCAAATCGGCGTACGAGAGCGGGCGACTCAAGGGATATGGCCTTGACCCGAGTGAAATTGCCTACCGGGACATACCGTTGAAGAAGAGGGAGACGCTGTCGAAGTGTGCGGGAAGCTTGCTTGAGTACAAATTTGCGATGTCGAACAATATGACATCGTATTCGAATCGCGACTTCTATGAGTTCCTCAGCCAGTCTTGTGGGCGATTCTCATCCGTGGAAACGCGTCTCTCCGGGTTCACTACTCTGGCGCGCCTGGAGAACATACCGGACTTGAAGCAATTGTATGCTCAAATCGAAGCGCCATTTTCGAAGATGATTGCGCTTCGGAAGAAACGGGCTTCCCGCAATTTCCGGGAGTGGCTCTCTCTCGCACCGTGCGATGGTGCAGCACCGGATGAGTTGTCCAAATACTATTTGGATGCACTCATACAGCCGGTTGGACTCTTTCAGTCCACTGGTGGAAAGCTCGCGAAATCAATTGCCATGACGGCTATCGGCGCTGGCATCGGCATGGCAACCGAATCGCCATACGCTGGCGCCCTCTTGGGCGGCCTTGCGGGCATCGCGTCCGTAGGCGCCGGTTTCGGTTTGGATCTCGTCGATCAGTTTTTGCTCGATGGAATCACAAAGGGTTGGACTCCGCGAGTGTTCTTCGACGGCATCCGGACGCTGGAATAGCCTAGACGGAGGATGTTCGTGAATTCCTTTTGCTCGAGGGGATCCTCGAGCAAGGATGGCATGACGAAGATCCACTATCAGTGGGAGAACCGACACCTGTCCGTGTCAGGCGTGGGCAATCGTCGACAACTGGCCGACTATGGCCCGATATGGTGGACGGCCGCGGACCGCGAGCCAGGTGGCTCGAGGCCAATGGCCATTGAGCACGTGGAAAGTTGGCACCCCGCTTCTGACCTCCCGTCACGTCCAGTAGACGACCGGTTCCACCGGGTAGCCGTAAGAGAACGCGTTGATCATCGACAAGGACCCCTCAATGGCTGATGAAGAGCAAGCCAACGAAGTTTCGCTCACGACTGAACTCTCCCCCGCTTTGTCCCCGGGAGAGGTGTTACGAAAGTTAGTTCGTAAATGGGAAAACTTCGCATTGCGAGTGCAGCGCCACGAAGACATTCGGAAGGCAGTGCACGAGAGCGCTGGTGGAAATTGTGTCGCATGTGGAAAGCCAGTATATCTTGACGACATGATAGTGCATCACCTGACGTACGAGTATTTGTGTGTCAGCGATCGCGAAGAACATGTTCCTCCGTGCACTGGATGCCGCCGCTTCTCTGAGTGCGTATCGAGGCTTCGATGCGTTCATGGCAAGTGCCACGAGCGGATCCACGGAGTTGATGACGAGACCCTGAGCCAATTGACAGAAGAGGACGCGATGAAGCGCAGGCAATTGCGCTCGTTGCTCCTGCACCCGAACAGTATCGAAAGGTGGACTCGCGAACAGGAGTTGATGCTCGCATTGATGCTGTCGGCCGGACTCGGCGAAACGGCGTCCGAGATGATATCCGGACGCGGTCATGCCGGCCTACTGAAGCGAGCAAAGCGCCTGGGTCTCGTTTTCGATCCAGAATCACTCTTTAAGCCCGAAGCCTGGCCGAAAGGAAAACGGTCATGAGTTACACAAGTCAAAACTTGATCTCTGAACCTGTCCGCATTTTTGTGGGCGAGGCGGTTGAACCGCGCGTTATCCGTGCGCCGGCATAAATCGGCCACCGAACAGGATAGCAAACTGGTTCATCACTGACTTCCAGTCGAAGGCTGCCCGTACAGTCTTGGCCAGCACGTTGCGCAACGCCAGCTAGAGCAATTTGATCGCCGTCTCTCATTCTCGCCGCACTGCGACAAGAAGAATTATATTTATACTATTTTTTATATAATTCAAGACTCCAGCAGCATATAGGGACACACGCATGAAAGACTTAAGCTTCGAGAAGCATTTTCAAGTTGCGACCAGAAATTTCGAGCGAGATTGGGAAAAAATAGACTCGATTTCCGATCTATTCAATTCGTCTCGCACCTTGCTCACAGACAATTTTCGGGCGTGTTTTGACGCTCTTCACTCATCACTGAAGCAAGCTCAGAGCTTCACAATTCTGAGCACGGTGGAAGAGATGATCGAGATTATCCTCATCTGCCTCAACTCTCGTCGATTTACCACCGTCGAGATCCTCTCTCGCGTTGCTCTGGAACACTCCGTCAACCTGCTCTATATCATCGATGACGAAGGAAAAGAAAGAGCATTCTCATTCTTGCGCGCTCACTTCGATAACGCGCACACACGAGCACGCAAATGGCACGAGTTTGCATTGCAACGCAGCCAGCCAAGCGTCGTTGCGGCGGCCGCCGACCGGATGGCTTATTTGGACGCTTCCAGAGCACGCATCCCTGAGATCGCAAATGCCCAAGCATGGCCCGACGCTCGTAGACGATTTCAATTATTGGAAATAGAGGAGGCGTATCACGACATCTTCGCGCCCGCGTCTGACGCAATTCATTCGCTGGCAGAAGACACCTACAACAATTGGTTCACAGTACAGAACGCGGGACCCGAACACGAAGACCTTGTTAGCCAGTTGAATCTCGCTGAAAAAGGCTCGTACGCAGTATATATGGGTGCGAATGCCGCGGCTCTTTATGCACAATTAGTCGAACGACTTTTGGCCGCAGCATCATGTCGAGATGCCAGGCCTGAGATGGAGAAAATTATTCGAAGATTCAACGAACTCCTGACCTCATTTACACTACTTCGAAATGCTACCGACGAGACGACTGGATGACGTAGGTGGATGTTCCCTCTCATTTCAAAAAACGGCCGGGCGCCCGACCGGCCGTTTCCCGTTACTGCATCACCGCACGACTGCCCGGTGACGCTTACGCGAGATCGAAGCGATCGAGGTTCATCACCTTGTTCCAGGCCGCGACGAAATCGCGCGCGAACTTCTCCTTCGCATCCGCGCTGCCGTACACCTCGGCCAGCGCACGCAGTTGCGCATGCGAGCCGAAGATCAGGTCGACGCGCGTGCCCGTCCACTTGACCTGGCCCGTCGCACGATCGCGCCCTTCGAACACGTCGTTCGCGGCCGACACCGGCTGCCATTCCGTACCCATGTCGAGCAGGTTCACGAAGAAGTCGTTCGTCAGCGTTTCCGGACGGTCGGTGAACACGCCGTGCTTCGCACCGCCGACGTTCGCGCCGAGCACCCGCAGGCCGCCCACGAGCACCGTCATCTCCGGCGCGCTCAGCGTCAGCAGTTGGGCCTTGTCGACCAGCAGCGCTTCGGCCGGCGTCTTGTATGCGCTCTTCAGGTAGTTGCGGAAACCGTCCGCCAGCGGCTCAAGCACGGCCATCGCGTCGACGTCGGTCTGTTCCTGCGATGCATCCATCCGGCCCGGTGCAAACGGCACCGTCACCGCCACGCCCGCATGCTTCGCGGCCTGCTCGACGCCAGCCGCACCGGCCAGCACGATCAGGTCGGCCAGCGACACCCGCTTGCCGCCCGTCTGCGCGTCGTTGAACGCCTTGCGGATGCCTTCGAGCGTGTCGAGCACCTTCGCGAGCTGCGCGGGCTGGTTCACTTCCCAGTCCTTCTGCGGCGCGAGGCGGATGCGCGCACCGTTGGCACCGCCGCGCTTGTCCGAGCCGCGGAACGTCGCCGCCGACGCCCATGCGGTCGACACCAGTTGCGACACCGTGAGGCCCGACGCGAGCACCTTTGCCTTCAGCGCGGCGACATCCGCGTCGTCGATCAGCTTGTGGTCGACGGCCGGGATCGGGTCCTGCCACAGCAGTTCCTCGGCCGGCACTTCCGGGCCGAGATAGCGGGCGCGCGGGCCCATGTCGCGGTGCGTGAGCTTGAACCACGCACGCGCGAACGCGTCGGCGAGCTGGTCCGGGTTCTGGTAGAAGCGGCGCGAGATCTTTTCGTAGGCCGGGTCGAAGCGCAGCGACAGGTCGGTCGTCAGCATCGTCGGGCGGTGCTTCTTCGATGCGTCGAACGCGTCCGGAATCACTTCGCCGGCATTCTTCGCGACCCACTGGTGCGCGCCGGCCGGGCTCTTCGTGAGCTCCCACTCGTAGTCGAACAGGTGCTTGAAGAAGTCGTGGTTCCACTTCGTCGGCGTCGTCGTCCACGTGACTTCGAGACCGCTGGTGATCGCGTCCTTGCCCTTGCCCGTGCCAAATGAGCTCTTCCAGCCGAGACCCTGCTGCTCGAGGCCCGCGGCTTCCGGCTCGGGGCCGACATGCGACGCGGGGCCCGCGCCGTGCGTCTTGCCGAACGTGTGGCCGCCCGCGATCAGCGCGACCGTCTCTTCATCGTTCATCGCCATCCGCGCGAACGTCTCGCGGATGTCGTGCGCGGCGGCGACCGGGTCGGGGTTGCCGTCCGGGCCNAGCTGGTCCGGGTTCTGGTAGAAGCGGCGCGAGATCTTTTCGTAGGCCGGGTCGAAGCGCAGCGACAGGTCGGTCGTCAGCATCGTCGGGCGGTGCTTCTTCGACGCGTCGAACGCGTCCGGAATCACTTCGCCGGCATTCTTCGCGACCCACTGGTGCGCGCCGGCCGGGCTCTTCGTGAGCTCCCACTCGTAGTCGAACAGGTGCTTGAAGAAGTCGTGGTTCCACTTCGTCGGCGTCGTCGTCCACGTGACTTCGAGACCGCTGGTGATCGCGTCCTTGCCCTTGCCCGTGCCAAATGAGCTCTTCCAGCCGAGACCCTGCTGCTCGAGGCCCGCGGCTTCCGGCTCGGGGCCGACATGCGACGCGGGGCCCGCGCCGTGCGTCTTGCCGAACGTGTGGCCGCCCGCGATCAGCGCGACCGTCTCTTCATCGTTCATCGCCATCCGCGCGAACGTCTCGCGGATGTCGTGCGCGGCGGCGACCGGGTCGGGGTTGCCGTCCGGGCCTTCCGGGTTCACGTAGATGAGGCCCATCTGCACGGCCGCGAGCGGGCTTTCGAGCTCGCGCTTGCCCGAGTAGCGGCTGTTCGGGCCGCCGCTCAGTTCCAGCCAGATCTTTTCCGAGCCCCAGTACACGTCGTCCGGTTCCCACGTGTCGACGCGGCCGCCGCCGAAACCGAAGGTCTTGAAGCCCATCGATTCGAGCGCGACGTTGCCGGTCAGGATCAGCAGGTCGGCCCACGAGATGTTGCGGCCGTACTTCTGCTTGATCGGCCACAGCAGCCGGCGCGCCTTGTCGAGGCTCACGTTGTCCGGCCAGCTGTTGAGCGGCGCGAAGCGCTGCTGCCCGCCGCCCGCGCCGCCGCGGCCGTCGGCCGTGCGGTAGGTGCCGGCGCTATGCCATGCCATGCGGATGAACAGGCCGCCGTAGTGGCCGAAGTCGGCCGGCCACCAGTCCTGCGACGTCGTCATCAGCGCATGCAGGTCCTGCTTCACCGCCGCAAGGTCCAGCTTCTTGAACGCCTCGGCGTAGTCGAAATCCTTGTCCATCGGATCGGACAGCGCGGAGTGCCGGTGGAGGATGTTCAGGTTCAGCTGATTCGGCCACCAGTCCTTGTTCGTCGTGCCGCCACCAGCGGTGTGGTTGAACGGGCACTTCGTTTCGTTCGACATGCGATTTCTCCTTGGCTTGCTCGTATGACTCCACCGGTTTGCTCCGGCGGCATGCCGGACGCGGTTGATGAAGTGTCATTGCGGGGATGGGAAACGGAACAGGTTGGTCCTCCTGCGTCCTGCGAGATATCCCGCATATAACAACATACTGCCCCCCGCTGTTAGCAGTCGACGACCCGGCGCATGTACCACCCGCGCGATCCCGACACCGATCGTGGCCATCTGCGACAGCCACGCTGTGGAATAAATTCGAACCGATCCTATCCACTCGTCTCCGCTTAAATTGTCGAGAAATGGTTTTTTTCACAATCCTTGTAGCTTGATCGGATTGATCATACGTCGCACCCAGAGCGGCGACCTTGCTCGTTCAGGCACGCTTTCGATATTTTTAGTGACATATCCGAGGCAGTCCTGCTATAGCTTTGACCGCGGGCAGTGTCGCAAGTCACCAAGGACGCTTTTAGAATGTCACGCTCCATTGTTGCCTTCTTCAAGCTCACGCTGCAGGCGTTCGATCTCCAAAAATGCCGCTGCTCGCAACAGCCTGCCGACATTCATTTCCATGGTGCCATCCTACGCGTATCGAACCAGTGTCTATGCAATAGGGCCAGCGTTGAGACCGACATCTGCTCAATCTACAAGAATCGTTCAATGCGACATTTGTCGACAATCTGGGCGGTCACGCGTTGGTACGCTTCTTGGCTGTTCCGTTCGGATGCCGTACGTTCGGCTTCACGATCGCAGATTCGAAGTATCAGCAGTCGGCATAACCGTGGTGCTATACGGTCACACGTTCTCGCACATCTTCGGCCGGAGTACCCTCTTTGGCCGCAGTACAAACGACATCACGAGTGTCGATACTGTCGCGTCGCGAAATGGATCGCATCATCAACGGCACGGGCCTCGCCCCTCAATACGTAGTCATTCTGCGAGCCAGTGGAATCTGGCTGCACAAGTTCATCACGAACGACGCGCAAAGTAGTTCCGCACTCGACGTCGAGATATCGCACGCTTTCCTCGATTCAGTGCGAACACGATGCGCGCGGCATGGCAAACGAAGAGACCCACAGCCCGTTCACGAAGCTCGACGCAACCGCAACGTTGCCGTTATCCGGGCTGAACAGGGCGATGCCCGTGTATTTGGACGTATCGGGCGGGTAGCGCACACGCGGTACACAGTGCCTCCTGGTCGCCGAGACCGGCGTCAGGCAGCGTTCAATACTGGCGCTCGAGTCTTTGAACTGGCTTCTTAAGCGAATTCAATCGTGCTGTGTCCGGCTATCTCCCCGGGGCCGGGCACCTTGCGCAGTGGCTTCGGCCGCTGCGCCTTTTTTTGCAGAGCAGCTGCCAGTCGGCGGCGCTCGATATTGAACGACAGTATTTTGATGAGTCAGTCAACGAAACCCGAACTACTGGCGGCAGAGATCGCCCGCCTGATGTCCAACAACCAGCACTGGACGGTTGTGTCTATTGCAGAGGCACTGAACGTTTCAGCCGAGCGCGTCAAAGTCGCGATGCGAAGGCTGATGGACGACCATGTTATTTATCACAGCCAGCGCATCGAGCCCTCGCACACGAATGCGTATCGACTCGTCAGCGCGGCGCAAGCGATGTCGTCAGATCTCACCATCGAGGTAGTGCACGTGCACGACGCAAAGCGCGAGTCTCAAATCGATAAACGTTATCGCAGGCAGCTGTCATCGTGGCCGGTTGGTGACGCCATATTGGTGAAGGCGATGTACGCGATGGTTAAGGTCCGAGAGTCCTCTGTGGCGAGCAGCTGAACACAATATATATTCAAGGAAGCTTTCAAACATGCAAACGAGAATCGACCATATGCTGATCGCGACGGCGGTCGCGTGGCAACTGGCCCTGCCGATTACGGCGCAAGCGCATCCATCAACCACATCGCCGACCGATACGGTCACGACAGTCACGGGACGCTGATTGCCCAAACGGAAGTTGATGTCCTATCGCAGGCATCCGCACAACCGGATACGCCACAGGTACGGCCGGCGGAATTGCTTAGGTCATGTTCGGTGAACCGTGGAGAAGGGCGGCAATAAGCCATAAGGGCAGACGGCCATATGCAGATCGCGAAATCGCAATGCAGAGATGGAACTGCTTCAAAAGGCCGGTGCTGACCCGGTGACGACCGCCGCAACGAAGACGCACTACGACGAAATTGTCGCCCCTCTCGACGAGGACGAGGTCAACCCACGAATGATCGTGACGAGGGGTTCAGTAGCGGCCGCATTCGTACAGGCTGACCCGAAAGCGGGTCAGTCATTCGAAGTGCCGGCGAAGCAGTACGGCCAGGCACCGACTACGCAAGATGGCTGAGAATTACCGTCAGTGCCGTTCAAGCTCCCTGTGACCGAAGGCCATATACAGAGCGTCGCGCCGCAGTCGATCCTGCCGAATCACAATCTGAACGGTCCACGTGCGATCGTAATAGGCGATGCCCGGCGGCCAACACACGTGCCAACCTTCAACACCGCTAAGGCGGCCGCTCCGTAGCAGTGAGCGAGACGATGTTGAGCGATATCTGGGCAGATATGAATGTTGGTCGTGCCTGGAATCCGTTGGCTCGCACAGGGCCTTCATCATGCTTCGATCGCAGGTTCAAGCCCTGCACGGCGTCACCATCCCATAGAAAACATGTCCCGAAATACCCGCATGAAGCGCAAGCCCTACACGAAGGCGCAGTTACTGCCGCTGAAAAATGCCGAAGTTCGAGCGTTGTCGCTGGATGTGCACATCGCCCTCGCGACTATTCGCAGGGGACAAGGGGGCCCTATCCAGATCGGCCATCTGGCTAAAACGATCTACGTTGCCTGTTTTCTCAGAGACTTGACACCCGAGGGGGCGGACATCGAGCAGTTTCGACGAGCCGAGCACGTGCTCGACCAATGTATCGAGCGAGCGGCGAGCGGCGGCACATGGTTGATGCCGGACGAAGATTATGCAGCGTTGGAACGCATCATCCTGCTGTATGACGCACAACTGGAAGCAGTACCGGTTTATCGACTCGCCGAAGCATGGGACAAGCTTGACCGATTGATGGTGAATCGACTTCAGCTTCCCGCGGAAGCCGAAAAGGAGGCAGAGGTCGAATTTGTAACGAATGCCGTTCAGGAGCAGTTGAAGTAGTCTGTCGGTGACGTTCGTTCTGCCGAATGAACGTTCGGTCTCGTCGAATCGAACAGGTGCCGGATGTTCAGCCCCCCAATCGAGGCGAGCCTCGGAACTGCTCGCGTTGTGCAATGAGACCGAAACGCTTGGTGCAATGCGACGCCGGCGCAGGAAGAGACGCCAGCGTGGCTAACGGCACACGGCCGGACCAGGCCTGCGTCACGATCTTTCGCAACACAGGCTCATTGCCGCTCCAGCAACCCATGACGTGATTTACGCTGTTCACGTCACGGACAGTCGTGTTTATTGTTGAATTTTGTCATCAGATCAACCCAAACACATTTTGTCTATTGCAAAATTAAAGGGTTAAAGGGTCCCTCGCCCTTTGACACAAGTGACTTTTATTTACTTGTCTCCTTTACGCCTGCGGCACTCCTCGGTGCTGCGGGCCTTTTTCTTTTGCCACTCACGCCGCATCACTGATTGTCTGCTCTGTCGTGTCACCCATTGACGACGCGCCGAGTCTTGTCGATGCGTCACTCGCGAGCGCTTTGTTAAAGTTTGTCATTCGATTGGATTGGGATAACCCATACGCGTTTTCTACGGCAAAATGATGTCGTCGAAGGCTGTCCTCCTCTTCGGTCTTCGATGCAAGTATTTCTCAGGTACTTGGCGCTCCTTTTTGCCCGCGGCAACTTTTGTTGTTGCGGGTGTTTTTTTGCTTCATCGCAGAAAACCATGCAATCTTCGAGCATGATTGCGCAACCTGAAATCTGATTTCATAAGAGTCAGGAGGCGGAATTGCTTGCCGAAAAGTCTCAGGCGTCAGCACCGCAACAGGGCAATCAATCCAAACAAATTTCAACATATCCGCACGACGCAAGAATGTAGCATTGATGAAAATCATGTGATATTACGTTGATTTTTCCCAAAAGGACACCCTAAAACCCATTTCGGCGCTAGCTATCTTTCGTCACGCGAGCAAGGGATTTTTTGAAAATGTGCATACTTCTACCTCATGAATATCGGACGCTAATAATTGACTTGGTAAGCGACAATCTCAAAGATGGAGAATTTGATAGCGAAATCAGGAGAATTGTCAGAGAAAACCCCAAGGCTTTCCACAACGAGGAAAGTTTGACCTTGCGTGTTTTCTTCCATCGACCGAAGCAAGGCATCCCCCATGCGCGCTGGATCCACGACGAACTTCCTGTTCACCTTCAAATCCAAATGAAGGGATCCTCAGCGCGTTGAGTCATATTTGACTCGCTCTTTTCGCGCAAAGCAGAGACCAGCGAAACTGCAATAAACCGAAGATATCGATTCAAGAAGATCTCCGGAAGAAATTCAAACGACGAGTGGCACTATGTACATTAATGATCGGGTTTGGGGGAAAATCAGCAATTTGATTCCTGCCGTCAATACTCGTCGACGTGGGCGCCCAAGAGCCGATCAACGTGCAGTGTTATCTGGAATTCTCGCATGCTTAGTTGAGGAGATCCCATGGAGAGCGCTGCCTACACGACGCTATGGCGTTTCAGGAAACACTTGCTGGAGGCAGTTTCGGGAGTGGGTTCGAAGTGACAGCTGGACATCGATTGAAAGTGCCCTGATACGTGAGTGGCCCACGGCAAAGGCCTATGAGTCGACCGCGCTAGTCGCGTCGCTATCCAGGTCCAAGGAGCGAGTGGACGAAATCCGGAACCGCCGCCCACGCAAACCCAACAAGGCACGTATTTTTAGATAAAAATGCAGGATGAATGGGGCCGCGGTTCGTGCAGCATGACCCGAATCGCTGTCAGCGCGACGCGAAGAATTCCGGTTATCGGTCGCGAACCTCTCAGGCGGCCGCCCCCTATCCCAGGAGATGATTTCAAAGAGGTCAAGTCGGACTGTGAGTTTTCGCGGCGGGCAGTGAGGATCAACCAAGCTGCGAAGATAGCAAGACGGATCATCGATAATGAATTGCGGGTACTGGTCAAGCCGTTATCACCGTCACACAAGCTGCGGCCCGCGAAGAACCCGAGCGGCCGGGGTGTGACGCCGCGTTGCGCGAACGGTGACTCGCGCAGCAGCCCCGATCGACTTTTCACGAGCCGCCGTCGACTCATCATCGCTTCGCGTTCTTGGAGCGAAATGAAATGGGGGCAAATATCGCCGGGACATCGAACGCAGGCATGCCTGGATTGCATCACCTTCATCGTCTGCGCCCTCGTTTCGAGCGCCGTGCCGATTTTCATGGTGCGCTTCTCAAACGCGATTGCTGCCTGATCGACTGGCATACCCTTCGGCGGCCCGACCAGTCTTTATGAAGCGGGCTCTCGAGATGTTCAAGACACACGCCAATTCCGCATGCACTCGGCTGTCCTGGACGACACTCAATCGAATATGAAACCTGGGCGCCCGCCGTGACAGGAGCTTGCGCAGCCGTTCGTCGGTCCGGCTAAGCGGGTGTCGGCCCCCGTGAAGATCGTCGCGCTCAGGTACTTGGGTCCG
This sequence comes from Burkholderia sp. BCC0405, assembly GCF_902833075.1. NCBI lineage: Bacteria > Pseudomonadati > Pseudomonadota > Betaproteobacteria > Burkholderiales > Burkholderiaceae > Burkholderia > Burkholderia sp. BCC0405. Next base: position 633,284 of record NZ_CADFEO010000001.1, read on the forward strand.
TTACCGTCAACCCCCGTTTCCATGTGCTTGATCGCGTCCGTGATCTGGCGATCGATGAATACCGACTGCTTCGTTCAGTAGGACTTGTTCAACGAGAAAATTCTACCTCTGATCCGCCTAACTATCTGGGGGATTACCCGGAATCGAGCCTATCGCTGAAATGCAGGTTAGTGACTTCTGTAGCGTGTTGATGGCGGCGATGCAATACGTAGTTACCGCGAGGTAGTAATAACCAGTAATATGGAATCCTCGTGTCAGGCAAAAATAGATCCAGATAGTCAAGAGTTTTTTTACTTTCATTGCGTAAAGTCCAAAACTATATTGTCTGAATTGACTCGGCGCAGTGGATCAGGTTACATAGGCCACACCACCTGATAAATCAGATTATTTGCTAGCGCGTCGGATTGGAGAGGTATCAGTGAAGCCGAGATACGTGTCAAATAAAGTAGCTTGCGCGCCCGCCTATACTTTTAGGCATTACCGGCCACAGGGCCGATTTTCGATTGTGATGGAAATCGTTACATGTCGTCGTTTTTTCGCAAGAGCGGTTCGCACCGGCTCTTCGGTTTCCCAGCGTGCCATCGGGACGAAGATATGAGCGCCCGCACAACGGCTGACGGTCAAGTTGAAGCGATCTGAAAGGCGGTAACCGTCAGACTCAAGTCAGCTTGCGATTAGCCACGCTTACGAGATAAATAACAATCTGCTGACTTGCCGCGATCTGCCGGGATGGACGTTGTGTACCCGACGTTTTTCCCTAGCACCTCGACGAAGCAACGGAACAGAACTGCGGTTTACCCGAAAGTCGACCACTTGCGGCAGCTTCCCTATTGTCGCGAGATTTGATGTCGTGCTCGACACGGGTTCCGTCCAGTCCAGCAGAAGGCCGTGGAGGCGCCCTTGCGCGCCTCACACTTCACCGAGGCTCATGATCATCATGCGTATTGGTTATGCGCGCGTATCGACAGACGAACAACACCTTGACCTACAGCTTGAGGCGTTGACCCGACATAACTGCGACCTGATCTTTCAAGATCAAGGCATATCAGGCGCTAGCGTGGACCGCCCGGGACTACAGGAAGCGCTACGTGCGCTGAAAGCTGGCGATGCATTTGTGGTATGGCGAGTCGACCGACTCAGTCGCTCGCTACTCGATCTCGTGAACCGGGTAAATGAGCTCAGCGCCAACAACATCCAGTTTGTATCGTTGATGGAGCACATCGACACGACGTCACCCACCGGACGGTTCAGCTTCCACATGATTGCCGCGTTGGCGGAGTTCGAGCGGGCGTTGATCGCCGAGCGCACGCGCGCAGGTCTGGCGGTGGCGAAACAACGTGGCCGCACGCTCGGTCGACCTGCCGCGCTCACCACAATCCAACTCGTGCAGGCACGCGAACTACTGCAGACAGAATCGCTCAGCACCGTTGCGCATTTATTCCATGTCAGCAGCACCACGCTGCGACGGCACCTACGGCGCCATGAAGCGGCACAGTCTGAGGGCGAGTCGTTTGATGAGGTTGACAATTTGACGCGGGACACGGAAATTTGATAAGCAGCAGTCAAACCCGCGCCTGCCCGACGACATGGATACCTTAAAAGCGTTGCTGTCTGATGGCAACGCTCTTGTTACTGATCGGCGGAGAGACTCGCGTCGCGGGCGCTTGAGCTCGAGCGCCTGAAGCTTATGAACTCGACCCCGCATCGCATGTGGTTCGGCCGAAAATCGACATGCCAGATCGCCACATTTCTCAACACGTATTCTCTCGGGAGAGTCGTAAGGTATCCATGATGTCCGTTGCCTTCCGTCGCGTCCAGTTATCCTCGCTGGACGTATAATGTTGGCCTCGAGTCGAGGCGCTTTTTGTAGACGTCCCTCCGATCCGGAACGTATTCACTTGATCGGAAGAACGAACGGTTTTCAACTCCACATCATGGCCACGGTGGTTGGCAATGCGGTCGCTGAACTTGAAAACCGGGACAGGATAAATTGAATGAACAGAAGCCCGGCCGTGGACCTGCGTAACGTGACGCTCTGTGTGGCCGACTCGATCCATCCAGCGCTCGCAGCGCGCGCGCTGGAAATCTCGACAGCCCAGTGCCAATTCGCTGACGCAATCCTCTTTACTCATGAGACGGTGCCCACTCGTGCCCGCACCCTGCTGATTCCCCGTCTGCAGTCCAAGGAGGATTACTCTACCTTCATGGTCAAACATCTCGTGGACCATGTGACCACGCCATGGGTGCTCGTCGTCCAGTGGGACGGCTATGTCCTTGACGCAGCCGCATGGAACAGCACGTTTTTCGACTACGACTATATCGGCGCGAGTTGGCCATTCCACCAGGATGGCATGAATGTCGGCAACGGTGGATTTTCGTTGCGCTCGGCGAAGCTGCTGCACGCGCTTTCTGACGCACGGTTTCGACTGCTTCCCGGCGTAAATGAGGACGATCTGATCTGCCGTTTGTACCGGCCGTTGCTCGAGACAGAGTATGGCATCCGCTTTGCGCCCACCGAGGTCGCAAACCGTTTCGCATACGAGCGTGGCCGCCCCGACAGTCCGACGTTCGGATTTCACGGCCCGTTCAACATGTGGCGGCATGTCGAAGACAATACGATGATGAACATCGTCCGGGCACTTGAGATTCGCACCTTCACCTCCAGCGAGGTCATTCAGTTGCTCATCGCATATTGTGAGCTTCGAAAATTCGACTGCGTGAAAGTGATGTATCAACGCTACAGGCAAATCTGGAGTGCGCAGCAGTTCGTGCAAAACTTGGTGGCGACCGGCGTACCTCATGAAGCCGTCCTGCAGTGCGTCGAGACCTGTGAGAGCGTGGTGAACAGTACTGAAAATGAAGGATTCTGCGGGTGACGGCCATCATGGAACTGGAACGACAGCTTCACACCGCGCAAACGCGTCTTATGCATGACCCACGCGATTTGGTGACCATTCGCGAAATCTGTGAAACGCTCATTGCACTCAAGCGCGAGGACGAACTGCTTGTATGGGCGGATCGAGCATTAGCGCTCAGCCCGCATGATCCCAATTTTGTGACGATGCGCGCGACTGCTCTGGATCTTTTGGGACAGCATGCCGAGGCGGCCGTCACGTGGCAGCGCGAGTCGTCGCTGCCGTATGCACCGGGGTTCTATCCTCTGCAGCTCGGTTACAGCCTCATGATGGCTGGGGATTTCGCCCAAGCGATCCCGCTGCTGGAAAACGCGAGACGCACGGCGTTGGCTGCCCATGCGCCTTGGGCCGCGCGCGCCGCGCACCTGTACGGAGAAGCATTGCTCAAGGCCGGCGACGGGCAAGGCTTTGCTCACTGGCTGATGCGCAACGAAGACGCTGCTTCGACCGGCACCTACTGTCCCAGCGACGTTCCGTTGTGGACCGGCCAAACTGACCTGCGCGGTCAGCGCGTGCTCGTGACGCATCAGCTCGGATTGGGCGACCAATTCATGCTAAACGCCTGCCTGGCTGACTGGCTTGCCGCCGGCGCAAAAGTGATGCTTACCTGCGATCTGCAAATTCAAGCGCTCATGCAGGCGTCGTTGCCCGACTGCGAAGTCGTGGCTGCGCCACGCCCACTGCATTTGCGCGTCGCGCCGGTCGATGACATGCGCTTACGTGTGGAGGCATTCGCGCCACACCTGTACGCAACACTACTGCACTTGCCGTTGCTGAAGGCCGTGGAGCCCGGATACCGCTTTCGCCCGTACCAGCGTGCCCCACGTGTCAAAGAGCGGGCTGCAGCAGCGTGGGCGCGACGCCTGCGTGCTCAGTATCCGGGCAAGAAGCTGGTGGGTCTGTTCTGGGACTGCAATCAGCGTCACACCCCGGATCTGGGCAGCGCAATGCGTTGCTGGGCGACGCGCCGCAGCGTACCACTGGCAATGGTCAACGGGCTCGTGACGGATCCTACCTTGACCGAGCAGGTCCATTTCGTGAACCTGCATCATCCGCTTGTCGAAGCCGAGGCCGGCACGCCGGCTGGCAATATCAGTCGCTATCAGCCGGAAATCTGGAGCTTCGACGATACCGCAGCCTGCATCGGACAGCTCGATGCGGTGGTCTCGGTGGACTCCGCGGTTGCCAACCTCTCGGCAATGATGGGGCGGCCAACGTGTGTACTCGTCAGCACCTCTGGAGACTGGCGCTGGAGTGGCCAAGGGACGACGGCCCGTTGGATTGAAGGTGTGACCGTACTGCGACAAGTACAGGAAGGCAACTGGGATGCCGTCATGCGGGACGCAGCCGTGTGGCTGGCCTCTCATTGAAACGAGCGTACACAGCGCAGCCATCCTGACCCGTTGTCGCTCGCATCGAAGCCACGTCAGCCACGTTGCACACCCGATTGGACGCTCATGAACATTCTTATTTTTGCGCACAGCGGCGCACCTGGCGGTGCCGAGAACGCGTTGCGCTACCTGGTCGGGTTACTGATTGGACGGCATCACGTTGAGATCGTTCTTCCGTCGGCAGAGCACGGCGAAGTGGCCCACTATCAATCACTGGGCATTCCCTGTCACGTCCTGGGGGTTCCGTGGTCGCTCCCGGATTTTTCCAGTGGACTCCTTCATTACGCCACAATCGATTTCAAGAACATCGCGGCGATCCTGACACGCGGCCAGTTCGATATCGCCATATCCAATACGATCGCCATTCTCCACGGAGCGATCATCTCGAGCCTCATGGATATTCCGCATGTCTTTTATGCACACGAATACCTCGATGAGGAGGATGAACTGCGGCCGACCGCGATCCCGAACAAGTCCTATCTCGAGATGATCGACGCGTGTTCGGCCGGGGTAGTATCCTGCTCGCGTTTCGTGGCGGGTCAGTTTCCAGGCTTCAAGCGTCATCCGCTGACGGTGCTTGAGCCTTACGACTACGCGTTGGAGCCAGTCCGGCGCGTTTTTCGCCAGGATGCCGAATGTGTGCTGCAAGTCATCGGCGTACAATCTTTGCGCAAGAATCCTCAGTTCGCGGTGCCACTTGTTGAGGCACTGAGGCTGCGCGGCTACGACGTCAGGCTGGACATCATTGGCCGGAAACACTTAGCCTCAAGCCGGCTTGAACGAGCCCTGCTGAAACGCAGGATAAACTGGCGCATGTTGGACCATGTGCCCGATCCCTACGCGGCAAACCAAGACAGACGCGTGGCGACACTTTTGTGCGCCGGCTCAGAACCGTATGGACTGGTCATTCCGGAGTCGCTCCGGCGGGCGGTACCGGTCATCTCCACGCGCTCGGGTGGACCACAAGAACTTCTGCCCGAGGAACTCCTTTACGACTACGGGAATCTGGATGAATGCGTGCGCAAGGTGGAACGCGTGTTCGCCCGCTATGGCGATCACGTCAACCAGGCAGCAGCACTGTACCAGTCCCTGTCGGAGCGAAAAACCAGAGATCGAATATCCGGGGAAATTGATCAGATGCTAGAGCACATCCGGTCAACCTGGCGACCGCCTACGGAGCCGACTCGGCTCGATTGTCTTGTGGATTGTGTTGCGACGCTTGTTCATCCCCCCGTTGGCGTTGACGACTTAGCGGACAATATTTCAACGGTCGCGATGAAACAGGGCATGTCCTGGAACGCCGCCCGGGTGAACGAACTCATCCTCGAGGAAAAGGCAAATCCCGGGAGAGCGGTGACAGCAGACCTGACGAGATTCGATGCCGTGGCGTTTTGCACGTCTCCTCAGATGGGATCTCTCTACCGGAACGGACTCGGATTGGCGATTGAACTGGCCTCGACCTTTGACGATCCTGCGCGGCTACACATGGTCGCGTTCATCGTGTGCGCGCTGGAGGAAATGCGACGTGACCTGGGAAGGTCCCCACGAATTCTGGCACTGGGTGACGGATTAGGGATTGACGCCCTTCGATTGGCCAGATGCGGCTTCGACGTCGACTACATGGATGTCGAACGCTCGGCTATGTCCGACATCGCGCGCCTGAACTTCGATGCAGTTCGCCGTGAAAACGCCGATATCGATATCCGAATCGTGAGCGAGGTCGAGACGACTTATGATGCTGTCGTCTGTCTAGAGGTCATTGAGCATGTGCCTGAGCCGAACAAGTTTGCCGACGCGATCGCAGGCTATCTTGGCAACGGAGGGCTGTTGTTCATATCCGACTGCTTCAATGGAATTGAGGATCGCTGGCCTACTCACCTCTATTCCAATGAACGCTACTCCGGAACACTGCCGTTTCTGCTTACCCGAAACTTTGATTTTGTTGGCGTCAACAAAATGCCATTCGGCAAGCCCTTTGTTTTCCGCAAAAGAGCCGACGCCTGCAATTTCTCGTGGCTGGACATCCTGCGCAACAGGTTCCTGGTCGATCATCTGATCAGTAACCAGATTGACATCGGAATCTAGGTCATGCACGCTCCGTTCACGAAGAACCGAGCGTGCCGACCTGAAACACTCAAATCGCGTTCTTGCCCCGATACAGCTGGCGCCGACATACCGCCCCTGAACTCGCTCCGTAGCGCCCCCGTGACAGTGCGCGGCTCAGGGCGCAAAGTTTTGCGACTGGCGCGGCACGTAGCCAGTCAGATGCCAACGGCCGTCGTCGCCAAGGCTGAAGCTCAGCTTCTCGAACACAACAACGCCGCTTTTCAGCGTTGTTGCATAATCAACATTCGCATAAAGTCCGTCAGGCGTCGTCGATGCGTTCTTGTAGAGAATACGTGTGATCTGCGCCCAACCGCGATGGTCGACCGCACCGACCGACTGGCGCGCTTGCTGCATGTCTGCCGCAAACTGGTCCTGCTTGATGCGCGCCTTCACGAACGGGGCCGCGTCGTTCCACACCGCGCCGTACTGCCCTGCGTCGAGCTGCTTGAGCACTACGCTCGAGTCGTGGAGAAGCTCGTCGGCCGACTCGCCGGCGGATTGCGCTTGCGCGCCGATCGCAATCGAGACGACCGCGCAGCCGAGCAGCCATTTTACGCGGGCGAGGGTCGGGAGTTTATTCATGTCGGGTTCCTGGAGAAAGCAACGCATTACGCGTCGCGATTAAGGGCCGCAATCGCGTCTGAATATGCCGCGACGTTGGCAAAATTGTAGATGCTGACCGACGAGAGCACGTGATTCGAGTACTCACGGTATTAGCTCAGGTTGACATCGTGCTCAGTTCCACGTGGGCGGCACCACACGACCTCACCGAATCCAGCCGCGCGCAATGCACTCTCTCGCTCACGCGCGTCGGGGTGATGCTCGTCTTCACTACGCAGACGTTCTGCTCGAGCATCATCGCGCGCCGGCGCGGCTTGTCGGACTGATCGCTGCGCGCCAGCCACCAACGAATGATACGCGCGCCTCGTCGAGCAACATCAGGGACATCATGCGCTCGATGTCGATCACGTCGCCGAGCTCGCGGGTGGCATCGCTGGGCTTCAAGAGCGGTAGCAGCCCGCGAGCTCGGCGACGCGTTCGCGTCGAAGCCGCTCAGGAAATAGGCCGGACCCACGCCATCCGAACCCTTGAGCCTGATTGCGACGAACGCCGGTCTCCCAGATCGCCTCGCAGTGCCGCTCACCCAGCGAGATGCCGACGGGAAGATGTTGCTGACGGGTGCCGCCCGAGGCAGCTTCACTGACGTTCATCTTCCTTCCACGTTCCTCTATAACGTCAGTGCTCCCGAGACCCAAAGCGAGACTTGTTTCACATCTGGCTGCGGGGACCCCATAAACGTCGCAACCGCGAGAGAGCACCCTATATCTTGACAAACATATATCCCTTCCCGCGCACCGCATGGATATAAAACTTGCCCTTCAGATTTTGATAAAGCTTCTTTTTCAGCTTACAAATCAGACCATCGACCGCTCTGTCCCCTGGAATTAACTCTCGTCCGAACACGCGGTACATCAATTCTTCCCGGCCGACCGTCAACCCACAACGCTTGACCAGTATCATCAGCACATCAAATTCAGCCGTTGTCAGATGCTTGACAGTACCATCTGAAAAATGCACCTTTCGAGCGACATCGTCGATCTCGAAAAGATTCGACATAAAACTGCCGTGCTTCGTCTCATGCCGCGCTTGCGTACTGAGAATTTTCTGTCTACGCAAGCATGCCTTGATACGCTCAATCAAGATCGACTCGTCCACGTCTACATACAGATATTCATCGGCCCCCATCGACAGGGCCAAACATTCGTCTTTTACACTGCGATACGATGCCATAACCACTACCGCGGCGGAAGTCATCTGTCGAACACGCGGAAGCTGCGCCAGACCTCGTCGATCCGGAAAATCGCTATTCAAGATTACAACATGCGCAGCTTCATAGCCCAAACCATTGAAATCATTCGAGCCGTAGCGCGAAACCATGACATCAAATCCACCACCATTAAGATTTTTTATTATTTTCTGACGGATTTGATGTCGATCCCCTATAATATATACACAATTTTTCATTTCAGCACCAATTAAAACAGATTCGCACCGAACCTATCAACCTCCTACCTCACGTGCGTACGGCCTATATATCACTCGTGCCAAGTCAGACCGCCGCCCTACATCCCCCGTTCTATCGCAGTCGTTTCAAATGAAAATTTGCGACTCTTTCCAGTCAGCCCCCTGGTAGTGGCTCCCGCCCCGATTAGGTTTGCCCAGTGTCAGAATTCCTGTGTTTCGAAGAGAATTTTCTGGGGTATTGAATCCATCCATTCACGATTCAACTCGACGTACAGTTCACTTGCACCAGTCATGTGGCACCGATTCTGAATATCTCTTGACACGCTCGCCATTCGACGTCCGCAATCGACAAATTAATGTCTTGAAGCGAGCCCAACCATCTGGAGCCGACTCATCCGACTACGATGTCAAGCTGGCTATCCGATGAATTTCGATAAATCGCACTCATAGTCGTGATCTATCGTGACCTGTACGTATTTCTCCACGTTGTCGCTACACAACCTACACGCGAGCGAATGGGCGTCCAGTCATGCCGAGTCGCTTCTTCAAGCAGCAAGGAATCGAGCGTCATCTCCACCGGTACGCACGTTTCGCCGTGCTCGCGACGGATGCAAATCAATTCGAACGATCCCATTCCTTCAAATACACATCCCGAGTCACCACGGAAATCGAGGCGGTCGAACGCCAGGGTGATGAAATGCCAAGCGCGGTATTCGGCGCAAGACTCACATTCAGCCAATAAAAAAGCAGGCAGTTGCGGTTTAAGCCCGAGCGTCACCGGCAGCCGTAGGAAACATAACCATGTGTGAGCGATGCTGCCGCCGACTTCGGCGACTGCATCGCCCTCCCGGTTCACGTATGCGACCAGAGACGACTCGGAGTTTTCGCCATCTAACCCTTGAAGAACGTAGGCCTCGAATAGCGAAGCAATCTAGAAGGAGTGCTTACCAAGCGTACTTCATCCCTGCCTGTGCCTGGCCAGCGACGTACCCCTGCCCCCCGACTTCGAAGCCCACCGTGCCCCAAAGGCTCAGTGCCTTTGTCACGTTGCCCTGCACACCGAACTTCCCCTCGAACCGGTTCGCAGGGAGTGCATCCCGGATTGCCACTCCATCGAAGCTGATCGACTGCGAGGCCGGGCCGTGCCACCAATTCGCCTCCGCAAACGGACGCACCTGCCTCACACCTGCGTCATCCTTCACCTCCCCGGACAACCGCACACCCACTCGCGTGGTCACGCTTGTACCGGACTGCCCCGATACCACCGTGCCATTCTGTTCAGTGTGCGTGTTGGCATGGTAATTCGACACAATCACCTGTGCCTGCGGCACGACGAACAGACGCGCCTTACCATCGTCGTGCACCGGGAACGAATATCCCGCTTCCACTGACGCGGCCAGATTGCGCGAGTTGTATGTCTCGCTCGGTAACCCCTGACCGCTGACCTTGTTCTGGAAGATCCCAGCCATCATCCAGCTATCCACGTACGGGCCCGTCAAAATGTCCTTGTTGCCGTACCACGTACCGTAAAGCCCAGCGTTATAGCCATCCACCGTGCCACGTGCGCCCAAGACACCGTTGCTCGCGCGATTGCCGCTTGAACCATAAGCCCCCATCACGCCAAGGCGCACGCTGCCATCGCGGCCATCGCTCGTGCGCCACACATCGCCGCCCACATGCACCATGTAGTCGGTGTCCGCCAGGTCCATACCATTCGCACCCGTGCGCGAGCTCGTCTTGCCGACCACTCTCACCCACGCACTGTTATCGTGAGCCTGGCTCGGATCCTGAGACACCGTTCCAGACGTCTCACTTTGCCGGTCATGCAACGTGTGGAACTGCATCGTCTGCGCGAACAACCGGTTGTTCAGGTACGCCCCCACCTCCGGCCGCACAAGCGGCTGGACCGCAGTCGGAAGCGGCAGGGTTGCACTCGGGGTTTGGGTCGGACACAGCGCGCTATTGTTCGAGCACTGATTGCCGACCGAAGTCAGGTACCAATCGTTGGCCACGCCATCCACACCGCCGCGGGTCAGACTGTAATCGTAGGCGCCCGCTACAATCGTACCCACGCCCGTACGGTAGCCATCCGACGCGTTCGACAAGCTGAACGCCGTCGGATCCGTGGTGCCGCCATTGATCGTCTCCACGACGCGAATGCCCTGCGTCGTCTGCGCTCCGCTGCCGCCGGCATTGTGAATCACCAGTGCCGAGGAACCCGATGCGTGCCCCCCGTCGATCACCAGCTTGTCGGTCGCCGAACTGTCACCGCCCAGCACCGTATTGAGCACGACCTGGCCGTTGTTGCCCACGTAGTTCCCCTGCACGGTCAGCGCGGTACCGACCGTAGCAGCCGTCCCCAACTTGACGGTCCCGGCATTGTTCAGGCTGGACAGCGTTTGATTAAAGCCGTTCAGATCCAGCGTTGCGTTGCTGGCCACCGTGGTCGCCGAAACCGGGCTCAACACATTCGCAGCACCTGCTTGCAGCACACCCGCTGCGACCGTCGTGTCGCCGGTATACGTAGCAGGCGTCATCAGAACGAGCGTGCCCGCCCCCGCCTTATTGAGAGCGCCACTACCGCTGATCACACCATTCGTGGTCAGCGTCGTGGACGAATCGACATCGAGCGTACCGCCCCCTGCATCAAGGAGGATGGCACGCTCCGTGGTGAACGAACTGGTCGTGTTCAACGCTCCGCCATTGAAGGTGAGTGCTCCGGTAGCGGCACCCAGATTGTCGTCCTCCGAAACCTGCAGCGTCCCGCCCTCAATCGTCCAAGGCGTCACGGCACTCGTCGTACCGGTCAGCGTCCAGGTGCTGGAACCACTTTTCTGGAACGCCGTAAAATCCTGAAACTGCTGCGTCGTGCTACCGGCAGGCGCAATCTGTGAAACGTCGAAAGCATCGGCAGGCGTCGTATTGCCGCCCAGAATCAGCGTGTTCGTTGCGCTCGCGCCGGGGGCATTGCTTACCACGCCGGTCACGCTATAGCCAGCGTCCAGTTCGAGACTGTTTTGACCACCGGTAAACGCAATGGCGTTGGCACGCGTAGCGCCATCGCTGGACAACCCGCCCGCGATCGTGCCGGAATTGACGATCGTGAGATCGGAACCGATGACACCTGCGCCGCCCACACCCGGAGCAGACCCGGTCCCGCCCGCTGCGCCGCCATCGCCCCCCTGGATGGTGCCGCTATTCACCAAACTGAACGACGACCCCGTCACGCCTGCGCCACCGGCACCGCCATCGCCCGATCGGTTACCGCTTCCATTGGCACTACCACTCCCACCCGCTCCGCCGGTGATGGCAAATCCATTGGTGAAGGTAATACCTGTATCCACGAGGCCTGAACCGCCTGCGCCTCCCGACGCACCACCGCCACCGAAAGTGGCCGTACCGGAATTCCCGCCTGCCCCACCCGTTATATTTGCGACGCTCGTCGTGCTACCGCTACCGCTCAGGACGACACCGGCGCCACCGCCACCGCCGGCACCACCGTCGGAGGTCGCACCTGATCCACCACGACCACCATCCCCACCATTCCCACCCGTGATAGCCCCGGATACGCCGGTAAGCGTTGTGCCAACAAATCCGTCGCCACCGCCACCGCCGCCACCGCCACCCGTGCCTGCCCCACCGCTGGGACTCGCCTGCCCAGCGCCTCCATTCCCCCCCTGCGGTATAGCAGCCGTTCCCGCGACCCCACCCATCCCACCTGACGCACCGTTCAAACTGGTACCCCCCACACCACCATCACCATTGGCAGCACCGCTCGCGCCACTTGAGTCGGGATTCGGAGCAACACCACCCAGGCCATTGACGCCACCGCCACCGCCACCACCACCTACGGCCTTACTCACGGGAGAACCACCCGTACCGTCAGCCCATACGGGGGAAGTCAAGCCCAGAATCAGCGCAGCGATCGAGGTTCTGGTGAGCCAGACACCATTGAACCGGGGAAGCCGGTCAAACCAATCGAATCCATCGGCACGACAACCGGTGTCGAACATCCCCTCCGTCGATACAGCACCACCCCGAACGGTCCCGCTGCGTCCAGCCTTCCCCCGTGCACGCGCGACTTCCGATGCCACCACAAACTGCCCGACAGCATTATTCCAAACGACTCTGAAAACCCTATTCATGTTGGATTCCTAAACATTTTTTACAATCTAATCTTGTGTGTGTTGCCTATATTCTGAGATCTACTTTCTACTTCATTTAACGCTACTCCACACTCCTTACTATTCAGCAGGCTGCTCGTTGCACAGTGTCAAGGTCAACATCGTCAATGCACAGATCCACCGGATCCGGCAGTCGTCTGCAGATCCGTTGCGGAAACAACGCCCTGATCAGGTGGCATGTTCACAACTTGCTGCGCGATCAGGGCGCCCGCTAACTGAACGCGCTGCTGTGCCGGCAACACGAACCCTAGCCAACCGAAGTTCGGATGGTTGAACGCGATCAGTGTGTCTTGCTCGCGCTGCGGCGCAAGCTGTGTATGCCAGTGTGGCCAGAGGGCGACTGGCATTCGTGTTTCAACGAACGTGCTCGGGTTAGGCGCGATTCGGGCACGCGCCTCACCCAATTCGTGGATAAGCGCAGTTAATTCTTCTGCACTGTATTCACCGACTAACTGCAACAGTACGGTGCCGGTCGATGTTATCTCCACCGTCATGATTGGCTCCTTATTTCCACCTTCTTTCTGGACGTTGAAGACATCCTTGAGCTTCGCGGGTTTCTCAAAATCCCGAAGCGATGTCCACAACGACACGGCTCAGCACGTTCTTGCACGTGCATCGAGCTTGTGCGTTGCGGACGATCTACTGACGTTGGCAAGCAGATATCCATACCGCGTTGGCTTCGCAAAGCATTCGTCACGATTAACCTCAATCAACCTTGACCTGGAAAAGTACTTGTCCGGTCGAGCCTGCGGGCAGCCCACCGGTAAACTTCCAGCTCACCGAGCCTGTGCCACCGGCAGCTTGCGCCGCGGTACACGCCACCGCCGCAGCCGGAGCAGGATTGGCGGGAGTGTTTTTGACACATGCCGTCAGCGTGGCAGGTGTCGTCCCCGTTGTGCCTGACACAAAGGTCGTAAACGCCGGTGTCGTGTCATTGATGACGAGATTGGTGATCGCCGCCGGAGCGTTGTTGGTATACGTAATTCGATACTCCAGCACGTCGCCGGACTTGGCCTGGTTATTCACCCCGAATGCATCACCTGTTGTCACATCGCGTACTTCCTTGAGCAACGAAAGCGCGCTGCCGCCAACCGTCGTCACGTCGTCCAGGGTGTAGTTCGCACTCAGGCCTGCCCACCTCTGATTGGTTGCAGTAAAGGCCGCCTGTACGGTCGCATCATTCTTGTTACCGTTCTGTGCTGTGCCAGGAATGAACTCCTGTACCACGATGCACACAGCCTGCCCGGCCACCAAAGACTGCCCACCGCCCGCCGGCGGGAACAATTGCGCGGCCCCCGCCTGGAGCGTGCCGCTACAGGTTGGATCAGCAAAGATCTTCTCGCTCCAACCCGCGAGGGTCGGTGTAGACGTAGCACTGGGCACGGTAAACACCACGGTTCCGACTGTGCCGGCCGTAAACGTATGCGCATAGCTTACTGTGCTATCAGGCACGCCCGACTTGGCGCCATTGGCTACAAACGTGTTATTGGGAACCACCCCCCAATTGAAATTACTGCCCGTACCATTCCATCCCACGGTAATCGTGTCAGTCGCGGTCGCATAGGAATTGAAATATCCATTTACATGTACCCCACTGCTAGGAAATGCGACATTAATAGGCGGGCCAAACGACACCCATGTCGAAATCATACCGCCAGGATTAGTTTTCTGAATACACAGATTGGTGTTGGTTGCCACCGACGATGGGACAGCAAGGTTGTAGACACCTTGAGCGTCCGTAACCGTCGTTCCATATACGGTCCCCGCACAGTCACTCAACGTCATCGTGACGCCTGCGAGTATTTGTTCAGCACCATTGAGAATACCGTCATTGGCCGTTCCGCCACCAACACCTGTATCGAGGAACACTTTGCCGGTGATCGTTGGCTGCAAGACCGGCGCGTTCGTGATCGTACAACTGATGCTCGCACCACCTACCGGCGTGATCGCAAAGCCAGACGACGGCGAATACGCGACGTTGTTCGGCAGGCCCGTTTGCGCGCCATTACTGTCCGTACATGAAATCGTCCCCGAATACATGGCCGATGATGACGCACTACCTGAAGCCATCGCTTCAGTCAGCGTATAGGTCGTGCCGGCGCTGGCCGTAAAGCTGCCGGTCGTGCCACTGCCTGAGTTCACAGTCGTGCCCGAGCCCGCCGTCGTGCTGCTGCCCGTACCGTTCACCACTGTGCCGCTCACCCCACCCGTGCGGATCGCCACCGTGAACTGATCCGAACTTGCCAGACGGCCCGTGCCTCCCAGTGCCTTCTTCAGCGTGATCGTCGGCGACACCGGTGCGTTCGTGATCACACAGCTGATATTTGCCCCCGCTACCGGCGTGACTGCAAAACCAGACGACGGCGAATACGGGACGTTGTATGGCAGGCCCGCCTGCACGCCATTGTTGTCCGTACACGAAATCGTGCCCGTGTAGAGACCGATCGACGAAGTACTGCCAGGCGCCATCGCCTCAGTGAGCGTGTAGGTCGTGCCCACGTTCACCATGACGCTGCTCGTCGTGCCGGTACCAGCATTTACCGTCGCGCCAGAGCCCGTTGTCGTGCTATTGCTCGTGCTATTCATCACCGTGCCGCCAACACCTCCTGTGCGGATCGCCATCGTGAATTGATCAGAATTCGATACTCGCCCTGAGCCAGCCAACGCCTTAGTCAGCGTAATGGTCGGATTGGCAGTGTTCGTGATCGAGCAGTAGATCCACGTATTTGCCATCGGTGTGATGGTCACGCCCGACGCCGGCGAATACGGTGCGCCAGACGGCAATCCCGTAGTCTGCAAACCGTTGAAGTCCGTGCAAGTGACCGTACCTGAATATGCAGCCAACGACGAGGTGCTACCTGAAGCCATCGCCTCGGTCAACGTATAGGTCGTGCCCGCACTTGCCGTGACAACGCCGGAGGTACCGCTGTTTGAGTCCACCACCGAACCCGAACCCGTCGTCGTACTGTTGGCCGTGCTATTCACAACCGTGCCACTAACACCGCCCGTCTTGATGGCGACCGTGAATTGGTCAGTATTCGACACACGTGCATTATTCAACGCCTTCTCAAAGAGGATGCTTGGTGCGCCCGTCGGTATGTTCGTGATCGTACACTCGATCAGCGCACCTACTACCGGCGTAATGTTTAGCCCAGACGATGGTGAATACGCCTGATTCGTCGGCAGCCCCTGCTGCAGGCCCGTGCGGTCCGTACACGAGATCGTGCTCGTATAGTCCGCCAACGATGAAGCACTCCCCGCAGCCATTGCCTCAGTCAGCGTATAGGTTGTACCCGGTATCAAACCAACACGGTTCGTCGTGCCACCGGTCACGGTCGTGCCAGCGCCCGCCGTCGTACCGATGGCCGAATTGGTGTTCCACGAGCCGTTATTGTTGATCATGCCGCTCACCACGTTGCCATTAACGCCCCCCGTCTTAACGCTAACCACAAACTGATCCGTCATCGCTTTACGGCCCGATCCACCAAGTGCCTTGGTCAGCAAAATGGAGGTGTTGCTTACATTCGAGTTCGTGACCGTACACCTGAGTACAGCTTGTACTGATGAAGTAAAAGCCGCCGGAAGCCGTTGGTTCGTTGGCAATTCTGTCGATAGGCCACTATCATCCACACATGTAACCATACCACCCCAAGCGGCAGCACCAGGATACGAATTACCCATCCACAGGTCCCCTGTGCTCGAGGTCTCACTAATCACAATATCCCCAACTATTGGAACGGTGCCTAATATCCAACCAGAGTCGGTCGAGCCGAGTGGAACGGACACAGGAGTACTACTTGTTTGTGTTCCGGATGCATTCTTAACAATCAAATTTCCAATGAAACCACCAATATTATTACCGGAAGCACCAGGATAAGGTATTAATACCTTTCTCAACTGCACACTACCGACGATGGCCGATTTGTTCGTGATCGTACAGCTGATGTTTGCCCCCGCCACTGGCGTGATATCTATCCCCGACAATGGCAAAGGCTGGTTCACCGGCAAGCCAACCTGCAGAGCATTGCTGTCCTGACACGAAATCGTGCCCATGTAGGTGCTCTTCGAGGAAGAATTACCAGATGCTAGCGACGAGGAACTGCCAGGTGCCATCGCCTCTGTAAGCGTGTAGGTTGAGCCCGGACTCGCGTTGACACTTATATTGCCGCCACCAACCGCTGAGCCACCCCCGTACGTCGTGCTGGAGTTCGTCACTACGCCTCCAGAACTAATCGCCAACGTGAACTGATCGGAATTTAAAATCCGACCGCCGCCAGCAATTACCTTAGTCAGGGCAATCGTGGCACTAGGAGGATATATATTCACAGATGTAATAACAACAGAACCATCTGTGCCATTTACGCCATTCCCTTTACTATTGGCAGGCCCTTGCCCACCCTTTCCACCTAGCCCGCTGGGACCAGTACTCGGATTTAGCGCTGGCGGTGTAATAATCTGAGCCGGTAAAGTGGAATAATAGCAAGACGATCCGACACCGCCACCGCCCGTGGTTATTGAGGAGTTGTCAGGTCTGAAATCACCCCCACTCCCTCCAACAAACCCACCGCCACCCCCGCCGCCCCCACCGCCGTCGCGGGCGGCAATGGATTTCCCTGGATTACCTGCCGACCCGCCATCACATCCCGCGAAAGACGATAGGGACGTAATAGCGGCGACACTTCCCCCAATACCTATGCCGCCGTTACTATTAGCCGCACCGCCACCGCCGCCGCCACCACCACCAGCCTGGATAGTCATACCATTAGTTGATACAAGCGTACTACCGCCTCCGCCGCCGCCAGAGCCACTTGTATTCATCTCCATGCCATTCACAACCGAATTGAACGGCCCACCGCTCGCTCCACCGGGCCCACCGGCGCGCCATCCGGTGCCCCCGGTAGTCGCATTCCCCCCGTCCCACGTCCAACCCGCTTGGCCGCCTCCACCCACGGTACCAGAGAGAACCTGCCCCGGTGTAACAGACAAGACCGTACTAACACGTGCCCCATTACCGCCAACGCCCCCTACAGCAAGCCCAGCCCAATCGGCCCCACCGCCACCGCCGCCGCCGCCAGTGGCCGACACGATCACGCCCGTCACGCCAGCCGGCACGGTATATGTCCATTGACCCGCCGTGTTCTTCGAATACAAAACCGTCTGCGCCATAGCGGCATGCGCCATAAAAAGCCCGCAGAGACTCGCAATACCCACGCGAATCACCTTCGCAAAACGCTGGCTGCGAAGGTGATAAGCGACAGAACGCAATTGGCTCAGGCGCTTTTTATTCATCCGTTCAGAAGCGACGTCTTCACTCATGGCAAATTTCAACCTGTCTTGCTGTGGATCACGCCACGTATCACGACGACACAGTCCATTATTCAGCCGTAAATCCGGCATATCCGATTTAAGTGTCTCGTTCATGATTTCTGCGTCCCCGAAATCTCAATCACCACGCGGCGGTTCAAAGCCCGTCCTGCAGGAGTAGCATTCGATGCAACCGGCTCACGCTTGCCTCGGCCCTCGGCACGAATGCGGCTGGCATCCACACCGTGTGCGATCAGGTAGTCCCGTACGGCATTGGCACGCCGCTCGGAGAGCACCTGGTTGTAGGCATCCTTGCCAACCGAATCCGTATAGCCGATCACCAGCGCCAAGTCGTAATCAATCGAAGCAAGCTGTTTAGCGAGCTTGTCCAGCTCGTCCCTACCTGCCGACAGCAGTTCTGACTTGTCAAACGCGAACAGCGTGCCGGCTTGCAGCACCACCTTCTGCGGCACAATTTCCGGCTCGATCTTCGGCGCCTCTTCAACTACAGGCGTGACAGGCTTCGACTCGGGCGGCTTCGGTGCCATATATCCAGTCGGCTTGAAGCCAAGCGTCGTTTCGTCGAACTTGTAGCGCAGTCGGATATACGCCCCCCTGGACGTATATTCCCCTGCCGTCAGATCCCGATCCGACAAGCCAATCACGTTGTACCCAACCGAAAACCAGAGGTTCTTCATGACGATGTAGCCCACCTCCAGTCCAGCGGATTTCTGCAGAGCGCCACCGCTGCCATGCAGCATGGCTCCCTGGACGCCCATATCCCACTTCTTGTTGATGTCGTGCGTCCAGCGCAGTTGCAGCAGTTGTGCTGCATAAGTGCTCTTGAGCATCCCATCGTCCTGCGTCGAGATCTTGGCCGCCACGCGCCCCATGACGTAATCGCCCGGTTGCGGATTCACATTGACGTGCATCGACACGATGTGCGTCCGATAGTCACCCGGCAGACTGATGTCAGAGCCGAAAGCATTACCGCTGATGGCGCCCGCTGTCGTCAAGTTGCCTCGAATTCGCTCGGTCCTGTACTCGTAACGAGCCAAGGCATTCCAGACGTCCTGATCGACCGGACGATAGGCGATGCCGATCTGCTCACGTGAGAGCGTGCGCTCATTGCCGTCCTGTTGACCGTTACCTTTCGTACTGCTGTAGATACCGCGCGCCAGTACGCTCCAGTCGGGATTCAACTTGAATGCTACGCCGGCACTGGCCAGCAACGTATTCGAATCGCTGCCGTTGCGTGCTTCAAGCACGCCGCTTGCGCGGAAGGTGCTCGTTCCATATTCGACACCACTTACGACGGCGGTCGAATCTCCAAGTCCGTTCACGCTGCCGTTGGAGGCACCTTGACCAAACGCACGCGTACGCTCGACACCTCCAGTCACGCTCAACTTGTCGGTTACCTTCACCGTGTTGCGCACACCCAGGGCGGTCTGAGCCGCACGACCGTCCAACGAGTCGGCCAGGCGGTATTCGTTATAAATACGCCCGCCTTCCATGTAGTTGCTCTCTATCCCGAGGATGCCCTTGTTACGGGTCACCGACGTATTACTAAAATCGTAAAGACTCGACGCCAACTCATAGCGACCATAGATTCGCGTCTTGTCCGTGACGGCATAGCTGCCGCCCACGGCCGCCATATGCCGGCTACCGTCGCGCACGTCCTGCTCGCCTTCCACGAAGACCTGCGCCTGCGGCACATACGGCACGTTCGCAGTGAGGCGGCCGCGCACGGTCGTGAGACTGTTCTGGCTGCTGTCGATCGAGTTGACAGAATTCGCAACGGAGCCGAGACCTGTCACGGATGAGCCCGCCTGGTTCGAACCAAACGCACCGTTGTAGCTCGACACCTGGTTGTAACTGAACATCGAGGCCGAACTCGCCGAACTGGTCACGCCATAGCGCATACCCAATTCGCCCGAGAGCATGTCGCTAATACGCTTCAGGACACCCACGGACGCACCGCGGGTTGAGCCGTCGGAATACGCATCCTTGCTGTAGAGCAGCTCGCCGCGTGCCGCCGTAGTCGGGTCGATCCGATATTCGGCACGCGCGTTCGCTTCGGTCCGTCCGGCGGCGTAACCCGCGCCCGGGTTGTCGAAGCCGGTACTCGAGCGAGCCACCTGGGCCGTCACACCGAGCTTCTCGGTCTGATGGCGGACTTCCAGGCGTTCGGCATTGCCTACATCGTTTTCGTCGGATTTCGTGCGCACAGCTTCGGCAGCGACGCTCGTGTTTTCGCCGATGCGTCCCAACGCCGTCACGGCGAGCAAATCACGCCGGTTCTGCGGATCGCGGTCGGTGTTGGCCACGACACCCAACTGCAGGTTCTCGCCCACCTTGAACTGCGCATCCGTGCCCGCCACCATGTATTTGGGGCCACCGTTGTCCACTTCATAGGTGACGCGAATCGACTGCGGATTCAGCATCTCGTCGCTCGACGCAATCGGACGCGTAAAGAGAATACGCTTCGAGAGCGGCTCAATCGTGTAGTCCACAAAGCGGACCATCGCCGTACGCTGCAGAATCAGGTTCGGCTGGTTACGATCGCGCACCAGAATTTCGATCTGCTCGCTATTGGCGACCAAATCCCCCGTGCCTGCCAGGTAGTACGGCCCCGAAATACCGCGCGCCGGGAATTCCTCGACCTGCTGGGTCTGCGACGTACGCGATGCGTAGCTGGTCACGCGGGCATTGTCGGTCTGATAGACGTTCTTGATACCCGTGAGTGTGCGACTGATCTGGCTGAGCTTGCGCACTTCCGCGCTGCTGGCCGTCATGAAGTCGCCGTACAGCAGATAGGAGCGGTCCTTGTCGACACGCACATATAAGCGCTGCGAACTCTGCGCATCGAACCCGCGCCCCGACGAGTCCCCATAGATCGGATAGAACTCGTCCGGACGAATGTCCCGGAAAAGACGATCCTGGCTGGACTTGCCGGTATCGAGTGCTGCAGTCAGCAGATACTCGCCCTTGATGGCGCCCTTCAAGAAGAAAGCCGTCCGGGCACCCGCACGCGTATTCCCGTCGCCCTTGCCGATGGCACTGAGCTCTTGCTCAAAGGCCGCACCGGCCGGCGTCTGCCCGATCGCCAGTTGACCGCGGTTAGACAGATCGATCGTGCCTTCCACAACACCGACCGCAATCATCGGACGCAGATCCGGCAAAAGCGCCAGACGGACTTCCTTGACGAAAGAAGCCGCGGAGACCCGAATCCTCACATCGCCCGGCGTGCCGGGAGGAATCAGGTGGAATGTTGCCTGACCGCCTTCCACGAAAGCTTGCAGCCCGGGCTCATTCGGATTCAGATCCTCTTCGGCCCAACGTCCTGCATCAGCCTCGAGCGTCACCTGCGTGCGAGCCGTTATCGGCACACCCGCAGCATCGGTCAGCACGACCTTGATCGGCACCGGAGTGATCAAATCCGCACGCGCCTTGCTCGGCACTTCGACACGGATCTGGCCGAGCTTGTCCGGCGCGGTGATCTGGATTTCCTGAGGCGCGCCACGCGTCACCCCAAAATCATCGACCACATCCAGCCGCAGGGTGTTCAGGCCCGGCTTGAGCACCACGCCGATATATTCCCACGCAGTCGTCTGGGTGCGAGGCAGCGTTGCCTTTTTACCCACACGCTTGCCATCGATGACGGCGCCGTTGACCGTCAGGCGCAACGTCGTCCCGGCCGGGCCCTTGACCCGGACGTTAATACTCTGCGTAGCGACCGTATCGTGGTCTTTCAGTTCAATAAAGGCTGGCGTGTTGTCGAGCTGATGCATCAGGGATTCGAGCTCGACGACACTGCCGGCACCTTGCGGCAGCAAAGGCAGCGCTGCGGGCTCAAGCGTGCCGCTCGACGGGTTGGGGCCAGCTGAGCCGATGGTGCCGACGCTCGAGGCAACGCCGCCATCGGGCAGACTGCGCGTGCCGCCCATGACAGACTGGACAGGCATCGATTGCGCAACACCGCCCTGCTGGGCCGACGCAAGCGTGCCGCCCAGCCCCTGCCCCGAACCATTCAGAAAGACATCGCCACTGCCAGACCGGGTCGTGGGCAATGCGATCAGCGGGTCCGTAATCGATATCGTCGGAGTCGTGGCGCCGCCGAGACCCACGCCATCGATCTGACCTGAGGCAGGCAAGGCACGCGTGTCGCCCACGGCAATCACTTGCCCCGTCGGGTCCAGTCGCTGACGTACGAGCGCCTCGCCGTCGGTATCCGCACGCTTGGCCACGAGTTCGCGGCGTGCCTTGACCTCTTTCATGACATCCGGGTCCTCGCAACCGAGGATCGGGAAATTCCCCTTTTGAAACTCCCCATTTTTGAGGTCCAGGAAGCGGCTTTGCGGGTCTTCCGCGTTACGGTTGTCCAGCAGCTCAATCGAGGCGCCGGCCGGCAGCGTGGTCTGGTCCAGACGCAGCACGTGGGTCTTGGGCGACAAGCCATACAGACTCCACTTACCCTCGCCGTCGGTCACGACATTCGTACCATCCTCGAGCCACAGACGCACGCCGGGGATACCCGGTTCATCTTCACCGCTCTGAACACGATCGCGCCGGCAGTCCATGTACACCTTGCCGAATGCAAAGGCTTCGTCGGAGAACACGCCCCCACTGATCATGATGGTTGCGGTTGCCTCATTGGACTGGTATCCGGGAGCGCTGGCGCTGGCGCGGTTAGTCGCACTGCCTGACACCTTGGCGCCCACACCGACCCGTACGCGATAGCGCACCATGATGCTCTCGTTCACATCCAGAACCTGGGTCGGGAAGTTCCAGACCAGGCGTGGACCAGCGCCGCCTTGCGGATCAGCGACCACCGTACCGTTGAGCCGACTACTCCGGCTGACGTAAGCCAGCCCCGCCGGCAGCGTGTCGCTGAAATTGACGCCCGTGATGCGCACACCGGTCTTGTTGGTGAGCGTAAGCGCGTAGTCCACGAAATCTCCGAACTCCACCTGACGCTTGCTCGCTTCCTTGTGCAGCAGCAAACCGTTGGTTGCACCCGGATCGAGCGGAATGTGGTTGTGGGACGGCGCGCACACACTTCTGTTCGTACCGACACCCGCGTTTTGCGACAGGTAATACGTAGTGGGTTCGCTGCCTTGCGGCGGGGTCGCATTGGGCACGATCGTGCCGCACGACGCATAGGTACCCGCGGTCGGGGGAATTCGCTGCGAGCGGAACGTATAGGCGCTACCGGCAGGCGGTGTCACCGTCAGCGAGTAGGTGCACATGCCATTGAGCATGTAGAACGACCAGGTTCCATCCGCCCCCGTCGTCACGGAGACACTGCCGTCTGCGTTATACGTCTGCGTCGACATGCTGCCGTTGAGGATATCGGCGGGCATGATGCTGCGCGGCGTCGCCGTCGTGCAGGACTGGCGAGCCATGGTCACCACGGCACCGGCGATGGGTTGACGCGTCACCGCATCGTAGACGGTCCCCTCGGGCGCAACCAGCAAGGTCTGCGCACTCGTCATCGCTGCTGCCAGCACCGACGAAGGCGTCACATTGATCGTGTTCTGCGCCAGCGAGGCTGCCCAAGCCTTGTTCGTCACCGACACGGCTGAGCCATCCACATTCGATTTCTCGGTCACACGCACCGTAAAACTCGCGGTTTCGGTCTGGCCGACAGCCAGACCACGTGTGCCATCAACCAGGCTAAGCCCCACTTCAGTGGGCAGGTCATACGGATTGCTGCTCGCGAGCTTGGTGCGATCGCACTGCGCCGCACCTGTGAAGCTAGTGGACGGCACCAGATAACCGTTGTTGACCTTGACCGGACCCGTCAACTGCCACCCGGAGATTTGCCCCGTCGATACATCCATATCGAACGTGCAGTTCAGGTTGTCGATCAGACGCACATTCGGCGCATCCGTCACGCCGCTGTTGGTGACACTAATCGTATAGTCCAGGTCATAGATACCCGCGCTCACGAAGCGCGAGACCACTGACTTGGCAACGGTCAACGCCGGCATTTGGGTCGAGACGTTCGCACTGGCCTTACCCGACACGACAGGGGGGCCGCCCACGACCAGCGCCGCGTTTGCAGTGACCTGGTTGGTGAGCGTTGCGGGGCGTCCCGTGGTATTGAACCGCACGGTGAACTGGACCGTGACATCGGCCAGCGGCGGCAGCACCCCACTTGCGGCGAGCAGGTTAGCCTGTTTGCTCGTGCCATTAAACGCCGTGTTCGCAGCAGCCACCGTGCCGCCTACCGTACCGTTTGGCGCAACGATCTGCACGGTGCCTGGCAGCACCGTATATTGATTGACGCCGGGTACCGATGCCGTCGTATAGGTGCCGAACTGGGCGTCACTCGTCCCGCCCGCGCTCTCAAGAATATCCGGTACCTGCATACCGTACAGCCATGCCGAGCCCGTATTCTTGACGTTGATGCTGAAGACCACATCCGACGTACCGTTAGGGCCGCCGCCGCCGGCGTTCATATTGGCGATCGCCGTGCTGGCGGTCTTCGTCACCGTCAATTGCGCGGGCTTGAGCGGAATCAGCACGACGTTCGAGGGCGACAAGGCCGGCTGGGTGCCATCGTTGTAATAGCTTTGCGCGACGTTCGTGATGTCGGCGGTAGCCGTACTCTCGACGATTGCCCCAAAACTCATCTGAATCGACGCATTGCGTGCGACGACGCCAGGCGCCGGCACGCCGATCGCGACCTCGATGGCCGATGCATCGTCCGCACCTGTCCGATAATTGAAAGGCGCGTCACCCGGCAAACGGAAGAGTCGCAATACGCCAGGGGCCGTGCTCTGCAGCGACCCCGCGATGTATTGCATGCCGGTGGGAATCGCGTCGCGAACCAGGATCAAAGCAGTCGGCTTGCCATTCACGACAATGCTGGTCGCGCCCGGCAAGGCTGTACTCGTGGCCTGCGCATCCTGCGCACCAATGTTCGTGCCGTTGACCGTAAAGTCCACGCGCGTCGTGCCGGGCACCACAGGGCCGCTGTAGACAGCCGACTTGGTCAGTGACAGCAACGCTGCATTCGTAATCGTGACTGTGTCGTGATTGGTCGCGCTGAGCTGCTGGGCAGCGGTCGTGGCACTCAGCGTGAGACATGCACTGCCGCTCGTCACATTGGGGACCGTGCCTTGCACCAGCAAGCTTGCGGTCTCGCCAGGATTCAGGGTAATCACCCCGGGCGTATTGAGCGCGACGACCGGATCACCGGCATCGACCACACCGTTGTTATTGACGTCACGCACCAAGCGCAACGCGCTCAGACTGAAGGCGCTCGCCGAGCAGCCGGGACCATCGTTGACCCAGTTGAGCGTGTAGCTAGACTGCATGTTGCCGGTATTGGTCAGCAGGTGAGTCAATGTGACCTGCGCATTGGGCGGTCGCACGACGTTCTGGTCCTGCGTGAGCGTGAGCGCCTCCACACCGGCAACGATCGCGATGACCGTATTGGATTGCGCGGTCTCGGTCTGTGTGTAGCCCGTAGGCACATAGGTCGCGCTCGCGGTACTGACAATCTCGAAGTTAGCCGGCGGCGGTGCGGAGAATGCCGATGACGTTGTCATGACCGCCCCGATGAGGGCAGCCAGACACATCAGCCATATCACTCGAATCCAGCTTATTTCTCGCAGCCTTCGTGCTGCGTTGTCCACAAAGTTCACCACTTTACAGGCCCAATTACCCACTGATCGCATTCACAAGCATTCAGCGGCGATAAAAATTCTTCAGAAATTGCGCTTTCCGGTTGAACCTGGGCTGCCAAGCCCGACCGGAAAGCGCACGAATCCCATTCGCGAGAACGAGGTCCGCGCGAAGTCCCTCCCGGCATCGGAACGATGCCGGGAGGTTCATTGCGTTACTGGTTGACCTTCACCACGAACATGAGCGTCGCACTGCCGCCCGGCTGCACGGTGTTCGCCGTGCTGCCGCAGCTAACCGACGTGCTGCTCGATGTGAAGTTCGAGCCAGTCAGCGCCGGCGAAATACCCGTCGACGAACACAACAGGCTGCTCGTCGGCTGCATACCATTGAGCGTCGTGTAGGCCGGAATCGCGTCGTTGATCGACAGATTCGAGACCGGTGCCGTGCCCTGATTGGTTGCAACGACTTGATACACAATGCAGTCGCCCGGCTTGGCCGTCAGTGTGTTGG
Organism: Burkholderia sp. BCC0405; assembly: GCF_902833075.1. NCBI lineage: Bacteria > Pseudomonadati > Pseudomonadota > Betaproteobacteria > Burkholderiales > Burkholderiaceae > Burkholderia > Burkholderia sp. BCC0405. Next base: position 659,354 of record NZ_CADFEO010000001.1, read on the forward strand.
CCGTAAAAGAACCAACAAGCGTCAATCTGTCACACGCCTGTACGAGTGCCTGCGTCTTGACCACGCGGATCTGACCGGTAATCACGGTCGTGAGATCGGTTGCGTTCGGCGCACCGCACGAGTTGGCCGGGAACGTGGCCGTCACCGTGGCGGTATCGCTCGCACCTGCCGTCGCACCACCCGGCGCAAACACCTTCACCAGGATCTGCTGCGTGCTATTGGCAGCCAGCGGACCACTGATCGGACCGGTAATCAACGTATCGCCAGCATCGAGCTGGCCGTTGCCGTTCACGTCCAGATACAGTGCCGTGGTCCAGCCCGCGGTCACGTCTGCTGCCGGCAGCGTCGCCGTGTACGTGTAAGGACCGGTACAGCTGCCCGTACCCGTGTTGGTCAGCGTGTGGGCGTAGACCACCGAACCACCCGGAGCGACTTGCCCGACGTTGTTCGGCGTGAGCGTTGCGCTGTAGGTCAGCGCTGCCGTCGTCACCGTCACCGCGTCATACTTCGTATCCACCACGATCGAGCCCGTGGAGGCGACCGCCGTCGAGCGGACCTGGAAGTAGATCGGCTGAGCCGTCACCGGCGCTTGCGTTGCCGGAGGCGTCACACACGCGGTCAACTGCGTTTGCGTACCTGCTGCCACCGAGACCGTCGTAATAGCCGTCGCGCTCGCGCAGCTGGCCGCCGAGACGTTGCCCGCCACGAACTTCACGTTCCAGCCTGCCGGCAGGGTGCCGGGGAAGCTGGCCGTCGCGCTGGCTGCCAGCGAGTACGAGTTACCAACGGTGTCGTTGTTGGCCACGAACAGCGAGAACACCGTTGCCGAACCTGCCGGCACCGTGTTGATGGTCGTCGGCTGAGTGCTCGGGCCCGTGCCCAAGTCACCCGAAGCGCCCGTCGTACCAGCTGCCGTGTTGGTCAGGTCGACCAGCACACCCGTTACGGCATTGAGCACGTCACGCGTCGAGTCGATCTTGGTCGAATCACCCACCGACGTACCGGTCACCGTCAACGTATAGTTGAGCGGGCCTGCGGCCGGAAGGAGCGTCGTCGGCAGATTCGCCTTGACCACGATCTGGGTCGAACCACCGGCTTGGATCGGATCGGTCACCGGACCGTTACCCGTATTCGCCAGCGGCGTGGAGCCATCAGCCTTGTAGTAGCTGAAGGTCGTGCCTGCCGGGAAGACGGCACCACCGCCCGTACCCGTCGAGACGCCCGTAATGAGCACCTGGTCCGTCGCGTTACCCGTGTTCCAGATTGTCTGGGTGAACGCCACGTGCGCGCCCGCCGCGGCCGAAGCCACAACAGTCGTATCAGGACCAGCCGCGCTCGAACCATTCGGCGTACCCGGCGTCGTATCCTTCGACGTCGAAATCGAACCAGACGTCGAACCCAGCACGATGCTGTACGTACCCGTCACCGTATACGGCGGCGGATTGGACGGCGACGGCGGCGTACCCGTCGGCGTGCCCGGAGGCGTACCCGGCGTGCTCGGCGGCGTTGCCGTCGTCCCCGGGGGTACCGTCGTCGGATCGTAGTAGGCCGTGTTGGTCGTCGTGCTCGAGCCCAGTGCTGCCGTGCTATTGATCAACACGACGAACGACAGGCTGCGAGTCGTATTGACCGGCAGATTTTGGTCCACGAATGCCAGCGAGCCATTGGTCGCCGAGAAGTAGACGCCACCTTGTTGCAGCGTCGCACCATTGCTCTCAGCGAGCGCCGTACCCGGTGCATTGCTCCATACAGCCGAGCCGCTAACGTACGTCAAGCCTGCCGTTGCACCGGAGCCGATGACGTCGGCCATACTGAAGGTACCGGACGCGCCACCCGTGTTGCTATAGGTGAGCGTGTAGACCGTGTACTGACAGTTGGACGTCGAGGTCAAGCCGGCGCTCCAGGTCGTCGGACAGCTTGCCGAAGACGAACGCTGACCGGAATTGTTCGCGGTCGGCCATGCACCACCACCCGGCGCAGTCACGCCGGATTGCGGCTGTGCAATCGTCTTGGTCAAGTTGAACGCGGCCACCGTCGTCAGGTTGACGTTATCCACGTCAGCTGCGGCGGTGTTCGGCGCGGTGTACAGCGCAGGCGTACCCGGCACTGCATTCACCGTTGCCGAGCCATACGGCGTGGTCGGAGTCGTTGCAGTCGACGGCAGGTAATACGCCACGACGAAGCCAAACTGGCCGTTGTTGCCCGCGACCGTCTGAGCCGGAACCGTACAGGTCGAGTTCGGCGTCACCGAACACAGGGGCGTGGTGCTGCCCGGCAGACCGCTGAAGGTCGGGTCAGCATAGACTTCCACCTTGGAGAACGCGCCGGTGCCGTTCGGCCCAGGCAATGTCACCGTGATGTTGAAGGTGTCCGTGCCGTTACCCGTGTTGGTCAGCACGTGAGGCGCATAAAGCACTGCACCTGCGGCCCCTGTCTTGGTGTTGACGACGTTCGTCGTCACCGTCGTATACGAGTCCAGGTTAAACGAACCGACTTGTTGAACCTGCGTCTGCACCAAGTTCGATGTTGCCGTCTGCGCAATCCCGTTGGGATCGACGTATGCGGCCGAAGCCTGGTTACCGATCAAGGTATTAGCTGGCGGCGCCGCGGCATAAGCACCAGACGAGCCCGCCATAAGCGACCCCGTCAATGCAGCAGCCACGACCACCCATGATGCGATCGACCTCGAGCCGATCCGCCGTATGGAGGATGTGAAATTCACGGAAATAACCCTTCTTATTAGAGATCAGTACTCCTTATCGCAAAAGCAAAAGATTCAATCTTAAATTTTAGTTAAATAACTACATAATCTGAGATTGAAAACTTTGCCCGAGCAACAAGGGCACCGACCATCAATTAATGAACAACAACAGGGGAAGCACGCGTGCCAGGAACGGCAGCAGCACTCGAAGCCGGGGACTTCGGAACCACTGCTTCAACTTTGGCACGCGCACTCACTACTACAGAGGCACCAGAATTGAGCTGGCCAATCTTCCAGCTCATATCGCGGTATTCGTTATAGGGCACGGCTTGCCGCTTGCCATCCGCGAGCGTACGCATCAGCGGCTCGGGGCCGTGCTCTCCGGTCTTCGTCGCCGCAATCACGTTTGCGCCAGCAGGACGTGCGGTCTTGGACTGATACTCCAGACCTTCCGGAATGGGCAGATCCGCAACCAGTTGCTTCACCGGTTGCGCGCTCGTGTTCTTGTAGGTCGCGCGATATTCGATCACATCGCCCGGCTTGACCGAACTGGCGTCGACCAACCGCTCGGCACCGTTCGCATCCTTGACGACCTTCTTCTGTTCAAGGTTGATCACCACCGCGCCCTTGGTCGCAGCGCGAGCCTCAGCCTTGTTGGGTTCGGACTGTGCGAACGCCGGGAATGCCGCGCACAACATGAGTGCGGCGATTAAAAAACGACTTTTCATAAATTAAAGCCCCTCTAATATTTAAAAAATATCGACACAAAAGAAAACAGAGCATGTTCGAGCCATTATCCGCAAACCTAATAGGCCACAGCTCATCACCTCAACGACATGTTAAGGATGACGAAGTGCACAAAATATTATTTGCACACCGGAAAAGACATTGTCAAATCATCACTTAAACATTTCTCAACAACGCCTTACGAAATAAATCATCAAGATAATTCATTTGGTGAGACGTTATTCCCCCGCCTTCAAACAGCAACCGGCGCCTTCTATTGACAACATGTAACAGCGCCACCTTTACCTCTTCGACATCTTGTCCGAATGCACTACTTACCTCGCTCAACGCAAGCGCTGCCGCCTGATGAAACGCTCGAAGTTGTTCAATATCCGTCTTCTCATCCAGCCCGAAGCGATACGCTGAAATCAAAGCATCGCAAGCCGGACCGTCCAGCCGAGGAAAGTACACCGGCAGCAAGCGCTTGTAGATACGCTGCTTGCTCCGGAAAAGACGATCCGGACTTAATCTCATGGACGTCATTCCCGAATGGATGCGGTAACGCAGCACAACCTCCGACAGGTTCGCAAAGCGTGCGCCCGACAACATGCAATCGAACCAAACCCCAAGATCATCTACAACATAAAGATTTGCATCGTAGGCGATGAGATTTTTACGTACGAAATCCGCCCTCCACATTGCCGTAGGATTCGCAAGATACTCTTCGCCGCTCACAAAGCGCGCCTTGATCCTGCCGTCATCCAAGGGAAAATTCGATTCACTCTCATCCAACCCGAAGTGTCGAATTTGCCCGCCTACGACCGTCACATCACGGTTTTCATCGAGAAAGCGAGCCTGCCGTGCAAAGCGATGTTCCATGGCGTAATCGTCATGATCCATCCGAGCCAAATACTGACCACGTGCAAGCGACATACCCAAATTCATGTTTGCGGGCAGCCCCAGGTTGACATCGTTCACATGAAGCCGAATCCGGCGATCGTCGATCGCTCGAACGTACTCGACCGTCGCATCCGTGCTGCCGTCATCCATGACGAGAATTTCGAGATCGCAGTCGTCCTGGACGAGCAGCGATGCCAAAGTTTCTCCGATGTGACGCTCCGCATTGAACGTGGGAACGATGATCGAGACCTTCGGCTTTGGGGAAGAACGATAATTCAAATAATCCATCATACCCAGCTCCGCATTAACCACCCGCTTGCTCGCCTCGACAAAACCCGCACACCACCCACCAATTAATAAAACAATCTATAAAATTTAAATTTCGTCAAATTTATTGACTTCCCAACACAACCTAAAAATAGCCCAACCAACCAATTTCAATCGTCAGACTCCTTGGCAAACCGATCGACATGACGCGACTTCATTGGTCACACCGCATCATTCGGACCACCGCCACTTGCTTGCGTCTCTTCCGTATCATTCAATTTGAGACGATATTCATCGATATTTTTGCCAACCAGCCATAGCGGCAGACGCCCCCGTCCAGACCACGTCTGACCGGTCTCTGGATTCCAGAATTTAGGCGGCACCCTTCTGGGCATTTTCACCTCGTCGGGAGGCGGCACGATCCCGCCTTGATTAAGGACTGCGTACACCTCTTCAATCTTGATGTGGTAGTCGACAATCATTCTGACGATTCGCTGCACCACTTCATGCCGCGCATGGCTTTCGATCATCGCGATTTCAGCGTCCAGGCGGGCGCGCCGCGCTAACAGGCGCTTCAGTGAATACGCCGAATTCATAAGCTCTCCCGTCGTCACTTGATTCATCGCTGAATTCAAACCTCACCCATCGCGTGTACTGCTTCGCATGCCCGCGCAACGTCTAGACGATCTGAGCTTCGATGCGCTAGATCCGTTGCCACCCTTTGCAACACCGACTCCCATTCGCCGTATGCCTCCTGTCGGTACAGCTTGACTGACGGGTACCACGGGGATTCATCGCCCTGCATCATCCATACCCAATGCGGATTCACATCCAGCAGCAACCACGTCGGTATCCCCATCCCTCCCGCTAGGTGCGCTACCGCGGTGCACACGGTGATGACGAGATCCAGGTTCTTCAAATAGGCCGCCGTGTCGTCAAACGATTCAAAACCGTCCGTATGGTCAACCACGTGCAGGCCCAGTCCGCGCATGGCCCGAACGTCAGCGGCAGCATCCTTCTGCAAGCTGAAAAATGCGACGTCCTGCAGCGTCGAAAACATACGTGCGTACGCGCGCGGGTCTACCGATCGCAACACGTTGCGTTGATGACCACGGCTTCCGGTCCACACCAACCCGACTTTGAGGTCTTTGGCGTGAGGCTTGATGAGCCGCTTCGAAGCCGCCACCTTTTTCGGATCAGGCTTCAAATATGATTCGACGCCAGACAGATGGTCGATGTCCTTGTTCAGCCGCAGTGGAGTACTGGCCAGCGGCAGATGAAAGTCACACGGTGGCAATACCGTCAGCGTCGAAGGCCGCACTGATTGGATAGATCCGTTCAGGCTACGTGTGATCAAAGACACCAGCGGTTCGAACGTGATGAACTCGACCTTACCGCCTTGGTCCCTGGCGTACTTGACCAGCTCCGGCACAAATCGTACAAACTGCAGAACGTCGCCATAGCCTTGCTCACTCCAGACCAAGAGCGTTTTGCCGGCCAGCGACTCGCCCTGCCAAATCGGCACCGGCAGGTTCGGATACTTGCCACGCAGTTCCGGCGAATTCCAGCGCCGCTCATGGTGAATCCAGCCCGACGCGTAGTTGCCGTGCACAAGTTCCAGCATCGCGAGCGACCACTCGAGCGACGGATCGCCAGGCTTCAGTCGAAGCGCGTACTCGATAGTCCGTATCGCGTCCAGCCACTGCCCTGCTTCCTTGTGGATATTGGATTTCGCCTGCAATGCGATAACGCTGTTGCCGTCCAATGTCAGTGCGCGTTCGATCGCGCACTCGGCCTTGAACACATCTCGAGTCTTCAGATAATAGGTAGCCGCATTGGTCCATGCGAGCGCGTTGTTCGGCTCCTCGGCCAGTGCTTTGTCGAGGTACGTCTTGGTCCGATCGTAGTTCTCCAACTGCAGATATCCGGCTGCCAAATTGCTATTCAGCATCGCGCGATCAGGCTGCAGCTGCGAACTGGTTTCGTACGCGGCCACTGCACCGCCGATTTCGCCGAGCTGATGCCGGGCGTAGCCCAGCCAGAACCAGCCATTGCCGTCCCAGGGAACTTCGGCGCAATACGCGTCCGCTACTGTCCGCGCTTGTTCGAATCGGCCGTACTGAACCAGCATTTCGAGCCACCGAATGACCCATGGCGCGCCTGCCACTTCGATCGCATACGCGGCCTCGAAATGCTGAAGCGCCCCGACGGTATCGCCCATACGCAACGCCAGATAGGCATATTCGACGTGAACCGATGCACAAGTCGGCGCGATCTGCTGCGCGCGCGCAAGCGTCGCACGTGCCTCATCATCGCGACCACGCAAGATCAGCCCGCGCGCCCACATCGTCAGCAGTTGCGGATCGTTCGACTCGACCGCTCCCATCTGCATCATTGCGGCGCACGCATTCACGACATCTCCTCTTTCGAGGGCTGCCTGCACATTGCTCGTCTGATCTCTGCTCATGCTCATCATCACACCCGACTATTTACCGAGATCAGCACACTCGGGCTCAAACCACGTACGTTTGAGCGCCCACGTCCGTTCGCTTGCCCGCTTGTTGAGGGCTTTCGCCGAGCGGCACATCGACTCGTCCATTGCGCCTTCCACCATCGCATCCAGTTACCCACGCTCTACCTTCTCAACCTATTTCTGCTACGTAAGGACTACGCCAATCGAGGCCAGTCCGATGAACAAACCGACAAATCGGCCCTTCCAAGCGGCTCTCATACCGTATCGATCCCGAAAAATCCTAAGGTCTCGAGGTGCACCGGCCGCCGTAACGGCCGGTATCGCAAAAACTAACAAGGCCGCGACAAGCAGCGAGCACACCAGCAACGCCCATCTCATCTGACCGTGAGGAACGCCGGCGATACGGATGTCAGCCAAAAACAGGCTCCATTCGACCAAGCCAGACACACTGCCACTCACCATCAGATTCACCCAAAACCGGCCTGCATACCGAAGCGCCACGACGTCCCTCTCCTGGGCAAGGCGTTGCGGATTCCTCCGCAGGCGCCTTGACCTTCTCTTGCTTAACGAATTACTTCCACTGGTACAACATGCCTGCGCCGATCACCTTCTGGCTACCGCTGAACCCACCGTTGACCGACGCTTTCAGGTTGTCCGTGATACGTGCCTGCATGTTCACGGCCATGGCCTTTTGCCCCATGAACGTTGATGCTCCGATCCCCATACCAAAGTTGTTGTTGCTATCCATTTGCGGAATCGACGCCATCGCCCCAACCGCCGCGATACCCTGCTTCGCCATCTGGTCAGTCTGCTGCAACTGCGAACCGAGGCTGTTGATCTGCGCCTGCTGGCCCGACAGCGCCGTCGACAGCGTCGACTGCACCGCATTGAGCTGGTTCACGTTGACCGCATCGGTGCCCTGCGTACCCGGCGCCACATTGATGATCTGGCGTTGCTGTGTGTCGCTGCCGACCGACACAACATTCGAGCGACCACCGTCTGTCGAATTCGCACCGATGGCCACCGAGTTCGAACCCGTGGTGACAGTCGGCAGGTCGGTGCCCTTGCCGTTCATGTCGGCCGCGACGCCGTTGCTGTTGACGCTTTGCGTGTTGTTGTTATTGATCGTCGTCGACAGCGAGTTCAGCGTGTTGTTGATGTTCGTCACGCCCGTCGACAGCGAAGCCACGTTGTTGTTCGTCGTGCTCAGGCCGGTCGACAACGAACCGATGCCGGTCGAGGTCGAGGTCGACAGCGACGTGACCGTGCTGTTCGTCGAGTTCAAACCCGTCGACAGAGAACTGATCGCGGTCGACGTCGATGTGGACAGCGACGACACATTGCTGTTCGTCTCATTCAGACCCGTCGACAGCGAGTTGATGCCGGTCGAAAGCGATGCGACGTTCGATACTGTCGACGTCGACAGCGCATTGACCGCCTGGTTCGTCGCATTCAGCTGGCTGCCGTTGATCGCGTCCGTGCTAGTAGCCGTAACCTGGCCGGCAGCAACGTTCGTAATCTGGCGTTCCGCGCCCGGCGAACCGACGCTCAGGACACCCACCGGACTGGTGCCGTAGACCGGGTACGTGACGCCGCCGATCGTGACGCTCGACACGCCGACGGCATTGCCCGTATTCGAGTTCGCGCCCAGGGCGATCGAATTGGCCACATTCGCGGTGGCGTTCGAACCGAACGCGAGCGCGTCGGCTGCGTTGGCCGTGGCACCCGCGCCGTAGGCCTGCGCACCCACTGCGCTGGCCGTGGCGTTACTGCCTAACGCGATCGTATTGTCCGCGGTGGCCTGGTTCGCGCTGCCGAATGCGAGTGCACTAGCGCCGGCTGCCGTGTTCGCATCACCGATCGCAACCGTACCGTCGCCGTTCGCCGTGTTGCCGGAACCGATCGACACGGCTTTACCGCCCATTGCCAATGCGCTCTGGCCGATCGCAACCGCACCCGCTGTCTGGGCGCTCGAGCCGTCGCCGACCGCGACGCTGCTCGCGCCTGCGGCACTAGCGTTCACGCCTGCGGCCAGCGCATTAACACCCGTCGCGCCGTCGTTGTTGTAGTTGCCTTGCTGCGTGCCGTTGTCGTTGACGCTGTAGTAGTGCGTCTTCGCAGCCTCAATCGCGGTCGATGTCGAAGTCGACAACGACGTTACCGAGCTGTTGGTGCTGCTCAGACTGGTGGACAACGAACCGATGCCGGCCGAGGTCGAGGTCGACAAGGACGTGATCGTGCTGTTAGTCGAGCTGAGGCCGGTCGAAAGCGAGCCGATGGAACTGGTCGCCGACGAGAGGCCGGTCGACGTCGAGGTCGACAACGACGTGATCGAGCTGTTGGCCGACGACAGACCCGTCGAGGTCGACGTGGACAGCGAAGTGATCGAGCTATTGGCCGACGACAGGCCCGTCGACAGCGAGCCGATCGAGCTGGTGGCCGACGACAGGCCGGTCGAGGTCGAAGTCGACAGCGACGTGACCGAGCTATTGGTCGACGAGAGACCGGTCGAGAGCGACCCGATGGAACTGGTGGCCGACGACAGGCCTGTCGAGGTCGAAGTCGACAACGACGTGATCGAACTGTTCGCCGACGAGAGACCCGTCGAGGTCGAGGTCGACAGCGAAGTGACCGAGCTATTGGTCGACGAGAGACCGGTCGAGAGCGACCCGATGGAACTGGTCGCCGACGACAGGCCCGTCGACGTCGAAGTCGACAGCGACGTGATCGAGCTATTCGCCGACGACAGACCCGTCGAGGTCGACGTCGACAACGAATCGATCGAGCTATTCGCGGACGAGAGGCCCGTCGAGGTTGACGTCGACAGCGAAGTGACCGAGCTATTGGTCGACGAGAGGCCCGTCGAGAGCGAGCCGATCGAGCTGTTCGCCGACGACAGCCCCGTCGAGGTCGACGTCGAGAGCGAAGTGACCGAGCTATTGGTCGACGAGAGGCCCGTCGAGAGCGACCCGATGGAACTGGTCGCCGACGACAGGCCTGTCGACGTCGAAGTCGACAGCGACGTGATCGAGCTATTCGCCGACGAGAGGCCGGTCGAGGTCGAGGTCGACAACGAATCGATCGAGCTGTTGGCCGACGACAAGCCGGTCGACGTGGAAGTCGACAGCGAAGTGATCGAACTATTCGCCGACGACAGGCCCGTCGACGTCGACGTCGAGAGCGAGGTGATCGAGCTATTCGCCGACGACAAGCCGGTCGACGTCGAGGTCGACAGCGAGGTGATCGTGCTATTGGTCGACGAGAGACCGGTTGAGAGCGACCCGATCGAGCTGGTCGCCGACGACAGGCCCGTCGACGTCGAAGTCGACAGCGACGTAATCGAGCTGTTCGCCGACGAGAGGCCGGTCGAGGTCGACGTCGACAACGAATCGATCGAGCTGGTGGCCGATGACAAGCCGGTCGACGTGGAAGTCGACAGCGACGTGACCGAGCTATTGGTCGACGAGAGACCGGTCGAGAGCGACCCGATGGAACTGGTCGCCGACGACAGGCCAGTCGACGTCGAGGTCGACAGCGAGGTGATCGAGCTGTTCGCCGACGACAGACCCGTCGAGGTCGAGGTCGACAACGACGTGATCGAGCTGGTGGCCGATGACAAACCGGTCGACGTCGAGGTCGACAGCGAGGTGATCGAGCTGTTCGCCGACGACAGGCCCGTCGACGTCGACGTCGAGAGCGAGGTGATCGAGCTATTCGCCGACGAGAGGCCGGTCGACGTCGAGGTCGACAGCGAAGTGACCGAGCTATTGGTCGACGACAGACCCGTCGAGGTCGACGTGGACAGCGAGGTGATCGAGCTGTTGGCCGACGAGAGACCCGTCGAGGTCGACGTCGAGAGCGAAGTGACCGAGCTATTGGTCGACGAGAGGCCCGTTGAGAGCGAGCCGATCGAGCTGGTGGCCGACGACAAACCGGTCGACGTCGAGGTCGACAGCGACGTGACCGTGCTATTGGTCGACGAGAGACCGGTTGAGAGCGACCCGATGGAACTGGTCGCCGACGACAGGCCAGTCGACGTCGAGGTCGACAGCGAGGTGATCGAGCTGTTCGCCGACGACAGGCCCGTCGAGGTCGAAGTCGACAACGACGTGATCGAACTGTTGGCCGACGAGAGGCCGGTCGACGTCGAGGTCGACAGCGACGTGATCGAACTATTCGCCGACGACAGGCCGGTCGAGGTCGAGGTCGACAGCGAAGTGACCGAGCTATTAGTCGACGAGAGGCTCGTCGAGAGCGAGCCGATCGAGCTGGTGGCCGACGACAAACCGGTCGACAGCGAGGTGATCGAGCTGTTCGCCGACGACAGGCCCGTCGACGTCGACGTCGAGAGCGAGGTGATCGAGCTATTCGCCGACGAGAGGCCGGTCGACGTCGAGGTCGACAGCGACGTGACCGTGCTATTGGTCGACGAGAGACCGGTTGAGAGCGACCCGATGGAACTGGTCGCCGACGACAGGCCAGTCGACGTCGAGGTCGACAGCGAGGTGATCGAGCTGTTCGCCGACGACAGACCCGTCGAGGTCGAGGTCGACAACGACGTGATCGAACTGTTGGCCGACGAGAGGCCGGTCGACGTCGAGGTCGACAGCGACGTGATCGAACTATTCGCCGACGACAGGCCGGTCGAGGTCGAGGTCGACAGCGAAGTGACCGAGCTATTAGTCGACGAGAGGCTCGTCGAGAGCGAAGTGACCGAGCTATTGGTCGACGAGAGGCCCGTTGAGAGCGAGCCGATCGAGCTGGTGGCCGACGACAAACCGGTCGACGTCGAGGTCGACAGCGACGTGATCGAACTATTCGCCGACGACAGGCCGGTCGAGGTCGAGGTCGACAGCGAAGTGACCGAGCTATTAGTCGACGAGAGGCTCGTCGAGAGCGAGCCGATCGAGCTGGTGGCCGACGACAAACCGGTCGACGTCGAGGTCGACAGCGAGGTGATCGAGCTGTTCGCCGACGACAGGCCCGTCGACGTCGACGTCGAGAGCGAGGTGATCGAGCTATTCGCCGACGAGAGGCCGGTCGACGTCGAGGTCGACAGCGAAGTGACCGAGCTATTGGTCGACGACAGACCCGTCGAGGTCGACGTGGACAGCGAGGTGATCGAGCTGTTGGCCGACGAGAGACCCGTCGAGGTCGACGTCGACAGCGAGGTGATCGAGCTGTTGGCCGACGAGAGACCCGTCGAGGTCGACGTCGAGAGCGAAGTCACCGAGCTATTGGTCGACGAGAGGCCCGTTGAGAGCGAGCCGATCGAGCTGGTGGCCGACGACAGCCCCGTTGACGTCGAAGTCGACAGGCTGGCAATCGCACTCGTGGTCGTACTCATACCGGTGCTGAGCTGAGCGACGGTCACCGCATCCTGCGGCGCCGAGCCGTCAGCTACATTCGTGATGCGACGCAGCGCCGCCGAGCTACCAACCGACACCTCCGAAAGCGGAGCCCCACTACCAGTCAGATAACCTGTCCCCGTCGGCACTGCCGTACCGGTAACGCTACCTTGCCCAATTGCAACGCTGTTTGCATACTGCGCCGATGCATTCGCCCCCAACGCAGTCGCATCAATACCGCGCGCGCTTGCGCCCGCACCAATAGCCGCCGAACTAAGCCCGCTGGCGGTAGCGTTATTTCCCAATGCCACTGCAGCTTGACCACCTGTCCCGTTACCACTCACATTATTCGCAAGCGAACCAGCACCTATTGCGATATCGCCATTCCCTAAAGCCACGGAACCATTATTTACCGCAAAGGAATTATCTCCAGACGCGGTTGAATGGGGTCCCAAAGCAGAGGCAAGAAACCCCGAGGCGGTTGCTGCTTGACCGACAGCCACCGCAGCACCATTCAACGACTGAGCGTTCATCCCTACTGCAACACCCCATGAGTTAGTTGCGATCGCATTTTGACCAAATGCAAGCGAATATATGGCTGCCGCAGTAGCACCAACCCCTACCGCAGCACTCCCTATGCCAAGTGAATTCGCACCCTGACCAAGTGCTGTTGCCCCGCTACTTGAAGCAGTTGCACCATTGCCTACTGCAGTCGCGCTTGAAGCATTCGCAGTCGCCGCGTAGCCAAGCGCCGTCGCAGAACCACCCGTCGCAGATGAATTCAGACCCACAGCGAGATTGGTGCTTCCATATAACGCGGTCGACAGCGACGTTACACCGCTTTGAGCTGTACTAATCCCCGTCGACGTCGAGCTGGACAGCGACGTGATCGAACTTCTCGCTGACGACAGGCCGGTAGACAGCGAGCCGATGGAGCTATTAGCCGACGAAAGGCCCGTCGACGTCGAAGTCGACAACGACGTGATCGAGCTGTTGGCCGACGACAGACCCGTCGACGTTGAAGTAGACAGCGAGGTAATTGAGCTGTTCGCCGAGGACAGTCCAGTCGAAGTGGACGTCGACAAACTCGTAATATTCGAAACCGTTGTACTCGCCACCGAGTACAGCTGACTTCCATTGATCGCATCGGTACTGGACGCACTCACCAAGCCGGCCGCCACGTTCTGAATAACGCGCTCAGAACCTACTGCCCCAACGCTCACCACCCCGGCCGACGAACTTGTCCCAGCGAAACCGCTAAAAGTTTGCCCCCCAATAGCAACACTACTACCCGCCCCAGCAGTACCGGCAGTCGTCGCAGACGCGGCACCATAAGTCGCAGAGCCCGCCCCAAGCGCGACTGAACCCGCCACACTCGCGCTCGCGCCCTGGCCAATTGCAATCCCGGACGAGGCACTAGAGTTGACACTCGCAAGACGCCCTACCGCGATCGAATCTGAAGCTGCGGCAACGGCTGCATTGCCCGTGCCACTCGCCGTACTCGTTGCCGTGGTGGAGCCGCCGCCAATGGCAACCGAATTGGTTCCACTAGCAGTAGTGCCATTCCCGAGTGCTGTCGCACCATTCGCCGTTGCGCTAGCTGCTGATCCAAAAGCAGACGTACTAAGCGCGGTGGCAAACGCATTATTCCCTACGGCCACGGCCGCAATACCGTTATTCCCGTTAGTCTGACCGCTCTGCGCATGGGCAAAGCGCCCCAAAGCCACGTCACCCATCCCCGAGGCAGTAGCGGCACTTCCTATCGCAGCCGTATACTGGGCAGAAGCGAGATTGCCTTGACCCAACGTCACGCTTTGACTACCAGTGGTATTGTTTTGGGTCCCAATGGCCACCGACTGACCTCCAGTAACAACATTGTTACTACCCAACGCCACACCAGCGCCACCACTCGCTGTAACGCCATTACCAATAGCCGTATCGTAGCTGCCAAGCGCCTGGACGCCGTTACCGAGCGCAATGGTAGAAGTATTCGCAGCAGTCGCCGACGTACCAATCGCAATTGCGCTTGCCGTCGTCGCCGTAGGTGACGTTGTAGTTGGCGTTGTGCTACTTTGCCCACCAATTGCAATGGCGCCGGCAACAGACGCAGAGCCTGTAGAGCCACCGCCGGCAAGAAACTGTCCGTGCGCCAGATCCGGCACAGCAAACACCCCCATCGCAGAAACAATGGCAAAGCCCAACTCGACAACAATAGCCCTACTCCGCCCACTTTTTCTTTTGGCGGAAGCCAACTCCGACACCGCCGCCCACGTTTTCGTCGACGCGTTCCAGACTACCCGATACGCTCTATTCATTTCGTCACCCGGCACATAAATACCACTAATTACTTGAATAAAAAAATACCAAACCCGACCTTTACTTCACACGCGTATCTGGCGAATCCATTCTCCGTGCGTACGGCCGAAATTCAGCATCAAATCAAGCACGCCATCTAAACGCATAGGGGCATCCGCGCTCTTTACCAATTCGCATCGACGCCGAACATTCAATTGAATCCCCCCCGAGAAACCTGCAGCCATTCCCTTGTCGTACATCGCCATACATAATCCTTGCTCAGTTGGATTCATGTATGCCGCAAGGACAGCGCTGATTACCTCGTGGAATACCGCCATCAAATCGTTGGGTTCGGTGACTCCCTCGCCAGCAAAGAGGTCCTGAAAGCCATCAGGCAGAAGAGCGGCACTATTGGCCAGCAAGGAATTTTCAGAATTTTTCCGTTGCTGGCCACATCTAGAGCGGCCCAGTCGCCGACGATGTGATTCCACTCGAAACGCTTTCATACCCTCTCCTACCGGCCTACCCGCTGGACCCTTACGCGAACCCAAACGAAGGTCCTGCACGTCAACGCCACCGAGCATCCGATCAGTCGAAAATCGGATCTCACCCTATTTATGAGGGCTCGCCCTGACCCTGCGCGCCTCGTGCCAAAAAGGTTCCTTTGTAGAACACTAGCTACCGGGTGCTATGGCATCGTCCAAGGTCTTGATTTGTATAGGATCGACGCTTGCGGAAGGCCTTGCGCCAAAAAGGAACCTTTTTGTCGAGTAGACTGACGGCCCGCTTGACACTTGTTAATGAATACGTCGTGTTTTCAACATATCGACCGCCAGCCAACACCCTTCCCGCGCGGGCACCGAGCGGATTTTTTGATAGGCCACCCCTGGCGTGCAGCGGCCCGGAAGAGTTTGAAAGTTATTTGTAATATTTATGGCTGCACGCGGTCTCTCCGGTCGCCCAACCGCAGAGATCACCCAACTTGCGAATCGCCCCTATTTCTCTAGCAGATCACGCACATGAAAATCGGCTATGCCCGTGTATCCACTCACGAACAAAACCTTGCACTTCAACGCGACGCACTGAAACGTGCAGGATGTGAACTGGTCTTTACAGACCACGGCATATCGGGATCTGAATTCAATCGCCCCGGCCTCAAGCGAGCGCTCTCCCGCTTGCGTGCGGATGACGTTTTAGTGGTATGGCGTCTTGATCGTTTGGGACGCTCACTCCCCAAACTCGTAGAGTTGATCCAGCACATGGAAGTCAAGAAAATTGGCTTCGAATCCGTCACCGAATCGATCACCACCCAATCCTCAGGCGGAATGCTGGTCTTTCATATGATGGCGGCCTTGGCTCAGTTCGAGCGGGCCCTTATCAGCGAACGAACACGCGCTGGAATGCAAGCTGCCAGGGATCGCGGCAAGGTGCTGGGGCGCAGGCGCGCACTCAATGAGCAACAACGTAGACATGCGCTCGAGCTCATGGCTACTTCGCCGCTCTCAGAAATCGCCCGCCGATTTAACGTCCATCCCCGAACCCTGCGTCGCCTTCAGCTTGAACATCAGGCAAGAGCATCTCCATTTCCGAAACAGGTCAAGGAATTATCTAAATAACAATTTATTGCGATTTTGTTTTTATAAAAATAGATCTATATTAAAAATGAAGCGGAGGCGAGCGACGTAGTCGAAATTAATTTTCGCGACCAATCAACTTCATCGCATCAATTGACGCGTACGGACGATGTAGATCCCACGCTCACAATTCCAAGCAAAGTCGTTGCTCCTCTTCCTTTCGTGGTGACCGAGTCGATTGCCTGTATCGACTGCATTGTCGCACCGGACGTCTTCTCCGACCGATGCCCCCCCTGCCTCGCCGAATCAAAGCCACTGTGCTGTACATGACAACTGCGGCCGAGTCTGGAGTCATATGTCCTGGACCACCACGACGCCGAACTGCTCGTCTCCCGAAGTCTGGCCGAGCAGTTCGGCCAGGACAGCTCCGTCGACAATATTCTGCTCAGATATACGGCCCCGTCCGATGGACTCATAACCCCAACGGATGGCATCACGCGCCTTTTCGCGATTAGCCTGGCTCACTAAAATCGATTGCCCAGTTGGAAATAGACACTGCGCACGCCATGGGGGGCTACCGCAAACCCCAAATACACTGGCCCGATCGCTGTTACGGTCCCGAGAAATGTGCTCGCGCTGCTTAACCACGGACCACGCGCAAATTGTCGGGACTCGTTCCATACATTCCCGCCTTCGAGACTCAAGCCGGCGAATACCCCCCTTAGCGGCCCGGAATTTCCCTTTGAAATCTGCGCGAGACCGGTCAAACGACCGTACATGATGTATGCACCGCTGAACTTGTCCTGCGGATAGGCAGACAGGCGCTGAAACCCTCCGAGACTAAACAGGTATGCAGGAAGCTCTCGTTTGGGACCTATCTGCCCGCCGAGTTCGAATGCCGCATTCACGCTAAACGGCCCGCGGCTTGTAGCCCACAAACCGCTGGCCCGAGCAATGTCGTAGCGACTGTCTTCGCCGCCCAGGCCCATTTCAGCGCGCGTGTTGAAGTAGATGCCACTACGCGGGAAAACCGGATCATCGAGCTGGTCGATCGTGAGACCCAGGCTTGCAACAGTTTGCGTCGACGAAGACAATGAAAGGTCGTCCGCGCGCAATTCGGCTGCGCCATCGCCGATGTCAACCACCGACAGCGCCGACGATCGCGGCGACCAGGAGGTGCGCACCCGGGCAATCCCTCCGCGCACTTCCCCCCAATTGCCTAGCGGAACACCGAGATCCATCCCCACCCGGATATCCTGTTGAACCAACGCCGCCGATGGCCGCTTGTTCACATCGTTGTCGACATAGAGATTGACGTTATTTCGTCGAATAGCGGCATAGGGTGCCAAGTAGATCTCCCCCAGAACGGGTTGTCGGAGTTCGGTATGCCAGCCGAGATCTTTGTTGCCCAATACGATGTCGTTGCGCCAGGAGAGCCCGCTTTGCGTTATCCACGGCAAACGATGCCCCATCTGCAAGGTGAAACCGCCGTCGCCGTTGAAGTCGGTCGACAAACCCACCCCAAACGACAGGAAGTTCGGCCCCCAACTCTTTTCATTTGCATCGACGTGCAGCACATGATTGTCGGCAGGACCTGTCAGTGTCTGAGATACGCTCTCGAGATCCATGTCACTTGCCAGCCGGGTCAGATCTTGGCTCACGGCAGACGGCTCGTAGACATCGCCC
Organism: Burkholderia sp. BCC0405; assembly: GCF_902833075.1. NCBI lineage: Bacteria > Pseudomonadati > Pseudomonadota > Betaproteobacteria > Burkholderiales > Burkholderiaceae > Burkholderia > Burkholderia sp. BCC0405. Next base: position 677,324 of record NZ_CADFEO010000001.1, read on the forward strand.
GGTTTGATTCTCAGTGCTTGCACAACCCGATCTGCCGGCACGCGTCCACGTGTTGCAACATCAATTTTTGCAATGCGGGTCTCGGACGGTAATTCAACGTCGTGAGGAAGACTCGCCCGCCAAGACGCATACTGGGCGCCCTCGATCGAGAGCGCTTCCAATTGCGCGCGATGTTCTCGCGCTGACGCCGCACCAGCACCGACACCCTGCGCCAGGGTCCCAAAGTCCGTCAGCGAAATCGAGCCAAGGTCAGGCTCCAACTGAATATCGGACGGCCGCAATGTTGCCTTTTGCGCAATGACGTTGCGCATCATCATGAGTCGGATGACTTGAGACGTAACAGCGGGAATCGAATCAAGTTGATCCGCCCGCTTGATTGGTGTGCCAACATCCACAGCAATGACAACGTCCGCGCCCATCTCCCGCGCAACGTCAATTGGCAAATTCGATGAGATCCCACCATCCGTGAGCGTGCGGCCAGCAATCTTCGCCGGTGTAAACAAACCGGGAATCGCCATGCTCGCCCGCACGGCGAGTGGAAGGGAGCCCTGCCTCAAAACGACTCGCTCACCTGTTTCAAGATCGGTGGCAACGGCACGAAACGGAATGGGCAGACGATCAAAGTCAACGTCGCCCGGAATACGCCCCAGATAGGCCTGCAGAAGCGCGAGCAGCTGACTTCCTTGCACCAACCCGCTCGGCAATTTCAGCCGTCCATCGCCAAAACCCATAGGCAGGCTGATCGGATACATAAAATTGTCCTCACGGGACGATTGAGGCAGATCGCGACGCGCTTCACGATCAAAGGCCACATCGCTCAGGTCGAACTTGGTCAGCACCTGTTCAATTGCATCGGCCGACATACCGCTCGCATAGAGCGAGCCGATGACGGCGCCCATACTCGTACCCGCTATACAGTCGACTGGCACGTGCATCGCTTCGAGCTGCTTGAGCACACCAAGATGCGCATATCCGCGGGCGCCTCCCCCTGACAACGCCAGGCAAACGCGCGGTCGAGCCGCCGTCACCCCCGCTTGCTCAGCTTCTTGCGGGGATGTGACTGGCGCTCTCCCGGCATTCACGGCGCTTGCCCACAGACTGCCCACAATCAGCGCAACGATACCGACGCCGCGTACCCACATGCCTTGGCTAACTCCCAAGGCGCTGAGCAAACGCGATATACCGACGCATGGCGTCCTCACTCGACGTGCCCTGTAGTTCGGCCCATGCGTCGTGCTTCGCTCGTGCGACGATATCTCTTATGCTCGGTCGCGAACCCGTGACGTCACCGAACATTGCCTGCTTATACAGCGCCCACAAGGACAGTTTGATCGACGGCGCGAGCGGATCCGATATCGAGCTCACATGCGAAATAGCTGCCTTGAATGCAACATCGAGTTCACGGTCGTCAGTGAGGGGACCATCCGGAGCTTGACGCGTACCGTCTCGGCGATGCTTGTCCGAATGTGCCGCAGCGGTACTCCAAAACGCATCCTCATCGAGCGGACAATCCGACACATAGTCGACCGTGCGCACACGACCGTTTCCAAACGCCAGCGTCAACGTTCCACTTGCTTCCAGTTTCGTACCAACCGCCTCCGCCTGACTGGCAATCCGGATTCGCACGCGGCCCGCGGCCCCATCGACGATCGGCTCTCCGAAATCAGTCACACGGAATGTGCCTGAGGACAATGTGACGAACTGCGAAAAAAGATCGATCAGTGCATTGCGATCCGCGTAAGTCCGCGCCAAGGGGCTCTGACCACCCTGGTTCCAGCGGACATCGGCCGCAAATAGCGGAAACACATCTTCATAACGTTGCTCGAGCATGCCGCTCGTGAACCGGTCGACGAGGGATCGAATTTCGTCCGGCGTACACGGATTGACGATAGCTGGCGCACTGGACGCCTGGGGCGTCAGCTCCAGAAATTTACACACGCTGCTCATGACCTGTTCGCGATCATTGTCGACACAAATCATGTGGTAACTGTTTTCGAGCACGACGACGCGCACGTCCCGTACCCTGTCCTGGATAAATTCCGCGGATTTCAGACTGGTCAGTTCGTCCTCACGGGCGTGCACGACCAAGGTAGGACACCGGATCAACATGAGATCGCGCATCACTTGACGACGCAAGCGATCCACCTCGCGAATGCAAGCGAGCGGCACCCACCGGTAGTGGAAATTATCGCCTCGCGCAAATTTCGCCTTGACGATGTTGCGAACAAGCTCGTTCTTGATGCCGTAGGGCTCCCCTTCTTCAATTTTCAGTTTCGAAGACAGGAACGGCAGATAGTAGGCAATATGACGGGCTTCGCGGTACCACGGGGTGCTCCAGCCATCAATAAAGATCGGCGGTGCAAGCGTGACCAGCCGCCCTTTGATGTGTTGCTCACGCGCGCATACGGCTGCTGCAAGCAGGGCGCCCATGCACATCCCCATGACGTGCAGCGTGTCGTACTGATCGATCAACTCACGATACTTCTCAGTGACGGCGTCGATCCACTCATGCGCATGTATCGACACCAATGCCTCAGGCGTGGCCCCGTGGCCAGGAAGCGTCAACGCGTGTGTTTCGACACCACAGCGCTTCAAGCGGCGATGCATCGAGCCAAGATCGAATTGTGTTCCGCCCAACCCGTGGATCAGAAGCGCGCCGACGCGGGTTGTCATGCTCGCCCCGCGGGTAACGGAGGATGCTGCCAGACGCCCGCGACAAACGCGACCTGCTCGTTCCCATCCGACAGCGATGAGCCGATATCGACCAGCTCAATCCAGCCCTCGAGCACGAACAAGGATGCGAGACGAATAGGCAAGTGTGCCGGTGTTGTCGAGTCGGAGATTTCCGTCGTCGTCCAACGGGCACGCAACCGAACACGATCATCCGGATGAACGTGCGAAATGACCCTGTCGACCGTCGACAGCGATTCATTGGAATAGCCAGTCATGCCGCTGAGATCGCCACGCCACTGCACTTGCTGTGTCGAAGCATCGACTGTGTAGGCGATGAGTCCGCCGCCTTCGAGCGCCAGCTCAAGATCGGTACGCCACCGATCGGCTTGCGCAAGCGCCTGTGCCTCTGCGCTTCGCAACGCGTGCACAATCAGCACCAGCAGAGCCAACACACCGACGTACAACTGCGCCTGGAGCAGCGATAACGAAATGGGCGCCGACGGCGCCGAAAACGGCCCATATCCGTTCGAGGTGTAGCCCAGGCAAATTAACGTCAGCGCAGATACGGCAAGCGTCCCCCCTCTGGCGCCACCGACAATCGCGACAACGACAACGAAGAATATCGGTAAGTAGAGCGGGTAGGTAACGCCAACCTCATCGAGCCATTGCGCCGTCGAGTTGTCGAACAACCACCATGTCACCGCGACCATCGTGACGAACGATACGTAACCGATAACATCGCGATAGCCGTTGCGCTTGACGGAGCGCTTCGGGCGAAGCTGCGCCCAGACGACGAGAAGCGGCAGCGTAATGCACACACCCACGAAGATGGCCGCGGTCCATTCGCGAAACGAAGGAAAAAATGGTGCGCCTTTGACAATCGCGAAATAAAGCGATCCGCCCCCGCCAAGCAATACTGCGCTCACCAGGGCGGCGACCACCACCGCCCAAAACAAGTGCAGCCCCTGCAGGTGCAAACGCAATCGACGCACGATTGCCACCGCGATAAGCGGTGCAATCCCCGCCAGCGCACCCAGCACCAGGGCTGCCGGTATGTCTCGCCCACCCATGTGGGACAGCACGGACTGGAGCAATCCGAAAGCGATCGCCAGCACGATGCTCGAGCTCGCATGAGACAGCAGAATAGCTGCCAAACTCACACCGGCGGGCAACCACACGTAGGGCGCGTGCGCATCGGAATTGACATTAAACTGCCCTGACAGCACACCGGTAGCCAGATAAATACACAACCAGTACGTGATGTGAGGGAGTGACGCTTTTCTGATACTCATGACCATACCGATCCCAATTCAAGTTGCGTCAACACAAACTCGGGCTCACGTAAAACACAGCACCGACAGCAATCACACGCCAGCATTTTTCAATTCATCAAACAGCGAATTGCGATCCATTCGACCGATTCAGACCAAAAAAATCTTCGCGCAAAGGAAATCTCGACCGACGTATCGAGTAAAATAGGTCGATTAAACGATGCAAATTGACGAACATCGCCCCCTGCGATTGCACTCGACGACGTTCACACGACAAGCAAAACAGGATGAGGCGGACCAGTTCTACCGATATCTTTCTAGCGATATAATCTTGTCGACCGCTCCAGGCTACAGAGTCGATTATTTGAAATTGAACGCGTCGGGATGATTGTCGACACTACCAGTCAAGGTTGCATACAGAATCGTTCGACCATCAATCGACTCGTCTCCGTCACCGATATTCATCCACGTCAATTGCTCGACATTTTTCTTGGGATCGACGGTCGACAACACCCCATACATCACTTTCTTTTGTTGATCGTACAACACGGCCATTCGCTCGGAATCGCAAGCATGCGGCTTGCACGCGCTCATCACAAGCATGCGCTTACCCCCGAGCATCACCGCATGAGCCGGCGACTCGGTACCGCCGCGTGTCGCCCACTCAGGCAGAGCATGGCCCTTCTTCATCGCATCGAAGGCCACGTTCGCAGCCGGATCGTTCTTGAGTGTGCTGACCGTCAGCGCCGGCTTTTCAGCCCACGATGCCGATGCGACTGACAGTACGATGGTAGCAATCGCCCATGATGCTTTGATGCGCATGTCCGATACCTCAATTTGCAGTACGAAAATTCGTCTGCGTAGCGAACGGGTACAACGAGTAGATTCGCTACGCTCCCCCATTACCGACCCGGCGCCGGTGCTGGCGGCGGCAGATCACGCGGTGCCACGCGCTCGATCTTGTGCGGCGCCTTCTTGTGCACCTTTTTGTGATGATGGGTACGGTGATGCGTTTTGGCGTCGACTGCGACCGAGACACCAGCACATGCCACGGCGACTGCCACGAGAACGGACAATTTCAGCAATTTCATGAATTCACTCTGTTATCAATTAATCAATTCGAAACAAAAAGTAGCAGGGATCTAGTTTTTCGAGCTCTCGATTCTGTATCCGGCCTTCTCAGCCGCTTCGACACAATTGTTATATTGCGTCTTGGCCAACATGCCGGTAATCAACCCGAAACCAGCGCTCGAGCAAACAATCTTCTGTCCGGATGAATTCGAAAGTGTTGCAGTTGGCGAAACACAAGCACCGAGCATGGCGCATGCTAAAAACAGAATAGGGAATTTTGACATCACATTTGCACCATTGGCAACATCCATCCAACAATCACAAAGACACACTCGAGGAACTCAAAACCCGTCATCAACGCAAACTCATTAACTGACGCTGCGCGCATCCGAATCCCACGCGATTCTATTTCCGCCCTTATCTTTGAACTTACCCATCACAATCATCAAAAAATCAACTATGGTCCACAAACCAAGACCACCCAGCGTAACAAGCTGAAGCAATCCGGTCGCAATCTTCCCAACATAAAAGCGATGTACCCCGAGTGTCCCCAGGAAAATACACAAAAGAAGAACGACAATGAATCGGTTATTCTCCATGCAGCCTCACGCAGTCATCTCAATTATTCAAAAACTTCATTCTTTAGCGAAACCGTCGGTCGCCCATACTCAGCAAACGTCGCCGCGGTACGCATGCTCACCACCCGACAGATAAACATCGATGCGCCCGCCTCCGACCGCACCTCCCATTAGCAACTGAGAGTTAGCAACGGGGATTCTGCGCTAACCGGCGATCTTTCCCCGAAAGATGGGTGACAGCGAAAACCGGATGCTTGAGCTTAAGAAAACAAGCTTCACGGCGAAAAAATGGCGCCTATCCTGCAGATCAACAACGCAATATCCGGATCACGAACACTTTCAGCGCTCAATCCATTGACTCTCAGAGGTGATGCGCCTATCCAGTCGCCGAGAGCTGAGCGCCCGGACGCTTTCCAACATTCTTGATACAGCAGCACACGCTCCTTCGGGACGATAGACCCCTTTTTCTCGGTACATTTTGTGGGTTAATTCTGCAACCGAATTACAAGATGCTCTGCTGACTTTTGTGGATCGGCGAACGACGTTGCAGCAATTTCCGAGGTGCATGCCATCGACCATCGCGCCGTCGCTTCAACCACCGTGAAGTGGCCCGACGAGCAAGCGGCACAACGTTTTTGATTCGCGGCGGCTACCACGCGCCGAGCCTCCTCCGCCCAACCCACGGAAGGCGGCCATCAGAAATCCAACACCTATCGGAGACGGCACAATTGCAAATCATCGTCAGCCGCAGGTGACGGTCTCAGTGAATTACGCAATCATCGAGCATTGAGTGTTGTCTCGAACACCCATCACGCTACTTCGTACTTCTATTCGCCGATCATGTCTAATCCAGCACTCATCGCCACAGAAGCCGATGCCCTGAAGGTTCTCTCCATCATGGAGCACGGTTGTAGCTACACCAAAGCCAATCTCATAGCGACCAGCAAGATTCCAGCATCTCGCATGCACTACGCACTCAATAGATTGCTCAGCTCGCGACGCGTTGTCTCTTCCGTTCGTGGAAAGCTATATCGATATGCCCTTGCAGAAGACCATCTCGATCAATCGATATCCGTGCAATCGTCCCGCATGACGAGTCATCTGGTCGGCTATGAAGTTCAGATGCGCGAGACCATGGCGCTGCGCATGCTCGCGCGTGCGCCTATCGCGGCGATCACGTCACACGAATCCTTCGACACAACGCAAGCCAAGCAAAAGCAACCCCGCGCACGCAAAACATGAAATCGCCCACGCTTCACTGTCCATACTGTCACACCGAACTCGCATTCGGCGTGCAGCGCTGTGTCAACTGCGCAGCCGAGTTGGAGTATGGCGTACCGATGTTCGCCTATGTGGGCGTCGTAATCGTCTCGATCACGAGCGGCACGATCATCACCAACCTGCTTCCTTCGTCATTGCATTGGGTCGATGTTCCGACCATGCTGATCGTGGCGGTAGGAGCCACTCTGTTGGCCCGCACGATCTATCGAGATCACGTCGAGTTTCGACTGCCTCGCTTCTTGTCTTGATAAGCCGTCTGACAAATTGTATTTGTCGTGGCCAATTTTTGCGTGATGCACAATTTCGCGAGATCGCCAGGGGCGGCACGGTTGCTCGGACGACTGCGCGTGGGAAGGTCCATCTCGAAATTGGTTTCGAGCGGGAGGTCATTGTCTCGTGCCATTCACTGACTGTGTGCCTCGCACAGTAGATGTTGTCGGTACGCTTAGCACCGAACGGCTGATAGCGCGATTGCTTCCAGAGTGCGCTCGAATTGTTGATTTTTGATGAGCCGCGGTATCCGGTGCCCGAATCGAGCCAAGCATTTGCTCTTCTAGCTTAGCGAGCTGACTTTATCGGCTACCATCGTACACATTCCAGATAGAACCCCTAACTACCGTGCCCACTGATCTCGAAATCCTTCAGGCGCAGTTGCGTGAATTGAACAGCCGCCTTGCCGACGCGAAGCGAGAAGACAGGCGCGCTGCATTGAACGCGATTCGCGACCAGGTCGCACTGTACAGCATCTCCGAAGAAGAGCTCCTGTCCGCGGCGGGCTTCCGCAAGCCGCCCAAACGCCGCGCGGCCGCGAAATACTACGACCCGTCATCGGGTAAGGCATGGTCCGGAGAGGTGGCCTCACTCGTTCGGACAGTTTTCTGAGATTTTTAAGTGGAGCGGCCGAGGCAATCATGCTGCCGATTTGATCGCAGGCAGCGTCGCGAAGTATGCCTCATCCGGCGTTTGATCCGCCAGGCTCGAATGGGGCCTTTTCCGGTTGTACAGCTCGATGTAGTCGCCGATGGAGCGCCGGGCATGGCTGACCGACTCGTAGGCCCGCAGGTAAATCTCTTCGTACTTGATGCTGCGCCATACGCGCTCGACGAACACGTTGTCACGCCAAGCCCCTTTGCCGTCCATCGACAGCCGCACGCCTCGACACAGTACGGCCTCGGTGAACGCGCCCGCCGTGAACTGGCTGCCTTGATCGGTGTTCACGATGTCGGGCAGCCCGTAGCGGGCGAACGCTTCTTCCAGTGCCTCGACGGCATGCGTGGCTTCCAGCGTGATGGCAACCCGGTGCGCCAGTACCTTGCGGCTCGCCCAGTCCACCACCGCCGTCAGGTACACGAAGCCTCGCGCCATCGGAATGTAGGTCGTGTCGAGGGCGAACACCTGGTTGGCCCGCGCGATCTTCATGCCGCGCAGCAAGTACGGCCAGATCTTGTGCTGCGCGTTGCGGCGGCTTGTGTTCGGCTTGCAGTACAGCGCCTCCACGCCCATGCGCTTCATCAACGTGCGTACGCGACGGCGGCCGACTTCATGGCCCTCCCGACGCAACAGGCGCGCCAGCATCCGTGCCCCGGCAAACGGGAACTCCATGTGCAGTTCGTCGATTCGCCGCATCAACAACAAATCGGTTTCGCTGACCGGCTGCGGCCGGTAATACGCACTCGATCTCGCGATGCCGACCAGTCGCGTCTGTTGCGAAACCGGCAGCGCATGCGTACGGTCGATCATCGTTTTGCGCTCAGCAATCCCGCCTTGGTGAGCGCACCTTCTAAAAAATCATTCTCCAGTGTCAGCTGGCCGATCTTGGCGTGCAACGCCTTCAGGTCCACCGGCGGCTCGCTCGACGGCATGCCTGCCGCGCCAAACACGTCCGCCGCACGCTCCTGCAATTGCCGTTTCCATTCGGTAATCTGGTTCGGGTGCACATCGAACTGCTGCGCCAGCTCGGCCAGCGTGCGCTCGCCCTTGACCGCTGCGAGCGCCACCTTCGCTTTGAACGCCGCTGAGTGCGTGCGTCGGGTTCTCTTCGTCATTTCCTCGGTTCCTTTGCCGGCATTATCGCTGGCTCAGGCCCCGGCCGTTCCACTTATCTGGCTGTCCGATTTTGCGAGGCCACCTCTCCTCTACCCGGCCGGCGCGCTCGAGGAAACCATACGCGTCGCGCGGCGCTGCACGTTCTCGCTCGACGACCTGAAGTACGAGTATCCCGACGAACTGGTACCGGCCGGCACCGACCCGGCGACGTACCTGAGCGAGCAGACCTACATCGGCGCGCGCCGGCGCTTTCCCGCCGGCATCCCGGTCGACGTGCAGGCGCAGATCGAACACGAGCTGCAGCTGATCGCCGACCTGAAATACGAGGCGTATTTCCTGACCGTCTACGACATCGTGCAGTTCGCGCGTGAGCAAGGGATCCTGTGCCAGGGCCGCGGCTCGGCGGCGAACTCGTCGGTCTGCTACTGCCTTGGGGTGACCGAGGTCGACCCATCGCGGCAGTCGATGTTGTTCGAACGGTTCATCAGCAAGGAACGCAATGAGCCGCCGGATATCGACGTCGATTTCGAGCACCAGCGCCGCGAAGAAGTCATGCAGTACATCTACCGGAAGTACGGTCGCGATCGCGCCGCGCTGACGGCAGCTGTCACCACTTACAGGCCGCGCAGTGCGCTGCGAGAGGCAGGAAAAGCGCTCGGCGTGGACCCGGCGATCGTCGATCGCGTCGCGAAGCAACACCACTGGTTCGACTCACGCGCGGATCTGCTGCAGCGCTTCGCGGAAGCCGGCCTCGATCCCGACGCGCCGCTCAACCAGCAGTGGGCCGCGTTCGCCGCGCAGCTGCTCGGCTACCCGCGGCACCTGTCGCAGCACTCGGGCGGCTTCGTGATCAGCCGCGGCAAGCTCACACGGCTCGTGCCGGTCGAGAACGCAGCGATGGAGGATCGCTCGATCATCCAGTGGGACAAGGACGACATCGAAGCGCTCGGTATCCTGAAAGTGGACGTCCTGGCCTTAGGAATGTTGTCGATGGTACGCCGCGCGCTCGACGTGATTTCCGAAAAACGAGGCGAGACATTCGAGCTTCAGGACATCCCCGCCGAGGACCACGCAACCTACGAAATGCTCTGCAACGGGGACAGCATGGGCGTGTTCCAGATTGAATCGCGCGCACAGATGTCGATGCTGCCGCGCCTGCGGCCGCAGTGCTTCTACGACCTGGTGATCGAAGTCGCGATCGTGCGGCCGGGCCCCGTGCAAGGCGGCATGGTGCATCCGTTTCTGCGCCGGCGCCAAGGGCTGGAGCCCGTCACGTTTCCGTCGGAAGGCATGGAAAAGGCACTGGCGCGCACGCTCGGCGTGCCGATCTTCCAGGAGCAGGTGATGCAGGTCGCGATGCTGGCGGCCGGCTTCTCGGCCGGCGAGGCCGACCAGCTGCGCCGCGCGATGGCCGCATGGAAGCGCAAGGGGGCTCGAGCCGTACCACGAACGCCTGGTGAACGGCATGCTCGAGCGAGGCTACGACCGCGAGTTCGCCGAGTCGATCTTCGCGCAGATCAAGGGCTTCGGTGAATACGGCTTCACGCTCGGCCGGCATCCGCTGGCGCTGCTGCGCGACCGCCTCGCGCTCGATCGACTGCAGTCGGCCGAGCAGCTGACGACATTGCGCAGCGGCCAGCTCGCGCGCGCGTGCGGATTGGTCACCGTCCGGCAGCGGCCGGGCACGGCGAACGGCGTGCTCTTCATGACGCTCGAGGACGAGACGGGCCAGGTCAATGTGATCCTCTGGCCCGGTCTGTTGGAGAAGTTCCGGAAGGAAGCGCTCGGCGCGGCGCTGCTGGCCGTATACGGGGTGTGGCAAGCGGAAGGGAAAGTGCGACACCTGATCGCGAGCAAGCTCGTCGACCGGACCGAGCTACTCGGGGCGCTGCCGACGACGGCGCGCGAGTTCTGCTAACCCATCTCCTCGACTCAGATTGAGAGCCCGAAGGCTGCACGGCCAAGCATCGACGCGATTCGAACTGCTGAGCCGCATGACGTATCAAAGCGCAGGGCTATGGCTCAGCGCGCTGACGATGTTTCCTTCAATGTCGCGCCGAACGGTTCGCCTCACCTCCATACCGTGCCAACCAATATCGCGAAGCCGTCAGGCGCAGTGCGTCGTGTCGTCGCTGCAAGTCATCTTCTCCCTGCTCACTGAGTTCATGCATCGCTTGCAACACGTAGCGTCGATCCTCGTCGCGCATTTCCGCGTGTAGCGCGAAGCGGGCAATAGCACTCAACTTAGTGAAGTGTGCCGCTAGGCGCTCGAACGATTCCAGCGCGCTCTGCACCGCGCTTTCAAGTACAGCGATGTCACGGGGCAGCATTGCATCACGCGCGTTGTGTGCGGTAGGGATTTTGTCATCAGTTGTCACGTTTGGCCTACCCTCTACTTGGGGTTAAGCCCGCGCCAACCAGATGAAATGCGGGGGTGGGCGGGCACGATAACGAGGTTGGCAGACCGGCCCTGTAACCACTAACCGGCAGGCCCGAAGGCCTCCCCGCCACGGCCCGCCCGTAGACAGGCGTGCAGAAGCAGACGCACGACCTGCCGGAGCAGGCGTGCGGGTTACAGGGTTAATCGGGCTGCCAAGCCCGCACCACCGCTGCTTTCGGTAGCGCATTGACTCTAGCACGGCCTCCTCTCGACGTACAACCGATTCGTCGGATGAAAAAGGCGCGCGCGGTTGTTCGTTGCACGTTACGGATGCGACCCCGTCCAATTTGCTCTCTCAGTGGTTACGCGAGAGAAAGGCAACGTGGGCGTAATCAAAATATAGCCGTAACCCATTGTTCTTACGCGATAGATCCAAGATGAGTTTTGCGGTGGACGGCAGGGCGCGGCCCTACGGCAGTACCGCCTCCATCACCTGCACCGGTAGGTCTCGGAAGACTGCCGTCCCGTGCGAAATATTCCCGTCGCCGCATTGCAGCCGATACCTTCACTGCAAGCCCGTGAACGGGCCATCGAAGAGTTCTCCGTCCCGGTCGGTAAACAATCGATAGCCAGCGGTCACGGAGGGATCCTGCTTCGCAAATGGCGCAAACAATCCGCGGGCTATCTCGATACAACGGCGGTGACGCCGAACGCTCAACTCGATGGCCATTTGCACAGGCGAACCGATAGCGAGCGCGGTAACCAACCCACTTGTCCGACAGGCACCGCCAACCAAAGGACGCTGCGATTCGCTGCCACTTTTCAATTCGGATTGGCTCGCCAGCGACCGTCATTGGGGTACCTTGTTCAGTTGACTTCCCGGTAACGGCGAACATTCGTCAGATCCGGCAAAACGGCCGAGCTTGTCCCACGCCTCGAGATAGCGGTATTTCGGAACGCTGGCGACGAGTGCATCCATCCTCAACAGCAGTTGCTCGATTGGCCCCAAACGCTCGGTTGGCAGATTCCAATCCAGTCCGCTCGCCGCAGAATCGATACTCTCTTGCAGAAGCGATTCTGCTCCGAGAAAAAGAGCCAGGTCGCCGTCAGACACGTCGGGTGCAACAATGAAATATCCAAGGTATAGCACTCGCAGCAATGCGATCATCGTTTCCGATGTGCCATGGCCGCTGCGGATAGCCGCAAGCGCGAGGTGATTTTCGAGCGATATGGCGCGGACATGGGCCGTCGGCAAGGGCAGCAATTCTGCCTTCGTTCTAACCCGGCGCGCGGAACGTTGATGCGGCATGCCGATCGATCGCCTACTGCTGAATCGTTGCGCTCTTCAACAGGCCACCGACGAACTGCGCACTTGCTTTTTCGAGTGCAAGTGCCTCGAGTTGCTGGCGGATCGTCGCCTGCGCCTGATTGAATGCCGGCACCTGCGTCGGTCGCTTGGCGTCAAGCTTCACGATGGCGCGTGCGCCGTCGACCGGGATCGAGTCGGGCGTGACCGCGCCGACTGGCAGTTTCTCGAGTGCCTGCGCGATCGCGACCGGCAATCCGGACGTCTTGCCCTCCGTCGCCGGAGTCTTGAAGCTCACCCAGGGCAACTCTCCTCCGCTATCGCGGCTCGGCGCGCTGCTGTACTGACGAGCCAGACCTTCAAACGACTTGCCTGCCTTCAGTTCGCTCACGACGGTCGCCGCCGTCGCTGCATCCTTGACGACGATCAGGCGCGGCTTGTATTCGTCCTTCCCGAGCGACGCGACGATTTCGTCGTAGCGTGCCTTGACGTCCGCATCCGTGACCGGAGCCGGCTTCACGTTGTCCTTCAGATACAACTGCGTCTCGGCATTCGCTTTCGCCACCTGCATGGCCGCCTGCACTTCGGGCTTGCTGCCGTAGTTCGCTTTCTTCGCCGCCTGCTGGATCAGCACGCGCGTGATCAGTTGATTCTTGATCGCCTGACGCACCTGCGGCGTATCCGGTTGCCGCGAAGCCCGCAGCACGGCATCGACTTCCGCCTGCGTGATTGCCGTGCCGTTCACCGTCGCTACGGTGTTCGTTGCCGCGGACGCGGCCGGCGTTTGGGCGTGGGCGGAAGCGGCGAGTGCGCCGGTGAGCGCGGTGACCATCAACGCATAATTCAGTGTCGCTTTCATCATCGTTTATTCGTCGAACAAGAAGCCACGAAGCAGACGCTTCGCACAAATGCACCCATTCCCTGGAATGACGGGTGCGACCGATCAGTAATTCCAGTTCATCGTGGCCAGCACCAGCGTTGCCTTCGGTCCGAGTGCGGCCGGTTGCGTCAGCCCGCGCCCGATCAGGACCTCGCCGGACAGAAACTGTTTGTGCCACTGCCATTGCGCGCGCAATCCCGCGCCCGCACCCGCCAGCGTCGGGAAGCCCGGCACCGCGACGAGGCTCGCCTTGCCCGCGTCGACGAATACGTACGGTTCGATTCGACCTTCCTTCCACGCTGGCGCATTCACCCACGCGAGCTCGTTGCGCGAATAGAAACCGCGATCGCCGGCGATTTCTCCCGACCGGAAGCCGCGGACGGTATCCATCCCGCCGAGGTACAGTTGCTCAGAACCGAACAGCGCCATGTTCGCATATTGCCCGCTCAACACGCCCCGATAGGCGAGCAATGCGCGACCGATCTTCGGCAGCGGCAGCGTGAACGCGGCCGTCGCATCCACCTTGGTGAACTGGCTGTGCGCTTCATCGCGCGAGATCCCATGCGGATCGTGGTTCGCTCCGAACCACGGCAGCCCCTGCGACAACCCGCCGTTGACCGTGAAGTTGCCTTGCGCATCGTTCATCACGAACTTGTGCAACCAGTTGCCTGCCAGGCGCAACACCGCAACGCGCTGCGGATCGAGATCGATGTCGTTGACCTCGCGGTCGGTGCGGCGCCAGGACACCGTGGCGTCGACGCTGGTGATATCGCTCACGCTGCGGCTGACCAGATAGTTCCAGCCGAAGATGTGCGAGAGCGTGCGGCCATATTCGAGCGCGGTCGTGCCAATCAGCTGCTGATACTCGGAATCGGAGATCGTGTAGCTGAACGTGTGGCGGCCGAACGGCACGGCGAACGAGCCGACGATCGCGTTGCTGTCGAGGCTGTCGAGAAAATTCACGCTCAGCGATTCCTGCAGGCCGAGCAGGTTGTCGGCTTCGACGCCCGCACGGTAGCGCGTCACGCCGGTGGCCGAACTGCCGTAGTTGTCGACACCCAACGAGTAGTACAGGCGATCGCCCGGCTTGTTGCCGATATCGACGATCGATTCGCCCGGATTCTGACCCGGCAGGATCTGGACCGTCGCCTGATTGCGGCGCAGGCGGTTGATCTGCGCCACGCCCTGATCGATGTCGGACAGGCGCAGCGGATCGCCGGACGCCGCCGGGAATGCGTTCTCGTAGCCGGCGTCCGTGAACCAGCCGCCTCCCGACGAGGGCTCGCCCGGCTTGAGCCGGTGAACCGGTTTGCCGTTGATCGTGAACGCTTCGATCACGCCGACCTGAATCGTGATCTTGAGCGTGCCGGTCGCGAGATTCTGCGCGCCGAGCAGCGCGCGCGTCGTCACGAGGCCGTGTTCGACGAATACGTCCGTGATCCGCTTCAGCATCACGTTGATACGGTGCGAACCGAGATCGTGGCCGATGAACGGTGCCACGACCGCGTCGAGCTGCTGGGCCGTGATGCCGCCGGGCGGCTCGAACGGCTTGCCGTCGGCGGTTTGCAGCACGATCCGTTGCACCGGAAAGGTCGGGCCGGTTTCGACGATGGAATCGACCGGTGTACCGGGCGGTATTTCGAGCGTCGTCTCGGACGTCGGCGCAATCGTGATCGATGCGGGCGGCTGCTCGAGCTGGCGCTGGCGCGCCTGCTCTCGCTGCTGTTCGATGATCAACTGCGCCGGGTCCTGAACCGGACGAGGCGCCGGCGCAGGCGATGTCTGCGCAAACACGGGAGCGTGCATCGCCGCGATGGCCGGGATCGCGCCCAGCCACTGTTTGAACGAAATCCGCATCGTCACTCCTGATGGGCCAGATGCGCCGCACCAGCGCGTGCGACAGTCTTGACGATCGGGGATGGGGCCGTAACCAGCACGATCACGAGGGTGGCCAGCAGCGCGGCAGCCATCAACAGCAGCACGCCGAGCACGGTTCGGTTCATCATCGCCACCACCACGTCGTCAGCCCCAGGTGCTGATCGATCGTGACTGGCGTGCGCGAAGGCGCGCGCACGGTCGTGATCCCGCCGGCCGCCGTCACGCCTTTCCCGCCGCTGAATGAACCGCCATCGATCACGCCGTCACCGGTCAGCGTCACGCTGCCGTTTGCGGTGAAGCCGCCGCCAACGTCCATCGCGATGATCTCCGCCCATGTGCTGCCGAAGAAAGCTTTGAAACCCCGATCCTGGTTGATGGCCGAGTAGCCTGTGACACCTTGCGCGTAGGTGACGGGGGCGTCGACCTTGATGTCGCCCGTCGCGAACACGTTGCCGCCGACGTTGCGGGCGACTGTACCCGCCTTGATGCCGATGTTGCCGCCCGCCTGGATCGTGCCGCCGTATGGCGTGACATTGCTCGACGCGTTGGCGTGGCAGAAGATCCAACAGCTGCGCGTATAGCTCGCCTGGCCGCTAAAGACGGCGGCGTTGGTGAAGGCGTTTTGGGCGGTGATGTTGACGTCGCCATCGTTCGATTGAACGATGCCGCCCGAATTGCTGAAATTGCGCGCGTTGATCGTCACCGGACCGTGGACCGCGGCGATATACGCGAGCTGATCGGGATTGCCGACGGTGCCGTAGTCGACGTTGAAGCCGCTCGTCGTGTGCGTGAAGAACAGGAAGCTGCCGCCGCGACTGGAATATGCTGTCGGCTGGCCGCCGTTCGTGCCGCCCGTATGGTCGATGATGTTCTGCACGTCGCCGGCCGCAGTGAGGCTCACTGCATCATTCGACAGGATGCGGGCGTTGTCGTTGACGATGTTGCCACCGGCCGTCAGCTTCGTCTGGCCGTTGGCGGCAAAGACGATCCCGAGGTTGTTCGCGCTCGAGCGGTTCGTGATGTCGCCGGCTGCGGTCAGGATCACGTCGCCGCCGGTCGTGGTGCCGTCGCTCGCCGTCGCGCCTGCCTGAATCAGGCTGCCGGTGTTGCTGATCGCGCCGCTGCTCGTCAGGTTGACCATGTTGCCTGCGTTCAGGGTCGTGGGGCCGGTGGCGTCGTCCGACAGCGCGATATTGCCGGCTTGAACGTTCACATTGTTTGCGGCGGTGACCTGCGCACCCTGCAACGACACGGTACCAGGCGTGGTGAGCGCGATGTCGCGCTCCGACTTCACGGATCCGTCTGCGACCGCGATATCACCACTCGTCGTGACCACGACGTCGCCAGCGTTCGCGTAGAGCTTGCCGAGGCTGCGGACGCCCGCGCCTTGGTCGGTGACGATCAGTTGGACGCGGCCTGCCGTGAGGCCGCCGGCGGCCGTGATGTCGACTGCGACGGCATTGCTTTTTGTGCCAGGAGACGCCGTGCCGATCAGCCAGTCATGGCCGTTGTCGGATGGAGAAAAGCTGGTGTCGTAGGTGGCCGTGCTGTCGCCGACGATTGCGCGGATGCCGCTCGTCGAACTGGTGAAATCGTTGGTCACCGGGCCGTTGATGCTCAGTTGCTTCGCGATCAGGTCGAGGTTGACCAGCGTGCCGGACAGGCCGCCGGGGCCGATCGCGATTCCGCCGCGGTTGGTCGTCAACACGACGTTGCGTTGTACGACGCCGGGCGCGAGCGTGAGATCGTTAAAACTCACCTGCCCCGTCGACAGCACGACGTGCCCCGTGTTCGTGAAACTTCCGCCGTCGATCGTCACGCCGTTCGGATTGGCCAGGATCACGTTCGCACGCGGGCCGAGGACATTGATGTTGCCCTGGATCAGCGACGGATTTGTGCTCGTGACCTGGTTGACGATCGTGCGGGCATTGACGCCAACGTTGTTGAGGTCGGCGCCGGCCTTCGACACGTTGAAGGACGAGTAGGTGTTGTTCGAGACACCGCCGACGGTAGGAGCAATGTTGACGGTTTGTCGCCCGCCCGCACCTGTTGAAATAGACGTTGCGGTGCCACCATCCGCGACGATACCGGTCGCGAAAGTTGAACTGGACACCCCAATCGACGCCAGCACCAAACTGTATTGGAACGGTCTTCGATACATCATCCGCCTCGACCTTGGTAAATTTTTAATTTGTCTTACTTCAAAATCTGCGCGGATGTTCTTGTTGCAAGAAAGCATCCCGAAACCAGTCCACTGGCACTACGCGAAGCGAGCCGCTACTACTCCAACTCCGCCCTTCGCCCTCCGCCATGAATCAGGTAAATTCAATTTCGCATTGACTCAACTGAAACGTTCGACCATCCGATACAACGAATTGATCACCATCGATCCGAGCGAGAAGAATATTTAGCGCTTGAGCGCCTGTCGTTATGTCCAAGCGCCATCCCTCGATGTCGCCATGGAAGTCAATGGCATGAAATTGTTGCCCGTCTGGCAATTTTATTCTGCAACCTCGTTCATTTACCCCTCCGCTCTTAGCATGTGGCGGATTCGTGAATTCAGTTAGCTTTTTAAATTATTGCCTGAACGTATTTTTTTTGTCATCAGAAAAATATACGAATTCGGTACTCGCAACTGTGGCGGTGCCTGGAATGACCCGGTTGTCACGCTGCTCTAGCTTACCGCCGAGCGCTTTTTCGAGGCGATCCAATCGATTAGTCACTTACCTCACTCCTTCACTTAATCGGCGTAATCACAAACTTATAATTTGTGGTGCCCGCATCGCTGAATACCTTGCTGTAGTAGGCAGCAAGTTGCGGGCTATTGGTATGGTAAACCACACCTCCTTCTAAACCAGCAGCATATTTTTGCGCTTGAGCCACAATGGTCTGTTGTTCAGTCAAAGCCCAAGGCGTCGTTCCATTCTGTTCGCTTGGATTACGAATCGAGGTATCCCAATTGTCTACAAATTTTGCCTCAACCGCTGTGAGTTTCCCGTCAAGCACGACCACATCGTCAGCGACGCCGTTTACCCGCTACCTATTTAATATTGCCAATCGGCGTAGGGGGCGCTTCTGTACATATTCTGGACCGCATCTTCATAGCTCTGTGAACCTCGACAAACTCAAAACGGGTCTTTTTCGGGAAGCCACCCTTGCTCAATTCTTTCAATGAGCAATGTATCATTCCATGCCCCACGTATTGGCAATCGCCGTTGCTCTTCAGATATTGCTCCTACAGGCCATGATTTCTCCCCATCCCACAGCCACCAGTTCTCAACCTTCCGAGTTTGCTGATCCGGAATTCCAGTCCGAAACAATGGCGTAGCTCGTGCATGCTCAGGAACTTCAAAGTTCCCAATTTTCTTTACTACACCTCTTTTTTCCGCGACACCAACCGGGAAAAATATCCAGAAATTTGTTTCCACCCCCACCATTTCAGGAAGATTATCTGGCGGCTCCTGATAAATTCCAGGAAGAACACGGATCAACGCCCCCATCGGCGATACTTTCTTCACATATTGAAAATATCCCCCCCCCTTCGAAGTCTCTATGCGAAATACGTCACCGGATTTAATCATAATTCAAAATCCATTATATCCGACAGATTCCAATATCCCCATTCCACGAGACAGTGAATTTGCATATATCGGGTTAGAAGTTGAAATACTATTTATCTTGTTCAATAGCGCACCCCCATTCTTGCCAAGTCCATTGTATTCAATCAAAACCTGCTCTACTGCTCGCGCATCTGCACGAGATATATTCTCCAGGCCCGGTATTGCATCAATAGAGATTCCCTTTTGAGACATATGCGCCGCGGCTCTAGCATCAATATTATCCGTTATTCCAACATATTGAATTGTACCGTCCGGCGCAACTGAGACATAAACCGCTGTCTTACCTGGGTCGGGCGAAATTCCGCTATTTCCGGATGTGCCCGTGCCATTCGTGCTATTGGAGTCGCTTAGCAGCGGTGCCTGACCCGAGGCTACAGTAGCTCCCGACGATACGAGCGGCACCATCATTACGCAACCGCCACCAGGTATGCAAATCAACGTCGGCGGGGTCACTACGGCTCCAGCGGTCCCACTCGTATTGTTATCGTTTCCCCCTCCCAAAAGCTGATTGTTCGCATCAGCGGGGGGTTGGGATTTGTTCCCGTAGTTAGCCTGAGCCAGCGAGCCAATACCTTTGACCGTCGACGTCACGGGCTGCATATAGGTTTGCCCCGTCTGACTTCTCCACGGCATCATTGCCGTCAGGATCATGTCTACGGCCGCACTCAGCGCCCCACCATTCTTCACGGCTGCAGCTGTATGGATTGGACTTCCTGCGTCGTTGTTCAGCGCCTCGTTTTGAGCTGCCGTGGCACCAGCCATCGCGTTCTGACCTGCAAGGCCCGCAATGCCACCGCCGGCCCACGTCGAAATCGCCGCCAGCATAGCCATCTGGCCTTGATCAAGCGCCGCGCCGCTCGGGTCAATCACCCTTAACACATCGGGTGTCAACGCGGCCGACACGGCCCCGCCAATCGCACCGCCACCACATCCTTGGCCCGTCGCCGCACCTGCCGCGCAGCCAAGTGCCGCGTGGGCTGCCACGTACGCCGCACCCGTTAGCGCGCCGTCCTGATTCAGATTGCCAATCGTGTAGGCAATCGATGCCGCCGCATTCGTCGCCGCGCTGTTGCGCAGATTCGTCAGGAAGCTTCCGCCCTGCAGGGTCGTTTGAATCGTCGCTTGAAGCACCGACTCGGCCGCGATAGCGGTAATCGTCGTCGGCAACGAGCCAGTTGCCGCACCGGCTTGCGGGACGAGGGTGTTCCCCACCGTCTGCACACCTGCCAGCGCAGCAAGGCTATTGTTCGAGGCAGTCCACGACCAACCGGCAGTGCCGTTGCTGAAAGTGATGCCGTTCGTCAGGCCGGCGGTCAGCGCTGCGGT
This sequence comes from Burkholderia sp. BCC0405, assembly GCF_902833075.1. Classification (NCBI taxonomy): domain Bacteria; kingdom Pseudomonadati; phylum Pseudomonadota; class Betaproteobacteria; order Burkholderiales; family Burkholderiaceae; genus Burkholderia; species Burkholderia sp. BCC0405. Next base: position 697,634 of record NZ_CADFEO010000001.1, read on the forward strand.
ACCGGCCGTCGTCAGCATGGTGCCCACATTGAACGAGCCGCCACTGTTCAACTGGCTCATTGTGCTGTTCATCATGCCGGCGAAGCCCGCCGACAGAGCAGCATTCGCTGTACCGGCGCCCAACGCGCCCGCACCTGTTCCCGCCGCAGAAAACGCGGAACCTGAACCAGCCGTTGCTCCTGCAGCAGCACCGGTTGCCGCCGACGCCGCCATCCCCGACATGATCGACAAGCCGACGATCACGCCCGTCATGAAGAGTTGGTCGTACCACGCATCTCCGTCGACCACGTCCGTGTGCAGGTTGTCGCTGACAGTCTGCTGCGTGAAGTTCCCGCCAAGTTGGCCCTTCAGATTCGCCAGCATCGCTTGTGTGCCGGCTGTGTCGACTGTGCCATCCGCGCCGGTTTTCTGAAGCGCACCGCCGATCTGGTTCAGGCTTTGCACTTGCAGATCGTAATTGGCGGCCGACATGAAGCCGCCTTGCTGCACGACGGTGCCCGTGGTCTGCAACAGCACACCTTCCTGACCGGTCTGATAGATCGTGCCAATGTTCGTCGAGCGCTGTTCGTTGGTCAGCGAGTTCGTGTTGACCGTCAGGTTCTGCGCCGTGACGGTGCCCGTGTTCAGGATGCTGTTCGCGTAATTCAGCGTGACGTTCGTGCCCGTGATCTCGCCATCGGCATTGACGACCGCGTAGTTCTTCGGCAACAACACTTCGGGCATCAGTGCCTGCACGGTCGGGCACGTCGCGCCACCCGTCGCCGAGCAACCCGGTTCCGGTACCGACTGCTCGACGTACCAGAGCATCGGATGATCGACCATCGCCAGTTGCGCGTCGGACAGCTTCGTTCCGAGCGCGATGTCGTGGTCCTTCGCGTACTCGAGTGCCGCACCGTACAGCGCGGCCTTGTCCTGATTGGCGATCGACGCCTGACTCGTACTGTCCATCGCACTCGTCGTGCTGTAGAAACTGCTCTTGCCGGTCGCCTGCAGCGCGGCCAACTCGATCTGCTGATTCTCGGTGTACGGGTCGTAGTAGAACGGCACATTGGCCGGCTGCAGATTCGCCGGCAGATTGGCGATCAACGACGCCGACGACACCGTGTCCACGACCTGGGCGGCCGGGTTGTTCGTCAGGTAGGTGATCGTGGTGGTTTGCCCAGAAATCGTCTTGACGGTCGCGCTCAGTGGCGTGTTCGCCTGCGTGACGATCGGCGCGACCGGCTTGCCGACGGTTTGCGTGCCGATTGGCGTGTTCGGTGGCAAACCCGCCGAACCGGTCACCGACGTGAGCTGGCCATTCGCATCGACAACCCGGCCCGCCACGTTGACGGTCGTGGCCACGCCAGACGGCGTCGACACCGGCCCTAGCGAGATCACCTGCCCCGACACGACCGGCGGCGGAGTAAAGACGTTCGGATTCGTGATCCCGTTGACGAGTTGCGAACCCGTCAGTGCGATAGACTGCCCGATCACGTTGCCGGTGTTCGTCAACGTCGGCGAGTTCACCGCAAGCGAGTTGCCCGCCTGAATCGTTGCCGGCACGAAATCCGACATCCCGACGTTCGACGGCAAGCCGGGCGCTGCTTGCGCATCGCCGAGACTGAACGCCCCGCCGTACAGGTTCTGGCAGGTCGCCGCCGCCCCTTGGCAACCCCACGTGCGAATGCCGGCGGGGTTACCTGTCCAATACGCATGCAGGTATTGATTGTCGCTCGAGGCGCTCGAACTGGCGTTGATCGTCACGTTGTTCAGCGCCGTGACAAGACTGCCCGTGTTGCTGAACACGCCCGCCGTGATCGACAGATTATTGTTTGCGGTAATCGTCGACGGCCGGGCCGACTGCACCTCGATATACGCTTCGCAGTTCTGTCCGCATCCCGTGTACGGTGACGCCGACCCGTAATTCTGGTGAACCATCACAGGCGCAGCGATCGTGTTCGTCACCGTGCCTGCGTTGATCTGGACGTTGTTGCCGGCTTCGATCGCGGCCGAGGTGTTTGTGACGCTCGATGCCTGCGTCGGATTGCCCGCGGTCGTGCCTGAGCCGCCGATCACGACATCGTGCGTCGCGACCAGATTGCCGTAAGTGTTGTTGACCTGGCTCGCGGCGATGACGATGTCGTGGCCAGCGGTAACGTTGCTGTTGGCCTGTTGATAGCTGTACGTCTCCGAGTTCGGATTCGTCGTATGCAGCGACGTACAGCCCGCATTCGAGACGCCCGATGCACAACCCGCCGTCACCGTCTTCGATCCAACATTCGAACCTTGATTCGTAAAGCTCGCTGCCTGAATCGTGACGTCGTTACCCGCTGTCAAGGTCCCGGCGTTGGTCAAATTGCCACCGGATACGTTCAGGTTATGGCCAGCCTGAATCTGTCCAGCCGAGCCCTGAACCGTGGTGCTCGTCGATACGCTCGGCGGTATCACTGCACCGGGCGCACTGATCGTGAAAGTCGTCGGCATGCCGATGGTGTACGAACAAATGCTGTTCGCATCGCACCCGTGAACTCCCGTACCGACGATCCCGCCGCCGGAGGAGCCCGGCGACGTGTTCACGCTCTGATAGACCGCTATCGGTGTGCCGCCCTGCCCCAAGAATCCGCCAGCCGACGAACCACTCAACGCGGTCAGGCCCGACAACAAGGTATTCAGCCCCGCGGCATCGACCGTATCCGTGACTGTCGACGTATAGGAGCGAGCCTCGTTGTTCAACGTCTGGACGTTCAGCGATGCGTCATTTCCAGCGCTTACAGTACCGCCCTGATTATTAAGGGCCTGCGCAGTCAACGAGAGGTTGTGCCCGGCTGCAATCACCGACGGCGGACCGGAAACGGCACCGACCGTCGTCGTGGTTTCGATCACGCTCGGCAGCGTGAAAGTCTGACTGATGCCGTTGTTCGGTACCGTACCCGATTGCACATACCAGTAGGCTGCGCCGAGGCTACCTTCCGGCGGCTGAGCCTGCGATGCATCCCCCGACAGTTGAACCATCGTGAGCGTGCCGGTCGATGCAACCGGCGCTTGCATGACGGCAATCCCGATCGGCGACAGCAGATCGCCTAGCGTCGCCTGCTGCGTCAGCGGAATAAAGTGCGGCAGGACGTGGCCGCCATTGCCGGGATAGTAGAACTGGTAATTGATCGTGCCGATGACCGTCGACCACAACAGGCCGGGGTTGTCGACCACCTTCGTCGTCGTGGTGCTTGTCTCGCTCGATGAAATCGATGCGTTGTTGACGTTGTTCGCCTGGATCGACAAATCATTGGTGGCAGTCAAATGGCCGCCCAAATTGCTCAGGTCGCCCGACAGTTGAATCGTTGCATTGCCGCTACCGGCCGGCCCGTTTGCCGTGCCAACCTGTGTGGTACCGCCTGAGTTGTCGTAAGTCGTACCGGTAATCTTGAGTGCGTTATTCGCCTGTACGATCCCGGAGTTGGTGCCCGATCCGTTGAGCGTCAGATTGTTGGCCGACACCGTGCCGCTTGACTGATTCGCCACCGAACCGTTGATTGTCAGGTCGTTGCCGTTGATTGCGCCCGAGTTGCCGACCGCACCGTTCAGCGTCAGCGATCCGGTGCCCTGGTTGATCGCGCCTGCGTTGTTGATGCCTTGCGTGGCCGAGACGGTAACCGCCGTCCCGGGCAGCGTCCACGTCCCAGAATTGTTCACCGACTGCGCGGACAGATTCAGGCCGTTTCCGCCGTTGACGGTCCCATAACTGGCAGCCGACGGGTCGAGCGTCTGATTCGGCAGACTCAGCGTCGCCAAATTTTGAGCAAGTATCCGGCCGTTGGTATTGTCGAACGAACCATTGCCGCCCGTGACGGTCACAGTGGTGTTACCGACTGCGGCGGTCGGATTGTTGACGTCGCCAGCGTAAATGAGGCCGTTCGCGTTACTCAGGTTGCCCGTCGTCAGGTTCAGCGCGTTCGTCGCGAGCAGACCACCCGAGTTCGTCGTCGCACCCGACACGTTGAAATTCGCCGTCGGCCCGTAGATCGTTCCCGCATTATTGAGGTTCGTCGCGGTGACGTTCGCTGTCTGCAACGACGACAGGCTGCCCGAGTTCGAGACGGTCGAGCCCGACACGTTCAGATTGCCGGCCGCCATCTGCGTACCGACGTTATTGATCGTGCCGCCGGCGAGCGTTGCATCGCCCTTGAAGGCGGCCGTGCCGCCCGTCGTCAGGCTTTGGGTACCGGTGATCTGCGTCGTGCCGCCGACAACCGCATTCGCGGTCTTCACGTTCGTACCCGACAAGGTCGCATTGCCGCCGACCGACAAGGCCGGTGCAGTGGCGCTGAAGGGCTGATTGAGCTGCCCAGCCGACGTATCGAGGTTATTCGTCGCGGTGGCGGTCAGATTGCCACCCACCGCCACGCCCTGCGTTGTGATGTTGGTTGCCGTGAGGCTCGCATCCTTTGATGCAGTCGTCTGGCCGTTGAGCGTCAGATTTTGGCCGGCGTTCAGGGTCGCATTGCCCGCCGTCGAAACTGGACCGGCCGCCGTCAGATTCCCTGTCTTCGCGTTGGCGTTCAGATCACCGATGCTCTTTAGACTGCCTTGTGCGTTCACGTCCGTGCCGGCCGTGATCGTCGTCGCCCCGCCCGACAGCGCATCGCCTGCGAGCGTCGCACTACCGTTGGTCGCCGTCAGCGTGCTGCTGCCGACCGCCGTCGTCGCGGCGACCGACAGATTCTGGCCAGCGGCTGCACTCAGATTGTTGCCAGTCTGGATCGCGCCTGAGATAGCAACGTTGTTGCCGGCATTGAGCGTCGTGTCGTTCGCGACGCTGATCGCACCCGTGCCGCTGATGTCGCGGCCCGCCGTCACGCTTGCGTTGCCGGTGTTGCTGACTGCGAGGCCCCCATTCAGATTCGCATCGCGCGCGGCTGCGATCGTCGTGGTCTGGCCGCTCTGGATCGTCCCGGCGACGGTCGCGTCCTGCCCGGCATTGATATTGACTGCGCCCGGCGTCGACACGGTACCCGCGATCGCGACGCTACCTGCGCTCGATCCGATCGATGCGTTGTCGCCGCTGTTGACGGTGCCACCCAGGCTCACGCCCTGCGATCCAATCGCGTTCAATGTGCCGAGCGACACCACGTTGCCGGTCGTCGTCAACGAGCCGCCGTTGGCCGCGAGCGTCATGTCGCCGACCGATGCGGCCATTCCCTGCACGCTGGTGTTGCCGCCGGAGGTCACATTCAGGGCTGCGCCGCTCGTGACGTTTCCGCCGAGCGTTGTGTCCTGCCCCGCCTGAATCGTCACCGCGCCCGGCGCGGAAACCGTACCACCGAAGCTTGCGTTCGTGCCAGCGGTCGCGTTGATCGTTCTCCCGCTTTGCACCGCGCCGTTTAACGCGATCGCCTGGCCAGCGTTCAGGTTGACCGCGCCTTGCGACGACGCGACGTTGCCTTGCCCCGTGATCGAGCCGCCTTGTGCGGCGATCGTTACCGGCCCCTGTGCCTGTACCGTGCCACCGACCGCAGCGTTCTGGCCCGCCGTCACCGACAACGCACCATTCGATTGCGCATTGCCGTTCACCGCAGCCGAGCCGGTTTGCGCCGCGATCGTCGTATCGCCGACGCCCGACACTTGCCCGTTGACCGTCGCGTTGCGCGCGCCCGCGAGCGCCACCGTGCTACCGCCCTGCACCGCGCCATTGACCGTCAGATCCCGCCCGGCCTTGGCCGACACCGTGCCGGGTGCGCTCAAGCCGCCGACTGTGAGATCCCCGTTCGTCGTCTGCAGCGCGATGTCGTGCGCCGATAGCGAACCGATCGTCATAGACTGGCCGGCCGTCAGGCTCGCCGCGCCGTTCGCGGCGACGGACGCGGCGTTCAGATTGCCGCCCGCCGTCATCGTGACGTTCTGCCCGGCCGACACTGAGCTCGGCGCATTAATGTCGCCGTTCGCCGCGACCGTATAGTTCTGGTTCGCGAGGCCGGTCCCACTGATCGTCGTATTGCCCGTGCTGGCCAGATTGACGTTCTGATTGGCAAACGTTTGACCGACCGACACGTCACCGTTCGCATTGACGACTACGTTGCCCGCCGTTGCCGACAGTGGGCCCTGGGTGTTCACGCCCATACCAGCCGCCGTGGACACGATATAGACGGTGCCCGATGCGACCGAACCATATTGGCTCGCATCGACCGCGACGTTCTTGCCGATCGCCGCGGCTGTGTTGGCCGTGCCGTTTGCGGCCGTGCCGTATGTGATGCCGGTCGCATTCGACGACGCCGGCGTCACGAGCTGGTTGCCCGTGACGATGTTCACGCGCTGATCGGCGCGCAGCGGTGCGTTGACGGTGACGCTTTGGCCGATGAGGTCCAGATTCCCGACCGTGCCTTCCACCCCAGCGCCCGGCGTGCCGTCGTTACCTGCCGGCCCGCTGATCGAAATATTGCCGGAGCGAACGTCGTACGCCACGGCACCCGCGTGCGTAAAGTCAGTGGCCGCGCCGCCGACACCCGTGAGAAACTGCGGCGTGCCGGTCGTGAGCGTCAAATTCGTGACGTTCGTCACGCTCAAACCATTGACGCTGACGCCATTTGGAGAGGCCACGACCACGGCCGCCGGCGACCCGAACACCTCGAGCGGCCCGAACAATGAGGCCGCCGGGCCAGTCGAGCTGACCTGATTGACGATCGTCGTCGCCGGTCGGCCGTTCAGGTTCGGGTTCGCGCCGAGTGTACCGCCGAGCAGCGGAGTCCCCGCCACCGTGCTGTTGTTCAGCACGAGGCCTTCAGGGCCCACGTTAAACGACTGATATTGCCCGACGCTAATGCCATTCGCATTGGGTGTCGGAATGTTGATAGCGGGTACGCCCGTGCTCGTTTGCGTAACCGTCGGCTGGAACGGAATCGGTGCACGCGGATCGACAATCGGTGCGGCATGCGCCGTTTGATCCGCGAGAAACACGGCCGGCGCGAAATACATCACGGCCGTCATGACCCACGCAGTCGCCTTGACCCATCGCGCACGCCCTTCGCTTTTCAGCGGAGCATGGTCGAGGATAATCGCCTGTTTGGCCGTTTCCCGTTGAACGTGCCGAATCTCAATATCGCGCGTGCTGCGGCGCATAGTTGGTCTCGCTTTGAATTTTCCGCAGATGGTCGCACAGCCTAAACTGAAAGATGGTCAACAATTGTCAGGCTTGGCGAGTTCGCGGCATTTCATTACAACAATCATACGGGAAATTCTTTAATAAGTTATCCGCTTGTCTATATCAATAAGCCGCTCAGTCAAACACCAATCTTGAAAATCAGGTCATCGAGAATTTTGGCCGATTGTCATGCGACGTCGACGTCTCTTCCAGTAGGTCCGTACGCGGCATAGCCATAGCCGCGGCGCGTCGCCGATGTACTAAACGTTAAAAAGTGTCACTAATAGAGCTGTCGGTAACTTTCCGATCAGAAACCGACCGAAAATAATCGACGCTACTTCGCCTCGATTGAAAGCGATTGAGTGGACAAGCGCCCGCGCCGCGAACGTCGATCGAGTTGATCCGGTTGTCGCGCTATAACGAGCGGAACTTGACTTTCCAGATGAGCCGGTACGCTGGTTGATATCGATTCCCTAACCGCAACAGGAGAAATGATGTCGACTTACCAAACGCTGCTTGCACAACGCGCCGTCCTCGAAACCGAGATCGAGAATGCCAAGGCCGCAGCACGCGAGACCGTGCTGGCCGAAGTGAAGCGCATGGTGTTGGAATTTGATATTTCCGCCCGCGAGATTTTCGGCGGCAGCAAAGCGCGCAAACACCAACCGGCTCGAGCACGGTATCGCGATCCCGAAACCGGTGCGACGTGGAGCGGCCGTGGCCGCCCGCCGGCCTGGATCGACGGCAAGGACCGAGAACCATTCGAGATCGCGCCGCCGCCCTCCCGTTCTTGAACTGAGTCCCAACGCTGGATATATTTACAGTGCAACGCAACACGGCAGCCGGCTTCGACACAACCGGCCGCCGCATCACCTCGACGCCCCTATGGAACGCCCAGAAACCGTTACGACGACCGGTCCGCAACCCGACCCAGTGCGCTTCGAGCACGCGCTCGCGCGCGCCATGGAAGACTTGCGCCGCATCGCCACGTCGCTCGCAGATCGCCATCTGAAGGCAGGATCAGTGCACGCCTGGAGCTGGCCCGTGCTGCGCGATATCGAAGAGCAAGCGTTTTCGGATCTCGCATTCCAGAGCCGGAATGAAGCGGCAGTCGTCGATGCCCTTCCGCGAATCGGGCCTACTACGTTGCCAGGCGTCGATCTGAGCGGCCTGATCGACTGGACGTTGTCGGACTCATCACTTCCGATCGTCTATCTCAGCGTTCGCGAACGGTTGTCTGCGGCCGATCTATCCGACCGAGCCCAAGCAACGGCATGAGCGCTCTGTCAGTACATTGCTTGGTGGGCGGAAACTCGGCGGGAGTGGAGGTTGTACATGCGAGCGTTGCCCGAGTGACGAGAGCGGGACGCCCCTCCCATCTGTGGGCAAAGGACGCGAATCGGAGATTCGCGTTATGCTTGGGGCACCCAATATTCAGTATATAAGGTCAAATGGACGATCCGACTCTCTGGCTGTCGGCACCGACCGAGGCATACCAGCAGTGGCAACGCACCGAAGCCGCCGGCGCCGATCGGCGTGCCTTCTCTCCACGGTCGATCGTCCAGCACGACGCCATGTTCGAGCGCTTCATGCGCCACCTCGCCGCCGCGCAACGGTCGCTGGCCACCTTCGGCGCCGAGCAGCTCGAGACGTTCTTCGCTGACCTCGATCGGCGATGCAAGCCTGGCACCACGACCCGGCTGCGGTACCAGAAGCTGCTCGACCGGCTCGGTCGGCATCTGGTCGATGTCGGTGTCCGGAAAACCAACCCCGCTGCCGCCTATGCCCTGGCCCAAACCTGGCCAGAGGACGAACCCGTCCCCGTGTACTTGCTGGAAGCTGACGATCGCCGGCTGCAGGATTCGGTTGCCTCGCTCGACGGCCTCGACGAGCGTGCGGTCCGCAATCGCGCGATCGTCGCGCTGCTGCTTTCGACAGGCATCACCGCGCAGGAAATTCGACAGGCGGCGACCGGTGACCTCGACCTTTCGCCGGCGCGGCCGCACCTCCTGATCCCCAAGCGAGGCCCGCGCGAGGCGCGTCGAATCAACCTTGAAGACTTCGCACGGCCGGTTCTGGAGAGATGGATGAGCCACACAGCAGCGGCCGCCAGCGCGCTGCTGTTTCCGTCGCCCCGGGCCGGCGGCCCGATGACGGACGAGATGCTCGGCCGGATCGTCCGCGACGAGCTGCTCGCGGTCGACATCCGCGTGCCCGACATGAGCCCGAGAACCCTTCGCAACACCTTCGCACGCCGCCTCCTGCTCGCCGGCCGGAGCAACGATGACGTCATGGCCGCACTGGGCCTCACCAGCCAACGGACCGTGATCCGAATTCGCGCCACCCTCCAGCCCGCTCATCAAGCCAACGGTGCGACTTGACTTCTCGGCCACGTCGATAGCCTGAAGAAGCCAGTAATTTCGCTGGCTTCTTTGCTATCGGAGTGTTCATATGGACTACGTAACGCGCTACACCGACTTCATCTATTTCACGGGCGACGATCTCGCGATCTGCCGATACAGGCTCATTTCCCGCCATACCGAGGTCAAGCAAATCGTCGTTCAGATCGACAATCACAAGGGCCCGCAGAGAATCCTCACTGCAGATCACCAAGCGCGTGACGCTGTCCTCAATCGAATCGCCGATCGGGAACTGGCCGGAATCCCGTTCGCAATGCTCTGCATCGCGCTGACCGAGAACGACACGCACCAGATCGCCTTCGCCGAGCCGGACCTCGAAGACTATATCCACCGTGGCCACCCGTACCAGCAAACCCCCGAGCGCGCTGCGCGAGGCCGACATATCGAACGCATCTCGATCGACTCTCGGAACCTCGTAGTTGGCCGCGCGCGAATTCAGACTGCGCATACCGCGCTGACGCCGACTGATGCTGATCTCGCTGAACTCCTCAACCGCCCTGATTTGGCATAACCTACTGGCCTCCAGATACGCCGCAACTGCACATCGCGGGCGGTCCGGACGCTCCCACCGCCCGCGTTCGGCCACCAACGGCCTGGAGACAGCCGAAAACAAAGTAATCGTGGCCACACGCTCACCGAGCTGTCGCAAGTCTCCTCTGCAAGGTGCGCCACCACAAAGCCATCTCATCGCGTTTTCATCCGGCCTCCAAAAAAGAAAAAGCCCGGCACTCACGTGCCGGGCTGTGCCCAAGAATACCTTCCGTCAAGCGGCCTGCGAGAACAAGTCGACCGGCGCCAGGTTCAGCATCGTACGGTGCTCGGAGTCCGAGATCGCATTGTCGACGAGCAATTGGTCCAGCTCTACCGGCGTCAGGTTGTGTCGCTCGGCGAGGTGCGAGAAATATTGCCCACGCTTCGCCATCTGTCAGCGTCGGATAGATACTCCCCACTTTCGTCGAAGTAATTTTCCCCGGCTTTTTATCTGACGGCGCCGCGGCAGCTGCGCCGTCCTGTCGATCGCCGACCATATCGCCCTGGAGATCCGTCGTGGGGGTGTCGGTGGTCGAGCTGGAGGAAGTGATGACGATTCTGGAATTGCACCGGCAAGGGCTGAGTATTTCGGCCATCGCTGCTCGACTGAGTATGGACCGCAAGACCGTTCGTAAATACATCAGGAATGGCGTTCAGGCGCCGCGTTACGGGCCGCGCGCACCGCGACCGTGCGTGGTCGATCCGTTCGTTCACTACGTCACCGAACGTGTACGCGAGTTTCCCGACCTGAGCGTCGAGCGACTGCTGCGCGAGATTCGGGCCATGGGGTACACCGGTGGCCGCACGGCGCTGGGCGACTTGGTTCGGGAGGTCCGGCCGCCCCGCCAACGTGGCTTCGAGGTGCGCTTCGAGACGCCTGCCGGGCATCAAGCGCAGGTGGATTTCGCCCACTTCAATGTCGAGTTCGGCGACGCGCCTGGCCAGCGACGCTCGATCTGGCTATTCTCGATCGTGCTTGGGCACAGCCGCTATCTCTGGGGACGTTTCGTCGAGCATCAGGACCTGCAGACCGTCCTGCGCTGCCACATGGATGCGTTCGAGCACCTCGGCGGCGCTCCGCGCGAGATTCTGTACGACCGGATGAAGGCGGCCGTGCTGGGCGAAGTCGAGAAGCACATCGTCTACAACGCGAAGCTGGTCGCGTTTGCGCAGCACTACGGCTTCGCGCCGCGCGCCTGCAAGGCATATCGCGCCAAGACCAAGGGCAAGGTCGAGCGGCCGTACCGCTATATCCGGCAGGACTTCTTCCTGGCGCGTCGTTTCCAGAATCTCGCCGACTTGAACCGACAGTTGCGCGAGTGGCTCGACACGGTGGCCAATGTGCGCGTGCACGGCACGACGCACCGCGTCGTCGCCCAGCACTTCGGTGAGGAGCGCCCCGCACTGCAGGCGTTGCCGGCCGGCACCTTCAACGGCGTGATCCGGCTCGAGCGGCGCGTGAGCCACGAAGGCCTCGTCTC